>JBIIYP010000010.1:0-90672 GCA_044346705.1 Flavobacteriales bacterium
ATTCAAGTACGCCCCCAACCCGTGCAACCCACCTTCCCGTCCATACCCGCTTTCCTTGTACCCCCCGAAGGGTGAGGTGGGATCGAACTTGTTGTAGGTATTGGCCCAGATGACGCCCGCGCGCAATTTGCTGGTGAGGTTGAAGATCTTGCTGCCTTTGTCCGTCCACACGCCGGCGCTGAGGCCGTAGGGCGTGTTGTTGGCTTTCTGGATCACCTCGTCCACGGTGCGGAAGGTCTGCACGGCGAGCACGGGACCGAAGATCTCCTCCTGCGCGATGCGCGCGCTCTGCGCCACGTTGAGGAAGAGCGTGGGGCGGCACCAAAAGCCCTTCGAAGGGAGGTCGCAGGTGGGCTGGTACATCTCCGCTCCGTCGCTCACGCCTGCCTTCAGGTAGCGGTTGATGGTTGTCAGTTGTTCGCGCGAGTTGATGGCGCCGATGTCGGTGTTCTTGTCGAGTGGATCGCCCACGACGAGCGAGCGCATGCGGTGCTTGAGCTTGCGGATGACCTCGTCGTGCACGCTTTCCTCCACGAAGAGGCGGCTGCCGGCGCAGCACACGTGGCCCTGGTTGAAGTAGATGCCGTTGATGATGCCTTCGACGGCCTGGTCGATGGTGGCATCGGCGAAGATGATGTTGGCCGCCTTGCCGCCGAGTTCGAGCGTGGCCTTTTTGCCGGTGCCTGCGATGCTCTTCTGGATGAGCTTGCCCACGCCGGTGCTGCCGGTGAAGGCGATCTTGTCGATGCCCGGATGGTTGACGAGCGCCGCGCCGGTGGCACCTGCACCGGTGATGATGTTGACGACGCCATCGGGCAGTTCGGCTTCCTGGATGAGCTCGGCGAGCAACAGCGATGTGAGCGGTGTGGTCTCGGCGGGCTTCAGCACCACGGTGTTGCCGCAGGCCAGCGCGGGCGCGATCTTCCACGCGGCCATGAGCAGCGGGAAGTTCCACGGGATGATCTGCCCGGCGACGCCGAGCGCGCTCGGTGTCTTTCCGGGGAAGGCGTATCCGAGCTTGTCGGCCCAACCGGCGTAGTAGAAGAAGTGCGCGGCGGCGAGGGGCACGTCCACGTCGCGACTTTCACGGATGGCCTTGCCGCCGTCCATGCTCTCGACCACGGCGAACTGGCGGGCCTTCTCCTGCAGCAAGCGCGCGATGCGGTAGATGTACTTGGCGCGTTCGGCGGCGGGCATCCTGCTCCACACGTTGTCGTAGGCCTTGCGCGCGGCTTTCACGGCGGCGTCCACATCGGCTGCGTTGGCTTCGGCGATGCGCGCGATCTTCTGCTCGTTGGCGGGGTTGATGGTGTCGAAGTAGTTGCCCGACTTGGGCTTCACCCATTTGCCGCCGATGAAGAGGTCGTACTCGCTCTTCAGGGTGAAGTGGTCCTTGGACTCGGGGGCTGGGGCGAGGGGCCAGGAGAGGATCTTCTTTGCCATGCGTTGTGCGGCTTCCCCCGGACTTGCTCCGGGGGAAGGCGAGGGTCGAAGATAGAGGGCTAGGACGCGCAGCGCCCACCACGATCCTCGTCCCGCAGACACGCCAAATTGAAGTAGTTCATCCACAAGTGCTTTCCGACCTCTTGGACGAAACAGCTGCTCCGGACCTGAATGAAAAGCCACGGCCACATGACCGAGGCTTCCTCTGGGCTCAGGCGGTCAGCGCTTGATGATCCGTTCACTAAGGATACCGCGAGCTGTAATGAGTTGCAACAGGTAGACCCCGCTGATCTCCTGGCGCAGATCGATGATGCTCACCTGCTCGGCGAGGCGACCCTGGAGCACCATCTTGCCCGCAGCATCCAGCACCTGGTAGCGATCGCCTGGGGCTGGAGGCTGGTCCAACTGAACGGTGACCAGCCCATCGGCCGGATTGGGGAACACTTCGAACCCATCCAAAATGCCCTCGTCGATGCCGACTTCAGTACCTCGGAACTTCACTAAATAGGCGTTGTAGAGCCCACCTAATGATTCCTTATGCGCCCCGATGGTGGCAATGGCACTGTCAGACCACGTATCCCCCGCCAAGAACACACTACCAGTGCCGTCCACGGCGCAGGAATGACCCCAGTCTTGAAGGCTTCCCCCGTAGTAGGTGCCCCACTGGCGCATCCCCGCAGGGTCGAACTTCACCAAGAAAGCGTCCGATACACCCCCAAAGGTAATCTGATGCCCCCCGCTTGCGATGACGGTGGGGGACCACGTATTCCCCGCCAAGAACACACTACCACTGCCGTCCACGGCGCAGGATTGACCCCAGTCTAGAAGGCTTCCCCCGTAGTAAGTGCCCCACTGGCGCATCCCCGCAGGGTCGAACTTCACCAAGAAAGCGTCCCGCGTCCCCCCATAGTTGTTCTGATGAGCCCCAACGGTGGCAATGGCATTGGTGGATTGCGCCTGCCCCGCCAAGAACACATTCCCGCTGCCATCGACAGTACAGGAAAAGCCCACGTCTTCATCGGCTCCACCGTAGTAAGTACCCCACTGGCGGACGCCCGCCGCATCGAACTTCACCAGAAAGGCGTCCCAGAACCCCCCGTAGGTGTCCTGATGTCCGTTGCTGGCGATGGCGGTAGTGGAAGCTGTATACCCCGCCAAGAACACATTCCCGCTACCATCCCCGGTGCAGGAATATCCACCTTCAATGCCGCTTCCCCCGTAATAGGTGCCCCACTGGATGACGCCGACCGAATCGAACTTCACCAGGAAGGCGTCATAGTCCCCACCACCATAGGTGTTCTGATGTCCGCTGCTGGCGATGGCGTTGATGGAAGTTGTACTCCCCGCCAAGAACACATTCCCGCTGCCATCGACAGTACAGGAAAAGCCCAGGTCTTCATCGGCTCCACCGTAGTAGGTACCCCACTGGCGGACGCCCGCCGCATCGAACTTCACCAGAAAGGCGTCCCAGAACCCCCCTAAGGTGTCCTGATGTCCGTTGCTGGCGATGGCGTTAATGGAAGCTGTATACCCCGCCAAGAATATATTCCCGCTGCCATCCACGGCGCAGGATCTACCATCGTCAAGGCTGCTTCCTCCATAATAGGAGCCCCACTGGCGGACGCCCGCCGCATCAAACTTGACCAGGAATGCGTCCCAGAACCCCCCAAAGGTGCTCTGATGACCGCCGACGCTGGCGATGCTGTTGGGGGAAGTTGTCGTGCCCGCCAGGAACACATTCCTGTTGCCATCCACGGCGCAGGATAAACCATACGTCAACAGGCTGTCACCACCGTAATAAGTACCCCAGAGGCGTGCGGGGTCAATGCGCAATGTGGCAGCACGGTCGTATGGGTCCAGGGCGAAGCGTAGCAGGGCCTGCCCTGGCTGTTCGGGGTCGGCATTCAGCACGAAGCGCGTACCCACAACGCGGGCACCTTGGAAGCTAACCGGGGGTGCCTCGGTGAAGCGGCCCATTCGGTTGCCGTGCGTCAGGCTGCCATCAGCCTCTACACGCAGCTCCTCGTGGTGCATGAAGCGCAGCTTGATCTGCTCGGGGTCGGCGCCGGGGCGCACCACGAAGTCGTACTTCAGCCCCGCGTCCGTCGTGTACACCACCCAATCAATGCCGGGATAGACCTCATGATAGGTGATGCGCGTGTACGTGTGGACGTCCAGCACATCGTGGGTATAGTAGTTGGTGTGATCGGCGCTGCGGCCCTCGGTGCTCATCGCCGCATCGGGGTCGGCGCCTTCCAGCAGCATATCCATCCGGTAGGTCTCCAGGCGCACCTGCTCACGCATGGCGTGCAGATCGACATGTTCGGTTGGCGCGTGCCGCGCCTCCTGCTCCAGCGCCACCATGCCCTCGGGCCGGTGCCGCCGATTGAACTGGTAGGCGATGCCGTTGCGCAGCAGGAAGATGCTGGTGGCACCCTGTGCGTAGCGGAAACGCACATCGGTCGCGGGAACACCGTCCGTGGTGGACACCTGGCCCTTGTTCTCCTCGAAGCCGACCGCGGCCACCGAGCGGCTACCGTTGTTCAGCGCGAAGAGCACTCCCTTGGAACGGTCTCCAGCCGGGCCATGGGCCAGCAGGCTGTTGGCCCACAGCGCCGCCGCGCCAGCAAGGGTCAGTAAACACAGGCGGGACAGGCCGTGTGCGCGGAGGGGTACTTCTCGGAGCATGGAGGTCATGGGGCGGTCGGTTGCGTTTGTTCAGCGTTCCACACTAAAACTAGTGGTCCGGAACGGATGCAACAAGCGCGCGATGCGGTAGATGTACTTGGCGCGTTCGGCGGCGGGCATCCTGCTCCACACATTGTCGCAGGCCTTGCGCGCGGCCTTCACGGCGGCGTCCACATCGGCCGCGTTGGCTTCGGCGATGCGCGCGATCTTCTGCTCGTTGGCGGGGTTGATGGTGTCGAAGTAGTTGCCCGACTTGGGCTTCACCCATTTGCCGCCGATGAAGAGGTCGTACTCGGACTTGAGGGTGAAGTGGTCTTTGCTTTCGGGGGCGGGCGAAAGCGCCCACTCAACGGTCTTCTTCTTGGTTGCCATTGGTTCAAAGATAGAGGCAGCCTCACGGTCGAAATGACCGCCGTAAATTGAGGTGGTAGAGTGGATCAGGACAGGTGGCGATCGGTGCATTGCTGAACGACACCATGAAAAAGACCTACCGCAAGCACAGCCCTGCTTTCAAGACGAAGGTGGTGCTGAAAGCGCTCAACGAGCGCCCACGAACAGCGCTTGCACTATGGCCGGTAGCAGGTCACGGCAGTACCATCCACGAGGTACACGGCGTTGGTGATGCCGTCCACCTCGTAGCGCGGGCTCTTGTCGCTGCCCAGCGGGATGGTGGCCGCTTCGCCGCCATCGTGCTTGTGCAGCGCCTTCAGCGCATAGGAACCCTTGCCGGACTCGGTCATCACGAAGTGGATGTCGTTGGTGGTGGAGCTGGCCTTGAAGCGGGCGCCGGCCTCCTGCCAGAAGCGCTTGGTGGCGCTGCCCGCCTGCTGGGTGAGATCCGCGAACCCGGTGCTCAGATCCCCGGCGAGCTCCTTGGCGTTGGCGCTGTTCGCATCGGTCACCTGGATGTTCTGGGCGGCGTTCCCGAAGGCCGCGCTGGTGTACCCGAAGGCCGCGGTGTAATAGGCGGCACGCACGGCACTGGCGTACTTCAGCGCGCGCACCAGGCCGCTCTCGCGGGGGGCGGGGAAGTACTTGCGGTACTTCGCGCTGCCGTCGGCGCCCAGCAGGGCCAGGTTCTGGTCGCTGGAAAGCACCAGGCCCGCCTCGGTGTGCTCCAGACGCGTGGGCTTCTCCTTGCCCTCGAACGCCACCGGCACGGTGGACACCGCCCTGGCGGAACCGCCTGAAGCCGGCACGGCATAGAGCAGCCCGTCCTTCGTGTTGAACACGTAGGTGTCCGAAGGGCCCGAAGCCACCAGCCCCGCGCCGCCCAGGAGCGGCTTCTCCAGCCGGGAGAGGCCGGTGGACAGGTCGATGAGGTCGGCCTCCTGTTCGGTGGCCACGAGCACGTCGCCGCCCATGAACTTCACGCTGCGCACCACGCCGTCCAGCTTGGCCGGCTTCTTCCACACCTCCACGCCCATCGCGTCCACCAGGGTGATCACACCGTCCTCGCCGCCGCTGGTGAGCAGGGTGCGGTCGCCCAGTTGCACGGCACCCGCCAGGATGCCCTTCACGTTGATGCCCTTGCCGTTCTTGCCCCACTTGCCGGCGCCGCTGGCGTAGTCCAGCAGGTCCACGCTGCGGGTGTCGCCGGCGCCCACCAGCAGGCCCGCCTTCAGCGGCACGATCGTGCCCAGCTTCTGCGGCATCGTCAGCGGCGCGCTCCAGGCATAGGAGCCGTCACCGATGCGGAAAGCGTTGACGAAGGTGCTGTAGGTCAGCGTGACCGTCTTCTTCCCCTGCGCATCGGTGATCTCCTTGCGCTGCTCGTTCTGCATGCCGATGAAGCACAGGTCCGGCGCGTTCGGCGAGGTGACGAAGAGGCCCGAAACGCCGGGGATGTTCAGGTTGGCCGCGTTCTTGTCCATCAGGGCCATCAGGTTGCCCATGCCGGCGCTCATCTTCTCGGCCTCGGGGTTCGGGGCCTTCTTCCACAGCTCCTGGCCGGTGGCCGCATCCAGCTTGTAGATGTAGGCGAAGGTGCAGAGCAGGAAGGCATCGGGCCCGGCGCTGTTGCACGCCGTGATGCGGCTGAAGCTGTCGTCCTTGGTCCAGCGCACCGTGCCGGTACCCATGTCCACGCAGGCCATGGCCGCGGTCTTGTCGGCCTTCTGCCCCGCAAGCACGATCACGTTGTTCGCATAGAGGAAGTACTTGCTGGTGATGTTGCTGATGCCGGCCGCTTCGCTGCTGAAGGCCACCGTACCGCTGAAGGGCTCCACGATGAAGAGGTCTTCGGGGTGCCCGGCGGGCACGAGCGTGATGAAGGGGGAACGCTCCACCTCGGCGTAGCCCTCCTCGGCCACGTTGGCCAGTTCGGCGATGGTCCAGGCGACCGCACCGGTGGACGGATCGATGCCCTTGAGGCCGGTGCCGGTGCAGGCCACCAGCGCGCCGGCGGCGGTGGTGCGCATCCACTGCACCGGACCGGTTTCGGCGGTCCAGGCGGGGCTGAGCTGGGCGTTCGCCAGCAGCGGGGTGCAGGCGAGGGCAAGGAGCGTGTGGCGAAGGAGAGGGTAGGCGTGCTGCATGGGGGAAGGTGTGTGTGCGTGCGGCAGGCAAGTTATGTGCCAAGGTTCCCTTCGCCTGCACAAGGCGAGCCCCGAGCAGACCACGTCGGTGAAGATCACCTCATCGCGCAGGTCCTTGCGCTGGCAGCCAGCGCGGAGGCGGATACCGGAACGCTCCGACAGGTCGTACTGGAACGTGAGCCCTGCGCCTGGTCCGAGGAGGACATCTGTCCTGTCGATGGCATCGTTATCACGGAGCCAGGAGAGGCCGGGCCCGGCCTGCGCACCAAGCTCGAGCGGGGTTGTTGGGCGCTCACGTGCTGCCCGGTCAGCAGGGCCAGGGCGATGAACGGGATGTTCTCGTGCTTCATGGTCATGCGCAACTGGATCGTGAGCGCTGAAGCGGAACGAAGCATAGGTCCATTCAAGTAAAGGCCACCCCGGCCGCTGGACGATCCGACCGGGATCACAGTTCGCGCAGGTTGGGCCTACCGGGTGGTTGTTGACATGCTATCGCATGATCACAGCGCGCAGCACAGTGCGAACGCTATTGTTCTCCAAGGCAATCCAATACGCTCCATTGGCCAGCGCATCGAATTCCAATTGCGCACTGTTGCCGGACATCGTGCCTTGGTCCAGTAAGCGACCATCAGTGGAACGCACCTGCCATTGCGTGCTTCCGGCGAAACCACCCACATGTACCGTACCGGTGGAAGGGTTCGGGTACAGGGTGATCGCATCCTGTCCGCTCTCCTCCACGGCGGAAGGACCGGTCGGGCCGATGTGGTGTGCACGTACTGTCTGCTGCGGGTTCAGTCGATGATCGTCCCAGGTGATCGTTGTGCTGCCATTCCACTTCGCGGGCGTACTTCACCCTCCTCAGGTGGTGCAGGATCTCCCTGCCCCTGCGGATGCCTGCTGTTGAAGGACACGATCGCACCGCACTATCTTGGTCACGACCATGTTCCACACCATCCGAACACGCGCGCGATGCTGTTGGCTTCTGTTGGCCTTGGCCATGGGCAGCACGGTCCTGGGGCAGGAGCTCCGTGTTGTGGACCTTCCGGTGCCCGGCTTGGACGATGAGCGCATCCGTGCGCTCGCCATGGACCCCAAGGGCGCGCTGTGGTTGGGAACGGACCGTGGGCTGTTGCGCTTCGATGGAGGTGCCTTGGAACGTTACGAGAGCGACCCGGCGGATCCCCGTTCGATCCCCAGCGATGCCATGTACGACGTGCTCGCGACGGCGGACGGATGGGTCTGGGCCGCCACGCCAAAGGGCATCTTCCGTGTGAACGCCCTCACCGGCGAGCGCGACCGGATGCCCACTGTGCGCGACGACGGCTCGTCCATACCGATCGAATGCCTTTCGCTGAGCCCTTCCAGCACCGGGCTTTGGGCCTTCATGGGGCGGGGAGGCCTGTATCATCTGGCCAACGGCGATACGGCATTCCGCGCGGCGAAGCACCCGCAGGGCGATCCCCGACGGCCTGTGGGTGGCTGGGAGGCTCCGGACGGGCACTTGTGGTATGCCGACCGCAATGCCGTGCGCCAACGGGATCCGAACACCGGACAGGAACGCATCTACCATTGCGCACCCCTCGGGCAGGATCCGAACAAGGTGCTCCTGCTGGACCTGGTGCCGGACCAATACGACCCGAACACGTTGTGGTGCACGAGCTGGGGACTGGGCCTGCTCCGGTTCAACATCCCCACCGGCACGTTCACCGCCCACTATTTGCACCTTCCGCTCGACGGGCTGCGGAACATCGTTCGCGACGTGGTCCAGCTGGGGCCTGGCAGTTGGTTGCTGAGCATGGATGATACCCTGCGCCTGTTCGATGGGCAGCGCATCACGACCGCACCCCAGGCCCCCGTGTCGCTCGGCCTGCTGGTCGATCGGGGAAAAGCCTACATCGGCTCCATCGGCAAGCTCCTGCTCGCAGCGCCGCCGGCCGCCGACGTGGAGGTCCTCAGCGGGTTGGACCCGAAGGGCAGCATTCATGTGGCCGGCACGTTGGAGGACGATGGTTACTGGGCGGTCCGGTTCTACACGGACCGCAAGCTGATGCGCACGGACAGGAAGGGGCGCGTGCGTGAGGAGATCAGGTTCCCAACGCGGAGCACTATGTTCGAACCGTTCAAGCTGATGGTGTCGCAGCATGGCCCTACCAGGGGCCACGTGTGGGTGGGCGCCACGAAAGGGCTGTGGCTGCATGTGCCCGGAAGCGGCACCCTGCAGGAGGTACCACTGACGCCCGATGGCGGAGAGGAGGATCCCTATCCGTACATCCTGGACCAGGCGGAAGATGCGCGGGGCCGGCTTTGGTTGATCACCAGCACGCATGGCTTGCTCCGCCATGATCCGACGGATCACCGCACGGTCGTTGTGCCCATGCCCGAGGACGCGACCATGGCGGACCTCATCTCGATCACGCAGCTGGACAGCGGCCACATGCTCGCCACACGGCGAATGGGAGCCCCGGTGGTCATCGACGTGAACGACCTGGTCACCCTCACCCTTCAACTTACCGACCGACAGCAGATGGGGGACGTGGAAGGCGCGATCGCGATCCCCTCTGGGGACCTGATCGTGTATACCCGCAGCATGGGGATATGGCGCTTGGAACGTGGCGCTTCGGGAACGGCATGGCGCACACGTCGCCGCTGGTACCTGCCCGATCGTCCGGTGCTGCAGGATGCGACCTGCGACGGTCAGGGGCGTGTGTGGCTCAGCTCCGATCGTGGCGCGTTCCTGCTGGATGCCCGCAGCGACCTGCTCCACCCCTTGAACGAATTGATCGGTGTGCCATCGCGCATGACGGGTGAACTGGCGACCACCACGAACGGCGACGTCGTGCTCACAGGAAACGGCGTGGTCCGTTGTCCCGGCAGCTTCGAGCCCTTCACTGCGCCACGCAACCTCCTTCTGCGTAGCGTTCGGGCGAACGACAAGGACCTCACGGAAGCCTTTTCGCAAGGCGTGGCCGTGGAGCTCCCCTTTCATCAGAACAGGCTGACCATCACCTATGGTTGTGTCGCGCTGCTTGACGGGAACACCATCACCTACGCCTATCGCTTGATACGGAATGGCACGGCACAGCCGTGGACGCCGATGGACGATCAACGGCGCACGGACCTCATCGGACTTGCACCCGGCGACTACACGTTCCAATTGCGGGCAGAGGGCCCTTCGTTCCTGCCGGTCTTCACCGAAGCCGTGTTCAGCGTGGCCACACCGTGGTGGGCCTCCTGGTGGGCACGCCTTGGGCTGGTGGTGCTCGGGGTTGCGATGGTGAGCCTGCTGACCCGGAAGGTGCTGGCCGCGCGCTACCTGCGGAAGCTCCAGGTGGTGGAGAAGGAACGCGAGGTCGAACGGGTCCGCATGCGCATCTCCCGCGACATCCACGACGGTATCGGCAGTGGGCTTACCCGCATCATGCTGATGACCCGCAAGCTCGGCGGCGATCCGCAACAGGCGCAGCGTATCTCCCAGGCCAGCACGGAACTGGTGCAGGAGCTGGGCGAGATCGTCTGGACCGTGGACCCCCGCAACGATAGCTATGGGTCCTTCATCGCCTACATCCGAAGCATGCTGGCCAAACAGTTCGAGCACCTGGACATACAGCTGATCTTGGACCTGCACTGCGCCGCTGCGCACCGTGATCGGATCATCGGCCCGGAGCTGAAGCGCAACGTGTTGCTGACCATGAAGGAAGCGGTGAACAATGCCTTGAAGCACAGCGGTGCCAATATCATTGAGGTATCGCTTGACCTGCAGCATGATCGACTGGCGCTCCGAGTGAAGGACAATGGCCGCGGCTTCGACCCCACCACGGTGCGTGAGGGAGCCAATGGCCTCATGAACTTCCGCAAACGTGCGGAAGCGGTGCATGGCGAGGTGCAGGTGAACAGCGGAGCCAGTGGTACGGAGGTCCTTTTCACCGCGCCCGCACCCTCCACGAACATGTGATTCAGTGGCCTGAACCATGCCGATACCTTCGCTGCCATGCCCATCCGTATAGCCATCATCGAGGACGATCGCGACATGCGCATCGCGTTCGAGGAGGCCGTTCGCGATGGCGCGGACCTGGACCTGCGGGGCAGCTACCCCAGCGTGGAGGCCTTTCTGGCCCGGCCTGAGCGGTTGGAGGACCTCGACGTGGTGCTCACCGATATCCACCTGACCGGGCAAAGCGGCATTGAGTGCATCGCCCAATGCAAACCGAAACGACCGCAGCTGCAGTTCCTCGTGATCACCGTGTTCGAGGACAACGTGCATCTCTTCAATGCGCTGGTGGCCGGCGCAACAGGGTATCTGCTGAAATCAGCGACACCGCCCGAGATCGTACAGGCGATCCAGGACATCCACCGGGGCGGGTCGCCCATGTCGCTCGCCATCGCGCGCATGGTGGTGGCCAGCGTGCAACAGAAGCAGGTGAACGCAGCCTTGATGAAGAGCCTCACCCCTCGTGAGAACGAACTCGTGCAGCTGCTCGCCGAAGGGTATCCCTACAAGGAGATCGCGGACCGGCTCGGCCTCAGCATCGAAACGGTGCGCACTTACATCCGCGCCATCTACAACAAGCTCCAGGTGCACAGCCGCACGGAGGCGCTGAACAAGTTGTACGAGCGGTAGGCAGACCCCCCCTCCACGAACATGTTATGGTGAAGGTGCTGGTGACGACGGAGCTTTGCCGGCATCAACCCCTGCTCCCCGATGCGCCGTCACTTCCGCACCCTCTGCACGATCACGCTCCTCGCTTCCCTGGCCGCTGACCAGGCCGTTGCACAGAACAATGATGACTACCGAAGCGCCGCCTCGGGCGATTGGGGCAACGCGGCCACCTGGCAGCGCTATACCGCCGGCACCTGGGTCGCTGCAGCGATCGCGCCTTCGCTTGCCAGCGGCGTCATCACCATCCGCACTGGACATTCCGTCACGCTGTCGCCCGGCAACCTGACCATTGACCAGACCGTGGTGGACCTCGGCGGTACCTTGAGCACCGGCCTGTTCGCGAGCTTGAACGTGCAGGACGGCCAAGGCATCGACCTGCTCATCAACGGCACGTTGCTGCATTCCACCAATTACCTGAACGGTCCGGGGTCCATTGTGGTGGCCAGCGGAGGCGCGTTCAGCTGCTCGACCGGCTACATCGGCTCGGATGCCGTGCTGGAGATCCAGAGCGGAGGATCCGCGAGCAGTTCGGGTACCTTCTACCTCGGTGGCACCGTGAACAACGCCGGCACCTGGACGATGCTCAACGGACGCCTGACATCGACGGGCGGTGGCGCACAGGCCTTCAACAACCTGAGCGGCGGTGTGCTCGCACTGAACGGCTGGGATGATCCGGCATTGGGCCTCTCCTTCATCACCGTGAACAACGCGGGCACGATCGAGCAGAACAACAGCCCCGCGGAGTTCACCTGGTGGGTGGCAACGCTCAACAACAGCGGCACCGTGAACGTGAACGGTGGCAGCTTGAAGCAGAGCAGTGGGACCATCACGAATTCGGGGGTCTTCGCCTTCGATTCGGGTTCGGCACTGCGCCTTTCGGATGGCACCTTCACCAACAGCGCCGGCGGCTCCCTCAACGATCTGCCCCACCTGATCGTCGAATACGGCACATTGAACCTCAACGCAGGCAGCACCTGCGATGATCTGCCCCTGATCACCCAGACCAATGGCACCATCGATGTGGAGCAACCCCTGACCGTGCAGCAGTATGACCTTACGCAAGGCAACTTCACCGGACCGGCCGAGGTGTCCATCCCTCCGGGCGGGGTCTTCAACCTCACCAACGGGTATGTGAACTCGGATGGGCTCCTGCACCTCTCCGCAGGCGCGACAGCCAGCACCAATGGCTTCGCCTTCCTCAACGGCACGATCAACAACGAGGGCACATGGACCATGCAGAGCGGGCGTACCCACAGCAATGGTTCCGGCCCGAACGTGTTCAACAACCTGCCCGGCGGCACGCTCAACCTGAACGGCTGGGATGACAACGACATGGGCTGGACCTTCACCAACCTCAACAACGCAGGCACCATCAACAAGAACAACGGATCCGTTCAGTTCAGCTTCTGGAGCACGGCGTTCGTCAACCAGGCCGGTGGCGTGTTCAATGCGTTGGACGGTGTCACCTACTTCAGCAACGGCAGCTTCGGCCCTTGCGCGGGCACCTTCAACATCCTGGCGGATGCGACCCTCGACGCCGACATCGACCTGCGCTTCGCCGGGGCCACGATCGTGAACGACGGGGCCATCATCGCGCCGAACGCCGTGATCCAAGGCCCCGATGGATCGGCCCTCAGTGGCGCGGGCCACATCCACTACCTCCGCATGAACGGCACGGCCGACCTCACCCTCGGTAGCGATCACCGCGTGGATTCAGTGCTCACGCTCACTGCGGGCCGGATCGTCGCGGGCGACCATGACCTCTACCTGCCGCGCGTGGCGTCCAACAGCCTCGTTGGTGGCGGCGCCTCCAGCTACGTGCTCACGGCTGGCACCGGTGGCTTGAAGCGCGCGGTGAACGGCACCACTCACCTGTTCGCGGTGGGAACGGCCACCTCGTACCTGCCTGTGACCATGGACTTCGTGACCGGTCCCGCAGAGAACTTCACTGCACGGGTGATAAACGCCGTGAGCACCGCATACGACCAGCCCGGTGTGGCCACCGGCATACCGGTCACCCAGCACAACCTGCTCAACACGTGGGTGATCACAGAGGAAACGCCCGGCGGGAACAATGCGCAGCTCATCTTCCAATGGAACGCTGCGGACGAGGGAACATCCTTTGACCGGAACGCCTGCGCAGCACTTGCCTATGACGGGCTCGCCTGGGTGGTGGTCGATCCATTCGCACCTGCGCAGGGAAGCGGCCCCTACACACAGACCGGCCTCTCCTTCGATGGCTTCCGTGAGTTCACGGTGGGCGATGAGGCCTCCCTTGCGTTGACGGTGGGCATTGACGACGCTCCGGGCACCTCGCCTGTGAGCGCCTTCCCCAACCCCATGACGGACCGGCTCACCGTGACCAACGCGGGTGGCGCTTTCCGCTCCTTCGAACTGCACGACGCGCTCGGGCGCCTGGTGCGCGGCGGGGCGATCAACGCCAACACCTTCCTGCTGCAGCGCGATGGGCTCATCTCCGGGGCATACGTTCTGACCACCCGCACTGCGGATGCCAGCGCCAGGGTCCGGATCGTGATCGAGTGATCCTGGACGCGACTGGCGGCGGCGAAGGACGCTGGTCGTTGCTGAAATGATCCGCGATCTGGTAGTGCCCGTCGGGCTATTCGTGCAGCTGGATCAGGATGTCGTTGGCGAAGCTGCTGGCGCCGAAGCGGAACCAATGGGTGGCAAGCACTCAGGGCCGAGTTGCTCGTGCACTTTCATGCGGTACCGTTCGCGGGTGGCATTGCATCAGGAGTGGGAAGGACATGGAAGCGGCAGATGAAGCGTGCCTGCACGTACCGTAATGGATCTTCGCTAGCTTAGCCTTTGTCCAAAACCTTGGTCGATCCCAACGCCCAACCCCATGATCCGATCCACCTTCTTCCTGATACTGGTGATGAGCAATGCCATGGCCCATGCGCAGCTGTTCGGTCCACAGCAGATAATTTCAACCTCGGCGTATGGAGCTCAAAGCGTTGCATCGGCCGATCTGGATGGGGATGGGGACCTGGATGTGCTTTCCGCTGCCTTTTCTTCCAATTGGAATGACCAGATCGCCTGGTATGCCAATAATGGTTCGGGGGGCTTCGGGCAAGGACAGACCATTTCAGTGCTGGTGCCAGCAGTTCAGTGCGTCACCACTGCCGACCTGGATGGGGATGGGGATCTGGACGTACTTTCCGCTTCCACCGGCGATGACAAGATCGCCTGGTATGCTAATGATGGTTCGGGGGTCTTCGGACCACAGGAGATCATTTCAACCCAGCTCGCTGGACCAACTAGCATTGCAACGGGTGATCTGGAAGGGGATGGGGACTTGGACGTGCTTTGCGCTTCCGTCCCTGATGATAATCTCGTCTGGTATGCAAATGATGGTTCGGGCAGCTTCGGGCCGCAACAGTTCATTTCAACCCTGACGGATCAACCCAGATATGTTGCATCAGCCGATCTGGATGGGGATGGGGACCTGGACGTGCTTTCCGCTTCCTACGGCGATGACAAGATCGCCTGGTATGAGAATATGACCGTGGTCGCGGCTGTTCCTACCGTGGCTGCGGAACAGGTCGCGCTATATCCCAACCCCATGACCGATGAGCTTACGGTGCTGTTGGATCAACCTGGTGGAGCCGTGGTCCTGGAGTTCTTCGATATGCAAGGCCGTTCGGTCCGCACGGAGACACAGGCTGTGCAGGAACGCAGGATCATGGTGCCGCGCAATGGGCTCACACCCGGCCTCTACCTGTTGCGCATCACCGGTGAAAAGCGATCGGAGGCGAAGCTCTTCGTGGAATAGCGATTCTTCGCCGGTCTAACGTCGTCTTGTCCTGAACATCGATCCATTCCAACATCCAACCCCATGATCCGATCCATCTTCTCGCTGATGCTGGTGATGAGCCCTGCCATCACCCATGCGCAACTCTTCGGGCCGCAGCAGGTCATTTCAACCCTGGCGGATGCAGCGCGATTCGTAGCATCGGCCGACCTGGATGGGGATGGGGACTTGGACGTGTTCTCCGCTTCCTTCGCGGACGATAAAATCGCCTGGTATGCCAATGATGGGTCGGGAGGCTTCGGGCCACAACAGATCATTTCAACCCTAGCGGATTTCGCTTCTTGCGCAGCAGCGGCCGATCTGGATAGAGATGGGGACCTGGATGTGCTTTCCGCTTCCTCCTATGATAATAAGATCGCCTGGTACGCCAACAATGGTTCGGGGGGCTTTGGACCACAGCAGATCATTTCAACCCTGGCGATTACTGCGTCGTATGTGGCATCGGCCGATCTGGATGGGGATGGGGACCAGGACGTGCTCTCCGCTTCACTCACTGATGATAAGATCGCGTGGTATACCAATGACGGGTCAGGAGGCTTTGGGCCACAGCAGATCATTTCAACCCTGGCGGATTATGCTCAATTCGTTGAATCGGCCGATCTGGATGGGGATGGGGACCTGGACGTGTTTTCCGCTTCCTCCTATGATGATAAGGTCGCTTGGTACGCCAATGATGGCTTGGGCGGCTTCGGACCACAGCAGGTCATTTCAACCCTCGCGGAATTCGCGTTTTGCGCAGCATCGGCCGATCTGGACGGGGATGGGGACCTGGACGTGCTTTCCGCTTCCCAACTCGATGAAAAGGTCGCTTGGTATGCCAATAATGGCTCGGGAGGCTTCGCGCCACAGCAGATCATTTCAACCCTGGCGGATGAAACTTTCAGCGTTGCAACGGCCGATCTGGATGGAGATGGCGACATGGATGTGCTTTCCAGTTCCGGCAACGCGGTCGTCAGCTTCGCCAATGATGGCTCGGGGGGATTCGGACCACAGCAGATCATTTCAACCCTGGCGGGTCAAGCTAGGAGCGTTGCATCGGCCGATCTGGATGGGGATGGGGACATGGACGTGCTTTCCGCTTCTCAAGACGATGACAAGATCGCCTGGTATGAGAATTTGACGTTCGCGGCGGCTGTTCCTACCGTGGCTGCGGAACAGGTGGCGCTATACCCCAACCCCATGACCGATGAGCTTACGGTGCTGTTGGATCAACCTGCTGGAGCCGTGGTCTTGGAGTTCTTCGATATGCAAGGCCGTTCGATCCGTAGGGAGGAACAGGCTGTGCAGGAACGCAGGATCATGGTGCCGCGCGATGGGCTCACACCCGGCCTCTACCTGTTGCGCATCACCGGTGAAAAGCGATCGGAGGCGAAGCTCTTCGTGGAATAGCCGATCGCTGGGGCGGGAAATTTCCCGCCCGTACACCTTAGTCGTTGCTGAAATAGTCCGCGCTCTGGTAGTGTCCGTCGGCCTCCTTCTGCAACTGCATGAGGATGTCGTTGGCCAGGCTGCTGGCGCCGAAGCGGAACCAGTGGTTGTCCAGCCATTCGGGGCCGAGCTCCTCCTTCACCATCATCAGGTAATGCAGGGCCTCCTTGCTCTTGCGGATGCCGCCTGCGGGTTTCATGGCGACCATCCGGCCCGTCTTCAGGTAGTGGTCGCGGATGGCGTGCAGCATCACGAGCGTCACCTCCATGGTGGCGGCCGGATTGATCTTGCCGGTGCTGGTCTTGATGAAGTCCGCGCCCGCCGCGATGGCGATGTCGCTGGCCAGGCGGACCTTGTCGTACGTGCCGAGCTCACCGGTCTCGAGGATCACCTTCAGGCGCGCTTCACCGCAGGCCTCCTTGATGGCCGCGATCTCATCGAACACGAAGTCATACTCGCCGCTGTGGAAGTGGCCGCGGCTGATCACCATGTCGATCTCGTCGGCGCCCTCGTTCACTGCGAACTTGGTGTCGGCGATCTTCACGCTCTTCGGCGCTTGTCCGCTGGGGAAGGCCGTTGAAACGGAAGCGACCTTCACGCCACTATCGCCCAAGGCCTTCTTCGCCACCTTCACCATCGTGGGGTACACGCAGATGGCGGCCACCGTGGGCAGGCCGGTGAGCGTGTCGTGCAGGTGCATGCCCTTGTAGCAGAGCTGCTTCACCCGGCTGGGCGTATCGGCCCCCTCCAAGGTGGTGAGATCGATCATGCTCAGGGCCAGCTTCAGGCCCTGCACCTTCGCTTCTTTCTTGATGCTGCGCGTCTTGATGCGGGCCACGCGCTCCTCGATGCCGACCTGATCGATGGTGGGGCCCTGGTTCGGGATGCGGAAATGTGCAGCGGAAAGGGTCTTGGAGGCCATGGGTTATGTCGCGACCAAAGATAGGCGGAAGCCTGCGCCGGACGGGGTGGAACAGGGGTCAGGACGCGCCCGGAACGCTACCTTCGCGCACCCTTTGCAAGTCCGTGTCCAACGACCGCAACATCCACCCCGTTCAGGACCGCCTGCTGCACCGTTCCGCCAAGGAACAGCTGCTGGGCCAGCGCGGTGCCGTGGTGTGGATGACGGGCCTCAGCGGCAGCGGCAAGAGCACCCTGGCGATCGCCTTGGAACGCAGGCTGCATGCACTGGGCCGTTATGCCGTGGTGCTCGATGGCGACAACGTGCGCACCGGCATCAACAACAACCTCGGCTTCAGCGATGCGGACCGCACGGAGAACATCCGCCGAATCGCCGAGGTGGCCAAGCTGTTCGTGCAGAACGGCGCCGTGGTGATCTGCTGCTTCGTCTCCCCCACCATCGCCATCCGCGAACAGGCCCGGACGATCATCGGCACGGACGACTTCCTGGAGGTCTTCGTGGACACCCCGCTGGAGGTCTGCGAAGCGCGCGATGTGAAGGGGCTTTACGCCAAGGCCCGCGCCGGCGAGGTGAAGGACTTCACGGGCATCAGCGCCCCCTTCGAGCCACCCACCGCCCCCGCCCTGCGCATCGCCACCGCCGGGCTGAGCGAGGATGCCAGCACCATCGAACTCCTGAACTTCATCCTGCCGCGCATCAAGAGAGCCTGACATGCAGTCGACCGCAGAACAGCTATCGTATGCCAATGACATGATCCTGTCAGCGCTGCCTGTGCATTTCTCTGCGTCCTCTGTGCCCTCTGCGGTTTAATCTGACCCCATGCATTCGTACCGACTGACGCACCTGAAAGAGCTCGAGAGCGAGAGCATGCACATCCTGCGCGAGGTCGCCGCGCAGTTCGAGAACCCCGCGCTGCTCTTCAGCGGTGGCAAGGACAGCATCGTGTGCTTCCACCTGGCCCGCAAGGCCTTCTTCCCGGCCAAGGTGCCCTTCCCGCTCGTGCACGTGGACACCGGCCACAACTTCGCCGAGACGATGACCTTCCGCGACGACCTCGTGAAGGAGCATGGCGCGAAGCTGATCGTGGGCAGCGTGCAGGAGAGCATCGACACGGGCCGCGTGCAGGAGGAAACGGGCTACTACGCCAGCCGCAACAAGCTGCAGACGGTGACCTTGCTGGACAGCATCGAGAAGTACAAGATCGACTGCGCCATCGGTGGTGGCCGGCGCGATGAGGAGAAGGCCCGCGCCAAGGAACGCGTGTTCAGCCACCGCGACGAGTTCGGCCAGTGGGATCCGAAGAACCAGCGGCCCGAGCTGTGGAACCTGTACAACGGCAAGAAGCGTCCGGGTGAGCACTTCCGCGCCTTCCCCATCAGCAACTGGACAGAGATGGACGTGTGGCAGTACATCCTGCTGGAGAAGATCCCCATCCCGAGCATCTACTTCAGCCACGAGCGCGAAGTGTTCGATCGCGACGGCGTGATCTACGCGAACAGTTCCTTCATGCGCCTGAAGCCCGAGGAAAAGCCTCGCCAGATGCGCGTGCGTTTCCGCACCATCGGCGACATGAGCTGCACCGGCGCGGTGGATTCACCGGCGAGCACCTTGGAGGAGATCATTGAAGAGGTCGCTTCATCACGCGTGACCGAACGCGGATCGCGCATGGATGACAAGCGCAGCGAAGCCGCGATGGAGGACAGGAAAAAAGAGGGATACTTCTGATGGACAACAATGGTAAGGGCGGGAAATTTCCCGCCCCAACGACCCACGGCTACCTCGACATGGACCTGCTCCGCTTCACCACGGCGGGCAGCGTGGACGACGGTAAGAGCACATTGATCGGGCGACTGCTCTACGACAGCAAGGCCATCTTCGACGACCAGATGGAGGCAATGGAGAAGGCCAGCTCCAAGCGCGGAACGGGTGAAGTGGACCTCTCGCTGCTCACGGATGGACTTCGTGCCGAACGCGAACAGGGCATCACCATCGACGTGGCCTACCGCTACTTCGCCACGCCGAAGCGGAAGTTCATCATCGCCGATACGCCGGGGCACATCCAGTACACGCGCAACATGGTCACCGGCGCGAGCACCGCGAACCTGGCCATCATCCTCGTGGACGCGCGCAAGGGCATCCTGGAGCAGACCTGTCGCCACAGCTTCATCGCGTCACTGCTCGGCATCCCGCACGTGGTGTTCTGCATCAACAAGATGGACCTGGTGGACTACGACGAGGCCGTCTTCACCCGCATCCAGAAGGAGCTCGAGGACTTCAGCAGCAAGCTTGAAGTGCGCGACATCCGCTACGTCCCCATCAGCGCGCTGAAGGGCGACAACGTGGTGGACCGCAGCGAGCGCATGCCGTGGTACCAGGGCCCCACGCTCATGTACCTGCTGGAGAACGTCCACATCGCCGGAGACCTCAACCACATCGACCGCCGCTTCCCCGTGCAATACGTGGTGCGCCCGATGACCGAGGAACACCATGACTACCGCGGCTTCTCGGGGCGCGTGCAGGGCGGCGTGTTCCGCACTGGCGATGCCGTACAGGTGCTGCCCAGCGGATTCCAGAGCACGATCAAGAGCATCCACCTGGGCGATCGCGCCGTGGACGAGGCCTTCGCCCCGCAGAGCGTGGTGATGACGCTGGCCGACGAGATCGACATCAGCCGCGGCGACATGATCGTGGGTGCGAACAACCTACCGGAAAGCTCACAGGACATCGATGTGATGCTGTGCTGGTTCAACGAGCGCCCGCTTGCCCCAGGTGGCAAGTACGCCATCAAGCACACCAGCCGCGATGCCCGGTGCATGATCAAGGAGGTGAAGTACCGCATGGACATCAGCACCCTGCGCAAGGCGGACGGCGACCCCACGATCCGCATGAACGACATCGGGCGCGTGCACCTGCGCACCACCGTGCCGCTGCATTTTGACAAGTACCAGCGCAACCGCTATACGGGCAGCATCATCCTCATTGATGAAGGCACCAACGAGACAGTGGCGGCGGGGATGATCGTGTGATCAGCGCAGGAACACTGGCAGGAAGGCCTTCCCCTTGCGGATACGCACGCCGCAGAACCACGCCCCTGCGATGGCCCCCACGCTGTTCGCGATCATGTCATTGAGGTCGGTACGACGCCCCAAGGCCTCCAGGCCTTGCATGAACTCGGTGCCCACACCGTAGGCCGCACTGATGCCCACGGCCAGGGGAAGAAAGGACACGGGCGATCCGCGTTTCACGAACGCACCGGCGAGCAACAACGTAAGCGTGCCGAACATGCCGGCATGCACCAGCTTGTCCAGACTCAGCAGATCGAACCAGTTCCAGCTGGGTAGCGAACGGCCGGGAATAAGGCAGAGCACAAGGATGCACAGCGCCCACAGGAGCGCCCAGCGGAAGGACCGCAGCATCACGGAAGGGATCAGTGACCGATCAGCGCCGTGTACTGGTCGGCGGTCAGCAGCTCGGCCGCCTCAGCGGGATCGGCGAGCTTAATGCGCACCATCCAGCCGGCACCATAGGGATCCTTGTTCACCGCTGCAGGGTCATCGGCAAGACCATCGTTCACGGCCAGCACGGTACCGCTCAGGGGCATGAACAGGTCGCTCACGGTCTTCACCGCCTCCACGGTCCCGAACACGGCCTCCTTGTCCACGCTCTGTCCCACGGTATTGATGTCCACGAACACGATGTCGCCAAGCTCGCCCTGGGCGAACTCCGTGATGCCCACCACGGCCTCACCGCCTTCAACGCGGATCCACTCGTGGTCTTTCGTGTACTTCAGTTCAGCAGGGAAGTTCATGGTCGGGTAGCTGGTTGCTTGATGTGGCGAAAATAGCCGATCCCCGTTCACCCGAGCATCACTGGGCCAGGGTGAAGCGCAGGCTGACGCCCAGGTTGGTGTTGGCGCTGGGGAAGCTGGTGCTGATCACGGGGTTGTTGATCACCCGCTCATAGAAGGCCCGCACGTTGAGGCGCTGGTCGATCACATAGTCGGCGCTGGTCTTGATGGAGATGATATCCTGCCCGGCGGTCACCTGGTTCTGGCCCTCCTGCATCTTGCGGATCACCGTACTGTTGAGCCTCCAGCTGAGGTCCACCCGCAGGTTCAGGTCGCTCTTGGGGGTTTTGCCGCCGATCTCGAACGGGAACTTCACGCCCTTGAGGCGGTAGCCGCTGCCGATCACGAACTCCTGGCCGCGCACCTCGGTGATCTGGTAGTTGGTGAGGCTCATGCTCAGGCTGCGGTCGCGGTTGTACTCGAACTTGGCCAGCAGGCTGTTCTGCAGGGTGGCATCGAAGTTCAGCAGCGGGCGCATCTGTTCGGTGATGGTGACCACGCTGATGGTCCGCTTCGGGATGAAGTTGCCCCCCGCGTCCGTCAACGAGGAATCGGGGTTGTACAGCATGTTGGTCTGGAAGTTCCCGATGGCGAAGGTGGACCGGTAGCTGTGGTTCAGCGTGAACGTGCGGAAGAGCTTCTTGAAGGCCGCGAGCTTGGTCAGGCCATCGTAGGTGATGTCCCAGTTGGGCAACGGCAACAGCTTGAAGGGATCGAGCGTCACTTTCTCGGCGTCGCCCCCCGTATAAGCGGCGATGAACGCGGGGATGACCACGTCCTGGTTGGTGCCGCTGTAACCGGCATAGTAGAGGCTGTCCTCGGGCAGGCTGGAGTTGGGGTCGGTGATCCCCAGGCGACGGCTGATGATGGCCCTGTTGTCCAGCAACTGCTGGAACACGGGGTTCACGAAGTTGTCGTCATCCTTGGAGAAGGAGGTCCCCCAGGTGATCATGCTCACGCTGAAACTGCCGAACTCCTCCGGGCTGTCATTGCGCCATACGTCCAGGGTATCCCAGCGGTAGAAGGAGCGGTAGTTCTCGCTGATGGTCCGGTTGGCGAACAGTTCCACGCGGAAGCCCTTGAACGGCTCCAGGCTCAGGCGGCCATTGAAGGTCTCGGTGCGGGTATTGGTGTAGGGCGTGAATATGCTGCCGTTGCGCACCAGCCAATCCTTGCGTGAGGCCTCGGTGGCGAAGTCGCGAACGATGTCACCGCTCAGGTTCGTGTTCTGCTGGCCCAGGATGAACCCAAAGCCCGGTGCGTCGAAGCCGGGGTCCATGCCCAGCACATTGGTGCCACGGCTGTAACCGGGCAACAACATGCCGCTGGTCTGGCTGTAGGTGACGGTGCCGGTCCGTATCGTCATCAACACACGGGCCAGGCCCTCGAGCGGATCGATCTTGGCCCCATCGGGTGACTTGGCATCCTTGCCTTTGTCCTTGTCCGCCTCCCCTTCCTTCGGCTTGGCCGTCTCCTTGGGCTTGCCTTTGCCGCCCTTGCCCTTGGCCTTGTCGTTGATCTTCTTCAGGTAGGGGATCTTGTTGTACAGGCTCACGAAGTTCAACTGCCCGTTGAGGCTGATGTTCCGTGAGTTCTGGATGACGTTGCCGATGGAATCCTGCTGCAGGGGTGAACGGTCCCACTGGTAACCCGCGCCGTAGGTGAGGTTGGAGTTGATCCAGTCCGTGATCGGGAGCTTGTCGAAGGGCAGCTGGTAGGTGAGGTTCACCGTGTGGTCGTAATGCGTGGTCTCGCCCCACTCCTTCACGCTGGTGAGCACGCTATCCTTCCACTGGTCGTAACTGGCGGACTTGGCGTTCACCTGGCCGGGGGGTTCACCGATGATGGCCCCGTTGTTGGCGGAGAAGTCGAGCTTGAGGCTCTTGGTGAGCTCGTAGCGGAAGCCCCATTGGCTCAGCCAGTTGAAATTCTTGGTGTAGGTGGGGGTGGGAGGCAGGGAGACGATGTCCGGGTTGGGACGCACCAGCCGTTCCTGATAGGAGCGGTCGATGCTTGTGCGGAAGGTGAGCTGCTTGAATCCCACGTTGAAGTTGAAGTCCTTGATCAGCTTCAACCACTTGCTCTTGCCGATGAACCCGATGCCCTCGAACGGCTTCACCGCGATCGGTTTGGGGTTGTGCTGCCAGGCAAGACTTCCACGGTAGAGGCGCGTGTTCTCGTACTGCGTGTTCACATCGTGGTACTCCTGGTCGCCGTAGGAATAGCTCACGGCCAGGTTCTCCACGTCCCACGGACGCTCTTCCTTGCCCTGGGTGCGTTCCTTGTGCACATTGGTGAAGTTGATGCTTCGCCTTCGCGTGTAGGTCTGGCTTTCCTTCAGTTTCTGCTTCCGTTCCTCCTTGGTGAGCGCCCGCGTGGCATCGTTCCATTCGATATCGGGGCTCAAGGGGTCGAACTGCGGATTGATGATCTGCTCGCTGAAGCCGACGTACATGGGCACCTTCACCCCGCTGCTCTCGGGCAGGAACTTGCCCAGCTCCAGGTTGGCGCTCACGTCCACACCGTAGCGGGTATCGCGCTGGCGCTCGCTCACGCGTTTGTCGATGCTGCCCCAGAACGGGGTGCTGTAGTTGCCGGCCACGCTGAGGTTGCCGAGGTCGGCGAGCTGGGTGTTGAACCGGGCCAATGCCGCCCAGCCACCGCGCTGGTCGAAGTCGGTGAGGCGCAGCTCGTTCACCCACACCTCGGCGCATTGCAACGCCGCGTTATCGCTGGCCCAGGGGTTCGCCTCATTGCCATCCTTCTTCGGGTTGCGGATGCCGATCATGATCGTCCGCATCTGGCTGAGGTTGGGGTTGCCCTTCACGAACACGCGGCGGTCGCCGTCGGGCTGCTGGTAGCGCTCGTTCACGGGCCATCCGGCCTGGTCCCGGGCGATCTTGGCATCGTTGAGCTTGGCGAACTCGATGATCATGTTGTTCGCCTCGGGCCACACATTGAAGGGGTCGTTGTTGAAGAAGACCGAGGGTACCACGGGCACCTCGTACTCGTAATAGTTGTTCTCGTAATCGTTGCCCAGGCGGATGAACACGCTCACATCGCCGAACACGATCGGGTCGTTCGGGTCGCTGGTCTCCGCGTGGATGTACATCTGCATCTTCTTGTAGGAGCGGATGTCGAACTGCACGTTCCGGAAGGCGGCCCGGGCATCGCCATCGCGCAGGCCGCAGGTCTTCAGCTGCAGGCTCTGCTCGTTCAGGTTGCGCAGGTTCGCGCTGGCCACGTCCACCTCTTTGTTGATGCCCGGCGGCAGCACGTAGTTCACCGGCACCCGCCGGCCGTTCTCCTCGATGTTCACCGCGGCCACGCTGAAGGTGGTCTGGTCCGGGTCACCACCAAGGGTCTCTCCCGGGGTCTCCAGGCTGAAGTTGTACTTGCGCCACTCGCCCCGGATGAACTCCAACCGCGCAAAGCGCATCACGGCAGGCTGCGAGAAGCCCTGCACGAAGAGGCGCATGAACCGGATGCTGCGGAAGTCCTGGATGCCGTTCACCACCTTCTCCGGCTGCCGGATGGGGATCTTGAACTGGTACCAGTACACCTGCTTCGGTCCGGTCGGTGTGTTGGCCGTTCCGAGCACGCGGTCGGTGATGAAGTTCCGGCCGATCACCATGTCCTGCGGCTTCAGCGAGACCTTGTACTGGAAGTAGCTCTCGCTCTCCGCCAGGTTCTGGTCCTGATTGATGTCCTCCGTGTTGGGCAGCGTGGTGCTCTGCGTGGGGAAATCCTCCGGGGAATCCTCATCGGTGACACTGTTGCCCTCCGTGCCATTGAAGAGTTTATAGCGCTCCAGGATGTCCAGGTCGTTCTGGTCCGCGAAGGTGCCCCGGAAGAAGCGGTAGTTGTCCGCGCTGGGATCCTCCAACACCGCCTGATAGGCAGCCGTGGACAGCACGGGCTGGATGTCCGCGAGGTAGGCATCGTACACGTTCTGCTCGGTGCGACCATCAATGTCCGGCTGGGTGCTGCTGAGGCCATCGAGACCGACGTCCTGGAACTTGTTGCTCTGGTTGTCGGTGATGGCGAAGGCGTTCACCACGCTCTGGGTGATGGGCACCACGCCCCAGTCGGTGTTGGCCGTTAGCAGGGCGGCATCATTGAGGTCCTTGGGCAGGCCGTTCTCGAAGAACTTGCGGCTGTCGCGCATGATGTCCTCGCTGATGTTCCCCAGGTTGATGTACAGGTCACCGCCGGTCCAGTTCTCGCTATCCACGTTGCTGGCGGGTTCACCGTTGCTGTTGCTCGCGAACTGACCGTTGAAGGGGTCCATCATCCAGAACTGGATGGTCTCGATGTTGCTGGCCTCGAAGTCGGTGGTATTGATGCGGCGTGTGATGCCGGCCCAGTTGTTCTCAGGGTCGTTGAAGGTGCCGTCAGGGTTGAGGCGTGCCTGGTCCGTGTCGTAGTTGTACGGGCCGCGCTCATCCGGATAATAGGCCAGGTCCAGCACGGGAATGTTGGGAGGTGTGCCCGCGGCGAGCTGGCGGTTCGGGAACACCTCCTGCTCGAGGACCTCCCGCATGCGGTTGTCGCTTTGGATGTCCGCAGTGATGTTGGCCGGTTTCAGGTCGTTGTCGCGGAAGAAAAGCGGATCGACGACGTACCATGCGAGCATGGCGCGGCGGAACCCGGTGCGCAGGTCATCGATGAACTCACCCTCGGGGAAAAGGTCCGCCGTCTGTCCCTGGGGTGTGGCGGCGTGGAACCAGAGGCTCTGCTGCCGCATATCGATGGTGTTCACACTGCCTTCGAAGTCGTCGATGTAGCTGGTGCCCGCATTGCCGATGGCGTTGCTGTGGCCGGGGATCAGGTAGGCGGCCTCCATGGCACCATCCACCGCACTGGCCTGCTTGGTGGCGAAGAAGGGCAGCTTGTCCACCAGGTCCGTAACGAAGTTGCTCTCGGTCTTCCACGTGCCATCGATGCCCAGCACGGTATTGCTGATGGGCTCATCGCCGACGTTCACCTTTTGTGTGAGGGGGCGTTCGTAGAGGTTCATCACCGTTCCTCCCAGGGTGATGTCCTTGTTCACCCGGTAGTCGAACCGCGCGCCGGCCAGGGTCTTGGTCTGGATGCTGAACAGCGAGTTGCTCTCCAGGGAGATGTTGATGGGCGTGCCGCTCTCCAGGATGCCCTGGTTCAGGATCTTCACGCGGCCCAGGTTGTAGTCCACGGTGTAATCCTGGTTCTCCACCAGCCTGACACCACCGGCGGTCACACTTACGGACCCTTGGGGGATGTTCACCGAGTTGAGGCTGATCACATCGCTGCTCGCACTGCGGTAACTGCCCTTCAGTTTGAAGCGGTTGAGCTCGGGCTGGTTCTGGGCCGCGGTCTTGGTGCTGTCGTAGAGCACCTGGAACACAATGTTGCTCCGGATCGCCGGCGTGTTGGAGGGGTCCTGCTGGAGCCGTCGGTCCAGGTAACTGCCAAAAGGTTCCAGCACCGGGAAGAAGATGCGGCCGTTCTGGGTGTTGATGGTACCCCCCAGGGTGGCGGCCTGGTCCAGGAAGTCGAACCAGCCATCGGGGTTGGGCGCGTTCTGCGGATCGAGGCGGTCCAGTCCAAGGGTCTGGATCAAGGGGATCTGGTCCACCGGCGACCGGGGCACGTAGTTGATGTCCACCCCGGTGGTGGGGTTGTTGTAGAGCAGATCCAGTCGGAAGTTCTCCTGGTTCACCTGGAAGGCGCCCAGGGAATAGACGTTCTTCATCATCAGGTCCCAGAGCGGAATGCGCGGGTTGGTGATGGTGGGTTTCAGCAAGCGCAGGATGAGGGCGTTGGGCGGCTCGATCCCGTCGGTGCTGAACTCACCCACCTGATAGGTCTGCCCGTTCAGGGTGTACTGGAACGCCACGGCCAGTACTTCATCGTTGTTGAGGTTCTGGTTCAGGCCGATGAAGCCCAACCGCTGGTTGATGGTGTACTCATTGGGACCGAGCAGCCGCGCGCTCTCGAGCTTCTCATAATGCCTGGCGGCCACGTAACCCAGGTTCTGCAGGGTGGCCGTGGAGCTGGTGAACCCACGCACGCCGGCGCTCGAGCTCATCACCTGGTACTGCGTGTTGGCCGCATTGCCGGGAAGCACACCGGCACCATCCACCAGGGTGATATCGCCACTGACCTTGTTGGCCGCCACACTGGCCGCGCTCGCGTCCTCACCCAGATCGGTGAAGGCCACCACGTTGCGGTTCTGCTCGAAATCGAACCGGGTGTTGGTGACCCACACCTCCACGCGGGTCACCTGCACGCCACTGTTCACGGTGGGCAGTGAGTTCAGCGCCTGCTCGTACTGGTCGCGGAAGTAGTGGCTGAGGAAGTAGTACTTGTTGGCCTCGTATTCGTCCGCCTTGATGTCGTAGTTGGTGGTCTGGGCACCGCCGGCGACCTGCACGTTGCGCCGCTGCCCTTTCTCCTGGCTCCAGATGGCGGTGGCGGTAAGGCGGCCGAAGCGCAGCTGGGTCTTGAGGCCGAAGAGGCTCTGGCTCCCCTGGATGAGCTGGCCTTGGAGGGGCAGGCTCACGTTACCGGCCTCGAGCTTCTGGATGATCTCGTCCTCGTGGCCGGTGTAGTCCAGCTTCACCTGGTTCTCGAAATCGAAGGTGGCCTCGGTGTTGTAGTTGGTGTTGATCTTCAGCTTGTCGCCGATGTTGCCCACGAGGTTCAACTGGATCCGCTGGTCGAAGTTGAAGGTGGTGATCTTCCGCTGCTCGATCGGGATCCGCGGGTTCTCGGTCTTGCTGATGTTGAGGCCGAAGGTGACCTCCGCCGAACCGTTGGGCCGGATCTCGATCTGGTCACCGCCGAAGATGCGGTCGAAGGCTTTGCTGCGCACCTTGAGCGTGGGTACCAGGCCCTCGGTGGCCCGCTCACTGTCCTGGTCCTTCTTGTCCAGCCAGTAGGTCTCCATGCTACGCTCCATGTCGTAGTTCAGGTATTCCTCCAGCGTCATGCTCATGGGCGGCCGGTAGTCGAAGCCGTCGGCGCCCACGGTGCTCTGCATGATGTACTGGCCGGTGACCGGGTCGTACACCACGTTGTTCTCGATGTTCGCCGGGTTCTGGAGGTCGATGGTGCCGGTGTTCTGATCGCCACCGGCTGGCGGATCGATGATGGGGTAAGGCAGGTTGATGAGGGGGGAGTCGACCTGCTGCAGGAACAGGGTTTCGAACTCCGCTCCATCCACCTGGCCCACATCCAGCAACAGCACGACGACCGCCAGGGCGAAGAGCCTCAGCAGCAGGCCAAGGAAAGGCCCAACGGATCGTTCCGTCATCGGTCGCGCTATGCCCATCCTCAAAGGTTCTTCAGCGTCAGTCGGATGAGTTCCTCCAATTCGGGTGGGTCCGCTTTCCGTTCGTTCAGGATACCTTGCAGGGTACGTTCGGCCTTCACCCGGTCGAGACCGAGGGAGACCAGTGCCGATAACGCCTCGGCCTTGAGGGTATTGCCTACGGAACCTCGGGCCGCCATGCGGTCGACGGGCTCGTTCGCCAGCTTGCCGCCCAGTTCGGCCATGATCCGTTGTGCCAGCTTCGGACCTATGCCCTTGATCCGTTTCAGCGCGCCTTCATCCCCGTTCAACACCGCAGACCGCAGCTGGTCGCCACGCAAGGCACCAAGAATGGACATCCCGATGGTGGCGCTCACCCCCTGCACTTCGATCAACTGGCGGAACAGGTGGCGCTCCTCCTGGTCCAGGAAACCGAACAGCCGGTGGTCGCTGGACCCGCTGCGCACATCCACGCTGACGGTGTAGTGGATGAACAGGCGGCATGCACCACGCCCCGGCAGCTCGCCGAAGGTGTTGGCAGAGATATGCACCAAGTAGCCCACGCCATGGCATTCCACCACGGCATGGTCCAGCGCCTTCTCAATGAGCTCACCGCGCAGACTTTCGATCATCATGGGCCCCTCCGGTCAGGTCCAGGGGAGGGCGAGTAGAGAATATGCTATGCGGCGCGGGGTTTGAAAGGGTGCGCAAGATAAAAAACCCATTAAGAACGGCACCTATCCAAGATGGTGAAGCGCGGAACCGTGTGGATGACCAGCTTTGGGCCATGGCCGGAACACGCATCACCTTCTTCACCGGGGCCGGAGTGAGCGCCGAGAGCGGCATCCGCACCTTCCGCGACAGTGACGGGCTGTGGGAGGAATACCGCATCGAGGAGGTGGCCACTCCCCAAGCCTTTGCCCGCGACCCGGCCCTGGTCCTGCACTTCTACGACCTGCGCCGCGCCCAGGTGCTCAAGGCCGCACCCAACGCCGCGCACAAGGCCATCGCCGGCCTCGAGGACCGATACGAGGTGCAGGTGATCACCCAGAACATCGACGACCTCCACGAAAGGGCCGGAAGCACCCGGGTGCTGCACCTGCATGGGGAGATCCTGAAGGCACGGAGCACCGCCGACCCCTCCCTGGTGGTCCCGATCAACGGCCCGTCCCTGGCGCTGGGCGATCGCTGTCCGAAGGGTTCCCAGCTTCGCCCCCACATCGTGTGGTTCGGCGAGGAGGTGCCCATGCTGCCGATAGCCGCTTCCCTGGTCGAACGGTCCGACGTTTTGGTGGTGGTGGGCTCCTCCTTGCAGGTTTACCCCGCCGCGGGACTCGTGCATCATGCACCCCCAGGTTGTCCGGTCCACCTGGTCGACCCTGGCGAGGTGAGCCTCCCCGGCGCTCGCTTCAACCACTGGAAGGACAAGGCCGGCCTGGGCGTGCCCAAGCTGGCTCAGTTCCTTCGGGACACCTATAGCTAGCGACCGACCACCAGGCGCTGTGTGGCGATCATGCGGCCGTTCTGCTCCAAAGCTGCGAACCACACCCCTGGAACCAGGCCGCTGGTAGGCACCGTCGCACGGCCATTGTCGTTCGTGAGGGACCGCACCAAGCTGCGCTCACCGAGCGCATTGAAAAGCACCAACTGCACGCTGCCGGTCACGGTCGCTGCATCGTAGGTGAAGGTCACCTCCACGCCTGCCACCGGGTTGGGATAGGCACCGATCGAAGCCGAAGCAGCCACCTCCTGCACACTCGTGAAGGTCTGGGTGTCGAAGCAGATGTTCACCCAGCTGCTATCGTTGGGAGAGTTCACGTCATACCAAACGAACTGGAAACAACAGATGTCCGTTGTGCTCTGGGGGCGATAATAGGCGGACATGTAGCTGATCCCTTGCGGCGCCATCAGCAGCGGGTCGTAGCAAACCCAAGTGGGTTGGGCGCCCGAGAGGATCGGAGGGAACATATTTCCCCCCCACGCAAAGTAATTCTTGGAGCCGGGCACTTCGTTCATCTCGTGGCGACGCATGTTGACCGTTCGCGCTACCGTACCGCTCAGCTCGGCCGTAAGGCTCTGTTCCAATATGTTATCCACCGGGCTTCCATACACCACAAGGGTGGTGCCGTTGACCACGCTGCTGTTCGCATCACGCAGGGTCACCACGTCCGTGGATTGTGCAAGCAGCGTGGTGGCCAGGAGCGAGGTGGTCAGCGTTAGGATCAACTTCATGGTCAAAAGGTTCGGGGATCGGCGTTGGAAAGCCGGTACAGCGAAGCTATCCGATCCAACGGGATACCCGCCACTTCCGGAGGCGGTTCCCTCCCGGAAAAGGAAAAGCCGGCCAGGGAATATCCTGACCGGCTTGTTCCGATAGAAGATCAAGATCAGCGACCGACCACCAGGCGTTGTGTGGCGATCATGCGGCCGTTCTGCTCCAGCGCGGCGAACCACACGCCGGGAACAAGGCCACTGGTAGGCACCGTCGCACGGCCATTGGCGTTCGTGAGGGACCGCACCAAGCTGCGCTCACCAAGCGCATTGAACAATACCAATTGCACGCTGCCGTTCACGGATGCCGCATCGTAGGTGAAGGTCACGTCCCCGCCGACCACCGGATTGGGGTAGGCGTTGATCGATGCGGAAGCGGCGACCTCCTGCACGGAGGTGAAGGTCTGTGTGTCGAAACAGATGTTCACCCAGCTGCTGTCGTTGGGGTTGGCCTCATCATACCACACATACTGGAAGCATGCGTAATCCGAGGTGCCTTCGGGGCGGTAGTAGGCCTTGAAATTACTCAGGACCTGTTGCGGTGCCATCGCTAATGGATCCCCGCTCACCCAGGTCGGTGTACTGCCGGCGAGTCGGGGCAGGTAGCACAGGCCCCAGCAGAAATAGTTCTTGGAACCGGTCACCACGTTCAATTCGTGACGGCGCACATTGATGATCTTCGCCACAGGGCCGTTCAGTTCGGTGGTCAGCTCCTCTTCGATCAACACGGTGGATGGGTTCCCGTAGAGGATCACGGTGGAGCCGTTGACCACATTGTCATCCGCGTCACGAAGGGTCACCAACGCGGGCGACTGTGCGAAGGCCGTGAATGCGAAGGCAACGGTGAGAAGGGTGATGGGTGTTCTCATGGGAATGGGTCCTATTTACTAAAGCGGGGTCAGCCGTGCAACGGCAAAGGTAAGGAGGGGGGCCTACTAAAGCCATACTCCCACCCATCACAGCATAAATGACGCGGACGGATAGGATCCCAAGGGAACGACCGATCGGTCGCTTGCCATGCTTTAGGGAACATCTAGCTTCGGCATCAGGTCCTGCGAAACGTATTCTGTCGTACGCCACCTCGACCGGTGCAAGGAAGTTCAACCTCAGAAACCAAACAACCGAAAAGACAAATGAAGAAGCCTATACTCCTCGGCTTGAGCTTGTCGTTAGCCTTGGCGGCCAGCGCCCAGAACCAGAACTGGACGGCCACGGCCATCGACGGCAGCACCATCAGCATGCAGACTTACCTGAGCCAGGGCAAGACCGTGCTGGTGGACATCAGCGCACACTGGTGCCCACCCTGCTGGTCGTGGCACACCAGCGGCATCATGGAACAATTGTACCACGACTTCGGACCGGGCGGCACCAATGACCTGGTGATCGTATGGGTGGACGGCGATGCCGCGAGCTCCATCGCGCTGCTTCAAGGCGCCAGCGGTTCACAGGGTGATTGGACGGATGGTGCGGAGTATCCCCTCATCGGCCCCAACGGCGAAGGCAACGTACTGGCCAACCTGTACAACATCACCGCCTACCCCACCCTGTTCATGCACTGCCCCGGCACCAACAACGGCGCTGGCGTGGAAGTGGACCGCCAGAACTTCTGGCCCTTCTTCAACACCTGGCGCACGGACTGCCCCGCTCCCTTCCAGAACGCGGCGCTTGACGTGACCCTGATGCAGACGGAAGGCGGCGAGGCCTGCCCCGGTGACCAGGTGACCCCCAGCACCGTGATCTTCAACCAGGGCACCACCGCTGTGACCAGCGCCACCCTGAAGCTGAAGCAGAACGGTGCCACCATCCAGACCCTGAACTGGACGGGCAGCCTGGCCGCCGGCGGTTATGCCACGGCCAACTTCAACCCCCAGACCATCACGGGCTTCACCCAGTATCAGATGGAGGTGAGCAGCCCCAACGGACAGGCCGACCAGAACAACGTGGCCCAGAGCGAGGACATCACCTACACCAGCGCACAGCCGGTTAGCTGGAGCGTGACGGTGGAAGGCAAGATGGACGGTTACGGTTCCGAGTTCTCCTGGCGCATGCTCGACCCCAACGGTGTGGAGATCGCCGATGGCGGTAACACCACGGTGGTGAACGAGAACGCCAACTGCTCGGGCACCACGCCTGCGGCCGGTGCTGGATCCTACGCGAACAACGCCACGTTCACCGAGCAGATCGACCTCAGCCAGCTCGGTTGCTACAAGGTGGAGGCCTTTGATTCATACGGTGATGGCCTCATCGGCAGCGGCTACTTCCGCGTTCGGAACTCCAACAGCCAGATCGTTGTGGACATCGAGTTCGCCTGCGTTGGCGAGGCTTCCATGGCCAATGACGCCGTTGGCGTGATCGAGAACAGCCTCGACAACAGCCTGAGCCTGTACCCGAACCCCACCAACGGCCTAGTGAACGTCGCCTTCAAGTTGAACGGCAACGAACAGACCACCATCCGCGTGATGAACGTGCTTGGCCAGGAGGTGATGAGCACCAGCCGCGTCTATGGCAACGGCACGCAGAACACCACGCTCGACATGAGCGCACTGCAGAACGGCGTGTACTACTTCGTGATGCAGAGCGGTGACCTGAAGGCCACCCGCAAGATCACGCTGACCCGCTAAGCTTTCGTGTGAACCGATAAGGGACGGCCGGCGATCTGGTGCGATACTTGCACTTCGATCGCCGGCCTTTCCATTGGCCCTTGAACCCCATGAAACACCTCATCGCCACCCTCGCTATTGCACTGCCCCTGTTCCTCAATGCCCAAGGCAAGATGCCCATCGTTACCGTCCAGACCATGGAAGGGAAGAAGGTGAGCACCAGCTCCTGGAACAACGGCGGCAAGCCCATCATCGTGAACTTCTGGGCCACCTGGTGCGCCCCCTGCAAACGAGAGCTTGCCGCCATTGCCGAGAAATACCCGGATTGGCAGAAGGAGACGGGCGTGAAGCTGATCGCCGTGAGCATCGACGACGCCCGCACCATGAACCGTGTGGCGCCCTATGTGAACGGCCAGGATTGGGATTATGAGATCGTCCTCGACCCCAACGGTGACCTGAAGCGGGGGCTGAACGTGAACAACGTTCCGCACACCTTCCTCATCGATGGGAAGGGGAACATCGTATGGCAGCACAACAACTACGAGCCCGGCGACGAGAACGACCTGTACGAACAGGTGAAGAAGGCCGCAGGCAAGTGATCAAGAACGAATGAACGGAACCGGAACCGGCGCATGGCGCCTGATCGCGCTCAGTGCGTTGCTGCTGGTCTTCCAGGCCGCTCTGGCGCAGGCGCCTGACAGCACCGGGACCCCACCTCCCCCGTCGGGTCCAGAAGTACCGCAGGTGCATGGCAACTTCAGCACCGACGCACAGTACTACAACACGGACAGCCTCATTGGCGCGTTGGTGCCGGATGAGAAGATGGGCATCAATGCCTGGGGCAACATCCAATACAGCCAAGGCAATTTCAGGGCGGGCATACGATTCGAGACGTACGAGCCTTCGCTGATCGGCTACCCTGCCGGTGAACCCTACAATGGCTCCGGCATCGGCTACCGCTTCGCCAGTTACAGCATCGATGACCTCGACATCACAGTAGGCAATTTCTTTGAACAGTTCGGGCAAGGACTTGCCTTCCGGAGCTACGAGGAGCGCTACCTCGGCGTGGATAATGCCATGGACGGGGTGCGTGTGAAATTCAAGCCCCATGAAGGCATCTACCTGAAAGGCCTGGTGGGTAGACAGCGTTTCGGCTTCGAGGATGGCCAGACCAAAGGGGTGGGCATCGTGCGCGCTGGCGATGTAGAGGTCTCGCTCACGGAATTCCTGCCCAAGGCCTTCCCCACGTGGTTGGAGAAGGGTCGCAACCTGGTGTTGGGTGGCAGTTTCGTCAGCAAGTTCCAGGAGGACAAGGATCCGCTGCGTGAGCTTCCGGAGAACGTGGGCACCTGGGCCGCGCGGGCCAACTACACCAACGCGCACTGGAACCTCTACACCGAGTACGCCTACAAGATCAACGACCCCAACAAAAGCAACCAGTTCATCTACAAGCCCGGCCAGGCCCTGTTGGTGAACGCCACCTACAGCACCAAAGGCCTGGGCATCAGCGCCGGCGCGCACGCCTTCGACAACATGGTGTACCAGAGCGACCGCGCCACGCAGAACCTGTTCAACCTGAACATCAACTTCCTGCCTACACTGGCCAAGCAACACACCTACAACCTGCCCGCCACCCTGTATCCCTATGCAACTCAACCCAATGGTGAGGTGGCCTATCAAGGGGAGGTGTTCTACAGGTTCAAGAAGGGAACACCCCTGGGCGGCAAATACGGCACCAAGCTCGCTGTGAACCTCAGCACGGCCTGGTCGCTGGACAGCACCGCCATACCCGATGACACGATCAGCTACCAAGGCTACACGACGGCCTTCTTCAAGCAGGGCGACCGCCAGTATTTCTCGGACTTCAACATCGAACTGCGCAAGAAGCTCAGCGCGAATTGGGAGCTGGCGGTGACCTACCTAAATCTGGTGTACGACATCGAAGTGGTGCAGGGCAAAGCCGGGGAGCCTGTCATCTACGCGAACATGTTCATCGTGGAAGGACTGCACAACTTCAGCGAACGCAATTCCGTTCGCTTCGAGGCCCAACACCTGTCCACCAACCAGGACAAGGGCAACTGGGTGACCGGGCTGGCGGAGTTCACCTTCAGCCCGCATTGGTTCGTGGCCGCACTGGACCAGTTCAACTACGAGACCTTCGGTGACACATTCAACAAGAACGGTGAGGAACTGGAGGTCAAGCGGACCCACTACCCCATCGGCTCCGTGGGCTACATCCGCGGTGGCAATCGCTTCACCGTGAACTATGGCCGCCAACGGGCAGGTATCTTCTGTGTAGGCGGTGTGTGTCGCCAGGTCCCCGCCTCCAACGGCCTTTCCATCTCGGTCACCAGCACCTTTTGATCGATGCGACACGCTCCGCTCACCACCTTGGTCCTTTTGGCCACGCTCGCTTCCTGCGATCATGTCGATTTCCCCGACAACTCCAATACCATTGATGGCCCCGGGACCGATGGTCCGGCGCGCAAGGTGCTGTTGGAGGACCTCACCGGGCACACCTGCAACAACTGCCCGGCGGCCTCGGACGTGGCCTTGGGCCTGCACGATGTTTACGGCGATGCGCTGATCATCGTCTCGGTGCACGCCACGGCCTTCGCCGAACCCTATGCACCACCCTATGACACGGACTTCCGCACCACGGCCGGGGAGGAGTACGTGAACACCTTCGGCGTGGGAAGCCTGCCGGCCGGCCTGGTGAGCCGTCGTGTCTTCAACAACAGCATCATCGTTGGGGACGGCAACTGGGGAAGCGCAGCGGCTGAGATCATCAATACCCCGGCCGAGGTGGAGGTGCTTTTTGACACCATCATCTTCGACTCCGGCACCAACACCGTGAACATGACCGTTCAGGTGGTCCCCGTGAATGCCCTGACCGGTGATCATAACCTGACGATCTACCTGCTGGAGGACAGCGTGGTCGATGCCCAGATCGACAACCGCGTGTCGCCGCCGGACGTCCTGGACTACATGCACCGCCATGTCCTCCGGGGCAATGTGAACGGCACCTGGGGCGAAACGGTGGTGACAGGCTCTGCCGCCGCGGGCGATACGGTGACCGTTACCCACAGTTATGTGCTCCCTGCCAACGTACTGGTGCCGGCCAAATGCTCGCTGGTGGCCTACGTGTACCGGTCGGACAACTACGAGGTCCTGCAGGCCGAGGAACGGAAGATCCAACCCTGATCCACCGTTCCGCCCACGGAGCGCACCGATCCCTTCCCGCCTGCGTTATATTCACGGCCAAGGAACAGGGGTTGTGGAAAACCTGCAAGGAACACCCCTCGCTTTTCGACAGGATGTGACCTATCTTCAAACTCGCTTTCGTGACGAAAGCGAGCCTAAATCTTCACTGTGATGATGGACCAGGGACGGAAGATGATGGAGCTGAGCAAACAAGTGCTGCAGAAGGTGAGCTTCGACCCTCGCCTCTTTCAAAAGGAACTTCACAAGGCCGTGAAATGGCTCGGGCAGCGCGATCAGCTGCTCTTCAAGGCGTGGTGCCTGGCCACCTTCGGCCACCAGTACAAAGAGGTCATTCTGGACGTGTTCCAGAAGACCATGCGCACGTGAGGCGCTCTGCGCTATGTGCACATGAGGGTGCGAAGGAATGTGCAGTTCGGTCACGGAACCGCATGTTCACGGTGGACCATTTCCACATCCCGTGATACACCTCATTCTTCCCTGAGGAAGCGCAGGTTCCTTTGCAGGCCGGCATACTTCGTCCGCTTCACCGGGTTTCCTTCGAACAGGCGATCGAAGACCACTTCGGTCATCCCGTGCCATTCACCTGCAGATAAGCCCACCAGTTCCGCTTTTGGAACGAACTCCACCTCGGTGTGCGGGGTGCTGAAGCGGTTCCACGGGCACACCTGCTGGCAGATGTCGCAACCGAAGGCCCAACCTTCCATCCTCCCGGCGAAATCCGGGGGAATGGCGTCCTTCAGTTCGATGGTGAGGTAGCTGATGCAACGGGAGCCATCCACGCCGTACGGTGTAATGGCCTCGGTGGGACAGGCATCGATGCAGCGTCGACAGGTGCCGCAATGGTCGGTGGCAGGCGCATCGGCCTCGAGCTCCAGGTCGAGGATCACCTCGCACAGGAAGAAGAACGAACCCGCGCCCTGCCGGATGATGTTGGTATGCTTGCCCTGCCAGCCCACACCACTGCGCTGTGCCCATGCCTTCTCAAGCACCGGGCCGCTGTCCACAAAGGCACGCATGGCCACTTGCCCGTAGTGCTCGGTGATGAACGCCATCAAGGGCTTGAGCCGCTTCTTCAGCACCTTGTGGTAATCCCGGCCGTAGGCATAGGTGCTGAGCTTCGGCGCCTCTGGGTCCAGCTGCCGGGTCGGCGTATGATAGTTGTAGGCCAGGCTGATGACGCTCTTGGCACCCTCCACCACCTTCCTCGGATCCAGGCGCAGATCGAAGTGGTTGGCCATGTAGGCCATCTCGCCGTGCTTCTTCTGGCGCAGCCACTGTTCCAATCGGGGAGCTTCCTCCTCCAGGAAACCGGCCTTCGCCACTCCACAGGCCAGGAAACCAAGCTCGCGGGCCTTGGCCTTTATCCGCGCAGCACGCTCGCGAGCATTGTGCATAGGGCCAAGATAGGGGAGCGCTACTCGAACAAGCCGCCCGGCCGTACCGCTGGCACACGGCCCAGGTGCCGGTAGGCCTTCTCCGTGGCCTGGCGGCCGCGCGGAGTGCGCTGCAGGTAGCCTTCCATGATCAGGAAGGGCTCGTATACCTCCTCGATGGTGCCGGCCTCCTCTCCTACCGCCGTAGCCACGGTGGTAAGGCCCACAGGGCCCCCGGAGAACTTGTCGATGATGGCGCCCAAGATGCGGTTATCCATCTCGTCGAGGCCGTGTGCATCGACGTTCAGCGCTCGCAGGGCATGTTGCGCGATGGGCAGGTCGATGGTACCGTCGCCTTGGATCTGGGCGAAGTCACGCACGCGGCGGAGCAGCGCGTTGGCGATGCGCGGTGTGCCGCGGCTGCGGCGGGCGATCTCATCAGCGGCCTCCTCGGCGATGGGCATGTTCAGCAGGCCGGCGCTGCGCTTGATGATGCCCTTGAGCGTGGTGGCATCGTAGTAGTCGAGGCGGCTGTTGATGCCGAAGCGGGCCCGCAACGGTGCCGTGAGCAGGCCGCTGCGCGTGGTGGCGCCCACCAACGTGAACGGGTTCAGGGCGATCTGCACGGTGCGCGCATTGGGTCCTGAATCGATCACCAGGTCGATGCGGTAATCCTCCATCGCACTATAGAGGTATTCCTCGATCACCGGGGTCAGCCGGTGGATCTCGTCGATGAAGAGGATGTCGTGCGGCTCCAGGTTGGTGAGCAGGCCAGCGAGATCGGCGGGCTTGTCGAGCACGGGACCACTGGTGATGCGGATGCCCACGCCCATCTCCTGCGCGATGATGTTCGCCAGGGTGGTCTTCCCCAGGCCGGGAGGGCCGTGCAGCAACACATGGTCCAGCGCTTCGCCCCGTTGCTTGGCGGCCTGCACGAACACCTTCAGGTTGTCCGTAACGGCCTTCTGCCCGGCGAACTCACCGAACTGGCGGGGACGCAGCACCTGCTCCATCTCCTTGTCGGAGGCGGCACGCTGCTCGCGGCGGGGATCGAAGGTCTCGGACATGAACGGAGGTTGCGAAGGTAGTGGGGGCCGGGGCCTTTGCGCTGATCGACCATGCTCACTCCTCCTGCGCCTGAAGGTCCTTGTACACCTCCCCGAAGAACACACGCACGCCGATGATGTACACAGGCGCGTTCAGGCTTTCATCCAGGCTTGCGTTGGTGAAGGCGAGGCGGTAACCAAGGCCACCGCCCACGGCGAAATACTTGAGGAAACGGTACTGCACCGTCATCGCAGGTTCATAGGTGAAGACAAAGGCCTGCTTGAGCTTCCGGGTGTTCCCTTGGAGGTCATCATACACCAGTGAGCCACCACCGATACCCACCTGCACGGGGATGCTCACCTCCCACGGACCGCGCTGGTAGAACGCATAGCTGAAATAGGGAGTGACCAGGCCAAGCCGCACGCGGGTGGTCACGGTGCGTGTAACGCCCTCCTCCAGCACTTCGGCCTCGCGCTCCACTGGGGTGCCCAGCCAGCTGTAACCGATCCCGTAGCGGACACGGCCACCATGCTCCAGGCCCACCTTCACTCCAAGCATGCGCACGTTCTGGTTGCTGATGAAACTGCCACGCGAATCCAGGCCAAGGGTAAGGCGCGGACGCTCCTGGAGGAACATGCCGATGCTGTCCAGGAGCTGGGCGCTCAAGGCCAGGGGGTTCAACAAGAGAAGCAACAGGAGCGCACGCATGGGGCCTGAAAAGCGGAATGTCCGCGACCCAAAGGTGCGGACATTCCAAGCAGATCGGTCACACGGTCTAGCCGTGGTCCTCTTCCTCGCCGTGCTCAAGGGGCACGTTCTGCGGTACGAAGTCCTCGGCCTTACCAGGCTTGCTGTAGTCGTAGGGCCAGCGATGCACGTGCGGGATGGCGCCCGGCCAGTTGCCGTGCATGTGCTCGACGGGTGCGGTCCATTCCAGCGTATTGGAACGCCAGGGGTTCTGCACGCTCTTCTGCCCGCGGTAGATGCTGTAGAAGAAGTTGTAGGTGAAGATGATCTGCGCCACGCCACCGATGATGGCGAAGACGGTGATCAACACGTTCAGATCGGTCACCCCATCCAGGTAGGGGAACTCACTGAAGCTGTAATAGCGACGAGGTGCACCGGCCATGCCCACGAAGTGCATGGGCAGGAACACGCCGAACGCACAGACGAACGTGATCCAGAAGTGGGCGTAGCCCAGTTTGGTGTTCATCATACGACCATACAGACGCGGGAACCAATGATATACACCGGCGAACATCCCGAAGATGGCGCTCATGCCCATCACCACGTGGAAGTGTGCAACCACGAAGTAGGTGTCGTGCACGTTGATGTCCAGTGCGCTATCGGCCAGGATGATGCCCGTGAGACCTCCGGCGATGAAGGTGGCCACCAGTCCGATGCTGAAGAGCATGGCCGGGGTGAAGATGATGTTGCCGCGCCAGAGCGTGGTAAGGTAATTGAACACCTTCACCGCGCTGGGGATGGCGATCAGCAAGGTGGTGAACACGAACACGCTGCCGAGGAAGGGGTTCATGCCGGTGAGGTACATGTGGTGGCCCCATACGATGAAGCTGAGGAAGCCGATCGCGAGGATGGACCCGATCATGGCGCGGTAGCCGAAGATGGGCTTCCGGGCATTGGTGGCAATGACCTCCGAGGTGATGCCCAACGCAGGCAGCAGCACGATGTACACCTCCGGGTGACCCAGGAACCAGAACAAGTGCTGGAACAGGATCGGGCTTCCACCGGTCTGTTCGAGCGCCTCGCCTCCGATGTGGATCTCACTGAGGTAGAAGCTGGTGCCCAAGCTGCGGTCCAGCAGCAGCAAAAGCGCGGCGCTGAGGAGCACCGGGAAGGACAGGATGCCCAGCACCGCCGTGACGAAGAAGGCCCAGATGGTCAGCGGCATGCGGGTCATCTTCATGCCCTTGGTCCGCAGGTTGAGGATGGTGACCACGTAATTGAGGCCACCCAACAAGGCACTGGCAATGAACACGGCCATGCTCAACAACCACAGCGTCATGCCGGTACCCGAACCTGGCATGGCCTGCGGAAGCGCGCTGAGCGGTGGGTATACCGTCCAACCGCCGGAAGCAGGACCACCTTCCACGAACAAGGACGCCATCATGAGCATGCTGCTGAGGAAGAAGAACCAGTAGCTCAACATGTTGAGGAAGCCGCTGGCCATGTCCCGTGCGCCCAATTGGAACGGGATGAGGAGGTTGCTGAACGTTCCGGAGAGGCCACCGGTAAGCACGAAGAACACCATGATGGTGCCGTGGATCGTGACCAGCGCGAGGTACATGTTGGGGTTCAGAACGCCACCGGGAGCCCATTTATCGCCCAGGAAGAAGTTGGTGAACGCGAATCCCTCATCCGGCCAGGCGAGTTGCAGGCGGAAGATGATCGACATGATCACCGCCACCCAGGCCATGATGATCGCAGTGATCAGGTACTGCTTGCTGATCATCTTGTGATCCTGGGAGAAAACGTATTTCGTCACCCAGGAGTCCTGATGGTGATGATGGGCCGCGTGTGCGTCGTGTTGCGCAGCGTGTGGTTCGTGTGTGATGGCACCCATGGGGGGATGGTCGTTGAGGGTCAGTGGGTGGGTTGGGCGGGAACGGCGGCGGTGAGCAGGGCCTTGGTCGTGTCAGAGACCGTACTATCGGTAGGGGCGGCAGCCGGGGATCCAGCGGCCGGGGCACCTTGGAAAGGCTTCTTCATGGCCTCGGCGTACCAGGCATCATAAGCGGTCTGCGATTCCACCACGAGGGGCATTTGCATGTTGTAGTGACTGGCACCGCAGATCTTGTTGCAGAGCAGCACGAAGTCAAAGACCTCGTTCTCCGTCACCACACGCATGCTGTCCGTGGTGATGGTCGGCTTCATGTGGATACGGGTGGCCATGCCCGGCACGGCGTTCATCTGCGCGCGGAGGTGCGGGATATAAGCGCTATGGATCACATCACGGCTGCGGATCACCAGCTCGATGTCCTTGCGCACCGGAAGGTGGAACTCCTTGATGACCACGTCATCCGCACCGAATTCGTAGGTGCTCTTCTCGCCCTTCCCGTTCTTCTCGGCGATGTCCTGCTCCATCATCACCTTCAGGTTAACGATCTTGCGCATCAGCCGCTTATCATGCTCGACCTTTTCGGTCAGCTCGGCCAACGTTGCAGGTGGCAGGTACTTCCCTTCGATCTGGAGCTTCTCCACCGCAGCGTTGATGCTCAACGCAAGTTCCGCAAGCCGGTCGGCGAGGGCCTCACGGGTCACGATGCCCAGGGGGTTGTTGTCGTTGATCAACCGGTAATCCGTCGCGCCCAGCTTGCCGTCCTTGCCGGGATAGCGGGCCGTCCAGTCGAACTGCTTGGCATAAAGCTCCACTTGGTCGGTCCCTTCAGGGGAACGTGCGGTGATACGGTTCCACACCGTAAGCCCATAGATCACGATACCCATGAGCACGATGGCCGGGATCACGGTCCAGATAAGCTCCAGCTTGTTGTTGTGAACTTGAAAGTAGGCCCGGCGCTCCTTATTGAACACATAGCGCCCTGCGAAGTAGAACAGCAGTGTGTTCGTGAAGAAGAACACGATGAAAAGAATGACCCAATTGACATTCATCAACTCGTCGGTCCAGACGCCGTGTTCGCTGGCGGCCACCGGGAGCATGCGGTCTTTGTAGGTGAACAGCAGCCAGATGAAAAAGGCGAAATAGAGCGCGCAGAAGAGCCACATGAAGCGCCCGTTCATGCGATTGTCCGAGTCCGAGATCTGCTCTTCGCGTTTACCGCGTAGCGTGGCCGTTAGTTCATAGACCCGGCTCAGGCGCACGATCGCCAGCACCCCAAGCACCAGGACCACTATGATCAGCAACTTCGTCATCGTCTGCTCGTTCTGTTAACCCCGAAAGGGGGCTCGTTGTTCAACTTAGATCTGGTGGTGCACGCTTTCCTCCAGGTACGGGTGGTTCACCGGCGTGAGCGGCGCTTGGGTCAGCGCGTTCAGAACGGTCAGGATGAACAGACCGAGGAAGGCGAGGAACAGGCCGACCTCCAACAGGCCGATGGCGTGGAAGTGATCGCCCAAGGCACCGGGCAGCACCATCTGGCACAGGTCGAGCCAGTGGCCCACGAAGATGACCGAGCCCACGCCGATGAGAAAGCGCGGGTTGCGCTTGGCATCGCGGCTCATGAGCAGCACCATCGGCACCAGGAAGTTGATGAAGAACATGCCCCACATCAACCAGGTGTGGTTATCGATGCGGTCCTTGAAGTAGATCACCTCCTCCGGGATGTTGGAGTACCAATACAGCATGAACTGGCTGAAATACAGGTAGGTCCAGAGGAAGCTCACGGCGAACACCCACTTGCCCATGTCGTGGATGTGGCTGTTGTTCACCTGGGGCAGGTAGCCCTTGCCCTTGAGGTACATCACGAGCACCACCCCGCAGATCATCGAACCCACCCACATGCCGGCGAACACGTACCACCCGAAGAGGGTGCTGAACCAATGCACATCAATGCTCATGATCCAATCCCAGGCCATCAGGCTGCTGAACACGGCGAAGAGGACCAGGAACAAGGCACTCCGACGATACACCATCAGGTGGCGTTTCACCAGGGCCTCGCCGCTCTCGTTATCAAGGAGAAGGCTCTGCTTGCGGAACCAACGCGCACCGAGCACGAAGGTCAGCACGTAGACGAGGGCGCGGATCCAGAAGAAGGGGGCATTGAGGTAAGCCATCTTGCCGACCACCACCTCATCATACGTATCGCTGCCCTCGGTGATGACCGCGGGGTCCATCCAGGACCACACGTGGTGCAGGCCGACGCTTCCGGCGGCCAACACAACCAGCACGGTGATCGCACCAACGGGCAGGTAGCTGAAGATCCCTTCGTACACGCGCCTCACCAACACGCTCCAGGAGGTCTCCGTGGCGTTCTGCAAGGCGAAGAAGAACAACGCGCCCAGGCTGATGCCAAAAAAGAAGAAGGCGTTGATGAACAGGGCCGCCCAGAAGTTCTGGTGGTGGTCCGTATGATCATTGAGGAAGCCGAACCCGGCAAGCACCAGACCGAGCGCCAGAAGGCCGATGCAGAGGGTGCGAGCCCGGGATGTGAGGGTGAAATTCATCGCTGCTGTTCCGTGTTCGTCCGTGTTCACTTCAGGGCTGGTACGGCGGTGGTGTCCGGTGCGGGGGCTGCGGCCTCGAGCTTGCCGCCGTTCTGCAGGTACTTCACGTACTGGACCACCAGCCAGCGCTCCTCCTTGGTCAACTGGCCCGCGTGGCTTCCCATGGCCAGGTTCTTCCCGTACACCAAGCTGTGGAACATCTTGCCTTCGGGCAGCATGCCCAGCTGGCTGCCGTTGTAGGCGGGCGGCTGCGGGTAATTGCCGTTGGCCACCACCGCGCCATCGCCCTGGCCCGTGGCCCCGTGGCAATGCAGGCAGAACTTCTCATAGATCACCTTGCCCTTGTCCACGTTCTCCTGGTTGAAGGGGATAGGGCTGCGCAGGTTGGCACCGGCGGCCTCATACCCTTCGGTGGTCGCGGGATACGGATAGGGGAAGTTGAACTCGGCCTTCGCCGGGTTGGAAGCGAATGCGATGGTGCCGGCCACAGGAAGTCGCGCGCTCTGCGTGTTGCGCTGCTTCAGCACAATGGTGTCATCCACGTAATAGGGGTCCTGGCCATAGTCCACGTAAGCCTCCACGGCCGGACCGCGGTACATGTCGGGCATGTACTCGATGCCGGGGCTGTTGGGGTCGCCGCCACAGGAGGCCAGCAGCAAAGCCACGCTGGAAAGGCCGATCAGGTGATGCAGGGTGCGCATGGTGCGGCTCAGCATTGACGTTCGTTGATCTCGAACACCGGGGTCTGGCGCAGCAGGCCGGTGATGTCCTCCGCGCTGCGACCGTGGTTGTCCTCGGTGCGCACCTCAATGATGAACTTGTCATCGGTGCTCCGGGGATCGGGGTTGCGGGCGGGCATGCCCGGCAGCGTCTTGTTGCGGATCAGGTAGGTGATCGCCATGCCATGGCAGGCGCAGAGGATGGTGAACTCGAAGGTCACGGGGATGAAGGCCGGGATGTTCTGGTAGAACATGTCGTTGGGCTTGCCCCCGATGTTCATCGGCCAGTCGTAGATCATCATGTAGTACATCCCCAGCAGGGCGAGGGAGGTGCCGGTGATGCCGAACATGAAAGCGACGATGGCCAGGCGCGTGCGCTTGATGCCAATGATGGGGTCGAGGCCGTGCACGGGGAAGGGGCTGAACACGTCGCGCACGCTGAAACCGGCCGTGACCAGCTTGCGCGCGGCGCCTTTCAGCACCTCGGGATCGTCGTACACCGCATAGATGACCTTGTTCGACATGGATCTCAGTGGTGATTATCGTTGGTCTGCTCGTTCTTGTAGCTCTCGCCGCTGGTCTTCAGGATGGACTTCAGCTCGTTGAGCGCCAGCACGGGGAAGTAGCGGGCGAACAGCAGGTACAGGGTGAAGAAGATGCCGATCGTGCCGATGAAGATGCCGGCATCCACCCAGGTGGGGTGGAACATGGTCCAGCTGCTGGGCAGGTAGTCGCGGTGCAAACTGGTCACGATGATCACGAAGCGCTCGAACCACATGCCGATGTTCACCACGATGCTCATGATGAAGGTGAAGAGCAGGTTGGTGCGCAGCTTCTTGAACCAGAACACCTGGGGGCTCACTACGTTGCAGGTCATCATCGCCCAGTAGCTCCACCAGTACGGGCCTGTGGCGCGGTTGATGAAGGCGTAGCTCTCGTACTCCACCCCGCCATACCAGCTGATGAACAGCTCGGTGATGTAGGCCACGCCCACGATGGAACCTGTGACGATGATCACGATGTTCATGTACTCCACGTGCTTCACGGTGATGTAGCTCTCCAGCTTCATCACTTTGCGCATCACGAGCAGCAGGGTGAGCACCATGGCGAAACCGCTGAACACGGCACCGCTCACGAAGTAGGGGGGGAAGATGGTGGTGTGCCAGCCGGGGATCACCGAGGTGGCGAAGTCCATGGACACTACCGAGTGTACCGAGAACACCAGCGGGGTGGCACAACCGGCGAGCACCAGGCTCACCTCCTCGAAGCGGGTCCAAGCCTTGGCATTGCCGGTCCAGCCGAAGCTCAGGATGCCGTAGGCACGCTTCCAGCTCGGCTTGGTGAGGCGGTCGCGGATGGTGGCGAAGTCGGGGATGAGGCCGATGTACCAGAACACCAACGACACGCTGAAGTAGGTGCTGATGGCGAACACGTCCCACAACAGCGGGCTGTTGAAGTTCACCCACAGGGAACCGAACTGGTTGGGCAGGGGGAACACCCAGTAGGCCAGCCACAGACGCCCCATGTGGATCAGGGGGAAGGTGGCGGCCATGATCACGGCGAAGATGGTCATCGCCTCCGCGGAACGGTTCACCGCCATCCGCCACTTCTGGCGGAACAACAGCAACACGGCGCTGATCAAGGTGCCGGCGTGGCCGATGCCCACCCACCAAACGAAGTTGGTGATGTCCCAGGCCCAGTCCACGGTCTTGTTCAGACCCCAGGTACCGATCCCGGTGCTGATCAGGTAGAGGATGCAGAAAACACCGTAGCCCGCGATGAGGGCGGCGATGGTGAGGAGGACATACCAGGCCTTGGGAGCCTTGTTCTCGATCGGGCCAACGATATCAGCGGTGATATCGTGGTAGGTCTTGTGCCCCAGGATGAGGGGTTGTCGGATCGCTGCTTCGTGCTGCATGTTCCTGTATCCTTAGGCGTGGTGGGGGGCGGCCTCGTCGGTGTTGCGCACCTTCACGAGGTAGTTGATGTTGGGCTGCACGCCGATCTCCTCGAGCATGTGGTAGGAGCGCTCACTGTCCGCGAGGCCCTTCACCTTGCTCGACCCGTCGTTGAGGTCACCGAAGGTGATGGCACTGGTGGGGCAACCGGCGCTGCAGGCGGTCTGGATGTCACCGTCCTTCACCGGTGCGCCGGCCTTCTTTGCGGCGAGCTTGCCGGCCTGGATCTGCTGCACGCAGAGGCTGCACTTCTCGATCACACCACGGCTGCGCACCGTCACATCCGGGTTCAGCACCATGCGTCCCAGGTCGTCCCAGGCGGGGTTCACTTCGCTGAACTTCTCACTGGTGTAGTTGAACCAGTTGAAGCGACGTACCTTGTAGGGGCAGTTGTTCGCGCAGTAGCGGGTCCCGATGCACCGGTTGTAGGTCATCTGGTTGAGCCCCTCGTTGCTGTGCGTGGTGGCGGCCACCGGGCACACCGTTTCGCACGGTGCGTGATTGCAGTGCTGGCACATCACCGGCATGAAGATCACCTTCGGCGTGGCCGATGGCACCTCCATCTCCAGGTAGCGCTCGATCTTGCCCAAGCCCTGGTCCTTGCCACCGGCGTGGGTCATGTCCGAGCTGTAGTAGCGGTCCAGGCGCATCCAGTGCATGTCGCGGCTGCGGCGCACCTCGTCCTTGCCCACCACGGACACGTTGTTCTCGCTGTTGCAGGCCGTGATGCAGGCCCCACAACCGATGCAGCTGTTGAGGTCGATCGTCATGCCCCACCGATGGCCCACTTGAGCAACGGGATGAGCGGCCCACAGGTCCACCTCGGTGGTGGGCACACGGTCCTTGTTGTCGACCTTATGGTCCTCGTTCACATCCTTGTGGACGGCGAGGGAATGCACTTCGTTGTAGGTCTCCCGAGGCTTGTGCTGTGACCAGACCGTGAGGTTGGTCTCCTTCACCACACTGTGGCGGTCCATGGACGTGAGCTGGGTCTGCGCCAGCGCCAGCGGGTACATCTCACCGGTCAGCTCGAGGGTCCCGGAGTTGCCATAGCGCACCGAACCATCGGCATAGCGCGTCAGCGGATAGGCGCTCTTGCCCACGGGCAGCGGGTTGCCCTCGGCATCACGCATGCAGGCCGCACGACCCACCTTCTCTCCGTTGGCACCGCGGCCGTAACCAAGGGCGATGGCCACCGATCCTGGGGCCTGACCCGGGGAAGGCAGTGCGGGAAGCACCAGGTCCATCCCGTTCACCGTCAACTTCACCTCGTGCGCCGGGCTCTGCTCACCGATGTACAGGTCGCGCATGGTGGACACGCCGGTCATGGTCATCAGGTCGCTGGGGGCCATGCACACGTAGTTGTCCCACGTCGCCTTGGACAGGGGATCCGGCATCTCCTGCAACCAGGGGTTGCCGGCGTGGATACCGTTCCCGATGCTCTCCTTGGTGTACATCACCACTTCAACGGCACCGCCGGCCGGAAGGGCCTTTTTGGCACCCGCAGCGGCAGCGGCCACATCTCCGGCGAAGGCAAGGGCCTCAGGCGCTGCGCTGTAGGCGGTGTAGACCCCGTTGTGCAGGCTCTGGTTCCATGCGCTGGTGAAGTCGATGGGCTCCGCGCTGCGGCCGGACAATGCGGTGCGCCACACATCCTGGATGTGGTCGTGGTAGTTCTTGTCCACCCCGCTCCACTTCAGCAGGCTGTGGGCCCATTGCCGGGTGGGGAACAAGGGGTTGATGGCGGGCTGGGTGAGGGCATAGTGGCCCACTTTCGGCATATGGTCGTTCCAGCTCTCAAGCCAGTGGCTGTCCGGGCAGGTCCAGCTGCAGGAAACGGCGGTCTCGTCGGCATGTCCGCTGAAGCTCACGCTGAGGCCCACCTTGGCGAGCCCGGCCTTGAACTCGGCAGCGTTCGGCAGGCTGTACACCGGGTTCACGCCGGCGATCAGCAGCACGCCCACCTGGCCGGCGTTCATGTCCTTCACGAGCTGTTGCACCGCCGCATCATCACCCTGCTTGAAGTAGGTATGGTTGGCGAGGTCGATGGTGGTGCCGTAGTTGCCCAGCATCCAGTTGATGCTATTGACCAGTGTCTGGGTGCCTTCCTCGTTCTCCCCGCAGAGCACCACGCTCTTGCCTCGGGCGGCCCAAAGCTCCTCGGCGGCCTTGGCCAGCTCGCTCTCGGCAGCACCACCACCCACGGGGGCGGCACCGGCCTTCTTGGCGATGAGGTCGTGCAGGGCGATCACGGCCAAGGGGACCTGGCTGGGCTTCAGGGCGATGCGCTGATCGGCGTTGGCACCGGTCAGGCTCATGCGGCTCTCCACCTGCCAGTGGCGGCTCATCGGCTTCTCGGCCGTGGCATCCTCAGGGCGGCGGCGGGTGGCGTACTGCCAAGTGTGCTCGGTGGTACTGCCCCAGCTGCTGAGGAAGTCCGCGCCCAGGCTCACGATCACGTCGGCCTTGGTCAGGTCGTAGGAAGGCATCACGCGCTTCCCGAAACTCTTGAAGTTGGCGTTGGTGAGGCCGGCGTAGCTGATGGTATCGTATTGGACATGGTCCACACGGCCACCGGTGGTGGCGGCGCCTTCTGCGGTAACGGCCGCTCCGTATCTGGCCTTCAGCGCCTTGATCGCCTCCAGCGTGCTGGGGCTGATCACGGTGTTGGTGAGCACCACGATGCGGCCACCCTTCGCGCTGGTCTCGGCGAGCTTGGCGGTGATCGCCTTGTCCGCGGCGTCCCAGGAACCCGGCTGTCCGCCGGTCACCGGACCCTGCAGGCGCTCGCTGTCGTAAAGCGGCAGTACGCTGCTGTTGATGCGGGCGTTCACGGAACCCTTGCCGCTCTCAGGGCGGTGGTTGATACCGAAACGGGTGTTGCCTTTCACGTGGATGGGACGGCCCTCACGGGTCTTCACCAATACACTGGCGTAATCCTCTCCGTCGTAGTAGGTGCTCGCGTACCAGTTGGCGATGCCCGGGGTGATGTCCTCGGGCTTGTTCACGTAGGGGATCGACTTGATCACCGGGGTCTCACAGGCGGCCAGGGTGGCGGCGCTGAGCGAGAAGCCCAGGAACTTCAGGAAGTCGCGTCGTCCCGTGGTGGAACCGGAGAGTCGCTTGTCCGCCAGCATCTCATCGATGGGCAGCGGCGCATTGAACTCCTGGTCGTGTCCAGGGATCGCTTCGGCGGAGGCGTCCAGTTGGGACAGGTCCTGCCAGTATCGCTTCGTGCTCGGCATGCGGCGGCGCGTGTTCGGTCTTAGTAATGGCACTTGGCGCATTCCCAGCCGCCAAGCTCCTTCACGGTGATCTTCTCGTCCTCGAGGTACTCCTTCAGCTCCTTGTTCCCCATCGGGGTCTCCTTCAGGCGGCGGTGGATCTCGTCGTAGTAGCCGTTGCCGGCCATCTGCACTTCGGTCTCGTTGTGGCACTGGATGCACCACCCCATGGTGAGGGGGCTCCACTGCTCGGCGACGTCCATCTTCTCTTCGATGGGTCCGTGGCATTTCTGGCACTCGATCTTGCCCACGGCCACGTGGGTGGCGTGGTTGAAGGCCACGTGGTCCGGGAGGTTGTGCACCTTCACCCATTCGATGGGGTCGGGCACGCCGGAATAGGCTTTGCCATCCCATCCGGCAGCGGCGTAGATCTTCTGGATCTCGGCGGTGCCGGCCGCGGAACGCCCCTCGTTCACCGCCTGGTGGCAGTTCATGCACACGTTGGTGCTGGGGATGCTGGCGTGTTTGCTCTTCTCCGCCGAGCTGTGGCAATAGATGCAGTTGATGGCCAGGTTGCCCTTGTCGGCCTTGCCCGCGTGGAGCGTGTGGTTGAACAGGATGGGCTGTTCGGGCTTGTAGTGCTCCACGGTATCGCCACCGTACACACCGATGTTGTAGGCCCAATCCCAGCCCTGCAGCACCATGAACACCAGCAGCAGCAGGCCGATCACCGAGGCCCAACCCTTGTTCTTACCGGCCCAGCGACCGATGTTGCCCCAGAAGCCGAGGTCCGGCTGGGGCTCCTTGCCTTCCACTTCGCGGACCGCGTTGCCGAGCTGCTGCTTCACCCCGCCAAGGCTCAATACCACCACCAGGAACAACAGGCCCAGGATCAACAGCCACTGCCAAGCCGTGCTGGGCTCTTCCACGGGAGCGCCCGTAGGAGGCGGTGGCCCCTGGGGAGGTGGCGCAGGCGCATAGTTGTCCGCGTAGTGAAGGATGGCATCGATCTCCTCATTGGTGACCGCGTTGGCGGTCATCACGCTCTTGTTCCACTTGTTGAACAGCTCGTTCGCGTAGGGGTTGCCCGTGGCGATGTACGAAGTGCTGTTCTTGACCCAGGCGTAGATGTCGCCCTTGCCTTCCCACCGGGCCTTGGCTCCCTTGAGCATCGGGCCGGTCATGTCCTTATCCGGCTTGTGGCAGGCGGCACAGTTCCCTTTGAAGACCTTCTCACCCTGACTGTACAACGCCTGGTCCTTCTGCGCTTGCGCAGTGGTCACAGAGACAAGAAGGAAGAAGGCGAGGGTAGCGTGAAGAAGCCCGGTGAAACTCTTGGAGATCCTAGATGGGAGGGGCATTCCGGACGTTTTAGGGACAACCACGGGTTGGTTATCAGGGCGCAAAAATAGCGGCCGCAGCGCACGGGGAAAGGGCGATCGAGGGAGGACTGCCAACGCATGCCTTATTTAGAGTCGGTCTAAATAACCACCGACCCCTGACAAGACCATGACCGAGCCACGACAAAGAGGCTTTCATCGGCATGCCTTGACCGGCCCCGGCCTACTTTTAGCCCCATGTTCCGCATGCGCCCACCGGTCCTGTTGCTCGGCCTTCTTGCAGGGCTATTGGCTTCGGGCCAGGTGCCGAAACCCGCTCCGGTCAAGAACATGAGCGTACCGGAACGCCGGTCCACAGCGGTTGATACACCCGGGACCCGAACACCCGGAACGATCATCATTCAGCAGGACGCGAAGATCACCGCCTTGATGACCGACTACACCAAGCGCGAGCATGTGATGAAGGGGTATCGTGTGCAGGTATTCCTGAACGCCGACCGCAAGCAGGCCGAATCGATCCGGGCACAGTTCCTCCAGAAACATCCCGAGACGCCCGCTTACCTGAGCTACCAGGCCCCGAATTTCAAGGTGCGCGTGGGCGACCTGTTGACCCGCTTGGAAGGAGAGAAGCTGCGGGCCGAACTGAAGGCCGAGTTCCCGGGCTGCTACATCGTGCCGGACGAGATCGAGCTGCCGCGGCTGCCGGACGGGGATTAGAGTATCAAAGGAGACATGTCTTGGGTACCTTACTTCTTAGGAACGCGTATCGAACGCCGCGTGCGGTTGAGAGATGCCTCAATCAAGGTGTTCCTTGACGGCGCCTCGGAAGTGTTGCAGGAAAGGGGTTTCGTGGAAGTGGCCGCAGGGGATGGACTTGTTGTTCTCGAGTCGCCAGGCCTGTGGCGGTTGCTGAACACCATAATGCCTGGCTCGGAAGGAATAGTGCTTCGTGCGAGGCTCGAAGGAACCGACACCATCCATTTCTCCTACGATGCCCATCACCTGCGTGAGGCCTTCCTTTCCGTAGGTCTTTCGTTGTTCATCTTGTTCAGCGATACGGCATCAACAATGCTGTTCACGATCCCACTGATCCTGTGTGCTGCTTGGTGGCTGCCGTATTTCCATCATATCGATTTTTTCAAGCGCATCTTGGATGGGCCTCGGGACATCTTCAAACACCTTCGCGATCGTGGATGAGATGCAGCTTGAATGGTACGACCTAGCCCAACAATGGAGGGCAGGTGTTATAACGAGCCCTTAGCTATTGCTACCGTACAGGCCATCGCGCCTGGGCGAAGGAGTGGTACCGCGCCAGTGAAGCGTTTCAGTCCACCTTCACTAAACGCGACACAGCCAGCGATCGTCCAGCCCCATCCATAACGACGACCGCGTACATCGCTGGCAAGAGATCGGAAAGGTCGATCGTCACTTGACCTGTGATCGAAAGCGGCGCACTCGCACGAAGACGACCTGTGGCATCAAACACCGACACCATGACCGCTCCTTGCTGATCGAGCTGAACGGTCACCTGGTCATTGGCGGGATTCGGGAACAGGACCGCATCGGTTCCATCGGCTTCCTCCGTTCCTGAGGTCAGGCAGAGCGGCGTGATGATCGGGTTGATCTCAATGGGATCGCCCGGCGCAAGCACCAAGCCATCGAAGCCATCAAAATCAGCGGGGTAGTATTCGTACCGGAACACGGTGTTGCCTTGGGGCGTGGCGCCCTGGGTCATGGGTCCGTTCTGGTTCACGGGGTTGATGTAGGTGGTCCGGATGGCGCCCAACGCATCGAGCTGGAAGCTCCGCCCTCGGGGGCCGTCGGTCACCAGGTAGCCATCGGCCACCGGATGGACCCCACTGATAATGGCCGCGAAGAGGTCCGTGGGAGTGGGCATGGTCCAGGTCCAATCATGTGTGGCGGGACCATAGGGCGCACCCGGCTGGATACTGTAGGTCCCGTTCACGTCCAGCGGTGGGGTGAGGATGTCCACGCTGCTGAAATCGGGTCCCGGTCGGCCAACACCGTTGTTGAAGAGCAGGATGCTGCCAGCGTATGGATGGCCGGCGGGAAGCCACGTGGCGTTGTGCGGGCCGAACAGCCGCCGATCCGCGAACACGCCGCGATCATAGCTGCGGGGGTTGCCCCACCGGTAGAGCAGGTCACCGCCGCGCCCGCTGTTGCCTCCGGTGTGGCCCGCCGCTTCGGCCGTGGTGGTGCTGTGGTCGATGATCCAGAGCTCATCGAGGCTGTGCGCGATCACCATCACCTGGTCCAGGTCGGCGTTGTAGGCAATGCTGTTGAAGTGGAGCCAATCGGAACTGGCCGGCGGCCCTTGCACGAAGTTGATGTCCATCAGCTCGGGATGGTCGGCCACCACGCCGAAACCCGGAAGCCCTGAAGCGCGGTCCTGTATCAAATGGTCCCAGAGCTTCCACTCCCATACCACCACTGCGCTGTCACTGCCCACGGGTTCCAGCTCCAGGATGCGTTCGCTCCAGATCTCGGCGTTGGTCGCTGCCGGATCCTTGCCCTGCTGCACGGCCTCCGCACTGTCGCGCCGGTCCCACGCGAACAACAGGATGTTCCCATTGGGCAGCACGGTGAAGTCGTGGTGCTGGCACAAGCTGTCGTTGCTGATGTCGTAGGACCACGTGAGGTTGCCGTTCCAATCGTACCGCTCCATGGCCCCTCCCCTGCCACCGGCCGCGTAGCGGATGTCCTGGGTATCGGCGGCACGCAACAGGCTGCCGTCGGGGTGCAGCTGGGCGAGAAGGCCTGGGCCATAGCTGCTGGTCCATTGGTTCACCTCGTTGCCGCAGCGGTCGATGAGGTAGGTGGTGGTGTTGCCCATCGGCGCGAAGAGCAGGTAACCTTCGGCATAGGCGGGATCATACTGCGTGAGGCCGATGGTCTGGCCGGCGAGTGACGAGGACAAGCAAAGGAGCGCGACGGGGACGACGGTGCGGAGCATGTCGGAAAGTTCGTGATGATCGGACGCACGGCGAGCGAAAAGGTTCAGTGCCGCTTGGAAAGGAGAAGGCCGGGATCGCTCCCGGCCTTGAACTTTCGTTGTCCACAGGTGGGACGCCTGTGGGACTATCCTTCCAACGTGCGCTTCACCTCCACGATCTCGAAGGCCTCGACGTTGTCGCCGACCTTGATGTCGTTGAAGTTCTTGATGCTGAGGCCGCACTCGTAGCCGTGCGTCACCTCCTTCACATCATCCTTGAAGCGTTTCAGTTCGCTAAGGTCGCCGGTGTAGACCACGATGCCGTCGCGGATCAGGCGCACCTTGTTCTTGCGCTCGATCTTGCCGTCCAGCACGTAGCAACCGGCCACGGTGCCCACCTTGCTGATCTTGAACGTGTTGCGGACCTCCGCAGTGCCGGTGATCTTCTCCTCCTCCTTGGGAGCGAGCATGCCTTCCATGGCGAGCTTGAGCTCCTCGATGGCGTTGTAGATGATGGAATAGAGGCGGATCTCGATCTCCTCGTTCTCGGCCAGCTTGCGGGCACCCACCGTGGGGCGCACCTGGAAGCCGACGATGATGGCGTTGGAGGCGGAGGCCAGCAGCACATCGCTCTCGGCGATCGGGCCCACGGCCTTGTGGATCACGTTCACCTTGATGTTCTCGGTGCTCAGCTTCAGCAGCGAATCGGTGAGCGCTTCCACGGAACCGTCCACGTCGCCCTTCACGATGATGTTGAGCTCCTTGAAGTCGCCGATGGCGAGGCGGCGGCCGATCTCGTCCAAGGTGATGTGCTTGCGCGTACGCATGCCCTGCTCACGCTGCAGTTGCTGGCGGCGCGTGGCGATCTGGCGCGCTTCGCGCTCGTCCTCCATCACGTAGAAGTGATCACCCGCGTTGGGCGCACCATCCAAGCCAAGGATGGAAACAGGTGTTGAAGGGCCGGCCTCCAGCACCGCAGCTCCGCGCTCGTTGAACATGTTCCGCACGCGGCCGCTGAACTGGCCCACGAGGATCACGTCGCCTTTGCGGAGCGTACCCCCTTCCACGAGCAGGGTGCTCACATAGCCACGGCCTTGTTCGAGGGAGCTTTCGATCACCACACCACTGGCGCGCTTACCCGGATCTGCCTTCAGGTCGAGCATGTCGGCCTCCAGCAGGACCTTCTCCAACAGTTGGTCCACGCCCTGTCCTTTCTTGGCGCTGATCTCCTGCGTCTGGTACTTGCCGCCCCACTCCTCCACCAGGATGTTCATCTGGCTGAGCTGTTCGCGGATCTTCTCAGCGTTGGCGCCTTGCTTGTCGATCTTGTTGAAGGCGAAGACCATCGGCACGTTGGCGGCCTGTGCGTGGTTGATCGCTTCGCGGGTCTGGGGCATCACACTGTCGTCCGCCGCGATCACGATGATGGCGATGTCAGTGACCTGCGCACCGCGGGCACGCATGGCGGTGAAGGCCTCGTGACCGGGGGTATCGAGGAAGGCGATGCGCTTGCCGTTCTCCAGCTGCACGCTGTAGGCCCCGATGTGCTGGGTGATGCCACCGGCCTCACCGGCGATCACATTGGCTTTGCGGATGTGGTCAAGGAGCGAGGTCTTGCCGTGGTCAACGTGACCCATCACGGTCACGATCGGGGCACGACCGGTGACGCGTGCAGCATCATCGGCCTCCTCCATCACGCTCTCCTCGTTGTCGGCACCAACGAACTCCACCTTGAAGCCGTACTCCTCCGCGATCACGGAGAGGGTCTCGGCGTCGAGGCGTTGGTTGATGCTCACCATCATGCCCAGGCTGAAGCAGGCCTTGATGATGTCGGTGACGGGCACGCTCATCATGGAGGCCAACTCGCTGGCGGTCACGAACTCGGTGACTTTGAGCGTTTTGCCGGCGAGGTCGCGGGCCGCTTGTTCCTCTTCGAAACGCTGGTAGCGTTGGTCGCGCTTGTCGCGACGGAGCTTGGAGCCCTTGCTCTTGCTGCCGGTAAGGCGTGCGAGGGTCTCGCTCACCTTGCGTTTCACGGCGTTCTCGTCCAGTTCGCCGGGGCGGCCCGTGGGCGAGGGTGCGCGTTGTTCCTGTTGGACGGCGCGGTCGATATTGACCGGACCGGGTTTCACGATGCGTTTGCGACGACCACGGTCATCACCGGGGCGTTCTGCGGGCTTGCGCTCCTTCTCCACCGGCAGTTCGATCTTGCCGAGGGTCTTCACCCCGGAAAGGCGTTCAGCGGTGGCGCGGATCAACTGCGGCTCTTCCGGAGCGGTCGGTGCGACCGGCGCAGCAGGCGCGGGTGCGGGTGGGGTCGGTACAGGAGCGGCGGCCGGGGCGGTCTTCTTGGCGGTCTTGGCGGCCTCGTCGGGGCGTGGCTTCCTCGGCGCATCGAGGTCGATCTTGCCCACGTGCTTGGGCCCAGCGGACTTATCGGCGCGTGCCTTGATCAGCTCCGGTGCGGCGGGTGCCACCTCGGGCTCGGGGGCGGGTGCGGCGGGTGCCACGGGAGCGGGCGCAGGTGCTGCAGGGGGCGGTGGGGCCTGGCTCACCACCTTGATGCGGGGAACGTCCTTGGTGGCCGCACCGACCAGGGAGATGCTCTCGCGCTCCTGGCGTTGTTGCACCGTCTGCTTGCTGGCCTCCTTCTCCGCCTTGCTGGTGCCGAACGCGGTCTCCAGCAGGTCGTACTGCTCGCCCGAGATCTTGGTGTTCGGGTTCGAGTCCACCTTGTGGCCCTTCCCTTCCAGGAACTCCACAACGGTATGCACCCCGAGGTTGAACTCCCGGGCCGCTTTGCTCAATCGTACTGCCTTATCCGCCGTTTCGCTCATGCAGATCCCCCAGCGCCAGCCGGAGTCTCCATTGTTGGTTTCCTATTCCCTTTCCCTATCAAAAGGCGAAGGCACAGGCCCTCCCCGTATCGTCTTCTTACTTGTCCAGCTCGGTCTTGAGGATGCGCAGCACCTCGGTCACGGTCTCCTCCTCCAGGTCGGTGCGCTTCACCAATTCCTCCTGCCCGATGTCCACCACGCTGCGGGCCGTGTCGCAACCGATGCCCTTCAGCTCGTCGATGATCCAGTGATCGATCTCGTCGGCGAATTCCTCCAGGTCCACGTCGTCCGTCACCTCATCGGTCTCGCGGTACACATCGATCTCGTAGCCCGTAAGGCGGCCTGCAAGCTTGATGTTGTGCCCGCCCTTGCCGATGGCCAGGGCCACCTGGTCGGGTTTCATGTACACCTCGGCACGCTTGTGCTCCGCGTCCAGCTTGATGTTGCCGACCTTGGCAGGGCTGAGCGCCCGCTGGATCAGCAACTGATCATTGGACGTGTAGTTGATCACGTCGATGTTCTCGTTGCGCAGCTCGCGCACAATGCCGTGGATGCGCGAGCCTTTCATGCCCACGCAGGCGCCCACCGGGTCGATGCGGTCGTCGTAGCTCTCCACGGCGACCTTGGCACGCTCACCGGGTTCACGCACGATGCGCTTGATGGTGATGAGCCCATCGGCCACTTCGGGCACTTCCTGTTCGAACAGCTTCTCGAGGAACTCGGGAGCGGTGCGGCTCAGGATCACCACGGGGGTGTTGTTGCGCATCTCCACCTTCCACACCACAGCGCGCACGTTGTCGCCCTTCTTGAAGAAGTCGACCTTGATCTGCTGGTCCTTGGGCATGATGAGCTCATTGCCCTCGTCGTCGAGGATGAGCGTCTCCCGCTTCCAGATCTGGTACACCTCTCCGGTGATGATCTCGCCCACCCGCTCCTTGTACTTGTTGTACAGGTGGTCCTTCTCCAGCTCCATGATGCGGCTCTGGAGGTTCTGTTTGAGGGAGAGGATGTTGCGGCGGCCGAAGTCGAAGATCTTCACCTCCTGGCTCAGTTCCTCGCCCACCTCGAAGTCGGGTTCGATCTTCTTGGCCTCGGCCAGCTCGATCTCCAGGTTGTCGTCCTCGCTCATACCGTCCTCCACGATGGTGCGGTTGAGCCAGATCTCCAGGTCGCCCTTGTCCGGGTTGATGATGATGTCCACCTTGGCTTCTTCTCCAAAGCGTTTCTTCACGACCCCGCGGAACACGTCTTCGAGGATGCCCATCATGGTCACCCGATCAATGTTCTTGAGGTCCTTGAATTCTCCGAAGGACTCGATGAGGTTCACGGTGCTCATGCTGCGATCGCCGTAGCCCGGCGGAGGCGTATGCCGTTCAATTGAACTTGATTATGGCTTGTGTGGACGTGATCTCGGCGAATGCGAAGGCGGTGGCCTCCTCGTCGAGCTTGGGCGCGCGGCCCTTGATCTTGCTGGGGTGTTCGATGCGCAGTTGGATACCCTGGTCGTTCGCGGCCACGAGCTGTCCGGTCAGGAGGCGGCCGTCCGTGAACTTCACCTCGACCATGCGGCCGGTGTGCTTCACATATTGGCGCTTCACCCGGAAGGGGCGGCCCATGCCGGGACTGCCCACCTCCAGCTCCAGGTCGTCCAGCGCTTCGCCGAAGGCATCGCGCAGGCTCTCGTTGATCGCGGTGAGGTCGGCCAGGGTGATGGCCTTGTCGTTGTCGACCTCCACGATGGCCTTGCCGGAGGGGCGCACTTCGGCGTGCACCAGGAAATGGGGCGTGCCCGCCAGGTGGCGTTGCAAGGCTTCGGTGAGGCGCTCCGTGGTGATCATTCCGCTGCGGTCGGCCGGGGAATAAAAAAGAGGGGCGGCCCCCTCTTCACGCTCATTCCGCCGACTGACGGGGGCGAAAGTAGACATTTTTCCCACGTTCTATCCTCCCGTGGCCGATCCGGTCCCGGGCACGACACTACCTTCACCGCCCTTCACCCCCCATCCCTGCCCGATCCATGAAGTTCCGCCATGCTCTGCCCTTGCTCCTGCTGCTGCTGTCAACGCCGCTCTCGGCGCAGAAGAAGTACACGTATACCAGCGTGCCCGGAGACCCGATGGAAACACGCATCTACACGCTGGACAACGGGCTCCAGGTGTGGCTGAGCCGGAACACCGACGCCCCCCGGGTGCAGACCAACATCGCTGTTCGCGCCGGCAGCAAGAACGACCCTTCGACCGCCACGGGCCTGGCGCACTACCTGGAGCACATGCTGTTCAAGGGCACCACCCGCATCGGCACCCGCGACTGGGCGAAGGAGCGCATGCTGCTCGACCAGATCAGCGCCGCCTATGAAGAGCGTCGAGGGGTGACGGACGAAGCGAAGCGCACGGCGATCTACCAGCGCATCGACAGCCTGAGCCAGCTGGCCGCGGCCCTGGCCGTCCCCAATGAGTATGACAAGATGGTGAAGAGCATCGGGGCGCGTGGCACCAACGCCTACACCAGCACGGAGCGCACCGTTTATGTGAACGACATGCCCAGCGACGAGCTGGAGAAATGGATGATGATCGAGAGCGAGCGCATGCACGAATGCGTGCTGCGCCTCTTCCACACCGAGCTGGAGACCGTTTACGAGGAGTTCAACCGCGGGCAGGACAACGACGGGCGCAACGCGTGGCAGGCCATGAACAAGGCCTTGTACAAGAACCACCCCTACGGCACACAGACCACCATCGGTACGGGAGAGCACCTGAAGAACCCCAGCATGGTGAAGATCCACGAGTACTTCGACAGCTGGTACGTGCCCAACAACATGGCGGTGATCCTGGCCGGCGACATCGACTACGAGCGTACGGTCGCCATGGTGGACAAGTACTTCGGCCCGTGGAAGAGCAAGCCCGTCCCCGGGTTCAGTTTCCAGCCGGAACCAGCGAGCAGCGCCCCGGAGACCGTGGAGGTGTTCGGTCCCAACAGTGAGTTCATGATGATGGCCTGGCGTTTCGGCGGCGATGCCACCAGCGACCCGATCATGCTCGACCTGATCGCCGGCATCCTGAGCAATGGGCAGGCGGGCCTCATGGACCTCGACCTGCTGCAGGACCAGAAGGTGCTCGATGCCGGAGCCGGGGCCGACGCCCAATTCGACTACAGCGAGTTCACCCTGAGCGGCGAGCCACGCGAGGGGCAAAGCCTGGAGCAGGTGCGCGACCTGATGCTGGCCGAGCTGGAAAAGGTGAAGCAGGGCGCCTTCGACGACTGGTTGATCGACGCGGTGGTGAACGACAACCGCCAGACCCGGCTGAAGTTCTACAACGAGAACAACGGCATGCGCGCCTCCGCCATGACCAACGCGTTCATCCTGAAACAGGACTGGAAGGGCCAGGTGGACTACTACGACCGCATGGCCAAGATCACCAAACAGCAGGTGATGGACTTCGCCAAGGCGCGCTTCGCCAACAACTACGTCTGCGTGTTCAAGCGCACCGGGGAGAACAAGGACGCCTTCAAGGTGAACAAGCCGAAGATCACGGCCATCGACATCAAGCGCGAGGGCATGAGCGAGTGGCGCAGGAACTGGGAGAAGACCCCAAGCGCCGTCCTGACGCCGGAGTTCATCGACTACAGCAAGTCGATCACCACAGTGCCACTGGGCAACGGCGTGGAGCTGAGCACCGTGAAGAACCCCACCAACGACCTGTTCTCCCTGAGCTACATCGTAGGCATGGGCAGCAACAACGACCGCCTGCTGGATCTTGCCGTGGACTACCTGCCTTACCTCGGCACTACGCGGTTGGGACCGAAGGACTTCAAGAAAGAGCTCTATAAGCTCGGCCTGTCGATCAACGTGCGCACGGACGAGGACCGCGTGGTGGTAGGGCTTACCGGCTTGGAGAAGAACCTGCCTCAAGGCATCACCCTGCTGGAGGAACTGCTCAGCAGCGCGCTGCCGAACGAGGAAGCCCTCAAGTCACTGGTGGACGACATCGCCAAGGAACGGGAGAACGCCCAGAAGGACAAGAACACCATCCTGCAGGCGGCGATGTACAGCTATGCCCGCTACGGTCTGACCTCGCCGTTCAACGATGTGATGTCCATGAGCGAGCTCCAGGCCGTCCCTTCCAAGGACCTGATCGATCGGCTGCACGGCCTTACGGCCCATCCGCACAAGGTGTTCTATTACGGCCGCAAGAGCGCTGAGGAGGTCGCCATGCTGCTGAAGGGGCTGCACAAGGTGCCCGCGAACTTCAAGCCGGTGCCGGCGCCGCGTACGTACACCGAACAGGAGACAACGGCCAGCACCGTGCTCTTCGTTGACCACGACATGGTGCAGACGGAGATGCTCTTCGTAAGCAAGGCCGATCCCTTCACCATGGAGCTGCTTCCCGAGGCCGCCTTGTTCAACGAGTACTTCGGCAGTGGCCTATCGAGCATCGTGTTCCAGGAGATCCGCGAGGCCAAGGCCCTGGCCTATGGTGCCAGCGCCTCCTTCACCACCCCGCGCAAAAAGGAGGAGGCCCATTACGTGCGCGCCTTCATCGGCACCCAGGCCGACAAGCTGAACGATGCGGTGGACGCGATGATGGTGCTGATGAACGACATGCCCGTGAACGAGAACCAGTTCAACGGTGCGCGCACCGCGGCACTGAAACGCATCGCCTCGGACCGCATCACCAAGGAGCGCATCTATTGGAGCTACGACGCGGTGCAGCGGTTGGGCCGCACGGACGACATGCGCAAGGTGACCTACGACCAGCTGCCCGGCATCACGGTGAACGACCTGAAGACCTTCTTCGATGCCAAGATCAAGGGCCGCAAGTACACCTACCTGGTGATCGGCAAGAAGAGCGCGCTCAACATGGATGCGTTGCAGAAACTGGGACCTGTCCGCGAGGTCAGCAAGAAGGAGCTCTTCGGGTACTGAGCTAATGGTGTACGGCACGGCTGCAAGGCCCACCGGCTCTGTCTGTCGTATCAGTCGCCCAAGGCTGCTCGGATCTTGACTCCGGTGCGCTCATCCGGACCGGCATTGGCATCGATCAGCCTGCCATCCTTGCCGATCAATACGAAGTGGGGTATGCCGTTGAAGTTGTATGCCTTGCGCAACTCCGCCGACCGCTCCTCGTCCGCGAACAAGTTCATGCCTGTGAGCGATCGCTTCGCAACGAAGTCCTTCCACCGCTTCAGGTCGTCGTTGACGTTCACCTTCACGAAGACAACGTCCTTCCGGTCCTTGAACTGCTCCTCCAGCTCGCTCACCCTGGGCATGGCCACCAGACAGGGAGCGCACCATGTGGCCCAAAGATCCAGGAAGACCACGTTGCCGGTCAAGTCGGCGAGGCTTACCGACGCTCCGCTCGTATCGGATAAGGCGAACCCTGGCGCGGGTTGCCCCGGCATCATTCTGGCCGCATCCGTGTATAGTCGGTCGATGAGCGCCACATAACCTGGGGTGGTGCATGTCGCCTTGTGGTCGTTCACGAGCCATTCCAGCAGCGCAGGCCTATCCGAGCACTGCTCAAGCTGGTCCTTGACGAACGCGGTTAGCTGGTGATCACGGACCCTCCCCTTGAAGAGCGCCTTTCGATAGGCGTACGACGCTCTGACCCACATCTCGACCTTGGCGTCGGGCGTCAATGAATCGGGCACATCCACTTTCGCCGCAGGATCTTCGGATATGTAGCGACCCAGCGCCGTGCTGTATGTCCCATGGTCGTAGGCCGTCTCGTCGTCAAGGTCCAGTTCATCCAGGAAGTCGAAGTATCCCGCTGGCAGATCCTTCCGGATGAACTCGTTCTTCACCTGGTCATAACCCAGGCTGTACATCCAGCGCGGATCGATGAAGCGATACTTGAAATCCGTGGTGACATGCCGCCGGAAGTCAACGCTCCAAGCGGGATCTTCCAACCGTCTGAACAAAGCCAAGTTCAACTGCTCCAAACTGTCCACGAACAGGGCAAAGCTCCGGGCATCGCCGATCACTGCGGTCCCATCATAGGCCATGTTCAAATAGCCCGCCAGCATGTCCGCCGCGAGGAAATTGTTCTCCAATGCACCACGCCCGGTATAGTGGATCGTTGTATCGAACCGAGCATGGTCGCAGGCTAGTTGAATGCTGTCCCCGGGGGTAAGGAACAGCCGGGTGTACTGGTCCGCGACCTGTAGCTCCGCCTGTCCTGCAACAGCCCAAGGGAAGGTCGCACTGAATCGACCATTGGCGTCGACCATGACCTTGGCCAATGCGTTCTTCTCCCATTCAATTGTATTGTTGTAGCAACTGATCTCCACCTCAGCACCCGGCGGCACGTTCAGGAATCGACCTTTGATGTGGACCTGTGCGTACGACGCACAGGGTAGGAGCGCAACGAGGAAAAGGCGCATCGCCTGCGCTGCTTCGATCGGGGATGGAAACCACATTAACATACTGCCGAAGATATCGCTTTGGAGCCCGAGCATGCCGGACCGCCCATCTGCGCCTGTCGGGCACGCTGAACTAGAAAGAGCGATGGAAGCTAGGGAGACGACAGGTGCAGAACGGGAGCTCCAAGCTGCTCCTTGCCACCACCGTCGGCTGCGCGTTGCGCGCGCTACCTTTCCGCCATGTCCCCCGACCACGACAAGCGGCTGTTCCTGCTGGACGCCTACGCGCTCATCTACCGCGCCTACTTCAGCTTCATCAAGAACCCCCGCATCAACAGCCACCGGCTGAACACCAGCGCGGCCTTCGGCTTCACGCTCACCCTGCTCGACCTCATCGAGCGCGAGAAACCCACGCACATCGCCGTGGTGTTCGACACCGCCGCGCCCACCGACCGGCACATCGAGCACACGGAATACAAGGCGAACCGGGAGGAGATGCCCGATGACATCCGCAGCAACATCCCGTACATCCGCAGGATCATCGAAGCGTTCAACATCCCGGTGCTCGAGAGCGATGGCTACGAGGCGGACGACGTGATCGGCACACTGGCGAAGAAAGCCGAGAAGCACGACTTCACCACCTACATGGTTACGCCCGACAAGGACTTCGGGCAGCTGGTCACCGACCACATCCGCATCTACAAGCCGGGGCGTGCCGGTTCACCTCCCGAAGTACTGGGCCCCAAGGAGGTCTGCGAGCGCTGGGGCCTGGATCGGCCCGAACAGGTGCAGGACATCCTGGGCCTGATGGGCGATGCCGTGGACAACATACCCGGCATTCCGGGCGTGGGCGAGAAGACCGCGATGAAACTGGTGCAACAGTTCGGCAGCTTGGAAGCCGTGATCGAACGCGCCGACGAGCTCAAGGGCAAGCTGCAGGAGAACGTGAAGCAGTTCGCCGATCAAGGGCGCCTGTCGAAGAAGCTCGCCGTGATCCTGACCGACGCCCCGGTGGAGATCGACCACGCTGCCTTGCACCTCGACCCACCGGACAAGGACAAGTTGATGGAGGTGTTCAGCGAGCTGGAGTTCCGGAACCTGGCGCAGAAAGTGCTCGGCACAGAGGCCGGGCAGCTGCAGGTGGCCGCGAAACCCGCCAAGGCAAAGAGCACGGCCCAGATGGGCATGTTCGATGGCGAGGAGGAAGAGACCCAGGAGGAGGAGGGCGCCGCTGCCATGGACACCATCAGCACGGTGCAGCATCACTACGAGCTGGTCGACACCGAGGCGGGCATCCGGTCACTGGCGAAGCAGTTGAGCGAACAGGCGTGGTTCTGTTTCGACACCGAGACCACCAGCACCGACGAACGCCAAGCCGAGCTTGTGGGCCTCGCCTTCAGTTGGAAAGCGCACCACGGCCACTATGTGCCTGTACCGGCCGACCGCGAAAAAGCCCTGGCCATCGTGGAGCACTTCCGCCCGGCGCTGGAGGACAAGCGCATCGGCAAGGTGGCACAGAACGCCAAGTACGACCTGATCGTGATGCGCAACCACGGCGTGGAGGTGCAGGGGGACGTGTTCGACACCATGGTCGCCCACTACCTGCTGCAACCGGAGCTGCGGCACGGCATGGACCACCTGAGCGAGACCTACCTGCACTACCGGCCGGTGTCCATCACCACACTGATCGGGCCCAAGGGCAAAGGGCAGAAAAGCATGCGCGATGCGGACGTGGCCGCCGTGGCGGACTACAGCGCGGAGGACGCGGACGTCACCTGGCAGCTGCATGAGATCTTCGGGCCGAAGCTGAAGAAGGACGAATTGCAGGATCTCTTCACGGAGGTGGAAATGCCGCTGGTGCGGGTGCTGGCGGACATGGAAACAGAGGGCATCCGGTTGGACACCGAGGCCTTGGCGGTCTTCAGCAAAGAGCTGGCCCACGACATCCAGCGGCTGGAGGGCAAGATCCACGCTGCGTGCGGCGTGCCGTTCAACGTCGATTCCCCAAAGCAGCTCGGCGACGTGCTGTTCGAGACCTTGAAGCTGGGTGGGGAGAAGCCCAAGAAGACCAAGACCGGCCAATACCAGACCAGCGAGGACATCCTCACGGCCATGAGCCTGGAGCATCCGGCCATCCCGCTCATCCTGGACTACCGCAGCCTGCGGAAGCTCAAAGGCACCTATGTGGACACCCTTCCAGAGGCGGTGGATCCCGCGACCGGACGCGTACACACCAACTACAGGCAGACGGTCGCCGCGACCGGCCGACTGGCGAGCGACGAGCCCAACCTGCAGAACATCCCGATACGCACGGCGAAAGGGCGCGAGATCCGAAAGGCCTTCGTACCGCGCAACGAGCACTTCGGATTGCTGAGCGCCGACTACAGCCAGATCGAACTGCGTGTCACCGCGCACATGAGCGGCGACACCAACATGCGTGAGGCCTTCCACAAGGGCCTCGACATCCACACGGCCACTGCGGCCAAGGTGTTCAAGGTGGCCTTGGAGGAGGTGACGCGTGACCAACGGAGCAAGGCGAAGGCGGTCAACTTCGGCATTGTTTACGGGCAGGGCGCGTTCGGCCTCAGCCAGAACCTGGGCATTCCACGGGCCGAGGCCAAGACCATCATCGACGACTACTTCGCCGAGTTCCCCGGCGTGCGCAACTACATGGACGAGATGATCGGTTACTGCCGAACGCATGGCTACGTCAAGACGCTCATGGGCCGCCGCCGGTACCTGCCGGACATCATCAGCGCGAACAACACGGTGCGCGCACAGGCCGAACGCATCGCCATCAACGCGCCCATGCAGGGCACTGCAGCGGACATCATCAAAGTGGCCATGGTCCGGATCCATGAGCGATTGCGCACCTCCGGGATGCGCAGCCGGATGTTGCTGCAGGTGCATGATGAACTGGTGTTCGACTGCCATCAGGAGGAGGAGGCAGAGCTGAAGGCACTGGTGAAGGAGCTCATGGAAGGAGCGATCCAGCTGGATGTGCCGTTGGTTGTTGACATCAACGTGGGGAAAAACTGGCTGGAAGCGCACTGATCGCCAGCGGCGTTCGCGGAACTTCGCGGCGGACGAGCACTTTCTCCTCGACCGTGAACCCCATGCGAATGCGCGGATGCATCGCCGGCCTTGCCGGAACACTGCTGTTGGTGGCCTGTGGTGGCGACCCGGCAGGCCAGGACACCCTGAACGTCGACACGGCGCTCGATTCCGCGGCTCTGGCCCGACAGAAGCGGACCAAGGCCATCTTCTACAACATCCCGTCCCCCATGGAGACCGCGGCCCTGCTGAAGAATGCTGGTGCGGACTACAACAACGACATCCTCAACGACGTGCTGAACGTCGACAAGTACACGGCCGCCAGCAAGCAGGCCCTCAACCTGGGGATCTACGGCGCCGACCTGAGCTATGCCTCGGTGTTCAACAACACCCAGGAGAGCATGTTCTACACCAGCTGCGCCAAAAAGCTGGCCGACAAGCTGGGGGTGAGCCATGCCTTCAGCGACAGCACGCTGGACCGCATGGAGGCCAACCGCAACCAGCGCGATTCCCTCTTGGACATCATCAGCGAGACCTTCTGGGAGGTGGACGCCTACCTGAAGGAGAACGACCGTGAGAACATCAGTGCGCTGATGGTCGCCGGTGGCTGGGTGGAAGGACTGTACATCGCCACGCAGGTATGCCTCACCAACGACACGCCCGAGCTTCGGCAGCGCATCGCTGAGCAGAAGCTGCCCCTTGCCGATCTGCTCGCGCTGGTCACCAGCTACAGCACCACCGATGGATCGGTGGCCGGGGTGCTCGCCGATCTGCGGTCGCTCGAGCCCCTGTTCGCGGAGGTGAACGTCGGTGGTGGTTCCAGCTCGGTGAGCAAGGAGGGGGAGATTCCCGTGATCGGCGGAAGTGCCGCCATGGCCAGCCTCACGGACGCCCAACTGAAAGCGATCATGGACAGGACCGCGGCCATCCGCAACACCTACATCAACTGAGCCTGGCCATGATGAACCTTCGCACCACCCTTTCGCTCACCACCCTGCTCATCGCCTTAAGCACGTTGCCACTGGCCGCGGATGCGCAGTGCCGCAGCTATGCCAAGAACAAGTGGGTGCCTGAGCTCTCCCCGTTCAAATTCAACGAGAGCTTCAATGCCGCTCAGCTCGCACCGGGCGAGGACGCCGAGGTCAACCTCACCTTCTACAGCGGGCAGGAATACCGCATCCTGGTGCGCAGCCATCCCATCCTGGGCGAAGTGAACTGGAAGCTTGTGGACGCCAGCAACAAGATCCTCTTCGAAAGCATGGCCGACGACCCCAAGCACGTGTTCGACTTCAAGGTGGCAAGCACCCAGCAACTGAAGGTTCAGGTGTGGGTGCCCATGGCTGAAGGAGGCAACAACATGTTGCACGTCGGATGCGTCGGCATCCTGGTGGGCTTCAAGGAGTGACCAGCGCCCGAACGAATGCGAAAGCCCCGGACCATCCGGGGCTTTTTCGTTCTGTAAGGAACGATCACTGCAGCACCACGCGGCACTTGCGCTCCAGGTCGGTGAGCGGCTGGAATTGGAAACTGAGGTGGTCGGCGGCGCCTGCGGCGAGGGTGAGAGGCCGCGATGCCCGTCCCATCTCCGCTCCTTGCTTATCATAGGCCATGGCGTCAAGGGTATCGGTGAACGCCGCAGTGGTCGAGCAATAGACCACCACTCGGTTATCGCGGCCCGCGCTATCCGCCAGTACCTGGACCTGGCCAAGGGCGAGCCCACGGGCCTTCAGCGGTTCACTGAGCTGTACGTCGATGCTCCAGCTCTCCTCCACGCCGGTGGCCACGCCTTCCATCACCTCACCGGCAGCACTGCCGGCCAGCTCTCCGCCCTTGTTGAGCGCTTCGCGCGCTTCGTCGCGTACGCGGCCACAACCCCACAACTGGAGGACCAGGACCGCAAGAAGGGAAAGGCGCATCACTTCACGGTGAAACGGACCGACCGGGCCGAAGTGCCCTGCTGCAGGCGCACCAGGTACAGGCCACTGTTCAGCCCGGAGACCGGAAGGGGCAGCCGCTGCAAGCCAGCGGCCATGGGGCCGTCGACCAACACCGCCACCTCCTGACCCAGGGCGTTCAGCACGCTGATGCGGGTACGGTCGGCCTGGCTCAGCTCGAAACGCAGCTCGGCAGCCTCCTCGGCCGGATTGGGCACAACGAGCAGGTCACCCTCGGTAAGCGAAAGCTCCTGCACACCCACCGGCATACCGCTCAGGTTGATGTCGTCGATCCAGAGGTTGTTGCCGCCGTTGCTCTCGAGGTAGAACTTGAAGCGGAAATCGCTGACCGCGTAGGTCGAAGTGATGTTGTCCACCACGACCTCCACCCACTGTGCATCGTTGTTGGGGGTGAAGGATGCGCCCTGGTCCGGCACCGTGGGCAACGAGGCGCTGCCGCGCAGCTGCTTGCGCATGCTCCAGGTCGTACCGCAATCCTTGCTCACCAGCACGCGGAAGACGTCATCATTGTCCGCGTTGTTGCGCGCAAATGCATAGCGGAAGGAAAGGGTGATGTCCGTTGCACCGGTCATGTCGTAGGTGGTGCTGATCAGCTCGTCCTTGTCACCGTCGTCGCTCAGATCATTGCGCAGGCGGATGCTGTGCGTTCCGCTGAACCCTGCGGAGGTATTGACCATGAAGCCTTCGGCGCCGTCCGGGTTCCACACCAGCCATTCCGATCCACCCAGCGTGCTGAGCCCTTCGAAATCCTGGGTGAATGGTACCGCGTTCCCTGTGGAGGGCAGGACCATGATGTAGTTCGCGGCCGTGGTGCTGACCGTGTTCAGTCCGTTGCCCGCAGTGAGGGTCACCGGGTAGATCCCAGCAGCAGGATACTGCACGGTGACCGACTCCGCATTTCCGACGGAAGGCGAGGCGCCGGGGAAGGACCAGTCGCGGGAGATGACCCCGTTGAAGCTGAGGTCGGTGAAGGTGACCGAATCACCGGCGCAGATCACCTGCAGGTTGCTGGAGAACTCAGCGGCGCAAAGGATATCGTTGCCGGCAACCCCGGTGGCGATGAGGTTCGAGGTGGACCAGAGGTTGTTCCGCTGGGCCGTGCTGCTGTTCAGCGCGGCGATCATGCGCGACTTCTGGCCCTCGGTGAACATCTTGCAGCAGTAGGAGTACTCCATGTAGTTCTCCACGTTGTCCAACGGGGATCCGCAGCTGGCCCCGTTCACGTTGCAGCTGGTCCAACCGATGGTGTTCGGGGTGTCGCTCACACTGTCGTCCGTGCCGCAGTTGGCGGGGTCGCCGGGCGAGTTGGAGCCGCCCCAGGTGTGCTTCAGGTTGATCCAATGGCCCACCTCATGGGTCAGTGCACGGGAACGGCCCAAGGCTCCGGTGCCGATGCTTCCGGTGTAGTCGTGCAAGATCACGATACCGTCCGCGGCAGCGCCCCAGCCGCTGTTGACCGAGCCTGGGGTGTACGTGTAACCAGCAGCACCGTCGGCACTGGCGGCCACCCAGACATTCAGGTACTGGTTCCGCGGCCATTGGATCAGGTCCTTCATGGTCTGCGTACCGTCGTTGGTCAACGCGCTCACCGTACGCGTGATGCCCTTGGTGCAGTTGCCGTCGGGGTCCTTCTGGGCCAGCCGGAACTCCACGCCCACGTTCGCCACGATGTTCAGGAAGGCGGGGTTGACGTTCTGCCAGTCGGCGTTCAACTTGTTGAAATCCTCATTGAGGATGCGCATGGCGTCGTACACCTGATCATCGCTGATGTTCTCCGGCCCGTTGTTGTGGATGATGTGGAACACCACCGGGAGGATGTAGGGGCCACCGCCACCACGGTCCTCGTCCGCCACCCACTGCTGGGTGAAGGCCTCGAGCTGTGCGTCGGCATCCACGATCTCCTGCAGGCGCGCCGGATCGTTCTGGTGCAAGGAGGCCATGCGGTGCAGCTCGTTGTGGCCACAGGTGAAGCCGCCTTGGGCCGACGCCGAAAGGGACAGGACGAGGGTCAGGGAGGCGAAGAGGGGACGGAGCATGGAGGGGGCGCGACAGGGTTTACCGGATGAGGATCACGAAGTTATCATGGAAAGCACCTTAACGTTCGTAACCAAGGTCACCATCGGAACCACATCCTTGGGTTCCAAACGCACAAGGCCCCGGACCTGTTCGCAGCCAAGTACCCGACCGAGGTCTCTTTCACCGGGATGAGCCGAGAGCTGGGGGCTATGAACCAATATGGTCGATCGGCGATCGGCGAAGCGGGATGGCCGAAGAAAGAGCGTTCGCGTCAGGCTTCGCCCTTCAGCCATCTACCATCGCCCACCGTCCTTCCCCTAGGCCATCGCCTGCTCCAGGTCGGCGATCAGGTCCTCGGCGTCCTCCAGGCCCACGCTCAGGCGGATCAGGGTGTCGGCCAGTCCGTTCTTCAAGCGCTCCTCGCGGGGGATGCTGGCGTGCGTCATGCTCGCGGGGTGGCCCAACAGGCTCTCTACACCGCCAAGGCTTTCGGCCAGGGCGAACAGTTTCGTGCTGCTCAGCACCGTCATGGCCTCCTCCATCCGGTCGCCCTTCAGGGTGAAGCTGATCATGCCGCCGAAGCCGCGCATCTGGGTCTTGGCCACAGCATGGTTCGGGTGCGTGGGCAGGCCGGGCCAGTACACGCGTTCCACCTTCGGGTGCTTCACCAGCCACTCGGCCACCACCGCACCGTTCTCGCAATGGCGCTGCATGCGCAGGTGCAGGGTCTTCAGGCCGCGCAGCACCAGGAAGCAATCCTGCGGACCGGGCGTGGCGCCGCTGCTGTTCTGGATGAAGGCGAGGCGATCGGCCAGGGCAGCGTCCTTCACCACCAAGGCGCCCATCACCACATCGCTGTGGCCACCGAGGTACTTGGTCACCGAATGCATGATGATGTCGGCGCCCATATCCAACGGGTTCTGCAGGTAGGGGCTGGCGAAGGTGTTGTCCACGCCGAGCAGGCAGCCGTGCTTCTTCGCAAGCGCCGCCATGGCGGCGATGTCAATGACCTTCAGCAGCGGGTTGGTGGGCGTTTCCACCCAGATGAGCCTGGTCTTCGGCGTGATGGCCGCGGCCACGTTCGCCGGATCGCCCATGTCCACGAAGGTGAACTTCAGGCCGAAACCCTCGTAGATCTTGGTGAACAGGCGGTAGGTGCCGCCATAGAGGTCGTTGGTGCTCACGATCTCATCGCCCGGTTGGAAGAGCTTGCAGATGGCATCGATGCTGGCCATGCCCGTGGCGAAGCAGAGGCCGTGGGTGCCGTTCTCCAGCGCGGCCAGGGCGTTCTGCAGCGCGGTGCGGGTAGGGTTGTGCGTGCGGCTGTACTCGTAGCCCTTGTGGTCGCCCGGCGCGGCCTGCACGTAGGTGCTGGTCTGGTAAATGGGCGTCATGATGGCCCCCGTGGTGGGGTCCGGTTCCACACCGGCGTGGATGGCTTTGGTACCGAAGCGCATGGGGCTGCTGTTGGGCCCGATCCCACAACGGGCATCGGGGAATTGGGCGGCGAAGGTAACCGGAAGGTGGGAGGTGCATCGCCAACTTCGCCCCGCCATGTCCCCCCGCACCAAGGCGCTGATCGCCCTCTTCATCGTCAACCTGATCTACGGGGTGAACTACGTGGTGGCGAAGGGGCTGATGCCGGAGGTGATCGGACCGAGCGGCTTCATCCTGCTGCGGGTGATCGGGGCCACCGTGCTGTTCTGGATCCTGCGCTTCTTCCTGCGGGAACGTGTGGAATGGAGCGACGCCACACGCCTGGTGTTGTGCGCGGTGTTCGGCGTAGCGCTGAACCAGCTGATGTTCTTCCACGGGCTGATGCGCACCACGCCGGTGCACGCCAGCCTGATCATGGTGGCCACGCCGGTGCTGGTGCTGGCCATGAGCGGCATCTACATCGGCGAGCGCATCACGCGGGAGAAGCTGCTGGGCGTGGCCTTGGGCGCGGGCGGTGCGCTCACGTTGGTGTTCGTGCGGCCCACGGAGGACAGCGGTGCGGCCACCCTGCTGGGTGACCTTTTCATCCTCGTCAACGCCAGCTCCTTCGCCATCTACCTGGTGCTGGTAAAGCCGCTGATGGGCAAGTACAGCGCCATCACGGTGATGAGCTGGACCTTCCTACTGGGCACCATGATGGTGCTGCCCTTCGGCTTGTCCGAGCTCAGCGCGGTACAATGGTCGGCCTTCAGCCCGGGCATCTGGGGCAGTGTGGCCTTCGTGGTGGTGATGGTGACCTTCGTGGCCTACCTGCTCAACACCTGGGCGCTGCGGCACGTGAACCCCGGCGTGGTGGGCACCTTCATCTATCTGCAACCGCTGCTGGCCACCTTCTTCACCTGGGCCCAGTTGCGCAGCGGCATCGAGCTGCCCGGCAAGCAGCCGACACCGGACGCCACCGGCGGCGTGATGCAATGGGTCTGTGGCGCTGCCATCTTCCTGGGCGTACATCTGGTGACACGGGCGGACCGGCGCTCATGAAAGAAATGGACGATCGGCGATGGGCGAAGTGGGAAGGACGAAGAAGGAGCTTAATGTCAGGCGTCGCCCTTTCGCCTTCAGCCTTAAGTCTTCCTCCTTTCAAAGATCTCTCGCCTAGCAGGGATAAGGGCGATGGGCGATCGGCGAGGTGTGAAGGAGGAAGAAGGAACATCCCGTCAGGCATTGTCCCTTGGCCTTCATCCTTCGCCCTTCCTCCTTTCAAAAGCCCCTCGCCTACCTTCGCGGCATGCTCAGATCGATGACCGGCTTCGGCCGCGCGGAAGGTGTGGTGAACGACCGCAAGGTCACGGTGGAGGTGCGCTCGGTGAACAGCAAGCAGCTGGACCTTTTCCTGAAGGTGCCGCAGATGTTGCGCGACAAGGAGGCCGACCTGCGCGCGCTGGCCGCCGAGGCGATCGTCCGGGGCAAGGCCGAAGTGAACGTGTACGCAGAGCTGATGCACGCCGAGAAGCGCACCAGCTTCGACCGCCAGCTGGTGAAAGCCTACCACGACGAGCTGAAGTCCATCGCCGCCGAGGTGGACCCCACCGCCACCACGGACCTGCTGGCCTTCGTGCTGCGGATGCCCGACGTGAGCAACACGCCGCGCGAGGTGCTGAGCGACGCCGACTGGGCTGCCATGCGCACGTTGGTCTCCGCGGCCCTGCTGGCCTTTCAGGACTTCCGAAGCAACGAAGGCCAGCGCCTGCACGACGAGCTCAGCATGCGCGTGCGGCAGATCCTGCACCAGATGGAATTGGTGGAAGGGCTGGACCAGGGCCGCACCGATCGCACCCGGGAAAAACTTCGCGGCAAGCTGGCCGAACTGCAGGTCGCGGTGGATCAGGACCGCTTCGAACAGGAACTGGTATTCTACCTGGAGAAGCTGGATGTGACCGAGGAGAAGGTGCGGCTCCGCGCCCATTGCACTTACTTCCTGGAAACGCTGGATGCCGAGGACGCACAGGGCCGCAAGCTCAACTTCATCGCGCAGGAGATGGGGCGCGAGATCAACACGCTCGGCTCCAAGGCCAACGACGCCACCATCCAGCACTGCGTGGTGTTGATGAAGGACGAACTGGAGAAGATCAAGGAGCAGGTGCTCAACGTGCTCTGATCATCACCACAACGATGCAGGGAGCAGGATGACCAAAGGGTTGAAAGCGGGACAGGAGATGCCGGGAAGGAGCATCATCGTATCGGCACCGAGCGGTGCGGGCAAGACCACCATCGTGCGGCACCTGCTGGGAGAAGGGCTGGGCCTGGAATTCAGCGTCAGCGCCACGAGCAGGCCCATGCGGGCGAACGAGGTGGATGGCAAGGACTACTTCTTCCTGAGCGTGGACGAGTTCAAGGGGCGCATCCGGGCCGGCGAGTTCGTGGAATACGAGGAGGTGTACCCGGGCCGCTACTACGGCACCTTGCGCAGCGAGCTGGAGCGGATCTGGCAAGCTGGTCACCACGCGATCTTCGACGTGGACGTGGTGGGCGGGTTGGACCTGAAGGAGATCTACCGGACCAAGGCGTTGGCGTTGTTCGTGAGCCCGCCGAGCCTGGAAGCCTTGGAGCAACGCTTGAACGACCGCAACACCGAAACGCCCGAAACCTTGCGCATACGGGTGGAGAAGGCCGAACACGAGCTCACCTTCCGCGACCGGTTCGACGCGGTGATCGTGAACGACGACCGCGACACCGCCTGCGCGGAGGCCACGTCCTTGGTACGCGCATTCCTGAACGCATGACCATCGGCTGTCTGTTCGGCTCGTTCGACCCGCCGCACGTGGGGCACGTGACCATTGCGGAACATATGCTGAAGGGGTGCGACTTGGAGCAGGTATGGCTGGTGGTGACCCCCCAGAACCCCTTCAAGCTGGACCGCACCCTGAGCCCGGACCAGCAGCGGCTGGCCATGGTGCGCTTGGCGGTGCAAGGACGCCCGGGACTTTCCGCCAGCGGCTTCGAACTGGACCTGCCTCGGCCGAACTACACCTCGGACACGCTGCTGTTCATGCGCCAGCGCTGGCCCGATCATCGGTTCGCGTTGATCATCGGCAGCGACAACCTGGCCTCCTTTCACCAATGGAAGGACCCCGAGGACATTCTCGCACACCATCCGGTGCTGGTGTATCCGCGCCCGGGGGTGGAGGAACACCTGGCACTGGCCGCCTTCGCCAAGCATCCGCAGGTCACCTTGGTCACGGATGCACCGAAGATGGAGGTCTCGTCAACGGGCATCCGGGTGCGGATCCGCAACTGGAAACCCTTGGACGGACTGGTGGATCCGGCCGTGGAGGCCTACATCCGGCAGCACGGGCTCTACGTGGGCTGAACCTGGGGCTCCGGCACCCCGGCGGCCACTTGTAGCAGATGGTTCCGGAGAACGACCAGCGCGCGTTGGAAACCGGCCTCGTTCACCACGTGGAGGTCGCACTGGTGGCGATACGGCAGCAGGAAATTGCGGTAGGCCGGCAGCACGTGGTTGTCCCACTGATAGCGCACATCCTCCTCGCCATAGCCGCGCTCCACGGCATCACGCTTCAGTCTGCGCTGCAACTGGCTCTCCTCCGAGGCTTCGATGAACACACGCAGGTCGAAGAGTTCACGCGTGGGCGCATGATGGAGCACGAACAGGCCTTCCACCAGCACAATGGGTGAAGGCTTCACCTCCAGCCAGCGGGGTTCGAGCGCATCGTTGTTGAAGGTGTACTCAGGCCTGAAGATGGACTCCCCGTTCACCAATTGGCGCAGGTCATCGGCCATGGTATCGAGGTCGATCGCGGTGGGCAGGTCGAAGTTCACCTTGCCGTTGGGGTCCGTGTGCTGCTGGCCGATGGGGAAGTAATAATCGTCCTGGCTCACCACGCTCACCACACCGGCGGGCAGGCTGTCGCGCAGGGCGCGCACGAGGCTCGTTTTACCTGAGCCGCTGCCGCCGGCCACTCCAACGAGGTAGGCACCGGGATGCATGAGGTGAAGGCTTCCCTTGCCGGGAGCCCTGCGAAACTAGGACTTCCGGGCCTGTGGGGCGCGGATCCGAAGGCATGGACACAATTTGGCACGCACCTTGAAAGTTACTTCACCACACCCCTTAAGCCCGATCGCCATGCTGAGCCACATGAAACAGTACCTGAAGCTGAAGCGCCAAGCGACCTACCTGATGCTGACCGGCGACCTGAAACGCTACATGGACACCCTCCGCCAGATGCACGAATTGCGCGCGCGTGGAATGGCTGCCTAGGACGCCCCGCCCCCGGGAACCGGCCACCGCCCAAGGCGAAATGGTCGTGTTCTTGGCACGATATATGTAACGAAACGAACGTTGGACGGTCATCCGACGAGACAATACCCTCGGAACAGAGGTTTTGGTGAAAGCCGACGGCGGGCTCCCGGTAAACCGGAGAGCCCGCCGCTGGTTCTGGGGGAGCCGTCCGTGCGCCAGTGGTCCGTCGCCGACAGGATCCGCGTCCAACAAGGGCTCCGGAACATTTTCGCGCATCCATGGAACCGTTCGCGGAAAGGCACCGTAGAAGGCCCCATGACGAAGAAGGACAAGATCGCCTTCATTAAGAGCAGCAAGCGGAAAACGCACGTGTATCATGATCTGAACCGGTACTCCGACCAGCAACTGAACGATATCATCCGTGAGATCGTGCAAGGACTGATCCGGGAAAGTGAGATCATCGCGAACGCCTATATCAACGGCTATCGCTGAGCACATGCACCCCTGAGCCTGCTGCCAGAAGGCTGAAGCGACAGGTAACAGAGCCTCCCGAAAGGGGGGCTTTGTTACGTCCGGCCCTGCCGTTCCATCACTTGCGCATGGCTGGTGGCAACTCCTTCACCTGCTTCCCGTCGGCGTATTCCACGGTCTTTGCGGGTTTGCCGTCGCGGCCGTACATCACCATGGTACCGTGGAGCTTGCCGTTGCGGTAGCCCATCTCCTGGATCACCCGACCGCGCTGGTCGTACACCTTGCAGGGGCCATTGGGCTCGCCGTTGCTGAGGACCTGCTCCCGCATCTTCACCCCGGCATCATCGTAATAGGTCCACGGGCCGCTTGGGGTGCCGTTGGCATAGGCGCCCTCCGAGATGATGATGCCGCTCTGGTTGAAGGCCGTCCACCGACCGCTCTTGCGACCTTCGGTGTAATTGCCCTCCTCCTTCAAGCGACCGTTCTCCTGCCAGAACTTCCAGGCACCGCTCTTGAGGTCGTCCTTCCAGTACCCTTCATACTCCTGCTTCCCGTCCGGGTACCAGCCGCGCCAGAAGCCATCGATCTTCCCCACCTTGAAGGAACCGATGTCCTTCTGCTGGCCGTTCTCGAACCAGCTCTTCCACTCCCCGTCCGAAACACCGTTCACGTAGGGGCCTTCCTGGAGCATCTTCCCGTTCTCGTACCAGGTGGTCCACACGCCGCTCTTCTGTCCGGCGGCGAAGGTGCCGCGCTTCCAGTTCTCACCGCCTTCGTAGTAGTACATCCAGTCCCCGTCCTGCCGGCCCTCCACATAGGTGCCCACGGAACTGAGCTGCCCGCCGGGATACCAATACTTCCACAGGCCATGCTGGACACCTGCCTTGAAGTTGCCCAGCATATCGCGTGAACCAGCGCTCGTGTACCAGGTCCAGGTGCTGTCCTTCGCATCCTCCCGGAAGTACCCCTCGATGTTCTTTTCACCGCTCTCGAACCACTGCGTGAACGGACCGTTGAGCTTGCCCTTCGCATAGGTCTCGTTCTTCAACGGCTTCCCGTTCGAATGCCAGTATTCCCATGGGCCGGTGCTGACCCCTGCGATGTGCGCTCCCTTCACCTTGTCGTTGCCGGCCGGCCAGAGCACCTTCATGGGCCCGCTTTTCACACCCATGCGGTAGCTCGTTTCCTCCTGCAACGAACCGCTGGCATAGTAGGAACGCGACACACCATCCCCCTTCACGAGGGTCTGCCTTCCGTCCCGGTCCCAGGCTTCGGTGGTAAGGCACACGCCCTTGTCCCAGATCTCGTTCAGCATGGGCTTGCCGTCGGCATACCAATAGGACCATGGCCCCTCCTTCACGCCCTTGGCGTAGGCGCCTTGCTCCATGGGTGTACCGGTTCGGTAGAAGGTCTTCACGGTGCTGTCCGGAGATCCCTTGTGGATGTAGCCATCCTGCTTCACCTCCCCGTTGTCGTAATAGATGACCACATGGCCGTCACGTTCACCGGACTTGAACTCGGCCACCTCTGTTGGCTTTCCCTGGCGGTCGTAGAACTTCCATTCGCCCCATTCGCGCCCGTTCACGAACAGGCCTTCGCTCCGCTTCACGGTCTTCAGGCTGTCCCAATGGTCCACATAGGGCAGCACCGACTGGGCCTGCGCGGTCTGGAGCGCAGCGACAACGAGGGCAAGGAGGAAGGTGCGGAACATGCGGGCGAAAATAGGACCGCCACCCAGCGGTCCCGGAAGGGGGAACGCCACGACGACGAACAGCGGTATGCACGATCGGTCCAAGTGCGGAAAACTACCCGAAGTGATCCCTTGGGTGGCTTCGGTTGTTGCATGGCAGGAAGCCGGTGCACCCGGTACCTTGCAACACTATTCCATGGGAACCGTTCGTCGCACCCCCTTCCTCGTCCTGATCGCCCTCTGTGGGCTCGTGTTCCTGTTCACCGCTTGGACCGATGCCACGCACCCGGGTCATGGTCCGCACAGCGACCTGGACCTCCTCGTCTACCGCACGGCGGATCCGGACCTGGTGGTGATGTACAGCACCTATTTCGCCACTGCCGGCCTATGCGCGGGCTGCCACGGCAACGACACCGTGGGTCTGGCGAGCGTGGATGGCAGCGGCCGGGATGTGAACGTGGCGGATGACTGGCGCAGCAGCATGATGGCCAACAGCGCGCGCGACCCCTTCTTCCGCGCCAAGCTGGAGCACGAGGTCCTGGTGAACCCCGGCCACCAAGGGGAGATCGAAGGCAAATGCCTGAGCTGCCATGCCCCCCTCGGTTTCCATGAGCAACGCATGCTGGGAGGACCTGCGTTCACTGCAGCGATGCTCGACACCAGCACGATCGGCCAGGAAGGGGTGAACTGCCTGGGCTGCCACATGCAGAACCCGGACAGCTCTGGGAGCTTCTTCGGCGGAGACCTGCACTATGACATCGACCAGGTCTATGGACCCTACCCCGATGATGTGATCAACGCGGCGATCATGCAGTTCTTCGTCGGCTTCACTCCGCAGGAAGGCCAGCACATCCTCGATGGACGCGCCTGCGCCGGTTGCCATACGCTGATCACCGGCACGCTGGACCTTCAGGGCAATGCCACCGGCGATGAGTTCGTGGAGCAGGCCACCTGGCACGAATGGAAGAACAGCGCCTACTTCGGCACGGAACAGAACTGCCGTGGATGCCACATGCCCCGGATCAACGACAGCATCATCCTGGCGGCCGATTACGCCTTTCTGCCCGGTCAATCACCGTTCGGCCTGCACCATCTGGCAGGAGGGAACGTGTTCATGCTGGAGCTGATGAAGCAGTACCGCACGGAGCTCGGCATCCCCGCGACCGACACGCAGTTCGACAGCACGATCGTGCGGACGCTCGACAACCTGCAACGCCGTACGCTGGAACTGGACGTGACCATCGTGGACCGCACGACCGACACGGCGTGGATCGACGTGAACCTGGTGAACCTCACCGGTCACAAGTTCCCCAGCGGCTACCCGAGCCGTCGTGCCTTCGTGGAACTGGATGTGCTCGATGCCAACGGCGACACGCTCTTCCACAGCGGGCGTTTCGATGGGGCGTATGAAGTGGAAGGCCACGATGTCGACATGGAGCCGCACCACGATGTGATCACCAACGAGGGCCAGGCGCAGATCTACGAAATGGTGATGGGTGACGTGAACGACGACGTGACCACCGTACTGGAGCGCGCGAAGACCCCGCTGAAGGACAACCGCCTGGTGCCGCTCGGCTTCAGCACCACACACTACACCTACGACACCACACTGATCGCGGGAGTGCCTGCGAGCGATATGGACTTCAATCACGATGCGCTCGGCCTGGAAGGGAACGGCAGCGACAAGGTGCACTACCACGCCCCGCTGAACGGGTACGGCGGTGCGATCACGGTGAAGGCGCGCGTGTGGTACCAGCCTGTACCGCCGCGCTGGAACGCGGAGATGTTCAGCATGAACGGCACGCGCATCGACACCTTCCGCACCATGTACGACAGCATGGACGGCACACCCACCCTGGTGGCACAGGACAGCGCGGCCATGGGTCCGGTGGGTGTCAACGAGCTCAGCAACAATACGCCCTCGCTCTACCCGAACCCCACCACGGACGGCATCATCACCGTGACCGATGCACGCGATGCGGTGGTGGATGTGTTCGATGCTTCAGGTCGCCGCGTAACGGTAACACTGCAACGCGCAGGCAGTGGCACTCGCATCGGATTGCCTGCGGCGAAGGGCACCTACTTGGTGGTGCTGCGTCGCAACGGAACGGAGCGGATCCAGCGGGTGGTGCGGGAATGAGCACCCTGCGATACACAGCCGTGGCCGTGTTCACCTTTTGCGTGGGAGCGGAGGCCGTGGCTCAGGCCATGTTCAACCGCCGCTTTGACCCTACCGGCAACTACTTGGCGGAACTAGCTTGGAGTGTTGAGGCGTGCGATTCGGGCTACATGGTCTTTGGCAATGGGGATTGGATATGGGCCGAAGATTCCATCACCTACTACACGTCCTCCGTGCTGTGGAACCTACGCTTGGATGCGAACGGCGCACAATTGGACCAATACCTGTATTGGGATAGCGCTACTGCGGACTACCCTGGAATAGCGAACAGTGCCATCCAACTTTCCTCCGGTACGTATGTGGTTGGTGGAGGGAATTATCAAATGGACGGAACCCAGGCACCACTGCTGTACTTCATCAATGGGCAGGGTGCTGTGGATAGTGTGAAAGTGTTCGGGATCCAAGGCGAGGAGTGGATCGGCAGGCAGGTGAAGCAATGTAGGGATGGGAGATTCGCGTTGGCCGGGAACTATGGAACCCCTGCCATAGCGGACGGATTTTTAATCATGGCCGATCCTACAGGTGAGCAGGATTGGGTCCAAACCTATGGTGGCCCTGGTGTGGATGCGATTACCGCGTTGGACACTATCGGCACCCAGATCTATTTGGGCGGTCAGTGGAATGTGTTCGGTGGCAATGCACAGATGTGGATGCTACGGGTGGATGAAGTCGGTGCGATAGTGTGGCAAATGACTTGGGGTGGACCTTTCGATGATCACCTGGCCATGGTATCCACCTTGGCGAACGGCCATGCACTCGTGGCTTCGGGCTGGGCTAATGCACCGAACTATGGCCAGATGCGACCCTATATGGCTGTGCTTGATTCAGTGGACGGTAGCATCCTTTGGGAGCGCCAGTATGATGCCCCGGCGAGTGAAGCGACCTTATGGACCGCCAAGGAAATGGCCCCGGGAGGTGACCTTATTGCTGTGGGGCAGAGTAATCTCGCTGCGCCAATGCGGGGTATCCTGCTTCACACAACTAACCAAGGCGACAGTATATGGATGAGATATTATGAATACAGCGATAGTGTTGTGAACAGAGGACGTGGAGTGCTTCGCGACGTTATGCCCACCACAGATGGTGGTTTCATAGCCGTTGGATCCGCTGGCGGCTTGAGCAACGACCCCAACGATCCACCTGCCTACAGTCAGGATATGTGGGTGATCAAGACCGATAGCCTGGGCTGTTTGGTACCCGGCTGCGACCTGATCACCGGCCTGAGCAGCCAGGTGACGAATCTGCGCGAAGCGCTCACCCTGTGGCCGAACCCTACGGCAGGTCCGTTGGAGGTGAAGATCGCACTACCTGGCAGTGGCCCCACAGAAGGACCATTGCGGCTTGTGGTCACCAGCTTGGATGGGCGCTTGATACAGGAGCGTAACCTACCCGCCGAACGCCACCAACAGGTGCGGCTTGATCTGGGCCAGGAAGCCGCCGGGCTCTATAGCGTTCACCTGGTGGAAGGGGGGCGGTGGTTGGCAGGGGTGAAGGTGGTGGTGGAGTGAGTTGCCGCTGGTGAGATTCACGGTCCATAACACACCTTCGCCGAAGCTTCCGTGAGCGAAGCGTGAGAGCCTGATGAAACCTACTACTGCGGGAGGCGCCCAATACCTTCGCATCGTGCCGCTCACCCTCGCCTCCCTGCACTGTTACCCGATCAAGTCGCTCGGTGGGTTCTGCGTGAACGAAACTCAGCTCACCGACCGCGGGTTGATGCATGACCGCCGCTGGATGTTGGTGGATGACAACGGGCTATTCGTGAGCCAACGCGAGGTCGGGGTGATGGCCTGTTTGCACACGTCGGCTTTGCCTGATGGCTTCCGTGTGACGGATATCCGTGATGATGCCACGCTGGATCTGCCTTGGCGGATCAGTGAAGGAGCACACATCGCGGCGCACGTGTGGGATGATGGCGTGCCCGCTTTGATCGGAGATCCTTCCTGGAACCGTTGGTTCAGCGAACGCCTCGGTCGCTCCGTGCGGCTGGTCTTCATGCCCGATGCCGCGAAGCGCCCCACCGACCCACGCTTTGCCGAAGGCCTTACCTCGTTGAGCGACGGCTTCCCCTACCTGATCATCTCACAGGCTTCGCTGGATGACCTGAACGAACGCGGCACCGCATGGGCACATGCGCAAATGGGCACATGGGCACATGTCCCCATGGATCGTTTCCGGCCGAACCTGGTGATCGCCGGTGGTGATTCGTTCCAGGAGGATGGGTGGAAGGAGATCGGCATCGGGGATGTGCGCTTTCAGCTGGTGAAGCCTTGTGCGCGCTGTGTGGTCACCACCACGGACCAGCGCACCGGTGAACGTGGAAAGGAACCCTTGCGCACGCTGGCCACCTATCGTCGCGATGGGGAGAAGGTGCTGTTCGGGATGAACGCGATGGGGTCGGTGGGCGGGATGATCCGGGTGGGGGATGTGGTTGAAGTGGTCGGGTGAAAAGCGATCCTTCATGAAGAGCGGGAGCGCGGATCGCGTTCTTGTGGCTCCCTTCGCCTTCGCGTAGCCGCTACGGCGGAGCAAGGCCCTAAACCCCCTCGTTGTTTCCGCCGAGGCGGCGGACGAGGGGGATAAGAGGATGCGATCCGCTCGATCATCGGTGCGGATCGCGTTGCTTGTGGCTCCCTTCGCCTTCGCGTAGCCGCTACGGCGGAGCAAGGCCCTACACCCCCTCGTTGTTTCCGCCGAAGCGGCGGACGCGGGGGATAGATGGATGCGATCCGCTCGGATCATCAGTGACGGTGCTCAGTTGAGCATCGCTCCTTTCTCCGCACCTTCGGGCATGGCCACCCTTTCCCCCACCCTCCGCAAGGAGAGCCTGCAGACCGAGATCGACGCGGCGTTCCTGTATGACCGCATCGCGGCGCATGAAACGGATGCGCAGGTGGCAAAACTGTTCCGCGAGATGGCGGGGATCGAACGCGGCCATGCCGAGCATGCGTTCAATGACCTGAAGAAAAGTGGCGTGTTGGGTACGATGCCAAGACCTTCGTGGCGGGCGCGCACTTTAGATCGGATCGGCGGCATGATGGGCTACGACCACGTCATCGCACAGCTGATGGACGTGGAGAAGGGACTGGCGAAGGCCACGGTGGTGCAGAAGCGACGCAACGGTGAGCCGATCACCGGGTCGGAGCTGAACCATGTGCGCATCCTGCAGTCGCTGGCGGGGAACAAGGGCGGCATGGGCGGTGAGCAGCTGGGCCGGATCGAAGGGAAGCACAAGAGCTTGGGCGGGAACGCGTTGCGCGCGGCGGTGCTCGGCGCGAACGACGGTTTGGTGAGCAACATGAGCCTGGTGATGGGCGTGGCGGGCGCGACCACAGGCGACCAGGGCGTGCTGTTGGCAGGGCTGGCCGGACTACTGGCCGGAGCCTTGAGCATGGCGCTCGGCGAGTGGATCAGCGTGAAGAGCTCACAGGAACTGTACGAGCGGCAGATGGCGCTGGAGATGACCGAGCTACAGACGAACCCCGAAGGCGAGCGCAAGGAGCTGGCGCTGATCTACATGGCCAAGGGCATCAGCGAAGCCGAGGCGGAACGGCTGTCCACCGAGCTGATGAGCGATACGGGCAAGGCGCACGCGATGCTGGTGAAGGAGGAGCTCGGCATCAACGCGGAGGAATTGCAGGGCTCGGCGTGGGAGGCGGCGATCACCTCCTTCTTCCTCTTCGCCATCGGCGCGATCCTGCCGGTGCTGCCCTTCTTCTGGCTGGGCGGCATGCAGGCCATTGCGATCAGCGTTGGGTTGAGCGCGATCGGGCTGTTCGTGATCGGCAGCGCGATCACGCTGTTCACCGGGCGCAGCGTGTGGTTCTCCGGCATGCGGCAGGTACTGTTCGGGCTGGCGGCGGCAGCGGTCACTTTCGGCATCGGCAAGTTGATCGGGGTGAACGTGGTGGGGTGAACACGGAAGTCATGAAGCGTGTCTGATCCCTGTCCGATACCTTCAGCACCAATGATCCACTCCATCCTGGCCGACAAGGCCACTCGCTTGTACCTGATCCTCGGGGCCTTCTTCGTGGCCAACGCGCTGATCGCGGAGATGATCGGCGTGAAGCTCTTCCAACTCGAGGACCTGCTCGGCATCGCGAAAGCGGACTTCACGCTGCTTGGACAACAGCACCTGAGCTTCGTGCTGAGCGTGGGCGTGCTGCCGTGGCCCATCGTCTTCATCATGACCGATGTGATCAACGACTACTACGGCGTGCGGGGCGTGCGCTTCCTCACGTTGCTCACCACCGCCCTGATCACCTTCGCATTCGGGGTGATGTACTTCGCGATCCACATGCCGGCGGAACAGGGTTGGTGGATCGGCAGCAGCGCGGCGCAAGGCGTGCCGGACATGCAGGCGGCCTTCACCAGCATCTTCGGGCAGGGCATGAACATCATCCTTGGCTCGCTCACCGCCTTCGTGGTGGGGCAGCTGGTGGACGCGTTCGTGTTCCGGCGGATCAAGCGGATCACCGGCGACAAGCGGATCTGGCTGCGGGCCACGGGCAGCACCCTGGTAAGCCAGCTGATCGACAGCGTGGTGGTGACCTATGTGGCCTTCTGGATCTTCAAGGACATGAGCTTCCCCATGGCCACGGCGCTGGTGCTCACCGCCTACACGTACAAGCTGATCGTCGCCATCCTGAGCACACCGCTCGTGTACCTCGTGCATGCCGGGGTGGAGCGTTACCTTGGGCGTGAGCGCGCCCTGAAAATGCGGGAAGCGGCTTTGCGGAAGGTCGACGAGCAATGAGCAACTATGTCATCATCACCCCGCTGGTATCGGACGATGCGGAGGGGCTCCTTCGGCTGATCGAGGCGGAGCGCGATGATCTGACGACCTACTTCCCGGTGACCACAGCGCGCATGACGGACCGCCGATCGGCGCGCCGCTACGTGTCCGAACTGTTGGACCAGGCGAAGGCGCGCACGATGTACTGCTTCGTGCTGCGCGACCATGAGGGAGGCGATCCGGCGGGCGCGGTGTTCCTGAAGCAGCTGGACTGGAGCGTGCCCAAGTGCGAGGTGGCCTACTTCGTGGGCAGCACCTACCGGCGCCAAGGGTTCGCCACCTACGGTGTGATCTGGGCCGTGGACCACGCCTTCAGCGTGCTCGGCATGAAGAAGGTCTACGCGCGCGTGGACCCGGACAACACCGCCAGCATCAGCGTATTGGAGAGCTGCGGCTTCCAGCAGGAAGGACTGCTCCGACAGGATTTCCGCACCGGCGATGGCCGCGTGCTCGATGTGTGCACCTTCGGCAAGCTGCGTTGAAGAACAGTACGTCAAGGTCGGCCTTGAAAACTATCGGGGCGGATCGGATCCCTTGTAGCTCCCCCTACACCCCCTCGCTTTTCCCGACCTATGGTCGGGGCGCGGGGGATAAGCTGAGGCGATCCGCTTCATCGCGTGTGGACCTTCGGTTCCTTGCGTAGAAGAAAAGGGCGTTCGATCGATGGGGGCGGATCTCGTTGTGACCCGAGGATGCGTTCAACGCACAGCACCGGCCGATCACCCGTGATGACGAACTTCGCTGCATGGCAGCCAAGCCGAAGAAAAAGAAGAAGCCGGTGACCACGGACCAACTGGCCCGCGAAGCCAAGCGCGCGGCACAGAAAGCGGCCGGGGCCTTGGACGGGCGCTTCCGGGAAAAGGTGGTGAAGAGCGGGAAGAACTACACCCGGAAGCCCAAACATCCCCACAGCGAAGGCTGATGCGCGACCAACGCACGCTTCATACCTTGGGCACCACCCGCCGGCGCCTCATGCACCGGCAAGCGATGCATGTCCAGGAACATATCCTCCCTCTCCGGTCGCGAAGGCAAAGAGCTTGATGACCCCCTGTGGGACAGGTTGCAGGCCGCGGCCGCGCGCACCGGAACCCCTTCCGAAGCCGAGCTCACGGAGATCGCCGATCATTACCTCATCGGCGAAGCGATCACTTACGGCACGAGCAGCTTCTACGACTTCCTGAAGAAGGAGAACGAAGGCAAGAAGGCCTATGTGTGCAACGGCAGCGCCTGCCTGGTGGCGGGCACCCAGGAACACGTGCACCACGAATTGGCCAAGCACTTCAAGGCGGAGGAGATCGGGCACATGTGCTGCCTGGGCCGCTGTCATGAGAACAGTGCGTTCCACGTGGGCGGGCTCAACTACAGCGGCACCAGCGCCGAACGCATCGGGGAGATCCTGAAAGAGGCTCCGAAGGGCGTGTCTTCTTCAGCTATCCTCAAGCACTCCGGGATGGACCACCACCATGTGGGCACCACGATGGCGGAGCCGATCCTCACCGCGCCCATGCCATCGTTGGAGGAGTTCTATGCCCTGTGGGAGCAGGTGCTGAAGGGCGACAGCGCCGATGTGTTGAACGAATTGAAGATCGCCACGGTCCGTGGTCGCGGTGGTGCGGGATTCCCGATGGGGTTCAAATGGGAATCGGCGCGCAACACGCCGGGCGATCACAAGTACATCGTGTGCAACGCGGACGAAGGCGATCCGGCCGCATACAGCGACCGCTACCTGCTGGAGCAACGCCCGCACCTGGTGCTGCTGGGCATGATGATCGGTGGGTACGTGACCGGCGCAACGAGCGGTGTGCTCTACATCCGCGCGGAGTACCCCGAGGCGGTGGAAGTGGTGAAGGAGGCGGTGGCGGAGCTGGAGGCGAAGGGGTGGATCGGAAAGAACATCAAGGGCAGCGGCTTCGATTTCCGTTTCCGGGTGATCAAGGCCGCAGGCGCTTATGTATGCGGCGAGGAGACGGCATTGCTCAACAGCATCGAAGGGAAGCGGGGCGAAGTGCGCACGCGACCACCCTATCCCACGCAAGAGGGCTTGTTCAACAGGCCCACGGTGGTGAACAATGTGGAGACGCTGGCCTGCGTACCCTGGGTGATGAAGCATGGCGGCGCGGCCTTCGCGAAGCTGGGCACGGAGAAGAGCAACGGCAGCAAACTGGTGTGCCTCGACAGCGGCTTCAAGCGCCCCGGCTTGTACGAAGTGGAATGCGGCACACCACTCTCCCGCGTGATCGACGAGCTGGGCCATGGCTTTGCGCGGCCGACCAAGGCATTGCACATCGGCGGGCCGCTCGGTGGCATCGTGCCGCTGCAGAAGATCGACGAACTGGGCATCGACTTCGAGAGCTTCCAGAGGAACGGCTTCCTGCTGGGCCATGCCAGCGTGCTGAGCATACCGACGGACTTCCCCATGGCCAAGTACCTGGAGCACCTGTTCGAATTCACCGCCGCCGAGAGCTGCGGCAAGTGCTTCCCCTGCCGCATCGGTTCCACCCGTGGCAAGGAGCTGCTCGAAGGCGCATTGGTGCATGGCCGGAAGATCGACCGCGCACTGTTCAACGACCTTATCGAGACCATGGAGATCGGCTCGCTGTGCGCGTTGGGCGGAGGCCTTCCGCTGGGCGTGCGCAATGCCCTTCAGTATTTCGGGGAGGAGCTCTCGCCGCACTTCACCGCATGACCTGCGGATGTTATTGGGGCGCTCAGGAAACCAAGGGTGGCGGAGCTCTCGCGGCGTTGCCGTTCCATCCGATCGGAAAGCGGACCGTACATTTCATCTTCGTTCACGCACATGAAGAAAGTCGTCCTGCTCATCGCCTTGCTGATCACCTCGTTCGTATCCTGCCGCAAGGACCTGCTGGAGGAGCCGGCGGCGCCTGCACCCGGGAACAACCGCGATGTGGTGTTCGACCTGGACTCGGTGCCCTACGCGACCCTTTCACACTACCAGTTCTTCAGCGGTGACCTCGCGGCCCTGGAGCCTGCATCCGGGGTGCTCCCCTACGAGCCCATCACGCCGCTCTTCAGCGACTATGCGCACAAGAAGCGCTTCATCTGGATGCCCGACAGCGTGCAGGCCACCTATGTGAGCGACAGCAGTGTGCTCAGCTTTCCGGAAGGCACGGTCTTCATCAAGAACTTCTACTACGACCACGTGCAGCCCTTCGAGACCCGGCAGATCGTGGAGACGCGGCTGCTGTATCGGAAGAACGGCACCTGGCAATTCGCGGATTACATCTGGAATACGGAGCAGACCGAGGCCACCTTCAGCCTGGCCGGCGCCTATGCTCCGGTGATCTACCGGAACGAAGAGGACGAGCTTCGCTGCATCACCTTCCGCATCCCGAGCGGGGTGGAATGCCACACCTGCCACAAGCTGAACGACCAGGACGTGCCGCTGGGACCGAAGCCCCAGAACCTGAACTCGAACTATCCCTATGCGGACGGTACCATGAACCAGCTGGAGAAATGGGAACAGGTGGGCTACCTCGCCCCGGGCTACCCGACCAACATCAACACCACGGTGAAGTGGGATGACCCCACCCAGGACATGGAGCAACGCGTTCGGGCGTACTTGGACATGAATTGCGCACACTGCCATTCCGCAGGGCGGCATTGCGATTACCGACCCATGCGCTTCGCCTGGCAGGAGACCACGGACCCGGTGAACCTGGGCGTGTGCGTGGTCCCCCAGGACCCGATCGCACCGACACAGACCCACATCATCTCCTCGGGGTTCGCCGGGCGCTCCATGATGGTGCACCGAATGGGCGCGACCGATGAGGCGGTACGCATGCCCCTGCTCGGCCGATCGGTGGTGCACGAAGAAGCCGTGGAGCTCATCACCACGTGGATCAACAGCCTGAACCCGCCTTGTCCCTGACCTTTTAACCGGAACCCCAGACCATGAAACGACCACTTCTCCTCCTTGCCATCAGCCTGGGCGCCATGCAGGCGCGTGCCCAGAACGATTGCGCCAACGCAGTGCCCGTGACCCTGGGCACCTACACGGTGAGCAGCGTGAACGGACCGCAGATCCCCTCCCCCCAATGCACATCGCAAGGCAGTGCGGCGTCGGCGGGGGAATGGTACACGTTCACCGCCACCATCGACACAGCGATCACCGTGAGCACGGACCTGCCGGTTAATGCGGGCGGCGATACGCGCTTCCACGTCTACACCGGCAGCTGTGGTGCGCTCACCTGTTATGCGGGTGATGATGACAACGGGAGCGGCTACCTCAGCACCAGCACCTTCAATGTGACCTCAGGCACCACCTACATCATCGCATTCGACAATTACTGGAGCAGCTTCGGCTTCGACTTCATCATCCAGGAAACAGCGCCCGCTGTGATCCTGCCCGGTGGATTCACGGCACAAACGGTCAGCGCTCCGGGCATGGCTTACTGCGTGGTGGACATGAACGCCGACGGTCTTGACGATGCCGTGGATGTCTCCCAGACCACGATCCACATCAACTACCAGTTGTCCGGCGGCGGTTTCCAACCCGCGAGCATCGGCACCACCGCCGCCGACTACACCCCCTCCTGGAGCATGTGCGCCGGCGACCTGGACAAGAACGGCTACAACGACCTCGTCTATGCCGGCAGCGGCATCACCCTGATGCTGGCCAACGCCGGAGGCACCGCCTATACGGAGACGTCGTTCCCCCAGTACATCTTCTGCCAGCGCTCCAACACGGTCGACATCAACAACGATGGGCACCTGGATGTGTTCTCGTGCCATGACGTAGCGCCCAACGTTTACTTCCTGAACGATGGCAACAACACCTTCGGCTACAACCAGGGCGGGCTGGGTGACACCCCGGACGGTGGCAACTATGGCACCATCTGGGTCGACTACGACAACGACCGCGACGTGGACATGTTCATCGCGAAGTGCCGGGGTGCGAACTCTCCGGCGAGCATCGACCAGCTGCACCGCAACAACGGCAACGGCACCTTCACCGACGTGGCGGGCACCATGAACCTGCAGGACTTCCACCAGAGCTGGTCCTCGGCCTGGGGCGACTACGACAACGACGGTGACATGGACATCCTCATCGGGACGAGCTCCTTCAGCGGGGGAGGGCACAAGCTGATGCGCAATGA
>JBIIYP010000011.1:0-87299 GCA_044346705.1 Flavobacteriales bacterium
TCATCCAGCACGTCCAGGACCAGATCAATAGCAGACCCAGAAAACGATTCAACTTTGACACTCCCTTCAACGAGTTCAACCGCCTAACACGATGACCCGGCGATTGCGTTTATTGGTTGAATCCGCCTTTCCATAATCGGCCACAAGCTCTAGCATCGACCGTCAGCGGCGATCAAAATGAGATGTTGCTTCAAGCCGCGAAGGTGCCGAGCGGTGTACACCGTGCTGGGGGTGGACCTCGATGGGAACAAAGACGTGCTTGGGCATGTACGTGGAGGAGAGCGCAGGCGCGCGGCACTGGTTGGGTGTGCTTAGCGACCTGAAGCAGCGCGGGGTGCAGGACATCCTGATCGCCTGCACGGACCACCTCAAGGGCTTCGACGATGCGATCGAGGCGGTGTTCCCGCATACGGCCGTGCAGGGCTGCATCGTGCACCAGATCCGCAACATGCTACGCCATGTGGGCTCCAAGGAGCTCAAGCACGTGCTGGCCGACCTGAAGCCCATCTACAAGGCCCCCAACGAGCAGGCCGCGCTGTTGGCCCTGGAAGCCTTCGCCGCCAAGTGGGAAGGGCGCTACCCACGAGCCGTGCAAAGCTGGACCAACAACTGGCCGCGCCTGAGCACCTTCCTGCGCTACCCCGAGCCACTGCGCAAGCTTGATCTACACCACCAACATCATCGAGGGCTACCATGCCCAGCTGCGCAAGGCCACCAAGACCAAGCGCGTCTTCGATGGCGACCTCTCGGTGCTCAAGCTCATCTACCTGGCGCAGCAACGCATCGCCCGTGGGAAGTGGCAGCGCCCCCTGCTCAACTGGCGCAGCATATACTTGAGCGTCGAGATCCTCTTCACCGACCGGATCAACATCCGATCAACAGCAACGAACAAGTTGTGAGTCTCCCCCGAACCCCCTCGTTGAGATCCACCACAACAACATCAACAAAGGTCAATTGACACAGTTTCCTGAACAGACCCATCCGCTTGGCAAACTCTAAAGCCGCACGACTTCTCGCTCACGAGGAACGAGCCGACCTCCCCCCGCCAGTACCTTTAACCCTGCCTTTCGCCCCACGCCCATGAACCCCCGTCCCTTCGGCCGCATCCTGCTCGGCTACTTCTTCCGCGGCCTGCTGCTGGTGGTGCCCGTGGCCATCCTGGTCTACGTGCTGTACAATTCGCTCACCTACCTCGACGGCATCATACCCATCGAGATCCCCGGGCTGGGCTTGCTTTCACTGATCGTGGGCCTTACCGTTTTCGGTTGGCTGGGCAGCACGTTCCTCTACACACCCATCGCGGATCTCGGCGAGGAGGTGCTGAAGCGCATCCCCTTCCTGAAGACCATCTACGACGCGCTGAAGGACCTGATGGAAGCGCTGGTCGGCAGCAAGAAGAAGTTCGACCGGCCCGTGCTCGTGAAGCTGATGGCAGGCTCCGGGCTGGAGAAGCTCGGCTTCATCACTGCGGATGACCTGAGCCACCTGGGCGTTGCATCGGGGAAGGTGGCCGTGTACCTGCCCCACAGTTTCGCGTGGAGCGGCAACCTCTACATCGTACCCGCAGAACATGTGACGCCTTTGGATGCCAAGGCCGCCGAGGTGATGAAGTTCGTGGTGAGCGGTGGCGTGGCCCACATGGACGAGTGATCGGCACATCCGTTGCCCAAGGCGGTCAACGAACGTTCACCATGCGCACCCTGCTCACCTTCCTGCTCACCACCGCGATCTCGCTGGCCACGGCCCAGACCGAGGTGACCTTCGCAAGCCGCAAGTTCAGTGCGGGCCTTCAACCCACCTTCACGGTACGCCTGGAAAATGCCGAACGCAGCGAGGTGGAGGCCTGGTTCAAGAAGTCGCTCAAGGACATCAGCGCGGAGGTGAGGGACAAGAAGGAGATCACCGCCACCGGCGCACGGATCCCTGCAGCCACGGGCGACACCCTCGCCATCCTTCTCGCCACGGATCAGCGCTCGAAGAAGGACGCCGTGGTGGTCCACTTCGCCTTCCGCATCGACAACGCCTACGTGAACAGCGACAGTGAAGAACGCCGGATGGAAGGCTGCCGCAACTGGGTGTATGACCAGGCCGTGGCCTACAAGAAGCATGTGGCCACCGACCTTCTGCAAGCCGCGGAACGTGACCTGAAGGGCGTGCGGATGAAATTGGAGGAGCAGCAACGCGACCAGAAGCGTATGGAGCTTGGCATCGAAAAGAACACGAAGCGCTCGGAGGATGCTGCAGCGGACAAGGTGAACACGGTCTCCGAGCTGAAGCTGGCCGATGAACGGGTCAATGAACTCCAGTCAAGCACAGCGGCCAACCCCACGGACGAGCAGATCAAGGCCTTGAACGGCGCCCTCAAGGACCAGAAGAAACTCCAGGACCGCATCACCAAGCTCGACACCGATGGCGTGGACGCCCGCTTGAAGATCGCGGATCTCACCGAACAGCTAGCGCTCAACGCCAAGGCCCAGGAGTCACAGCGCCAGGCCATCCTTGCGCAGGAACAGGTGGTGGAGGAGCGGCGGATGATCTTGGGAGACATCAAGTAGTTCGGGCCGCAGTAGGCAGTGGCAGTGGCAGTGGGCAGTGGGCAGGTGGCTGAGGGCGAGCCTGCGAGCATCTGCATCCATCGCATCGCCCCCCAGTGTCGCGTGCCAGGCACTCATCTGCGCCATCTGCGTCATCTGCGGTCCTTGTTCAGGAGCAGGACCTGGCGCAGGGGCAAGCCCCCATGGGCAAATGCGCACATGCGCTAATGGGCACATGAGCGCATTCTATCTTTCCCCCATGCCCCACGCCCGTCGCAACGCCCTGCTGCTGCTGCACGGCATCGTCTTCATCTGGGGCTTCACGGGCATCCTGGGCAAGCTGATCCAGCAGGACGCGCTGCAGTTGGTGTACACGCGGACGGCCATTGCGGTGATCGGTCTCGGCCTCGGTGCGGTCTGGATGCGCCGCAGCCTTTCGCCCCGCACGCCGGACATGCGGCAATACCTGCTCACGGGCATCCTGATCCTCGGCCATTGGATCACCTTCTACGGCGCGATCAAAATGAGCACCGCCAGCATCGCCGTGGCCTGCCTCAGTACCAGCACCGTGCTCACCGCCTTCATGGAGCCCTTCTGGTTCAAGCGCCGGATCCGCACTACGGAAGTGGTGCTCGGCGTGATCGTCATCGCGGCCCTGCTGCTCATCTTCGGACTGGAAGTGAAGTACCGTCTCGGTATCGCGGTGGCCACCTTGAGCGCCTTGCTCAGCGCGTGGTTCAACGTGATCAACGGCGTGCTGGTGAAGCGTGGCGATGCGTTGCGGATCGGATTCTATGAGCTGCTGAGCGCGCTGGTGGTGTTGGGCATCTTCCTTTTCGCGACCGGTGCCCTGCCGCCGCCCTTGTGGGAGATGCCCACGATGGACATCGTGTACCAGCTGATCCTGGGCCTGGTTTGCACCAGCTTCGCCTTTGTGGCCGGCATCGCGGTGATGAAGCAGCTCAGCCCCTTCACCGTGATGCTCACCGTGAACCTCGAGCCGGTCTATACCATCGTGATCGCCCTGATGATCTGGGGTGCGGAGGAACAGCTCACGGTCGGCTCCTACCTGGGCATCGCGCTGATCCTCGGCTGCCTCTTCGTGAACGGCTGGCTGCAACGTGGGAAGAAGACCGACGAGGTGACCGAACCGGATCCGTTGGCGCAGGTCTAGTAACGAGTGATGAGTACCGAGTGGCGAGTGAATGCCGCCCAGGGTCATTCACTCGCCACTCGCACACTCGCTACTCACCACTCCTTCCCAAGTCCACCTTCTCATCCCCCGCCCTGAAGTCCACGTAGCTCACGAAGAACTGGAACATCTCGTCGGTGGTGCGCATGAAATGGCTGTCCGAACCGACCATGGCGCGCGGCGGTCGGAAAGGCTGATCGGGGTTGTTCACCGTGTTGTCGAAGGTGCCGAACACATGGATCACCGAGCCCTTCTTCAGGGGTACCAAGCGTGGGAAGGTATAGGCGTACTGCCAGCGGAAGTTCCATTGCTTGATCCGCACCAAGGGAATGGTGTCACCCTCCGGAGCCACAGCGTAGGCGAGGAAGGTCTTGCCCAGCAGGTGCATATGCGGGTTCACCGTGAGCACGCTGATGGCCTTCGGCAGCGTATACTGCGTATGGAAGGTCTTGATCTCGCCGGGCTCCAGACGCAGTGGTGGTTCCACAGGCGTGATGCCGTTCGTACCCAGCTGCAGTTCCTGCATGGGCCGTTCGGGTGGTTTCTTCGCGAACCACACCGCGAAGTGCGAAAGGTCCACCGTGTCGCGCGGCCACGGACCGTAGTGCAGCGTGTTCAGCAGGAAGGCACCCTTGCGCTTGAAGAAGTAACCGCCTAAGCCCTCGGGGTAGACCGTGGCTTCCATGCCGGGCAGGTAGTTCACCGCGCTGGGCACCAGGGCCGGATAGCTGCCATCATCGTTCGCCAGTTGCAACGCACTGAACGCTGCCACGCCCTGCGTCACCTCCGCATCAATGTATTGGGACCCCGCCTGCACATCGGCCTTGGCCCCTTCTGCATACGCCACGAACGCGCCGTTCATGTGGTGCACCGTTCGGCGGTTCCCGGGCACGAAGGCGATGGCGCGAACGAACGTGTCGCGAGGGAGTTCATACCCCGCCTTCGCAATGATGAAGTGGTCCTTCAGATCACCGGGCTGGTGGAAGGTGTCCGCCAGCCACACCTCCAGATCGGGTTCACCAAGGCCGTGGTGCGCGAGCGGAACAGGTGGTGCGGGAAGTGCGGCGGTATCCCCCGGCAGCGATCCCTGCTCCACCCACCGCTTGATCAACGCGATCTGCTGTGCGTCCAGGCGGCGTTCCCCGAGGTAGCGGGCGTAGGTGGTGTCCGCAGGCCACGGGGGCATGTAGCCACGGCCCGTCACGTCACGCACCATGCGGCTGCGCTTCGCCACATCGGTGTAGGTGATCAGCGGAAAGGGGCCGGCATGGCCCGCGCGGTGACAGGGCAGGCAGTTGGTCCACACCACCGGCGCGATGTGCTCCGCGAAGGTGACGGTGTCGGGCAGGGTGAACGGCGGAACAGCCACTTCCTCCGGTGCCACCGGCGCCGAGCAACCAACGACCAGCATCAACACGATCCCGTGGACCGCCATCCGGCCGCGCAGCCTCCTTGTCATGGTCGCGAAGATATCGGGGCGTCCCACGCCCACTGCCCATCTTTACGCCATGAAACGGACCGTCGGACTCTTGCTGCTGCTGGGCGTGGCCCTGCTGGTGTTCTTCATCACCCGCGAGGTGTACAGGCCGGAAGCGCCCACCGAGCAGGTCACGAGCGATGTGCTGCTGGAACGGATACGACCGGTGATGAAACTGGTGACCGCCGAGGGTGACTACAGCGAGATCTACACCTACACCAACGCGGACGCCACCTTCGACTGGATGAAGCAGTTCTCCCCCTTCCAGAAGAAGGCCATCCTGCGCGTGAAGGCCAGGGTAAGCGTGGGCTACGACCTGGAAGGCATGGGCCTGGTGTTCGATGAGGCCACGCGCACCGTTCGCTACAGCGGCATGGGCAAGCCCGAGGTGTTGTCCATCGAGCATGACGTGGATTACTTCGATATGGAGGAAGGGACCTTCAACGAGTTCACCGCGGCCGACCACACGAAGATCAACGCCCAGGCCAAGCAGTTCATCGAGCGGAAGATCTCGGGCAGCGGGCTGATGGAAGCGGCGGAGAAACAGCGCGGCGAATTCCTCGTGGTGCTCCGTGCGGTGGTGGAGAACGGGGGGTGGAAGTTCGAGGAGGGAGGCACAGAGGTGAAGCAACGGATGCCCAACTAGAAAGTGACAAGGTTCAAGTAGCAAGTGACAAGGGTTCAAGTCCTTTTGACTTGACACTTGTCCCTTGGACCTTGACACTTTGCCACCGCCAGAACATTCCCGCTCTCCCGTCGTTGCTACCTTCGTTCGTCCGCTTCCCATGACCACCGCGACCACGACCTCCTCACTCTATTGCCCCTCGCTCACGCGCTACGAGCGCTGGCGCACGCACGCTGTCCGCATCGGCGACATCGGCATCGGGGGCGACAACCCGATCCGGGTGCAGAGCATGACCACCACCGACACGATGGACACCGCGGGCACCGTGGCCCAGAGCATCCGCATGATCGAGGCGGGCTGCGAGCTGGTGCGCATCACAGCTCCAAGCAAGAAGGAAGCGGAGAACCTCGCGGAGATCAAGAAGCAGCTGAAGGCCGCAGGCTTCAACACCCCGCTCGTGGCCGACATCCACTTCACACCGAACGCTGCCGAGATCGCGGCCCGCATCGTGGAGAAGGTGCGCGTGAACCCCGGCAACTACGCCGACAAGAAGAAGTTCGACATCCGCGAGTATTCCGATGCCCAGTACCAGGAGGAACTGGACCGCATCCGCGAACGGTTCACGCCCCTGGTGCGCATCTGCAAGGAGCACGGCACCGCCATGCGCATCGGCACCAACCATGGCAGCCTCAGCGACCGTATCCTGAACCGCTACGGCGACACGCCGCTGGGCATGGTGGAGAGCGCGATGGAATTCCTTCGCATCTGCCGCGACGAGAACTACCACGCCATCGTGCTGAGCATGAAGGCCAGCAACCCGCAGGTGATGGTGCAGGCGTACCGCCTGCTGGTGAACCACATGCTGCGCGAAGGCATGACCTACCCGCTGCACCTGGGCGTCACCGAGGCCGGTGATGGCGAGGATGGCCGTGTGAAGAGCGCGGTGGGCATCGGTGCCTTGCTGGAGGATGGCCTCGGCGACACCATCCGGGTGAGCCTGACCGAAGAGCCCGAAGCGGAGATCCCCGTGGCCAAGGCCCTGGCGGACCGATACAGTGCGCGCCGCGGACACGACCCGATCCCGGAGGTGCATCATGTGCCCATCGACCCTTTCAGTCATACGCGCCGCAAGACCCGTGAAGTGCTGAACATCGGTGCGCGACATGTGCCCGTGGTGATCGCCGACCTGAGCACCAAGACCAAGGTCACGCCCGCCACGCTCTTCCCGTGGGGCAACCACTACAGCGTGCCGCTGGACAAGTGGAACCTCACCGACCAGGCCTGCGACTACCTCTTCCTTGGCGACCACCACCTGGACTTCGAGATCCCCGGAACGCTGGGGGTGATCCAGGAGCACGCCACATGGCTGAAGGACCGCAACAAGCCGCGCCACTACCCGCTGCTCACCGCGCAAGAACTGTTGGGCAATGCCGCCGTACACCACGACCTCAACTTCGTCTACGCCACGCTGAAGGACCTGACGCCCGAGCTGATCGAAGCGCTGGACGAGGACGACAGCTGCGTGCTTTTACTGGACACCTTCAACGGGCACGGCTACGCGGAACAGCGTGCGGCCTTTTTCAAGCTTATCGACGCGAAGTGTGAAGTGCCGGTGATCATCGGTCGCGACTACGTGAACCTCGACCCCGAGCACCTGATGCTGCACGCGAGCACGGACCTGGGCGCCCTGCTGCTCGATGGCCTTGGCGATGGCATCATGATCTGCCCCGAGAAGAGCGGCGGCGATGAACTGGTGAACCGCACCGCCTTCGGTGTGCTGCAGGCCACCCGCACGCGCATCAGCAAGACCGAGTACATCAGCTGCCCCAGCTGCGGGCGCACGCTCTTCGACCTGATGGAGACCACGGCGAAGATCCGCTCGCGCACCAGCCATCTCAAGGGGATCAAGATCGGGATCATGGGCTGCATCGTGAACGGCCCTGGCGAAATGGCCGACGCCGATTATGGATATGTAGGCACCGGTCCCGGCGTGATCACCCTGTACAAGGAGAAGGAAGTGGTGAAGCGCAACGTACCCAGCGAGCATGCCGTGGACGAGCTGATCGACCTGATCAAGCAGCACGGGGATTGGGTGGAGGCGGAAGCTTGAATCCCAACCATGATGCGCTTCCTACTCATTGCCTTCCTTTTGTTAGGCACGGCCGACCACTGCCACGGAAGGAACTTCATTCGCTATCACCAAAAGTCATTGATCGTACAAGCGTACATGCTCGCAGGCGACCATGCAAAGGCACTGGTACTGCTGCGGGAATTGGAGCGGAGATACGGGCTCATGCCCACAGAAACATTCGCACGCGCCCTATGTCTCGGGGCACTTGGGGACACGGCCACTGCACGGCAGGCGTATTTGAGAAGCATTGAACAACGCGCATCACTTGGCTGGGTGTACGCGTGGCCACCTTGGTTGCGATCCGTGCAGGATACACTGTGGTACAACAGTGTCATAGCGGAGTGCGAAGCTGCCTGGTCGTCAAGACCGCAATACGCCGACGGTCCGAATCCTGGAATTCCAACGCCAACAAGCTCGCTGAACGCCAGGCATCAATTCGTGATCGACTCACTCGGTTTCTATGATCCGCTCGAACGACCCGAGGCGCAGCAGATCTATGATCGACTGATCCAGCAGCACGATCTTAAACTGGATAGCATGCTGCATGGACTATTGCCGGTCCCTTCCATCGCAGACTACGGGATCAATCAGGAGTTCGAGATGTTCCTTCTGCATACATCCGCTTCACTGAAGTACAAGGAACACAGGATCATCAAGCGGTGGTTGGAACAAGGCCTGATCTATCCCTGTACATATGCTGTATGCTTTGATGATCTAGCCAACGAGGAGAACCGCCCAATACCCTACGGCATCTTCGATGGCTTGCGTCCCGAAGAACGCGAGCCTGGACATGAGGAACGGCGCGCTGCCATCGGTATGGGCGATGAACAGTTGGAAAAACTTCGGTTCCGCCGGGGCGGTTGATCAGCAAAGACAGCAAGGGGATCGGGATCATGGGCTGCATCGTGAACGGCCCTGGCGAAATGGCCGACGCCGATTATGGATACGTGGGCACCGGCCCCGGCGTGATCACCCTGTACAAGGAAAAGGAAGTGGTGAAGCGCAACGTGCCCAGCGAGCATGCCGTGGACGAGCTCATCGACCTGATCAAGCAGCACGGGGATTGGGTGGAGGCGGGGTGAGTACGGCGTTAGCCTACTTCAAGTACCCTTCCACGAACTCTCGTGGTGACAACACAGGGATCCGGGAAGTCTTGAACCCCTTCTGGTCCGAGGTAACGATGAACTCCACGCGACCTGTGGAAAGGGCGGCGTGGTATTGCACCGCATCCTCGAAGTCCGGCCACTCACTCCCCAACGCGGCCTGCAGCTGCGGCATGTCCGTGCTCGCAACGATGACGATGGACAGGATAACCTCCACAACGGCCCTGACCTGGCGTGCTGAGTGTCCCGCCTTTCGCACTGCATACAGTGCATTGATCAGCGTAAGGCCGGTCAGCACCAGCTCCACCCTGCGGTCCTCGGCCGCCCGGAGGATGCGCTTGCTGGCAGCATGTTCCGCGCGGCGGGCATCCATCATATCCACCAGTACATTGGTATCAATGAAGATGCGCATCATTACTTGCCCATGATCCGGGACAACCGGGTATCCTGTGCGAGATCCTCCGGTGCGAACTTGCCGGTCAACAGTCCGTCCAGCTTGTCCACCGCGTAGCTCTTCCGCTCCTTTGTGGTGATCTCCACATCCAACGCATCGATCAGCTCCTCGAACAGTTGGCTCACCGATCTCCGATGACGCAGACTGTAGGCCTTCACGCGCCGCACGTGAGCCTTCGAAATGCTAAGGGTCAACTTCGTCTTCATGGGCAGCGATGTTCCGGAAACCTTATTGCATGGCAAATGTACGTATACCGCAGGACATACGTATGACCGCCCCATGGCCGGAAAGACCGATCTGGCATAGCTTTCGCCTTTGTCCGTCACAGCACATGCGCATCCCTGTCCTCCTTTCCGCGCTGCTCCTTTCCGGCAGCGCGCTCCTCGCCCAACGTGAAGGCACCACACCCACCCACGACCTGCTGGCCCGCTACATGCTCGGTTCCTTCAGCAGTGCGGAGCAGGCGAGGAACGACACCGACTACTTCGACATCGAGCTGGAGATGGCGCGCATCTGGCGCCCCCGCACGGACGGGATATGGGTCTACGTGGAGCAGGCCCGTGCCGATGCCAAATACAAGCCCTACCGCCAGCGCGTGTATCAGTTGGCTCAAGTGGACGACAGCACCTTCACCAGCACCGTGTACAGCCTGGATAGTGCCGAATGGTATGTCGGTGGCTACAAGGTGACGAAGCTGCTGGACCGCACCGCAGCGGAGAAGCTCATCCCCCTGGAAGGTTGTGCCCTCGTGCTGCACTGGCGCAACAATGCCTTCGTGGGCGCGACCGATGACAAGGCCTGCAAGAACGCCTGGGGCAAGGCCACCTACGCCACCAGCGAGGTGACTGTGAGACCCGACCGCATGATCAGTTGGGACCGCGGCTACAACGATGCAGGCGAACAGGTATGGGGTGCCGAGAAGGGCGGCTACATCTTCCTGAAGACCCGCGACGCACGTTGACATGGCCCGCACGATACTCCTCGCCGGCGCCACGGGCCTCATCGGATCCGCTGCGCTTCAGGCGATGATCGAAGACACCCGCATCGGCCGCGTGATCGCGCTGGTGCGCAAACCGCTCGCCACCTCGCATGCCAAGCTGGAACAATGGGTGGCCACCGGCGACCTCCTCACCGGCCTACGCGACGTTCCGGTGGACGCCGTGATCTGCTGCCTGGGCACCACGATCCGCAATGTGGGCGGCGACAAGCAGAAGTTCATCCACGTGGACAAGGACCTGGTGGTAGGGCTCGCGCATTGGGCGAAGTCTCACGGTGCCACGCATTTCGCGGTGATCAGTGCCATCGGCGCTGATGCATCAAGCCGCGTATTCTACAGCCGCGTGAAGGGCGAGATGGAGCGCGACGTGGAGGCGACCGGGCTTCCTGCGCTACACATCTTCCACCCTTCCATCCTCACCGGCACCCGGCAGGAAAAGCGCGCTGGTGAGCGCATCGGCATCGTGGTCATGAACGCGATCGCGCCGCTGCTTCCCCACCGTTACCGGCCCATGCCGAACGATGTGCTCGCGCAAGCCGCAGTGAACGCCGCCGTCGATGGGGCCACCGGCGTGCACCGGCACACCTACGACGCCATTGTGAAATTGGCGGGACGCGACTGACCTTGCGAACGAACGCTGAGTCCTCCCCACGAAATGTCATGCTGAGCGAAGGCCTCCGAAGCGAAGCATCTCATCCGTAGGTCCTTCCGATGGAGATCCTTCGCTGCGCTCAGGATGACATTTCGGTGTGCGGATCGCGTCCAGGCTCCCCCTCCACCCCCTCGCTGTTCCTCCCGCTGGCCGCCTTCGCTGAAGCTCCGGCGCCCCAAGTCGGACGAGGGGTATGAGAAGATGCGATCTGGGTCAGAACGTTGCCGTGCTGATGTGCAGCGCCTCGTTCTGCGCGGCATCCAACTGGGCCAGCAGGCCGGTGCGCACCTGGTCGAACGCGGAGCGCTGGGCGGCAGGAACAGGTTCCGCGCTGGGCATCTCCTCCTTGCGGTGGTCCACCTGCACGCCGTTCTTCCAGAAGCGGTAGCACACATGTGGCCCCGTGGCGAGACCGGTGCTGCCCACTTCGCCGATGGTCTGCCCCTGGCTCACGCGCTGTCCGCTCTTCACCAGCACTTTCCGCATGTGCAGGTACTGCGTGCTGTACATGCCGTTGTGGCGGATCTTCACGAAGTTGCCGTTCCCGGCCCCCCATCCCGCCTTCTCCACCACTCCATCGCCCACGGCCAGGATCGGCGTACCATAAGGTGCGGCGTAGTCGGTGCCCAAATGGGCCTTGAACCGTTTTTGGACAGGGTGGAACCGCCGCTGCGTAAAGCCCGAGCTCATGCGACTGAACTTCAAGGGCGCTTTCAGGAAGGCCTTGCGCAGGCTATTGCCCTCGCTGTCGTAGTAGGCCACATGCGCGCTGTCCGGCGTGAAGCGGAAGGCCTCCTTCACCAACTCGCCGCCGCTGTAGCGCACCCCCAGGATCCGAGGCTGCCCGTAGCGCTCGCCGTCCACCATACGCTCCTCGTACACCACCGTGAAGCGGTCGTCCTTCTGGATGCGGTAGAAGTCCACCGACCACTGGAACACATCTGCGAGTTGCATGGTGAGCGCGGGATCCGCACCCGCCTTCTGCAGGTCGTTCCACAGCGCACCCGTCACTGCTACGCTCACGCTCTTCACCTCGGTGACCACCGGGCGATGGCCCACGTGGACATCCAAGGGTGGCTGTACCGTGAAGATGATGTGCTCCACGGCATCAGCCTCGTAGACGAAGTACTGCGGTACGTGCGCTGCATCATCAGAGAAGATGAGTGCGTAAGGATGGCCTGCGCGCAGCTTGCGCACATCGAACACGGGGGCCGCGAGGCGCACCAGGCTGTCCATCGTCCCTGCGCCGACACCATGCGCCGCCAGCAGGTCGCTGAAGGTCTGCCCGCTGCGGATGACGCCCTGCTCCAGGATGAAGCCGCTCATGGGGATCCCGTATGCCGAAGGCGGCGCCGGGATGCTGTCCGACCCAGCGAGCTGATCGGGTACGTACTCCACATGCGGCGCGATATCCACGCTCGTCACCACCAGGCCCACGGTGCCTAAAAGGCCACCCGCCACCATCCACTTCTGCCATCGCTTCATGATCCCCCCGTCCACGCGTTGATGCGTGGTCACCGGCAAGAAACTACATCGACCGGATGAAGAACGGTGAAGCGAGGGAGATCATTTCAACGGTGCGGTATGGACAACGCGCTGGAGAAGTGGGAAGTGGGAAGTGGGAAGTGCAAAGTGCGAAGTGCGAACTTCAACATGTACAGCATGAACTACCCTTGGCTCACACCTCAACACACTCACTCCTTCGCCACCGGGTGCACAAGGCCCTCGTAGCTGCTCAGCTCCATCTTGATGGAACCGACGAGCACCTTGGCCTGTGCCAGCACGGGGATGTGGTTCGCGTCGTCCGTCACCCACACGTTCAGGTCGTCGTTCGTTTTGAAGATGCGGCCCTGCTGCACCACCGGCTGGAACTTCAGGCAGCGGTACTTGCCGTTGCGCAGCTTGATGGTCTCGCGACCGACGAATCGCATCTTCAGCGGCCACAGCTCATCGTCCAGGAAGCAGTCGATGTTGAACTCATCGCCGGGCTTCGCCTTGCTGTAGTCGATGGTGCGGGCGTAGTAGAAGGCGCTCAGCATGTCCTGCACGTGGGCGGGCACCGCGTGCGTCTGCTTCTTCTGTGTGTTCACCTGGTGCAGGTTCTGCATGTAGGCGTAGTCCTGGCTGAACTCATAGCCGCCTTCGCTCACCCGGCGCATGAAGATCCACGGGAACACCCCGTCGCGGTCGAAGTAGGTCTCGTAGTGGTCGTCCACCTTGTAGAAGGTGTTGAAGGCGCCCAGGCTGCGGCCCTTGCCCACTGCCTGCAGCATCGGGCGGCCCAGCATCTTCAGGTCCGTTTCGCGCAGCTCGATGGTGGCTTCTCCGGCGTTCACGAAGCCGTAGTGCAGCACGTACGTCAGTTTCTCGCCGGCCTTGAAGGCGGTGTGCGGCAGCGAGCGCAGCGGAAAGGTGCCGGGGGCCACAGTGGGCGTGGCGGGACCACCGGCCTGGTTACGGCCCTGTGCAAGGCCATTGGTGATCAGCGCGATACCCACCAGGAGGAAAAGGCTTTTGCGTGTCATGTCCCCCATAGCGCAAAGGTGGTGCCGATCCGTGCGGGGTGAGTGAGCCACTCCAAGTTCTTGGCCACCAGCAGGAAGAACGACTGCCAATGCGGCCAGGGTTTGCGATACCGCGGGCTCAAGGTCCAACGGGCGTCCCGCCTGTTGCTGGCGTGGATGCGGATGTTCCGTCACACACAGGCGGGACGCCTGTGCGACTCTTTCCGGTACAAGGAGTCCATGCTCTGGGAGCAAGGCTTCTTTCCGGCACAGGCGGGACGCCTATGCGACTCTGTCACACACAGGCGGGACGCCTGTGCGACTTTACACTACGATGTTCACGATCCGCTTGGGCACCACGATCACCTTCTTGGGCAACTTGCCTTCCAGGCGGGCCTGCACTTCGCGGTTGGCGAGCACGGCGGCCTCCACGCTCTTCGCGTCGAGCTCCATGGGGAACTCGAGCTGCAGGCGCGTTTTGCCGTTGAAGCTGATGGGGTAGCTGAAGCTGTCCTCCACCAAATGCTCGGCCTGCCACTGGGGCCAGGGCGCGGTGGTGATGCTGTCGGTGTGGCCGAGCAGGCTCCACAGCTCTTCGGCGATGTGCGGGGCGAAGGGCGCGAGGGCGATGGTGAGCGGCTCCAGCACATCGCGCTTGTGGCACTTGAGCGCGCCGAGCTCGTTCACGGCGATCATGAACTGGCTGACGCTGGTGTTGAAGCTGAGCTTCTCGATGTCCTCGGTGACCTTCTTCAGGGTGGCGTGCAGCGCTTTCAATTCCGCTTTCGAAGGGGCGTCTTCGCTGACGTTCGGCAGGTCGACCCCGTGGGTCGACGCTACACCGTCTCCGCTGTAGAAAAGGTTCCAGAATTTGCGCAGGAAGCGGAAGGTGCCCTCGATGCCGTTGGTGTCCCACGGTTTGCTCTGCTCCAGCGGACCCAGGAACATCTCGTACAAGCGCAGCGTGTCCGCGCCGTACTTCTCGATGATGTCGTCGGGGTTCACCACGTTGAACTTCGACTTGGACATCTTCTCGACGACCGGTGTCAGTTCGACGACCGGTGCTTCGAGGTAGAACTCGCGGAACGTGGCCTCCTTGCTGCGGGTCTTCGCTGCACCGTCCTCATCGATGAAGTATCGACCTTCCTTGAAGGTGACATGGTCGATGAGGTAATTTCGATCGAACGCACCTTCGTTCTGCGTGCTTTCCTTCGAAAGGACCTGATACCGTTCCTTCCCTTCGCTACGATCCACGGTCACCTTGGCCATCATGCTCATGCCCTGGATCATCCCCTGGTTCACCAGCTTCTGCGCGGGCTCTTCCACGGCGATGTGACCGCGGTCGAAGAGGAACTTGGTCCAGAAGCGCACATAGAGCAGGTGGCCGGTGGCGTGCTCGCTGCCGCCCAAGTACAGGTCCACCTGCTTCCAATAGTCCACGGCCTCCTTGCCGGCGAAGCGCTCGGTGTTGGCGGGGTCCATGTAGCGCAGCCAGTACCAGCTGCTGCCTGCCCAGCCGGGCATCGTCGTCGTCTCTAACGGATTACCAATTCCTGATTTGGCTAATTGCTGATTCACTGAGTCCCAGCTCCAACGGTCGGCGCGGGCCAGGGGTGGTTCGCCGTCCGCCGTGGGCAGGAACTTGTCGACCTCGGGCAGGCGCAGGGGCAGCGCGCTATCGGGCAGGGCCTTGGGCAATCCGTCCTCGTAGTAGATGGGGATGGGTTCGCCCCAGTAGCGCTGGCGGCCGAAGGCGGCATCGCGCAGGCGGTAGTTGATGCGGCCCTCGCCCACACCCAGCGTCTCCAGTTCCTGGATGGCGCGCGTGATGGCCTGCGGCACCTCCAAGCCGTTGAGGAAACCGCTGTTGATGAGGATCGCGTCCTTGCGCTCGTCGGCTTCCTTGGCGATATCAGCACCCTCGGTGACGGCGATGATCGGCAGGTTGAAGTGCTTGGCGAAGTTCCAGTCGCGCTGGTCGCCGCCTGGCACGGCCATCACGGCGCCGGTGGCGTAGCCCACGAGCACATAGTCGCCCACCCACACGGGCACGTCGGCACCGGTGAACGGATGCTTCACGTAGGCCCCGGTGAAGGCGCCGCTCACGGACTTCACGTCGGCCATGCGGTCGCGTTCGCTGCGGTTCTTGGCCTGCTCGCAATAGGCCATCACCTCGGCGCGGCGCTCGGGCGTCACCAGGCGGTCCACCAGCTGGTGCTCCGGTGCCAGCGTCACGAAGGTGACACCGAACAGCGTGTCCGGACGCGTGGTGAAGACCTCGATCACCAGCCCCTCATCCCCCAACCCCTTCTCCCAAGGAGAAGGGGAGGAATGCGCCTCACCAAAGTCCGGTAAGTCTTCATCCTTGGCGAAGTCAGGCCTATTCCGGAGCGCTTCGATGATCCTCTCTCTGGCGGCCGTCGGCTCCGAAATCACTTCCTCGTTCCTGAACCGGATCACTTCGAAGCCGAGCTCATTCAATCGTACTGTGCGCGCGGCATCCTCATCCTTCTGAAGGTCATGGATGTCGCCATCCACCTCGATGACCAATTGCTTGGGCAGGGAGACGAAATCGACGATGAATCGCTCGATGATGTGCTGCCGGCGGATCCTGCCACCGGTCGCATTGCCGCGTATCAATTGCCAAAGCAGGTCCTCAGCAGGTGTTGGGTTCTTGCGCATGCTATTTGCATGCTCCATCAGCTTCCCGGCTATAACTGGATCCGCGGTCATAAACGCGTGTTTCCGGTCCTCCATCCCCCTCTCCCTGTCCGAGGGGCTAGGGGTGAGGGCGAACTTCACCAGTGCCCCGCGGCTGCGGCCGATCCAGTTGCGTTGTGCTTCCTTGATGCTCTCGCTCCAATCCAGTTCATCGAGCGAGTCGAGCAGGCGTTGCGCGTAGGCGGTGATGCGCATGCTCCACTGCGGCATCCGCTTGCGCTCCACGGGGTGGCCGCCGCGTTCGCTCACACCGTCCTTCACCTCGTCGTTGGCGAGCACGGTGCCCAGCGCAGGACACCAGTTCACCCAGGCCTCGCTGCGGTAAGCCAGGCGGAAGTACTGCAGCACGGCCTCCTGTTCGCGCGGGTTGAAGGCCTTCCATTCGGCGGCGGTGAAGGTCGGCGCCTCCATGTCCTCGTCACCCGTAAGGCGTCGGCGGTCGATGCCAGTGAAGCCATTGTGCTCGAAGCGGCGGATGAGGCTGCTGATGGGCTCGGCACGCTGCACCTCGATGTTGTACCAGCTGTCGAAGAGCTGCAGGAAGACCCACTGCGTCCAGCGGTAGTAGGCGGGGTCGCTGGTGCGCACCTCGCGGCTCCAATCAAAGCTGAAGCCGATGCGGTCCAGCTGTTCGCGGTAGCGGGCGATGTTGACATCAGTGGTCTTCGCCGGGTGCTGGCCGGTCTGGATGGCGTACTGCTCGGCGGGCAGCCCGAAGCTGTCGTAACCCATGGGGTGCAGCACGTTGAAGCCGCTGTGCCGCTTGAAGCGCGCCACGATGTCGCTGGCGATGTAGCCGAGGGGATGCCCCACATGCAGGCCTGCGCCGCTGGGGTACGGGAACATGTCGAGCACGTAGTACTTGGGCTTGGTGGCGTCATTCTCCACGCGGTAGGTCCCCAGGTCCCGCCACCGTTCGCGCCACTTCTTCTCGATCTCTTTGTGCTCGTAGGCCATGTCCGTTGTTGAAAGCCTGCGAAGGTAGCCAGCTGGCGGGAGGCAGGGAAGGACGATGGGCGAAGGCTGAAGGAGAAAGGATGAAGCCTGACAGGAACTCCCAGCGCGCTTGCGCGCTGCCATCTGCGTCATCGATCCCCCACCAGCATCGGCAGGGCAGTTCATCTGCGTCATCTGTGTCATCTGCGGATAAGCATGCGACTCTCAAGCTTTCCTCTCCGCGGTCTATTCCCTCCGCTCTGTTGACATCGCGCTTGCTGGTCCCGAAGCCGCAAGCGGCACGCCGCTACCTTTGGCCTCTGAATGAGCAACGACCGGCCTTCCAAATTGCGGGCGCGCAACAGCGGCGTGGGCACCGTCATCGGCATCACGCTGGTGCTCTTCATGCTCGGTGTGCTGGGCTGGCTGGCGCTGAACGGGCGGGCCATCGAGCGCTACCTGCGGGAGAACATGGTGATGGAGGTGATGATGGAGCGCGACGTGAAGGAGGTGGACGTGATGCAGTTCCGCAAGCTGCTGGACACGCAGCCCTACACGGCCAGCACGGGTTTCATCACGGCCGAGGAGGCCGCGGAGCTGATGAAGCAGGAACTGGGCGAGGACTTCCTGGGTGTTACCGGCACCAACCCGCTCACCGCGAGCATCCAGCTGCACCTGAGGCCGGAATACGCGCAGCCGGACAGCATGAAGTGGATCGCGGAACACCTGCGGCAGGATGAGCGCACCGGAGAGGTGAGCTACAACGCCACCGTGTTGGAGAACATCGACGCCAACCTGAAGAAGCTGACCCTGATCGGCGGTCTTTTCTGCCTGTTGTTGCTGATCATCGCCGTGGCCCTGATCAACAACACCATCCGCCTTTCCATCTACAGCCAGCGTTTCCTCATCCGGACCATGCACCTGGTGGGGGCCACGCAATGGTTCATCAAGCGGCCCTTCCTGGGTCGTGGGCTGTGGCAGGGGCTGGTGGCGGGCGTCCTGGCGATAGGCCTGCTGGTGGGCATGCTGTCGGTGGCGCGCAACTACATGCCGGACCTGCTGGCCTTCACCGACGTGGTGGCCCTGGCGGTCCTCTTCGGCGGGGTGCTGCTGCTGGGGCTCCTGATCAGCCTGTTGTCGACGTGGTTCGCGGTAAGGCGTTATCTTCGCATGAACACCGACGAACTGAACTTCAGCTGAGATGGCCAACGCGCACGACGACCAGATGCCCTTCACCCGCAGCAACTACCGGCTGCTCCTGATCGGCGTGGGCATCATCATCCTCGGATACGTGCTGATGAGCGGTGGTGGCAGCGGCGACCCCAATGTGTTCGACGCATCGGAGGTCTTCAGCCCCCGGCGCATCACTGTCGCCCCCATCGTCTGTGTGATCGGCTACCTCTTCGTGGCGTATGCCATCCTGAAGAAGAGCACGGATTAAGCCGCACTCCACGAGCATCCCCTTGCGGCCGGTCCTGATCGCGGCCGAATGACCTGCCGCACCTCGTCATGACGCTCCTCCAAGCCATCCTCATCGCCATCATCGAAGGGCTCACCGAGTTCCTGCCGGTGAGCAGCACCGGCCACATGATCATCGGCAGCACGCTGATGGGCATCGCGGCGGACGACTTCGTGAAGCTCTTCACCGTGGCCATCCAGTTCGGGGCCATCCTCAGCGTGGTGGTGCTCTACTGGCGCCGCTTCTTCGAAACGCTCACCGTGTACCCGCTGCTGGTCGTGGGCTTCATCCCGGCCGCCATCATGGGGCTCACCTTCAAGTCATCCATCGATGCCCTGCTGGAGAACGTCACCGTGGTGGCCGTTGCCCTGTTGCTGGGCGGCATCTTCTTCCTCTTCATCGACCGGCTGTTCCCGCACGACGGTGAGGACCGCGACCGACCCATCAACTGGCTGGATGCCTTGGTGATCGGCTGCTTCCAATGCATCGCCATGATGCCCGGGGTGAGCCGCAGCGCCGCCACCATCATCGGGGGCCTCACCCGCAAACTGAGCCGCAAGCAGGCCGCGGAGTTCAGCTTCCTGCTCGCCGTACCCACCATGGCCGCGGCCACCGCCAAAAGCATGTGGGACTACATCGACAGCGGCGGGGCCTTCACCGAGGAACACGTGAAGCTCTTCGCCGTGGGCAACGTGGTGGCCTTCATCGTGGCCTTGCTGGCCATCAAGGGCTTCGTGAGATTCCTGACCAGGCACGGATTCGCGCTGTTCGGCTGGTACCGGATCGTGGTGGGCGGCGTGCTGATCGCCCTGATCGCCATGGGCGCCAACCTCAGCATGGTATGACCCTCGACGGGCTCGACCCCCAGGCCGGCGCCATCCTGCTCGTCGACAAGCCGGTGACCTGGACGAGCTTCAACGTGGTGGGCAAAGTGCGTGGCACCCTCCAGAAGCTCTGCGGCCACCGGGTGAAAGTAGGCCACGCCGGCACCCTGGACCCCCTGGCCAGTGGCCTGCTGATCATCGGCACCGGCACCTCCACCAAACTGCTTCCGGGCCTAACCGGCGAGGACAAGTCCTACACCGCCACCCTGCGCCTGGGCGCGATCACGGCCAGCTACGACGCCGAGACCGAAGAGGAAACGCCGCTGCCCTGGGAGCACATCACCGAAGGCGACATCCGCGCGGTGCTGAAGCTGTTCACTGGGGAGATCCAGCAGCGCCCGCCCAACTTCAGCGCCAAACGCTTCGAAGGCGAACGGGCCTACCACCTGGCGCGCAAGGGTGAGCACGTGGACCTCGCCAAAGCCCCGGTACGCATCGACCGGCTGGAACTCGTGGGCATCAACGGGTGGGAGGTCACGGTGGAAGTGGACTGCAGCAAGGGCACTTACATCCGGTCGCTGGCGCACGATATCGGGCAGGCACTGGGCTGCGGCAGCTACCTGAGCGCCCTGCGCCGGACCCGCAGCGGCTCCTTCGCCATTGCCGATGCCCGCACCCCGGAACAGTGGTCCGCCTGGTTCGATCGCTGGTTGGAATTGCAGCCAACTGACTGACGTTCAACATAGTTAACGTTCGCTTCACGATCGCACTATCTTCGGCGCCCCAAAACCGAAGCACGGGCCTGTAAGCCCTGCAAAAACCATGAAGCTTACCTCCTTCAAGTTCACGCTCCCCAAGGAGCAGATCGCCCTCTATCCCAGCAAAGACCGCGACGGCAGCCGGCTGATGGTCCTGGACCGCAAAACAGGCAAGATCGAGCACAAGAAATTCAAGAACCTCATCGACTACTTCGATGATGGCGACACCTTCATCCGCAACGACACCAAGGTGTTCCCCGCGCGCATGTGGGGCAACAAGGAGAAGACCGGCGCCAAGATCGAGGTGTTCCTGCTGCGCGAACTGAACCGCGACAGCCTGCTGTGGGACGTGATCGTGGACCCGGCGCGTAAGATCCGCATCGGCAACAAGCTCTACTTCGGCAAGGATGACGAGCTGGTGGCGGAGGTGATCGACAACACCACCAGCCGCGGGCGCACGCTGCGCTTCCTGTTCGACGGCACCTACGAGGAGTTCAAGCGCACCATCACCGAGATGGGCGAGACGCCCCTGCCCCACTACATCAAGCGGGATCTGGAAGCCAGCGATGCCGAGCGCTACCAGACCATCTACGCGAAGAACGAAGGCGCCGTGGCCGCACCCACCGCCGGCCTGCACTTCAGCCGTGAGCTGATGAAGCGCATGGAACTGAAGGGCATGCACTTCGCCGACGTCACCCTGCACATCGGCCTGGGCACCTTCCGCCCGGTGGAAGTAGAGGACCTCACCAAGCACAAGATGGACTCCGAGCAGGTGATCATCACCAAGGAGGCCTGCGAGATCGTGAACCTTGCCAAGGACACGAAGAAGCGCGTGTGCTGCGTGGGCACCACCACCATGCGCGCCATCGAGAGCAGCGTGAGCACGGAGAACCACATGAAGCCCTACAACGGGTGGACGAACAAGTTCATCTTCCCGCCCTACGACTTCAGCATCGCGGACAGCATGATCACCAACTTCCACATGCCCGAGAGCACCCTGCTGATGATGGTGGCGGCCTTCGGTGGCTACGACCACGTGTGGAACGCTTACAAGGTGGCCATCAAGGAGAAGTACCGCTTCTTCAGTTACGGGGATGCGATGCTGATCATTTGATGGAGAGTGAGAGAGTGAGAAGGTGAGAGAGTGAGAGAGTGAGAGAGTGAGAAGGTGAGAAGGTGAGAGAGTGAGAAGGTGAGGGTGTGAAGGAGAGCGAGGGTGTGAGAGGCGAAGACGCTCGCACCCTCGCTCTCTTTTGCACCCTTTCACCGACCTTCGCAGCCATGCACCGCACCACCATCATCGTCGCCGGCGGCACGGGCAAACGCATGGGTGCCACGGTGCCCAAGCAGTTCCTTTTGCTCAAGGGCAGGCCGCTGCTGTGCTGGACCATCGAGGCCTTTCAACACTTCGACCCGGCGATGTCGATGGTGCTGGTACTTCCAGAGGACCAGATACCGGTCTGGGGCGCGCTCTGCATCAACTTCCACTTCGCTGTCCCGCACCAGGTGGTGGCGGGGGGTGAGGAACGCTTCCACAGTGTACGGAACGGCCTGGCCTGTGTGGCGCATGATGGCCTTGTGGCCGTTCACGATGGCGTGCGTCCGCTGGTGAGCGCCGACCTGATCGCACGCTGCTTTGCGGCCGCCGAGGCGTATGGCGCGGCCATCCCCGTGGTGCCGATCAGCTCTTCCGTACGTGAACTCACGGACGAAGGCAGCCAGCCCATGGACCGGTCCCGTTTGCGCGCGGTGCAGACCCCGCAAGGCTTCCGCGTGCCCCTGCTGCGCCGCGCCTTCGAGCTGCCCTACGACCCTGCCTTCACCGACGAGGCCACCCTGGTGGAACGCCTCGGCGTGGACGTGCACCTGGTGGAAGGCGAGGACCTCAACATCAAGGTGACCACGCCCTTCGACCTGCAGGTGGCGGAGGGGGTGCTGGGGGCGAAGGGCTAGGTACGTGCTTATCTTGCGGTCATGAAAGGCGTCACCATCCTCTTCGACGAAGCGCGCAAGAAGCGCATCGTGCAGATCGATCTGGATCAGTTGAGCAAGGACCCCGAGGCCATCGAGGACCTGCTGGACGGCCTGATCGCAGAGCAGCGCCGAAATGAACCGACGATCTCCCTGGCGGCCTACAAGCGCACCGCGAAGCGCAAGAAACGGGCGTGAGCTACAAGGTCGAACTGACCCGCAGCGCTGTTCGGGAGCTTCGGCGCGTACCCGAGCCCTACCACAGGAACATCGTGAAGGCCTTGGAAGGGCTGGAGAAAGACCCCAGACCGTCCGGCAGCAAAAAGCTCATTGGCAGCGACGGCCATTGGAGGATCCGCGTCGGCGTATACAGGGTCGTGTACCAAGTGACCGATGTGATCCGTTTGGTGCGCGTGGAACGTATCGCGCATCGAAAGGACGCCTATCGCTGACCTTTAATGCCCCGTTTTCTCCGCAACCCCTGGTTCCTGCTCGGTCTTGGGCTGTGGCAGCTGGTGGTGGTGTTCACACCGTTTTCGCTGTATGGCTTCTGGACGGATGTGGTATTCTTCATGGCTTGGCTTCTTTGGAGCACACTATTGGTGGTGAGCGGAGAACTGCGGCCGAAGTGGATGAAAGGCACTTGGGCCGCGATCCTCAGTATCGTGCTTGCCTTAGCGATCTTTTTCACGGGAACGCTCGGAACCTTGCTCATGGCATCTGTGTTCATCAGCACCCGCTCGGTACCGCAACAACACAAGCTCCAAGGAGTCTGGTTCGTGAACCAGTACTTCCGGGGAACCGGGGCATGGGGGTGTGGCTACGGTTCGTTGACCACGGCCAAAGCGCCGGTTTTCTTTCCATTAGTGGAATACCGTACTGAATTCGTCCCCTGCACCGACGAGGACTGGGGCTGCTTCATCGAGAAGGGCAGCTGGGAAGCCTGTGGCTACTGAGGGCGAAGCCCTGTTCACGGCCATACCTTCGCGCCCCATGAGCAAGCCCCCCGTCGACATCCGTGAACTCCAGGTGGACGAGGTCCAACTCCTGACGGAGGAGCTGGGCGAGAAACCCTACCGCGGCAAGCAGCTGTGGGAGTGGCTTTGGAAGAAGCGGGCCCGGTCGTGGGACGACATGAGCGACCTGCCGAAGACCTTCCGCGCCAAGCTGGCCGAGCGTTGCGTGCTGCGTCCGCTGGTGCTGGCCGAGGAACAGAAGAGCGAGGACGGCACGGTGAAATGCGCCTTCCGCACCTGGGACGGCCACATCGTGGAAGGTGTGCTCATCCCCACCCCCACCCGCCTCACGGCCTGCATCAGCAGCCAGATCGGGTGCAGCCTCACGTGCAGCTTCTGCGCCACCGGCAAGTTGAAGCGCGTGCGCAACCTGGAGACCGGCGAGATCGTGGACCAGGTGGTGCTGATCGACCAGCTGGCCCACAAGTACTTCGACCAGGGCCTCACGAACATCGTGTACATGGGCATGGGCGAGCCGCTGCTGAACTACGCCAACACCATGCGCAGCGCGGAACGCATCACCGCACCGGACGGGCTGGCCATGGCCTCGCGCCGCCTCACCATCAGCACCGCCGGCATCGCCAAGATGATCCGCAAGCTCGCCGACGACGGCGCCAAGTTCAACCTGGCCCTTAGCCTGCACGCGGCCAACGATGCGAAGCGCGACCGCATCATGCCCATCAACGAGCAGAACAGCCTCGGCGACCTGAAGGATGCGCTGCGCTACTACACAAGGAAGACGCGTCGCCCCGTGACCTTCGAGTACATCCTGCTGAAGGGCTTCAACGATTCGCTCACGGATGCCCAGGAGCTGGTGCGCTACGCCAGCGATGTGCACGCCAAGGTGAACCTGATCGAGTACAACCCCATCGATGGCTCCGAGTTCGGCCGTACCGATACGGATGACGCTGTGGCCTTCATGCGTTACCTGGAGAACAAGGGCATCGTGGCGCGCATCCGCCGCAGCCGTGGCCGCGACATCGACGCCGCCTGCGGGCAGCTGGCCAACAAGAACGAGCCGGCGCTGAAGGAAGGGGAACGGGAAATGAAATAGCGACCAGCGACCAGCGGCTAGTGGGCTAGCTGCGGGACATCGCGCAACGCGCCGCTCAACAACTAGCCGCTTGCCGCCGTCCTAGAAGCCCACGCCCACCTTCACGCCGAGGAAAACGGCGGGCACCACCTGGTCGACCTCGTTGATCTCATAGGACCAGATGTTCGTGGCGATGTCATAGTTCTCGACCACATTGGTCGCACGTTGATCCCGAAGACCAACACCGCCGTAAAAGTCGAACAGCCAGTTGCTCGTGGCGCTCAGCAACTGGTACCCGTACAAGAGCCGGATATCGTTGTAGGTCTGTGTGTCGCGGTACTTCACCTCGGTGAACTCCCCTTCAGGGCTCTTCGTCCGGATGTCCTTGATGTACTCGAGGTAGGCGAAGTCCAGGTGCAGATAACCTCCCTGGGGCTCGATATCGTCGAGGAAGTAGTAGCGGAACCCGGCATGGAATGAAGGACCGATCTTGATCTCCGTGCCAGCGCTGTAATCATCCACATAATCCCCTTCCATGGTGAGGGGGATGTAATTGCGGAAGGTGATACCGGCCCCGATCTCCACGCTCACATCATGGGTGATGGCACGTTCATAGTACACCGGGAACTCGCCCCGTAAAAAGGACAAGGTGTTGACCTTGATCACGTTCTTGACGCAATCCACGGTGTCGAACGCGGCGTTCAAGCGATCCTTGTAAAGCACCACCTTGGTCTTCGGCTCTGACTGGGCGCTCAAGCCAAGGGTAACGGACAGTCCTGCCACGAGCAGAAGCGCACGGTGAGGGAGTGGATGGGAGGTCCGCACCGGTCGAAGATACGTGGACACAGGGCCAAGCACGGCGTGCATGCCGCATCTTTGCGCCGTACCGCCCATGTCCGCCACCGCCAACTCCCCGGTCCCGCTCACCCTGGACGGGATCCAGCGCCCCATTGTGGTGGAGATGAAGGCCTTCGAGCAGCGCTTCCGAGAGGCCATGCGCAGCAAGGCGCCCCTGCTGGACCGCATCATGCACTACATCGTGCAGCGAAAAGGCAAGCAGATGCGGCCCATGTTCACCCTGCTCAGCGCACGGCAGTTCGGACCCATCACCGACGCGGGGTACACCGCGGCCAGCTTGATCGAGCTGTTGCACACCGCCACCCTGGTGCACGACGACGTGGTGGACGGCTCCCCCATGCGGAGGGGGTTCTTCAGCATCAACGCCTTGTGGAAGAACAAGATCGCCGTGCTGGTGGGCGATTACCTGCTGAGCCGCGGCCTGCTGCTTGCCGTGGAACAGAAGCAGTTCGACCTGCTGGGGATCGTGAGCACGGCCGTGCGCGAGATGAGCGAGGGTGAGCTGTTGCAGCTGGAGAAGGCCCGGGGCCTGAACTTCAAGGAGGAGGTGTACTTCGAGATCATCCGGCAGAAGACCGCCAGCCTCATTGCGGCATGCTGCGCCAGTGGTGCTGCCGCCGGAGGCGCTTCACCGGAGGAAGTGGCCCGCATGAAGCGCTTCGGTGAGCTCACCGGCATCGCCTTCCAGATCAAGGACGACCTGTTCGATTACAACAACGCCCAGGACAGCGGGAAGCCCACCGGGCTGGACATCAAGGAGAAGAAGCTCACCCTTCCCCTGATCCACGCCCTCACGCAGGTGACCGCAACGGAGCGGCGGTGGATGGTCAATGTGGTGAAGAACCGCAACGAGGACAGCACCGCCGTGGCCCGTGTGATCGCGAAAGTGGTGGAGATCGGCGGCATCGCCCATGCCACGGAGCGCATGCTGGCCTACCGCAATGAGGCGTTGGCAGTGCTTCATACCTTTCCCGAGACCGATGCCCGGCACGCGCTGGAAGGTCTCGTGCATTTGACCGTTAACCGCACCAAGTAAGCTCCCGGCCCATGCATACCCGGAACGCCACGGTCGCCACCTTCCTTACGCTGCTGGCCTGCAACAGTCCCCAGGCGCCAACACCGGTCGCACCCGCTCCCACAGCTCCCACGGTCCAGAGCGCCACCCCGGCACCGGCGGTGGAGGTGGAGAACGGCCACCAACGCTTGCTGGACGACCAAGGCCGCCTGCTCATGGAGGGCGATATGCTCGATGGGCAGCGCCATGGCCTGTGGACCGCCTACCACAAGAACGGCCAGGTCCAGAGCCGTACGAGCTACGCCACTGGGCAGCGCGAAGGACCCACGGTGGTGTTCCGGCCGAACGGTGCTCTGTACTATAAAGGGCAGTATGCCAACGACCACCCGGTGGGCGAATGGTCCTTCCATGACGATATCGGGACCTTGGTACGCTCCGTCACATACGACAGCGCCGGGATCCAGGTGGATAAGCGCTAGCGGCCATCCGCTCCGGATCCCACGATCCGTCAACAGGTCACCAACAGGTCACCAACAGATGATGAACAGGCCATCCACAGGTTCTTCACGATCTGGAGCCGTCGATCCGTGTAGAACCTGACCCGGACCTGCACCCCTTCCCACGGTACCTTCGCGAACGGACCCCGGGGCCCTGCCGGATCCGGCCCGAACGCGCATCCATGATCACGCCCCGCACCATTCAGAACGTCAAGGACGCCGTCCGCATCGAAGAGGTGCTGGGCGACTTCGTGACGCTGAAACGCAAAGGGCCTCGTTACCTGGGTCTGTGTCCCTTCCACAACGAGAAGACCCCCTCCTTCAACGTCAGCCCGAACCTCGGCATCTACAAGTGCTTCGGGTGTGGGGAGAGCGGCGACGCCATCAGCTTCCTCACCAAGCACGAGCACCTCAGCTACCCCGAGGCCATCCGCTGGCTCGCCAAGCGCTACCAGGTGGACATCGAGGAGGAGGAGAGCACGCCCGAGCAGGCCCTGGAGCAGAGCGAACGCGAAAGCCTCGCCGTGATCCAGCAATGGGCGTTGACCTGGAGCGTTGATCAGCTTTGGAACACCGACGAAGGAAAGCGCATCGCCTACGGCTACTTCCGCGAGCGTGGCTTCACCGATGCCACCATCAAGGAGTTCCAGCTGGGGTACGTGCCCGAGAAAGGGGATGCCTTCGCACAAGCCGCCCTGGCCAACGGATTCAACCCGGAGCTTTTGGAAAAGGCCGGATGGATCAAACGCCGCGAGGACGGCACGCCGTGGGACTTCTTCCAAGGGCGCGTGACCTTCCCGGTGCAGGGCGTTACCGGCCAGCCCATCGCCTTCGGGGCCCGCACGCTGCGAAGCGACAAGAAGCTGCCCAAGTATTTCAACAGCCCGGAGAGCGTGCTCTACATCAAGAGCCGCTCGCTCTACGGCATCTTCCACGCCAAGAAGGCCATCGTGGAGCAGGGCACCTGCTGCCTGGTGGAGGGGTACACCGATGTGATCAGCCTGCACCAGGCCGGGATCCTCAACGTGGTGGCCAGCAGCGGCACCAGCCTCACCGAGGACCAGGTCCGGCTGATCAAGCGCTACGCGCCCAGCGTCACCATCCTGTACGATGGGGACACCGCCGGCATCAAGGCAAGCTTGCGCGGCATCGACATCATTCTGAAGGAGGGGCTCAACGTGAAGGTGGTGCTCTTCCCCGATGGCGAGGACCCCGACAGCTTCGCCCGGACGCGCCCCAGCAGCGAGCTCAACGCCTTCATCAAGGAGAACGCCAAGGATTTCCTCGTGTTCAAGGCGGGGTTGCTGATGGCCGATGCCGGTGAGGACCCTGTGAGCAAGGCCACCGCGATCCATGAGATCGTGGAGAGCATCGCATTGGTGCCCGACCACGTGCTCCGCTCGCTCTACCTGCAGCAGTGCAGCCGTCTGCTGGTGGTGAACGAGCAGGCCCTGATCAGCGAGCTCAACAAGGTCCTTCGCCGCGCCTACCGCAAGAAGCTCGGGGGCGACCAGCCGGTTCCGGAGGAGCTGCTGGAGCCCAGCTCCGCCACCCCGCAACCGGAAGTGGAGGACCTCGGCACGCGCCCCCAGGAACAGGACCTCTTGCGCATGTTGCTGCTCTACGGCGATGAACGCGTGCTCGTGCCCTTTCAGAACGACGACGGGACCTCCGTGGACGAGGAGACCTCCGTGGCCGAGCTCATCTTCCAGGAACTGGCCACCGACAACATCACCTTCGATGATGCCGTGCTGAACGCCATCTACTTCGACTATAGGCATGCACGGAACCTTGGCAACCCCATGTCACCCAACAGCTACGCCTCACACAGCGATGATGCCTGGCGTGGCGCAGCGATCGACCTGCTGACCGAAAAGCACCTGTTGAGCGTGAACTGGAACAGGCACCGCATCCATGTCCCCCACGAAAAGGAAAGGCTGCTCGATGCGCTCGTGGAAGCCCTGTCCATACTCAAAGAGCGTCGCGTGGACCGCATGATCCGCGAAAAGCAGGAAGAACTGAAGGACCCGCTCACGGAGGAGTCCATGATCAACGTGCTGATCGATATTCAGCACTTGAACGGTATCAAAAAGGAGCTCTCGAAGCAGACCGGTCGCGTGGTCGTTGGCTGATCGGGATCCCCGACCGCCTCAGTGGGCGTAAGGTGAGCGATCCATCTCCACCTTCTGGCCGCTGCGTTCCACGCGGTTCACGAAGTACTTCGTTTCGCCGCGCCACGGAAGCTTGGCATAGCGTTCCACGTAGTGCAGGTTCACCCGCTCACCGCTCAGGGATACGTCCTCCAACTGCTTGACCAAGCTGTCGTTGCCGCCTTCCACACTGAAGGAGAACACCTCGTTCATGGCATTCCCCTTGTCGTCGAGCGCACCGAAGCTCTGGAGATTGACCTGCCCTTCCCAGGTCTTGAACACCATGCCCCGTTCGCTCAGCTTGATCACCACGCCCGAACGGACACCGGAGCTGTAGCTGGCGTAGTAGATGAACAGCATGAAGCAGATGAACAGGGCCAGCGCGACCAGCAGCAACTTGAGAACGGTCCGTTTGATCGAACTGCCGATGCGGGCAACAGCCGACGGCTGGTTGTTGGTGGTATCCATGCCGCCAAGATAAGCACCGCCCTCCGACCCTACATTCGTTCCGTGGGCCACGCACATTCGCCTGATCACGAGCATGGACATGGCCATGCGCAGCACGGTCGCAGCACCCAAGCACTGCGCACCGCGTTCCTCATCAACGCGGCCTTCACCCTGGTCGAAGCCGTTGGTGGCTGGTGGACGCACAGCATCGCCGTGCTCACCGATGCATTGCACGACCTGGGCGATTGCCTCGTGCTCGGTCTGGCCTGGTACCTCGTGAAGCTTGCCCGGCGCGAACGGGATGCACGGTACAGCTATGGCTACGGCCGGTACCGGATGTTGGGTGGCTGGTTGAGCGCCGGGGTCCTTCTCATCGGTGCCGTGCTGATGACCGTGAACGCTGTGCCCCGCCTGTTCGTTTCGCAGATGCCTCACGCGGTGGGCATGATGGCGATCGCGGTCTTCGGGCTGCTGATGAACGGGCTTGCCGCCTGGAAACTCCATCGCGGACAAACGCTCAACGAGCGCGGTGCCTACCTGCATCTGTTGGAGGATGTGCTCGGCTGGGCCGCCGTCCTGGTGGGCGCCCTGGTGATCCGTTACACCGGTTGGGCCGTCATCGACCCGCTGCTGTCCATCGCCATCAGCCTGTTCATCGCCTGGAACGCCATCGGCACCCTGCGCATAGGCACGGGTATCCTCATGCAACGTGACCCGGAAGGTATCGACCCCCTTGCCGTGCGCAACACCCTGCTGGCCATCGAACATGTGCGCGATGTGCACGACCAGCATGCCTGGAGCCTCGACGGCGCATACACCGTGCTCAGTGTGCACCTGGTCGTTGATGCGAAGGACCTGGAGACGCTTTGTACCGTGCGCGAAAAGGCACGACAAGCCCTTCATGCCTTGGGCATTCAACACGCCACCTTGGAGACCGAGCAGCCGGATGAAGTGTGCGAGCTGCAGCACCATTGAACCGCCATGCCTCTTCGCCAACGCCTGTTCCGCGTGCTTGCAGCGATCAATCGCGCCGTGCTCCCCGCGCTTTGGGGTCGGGACCTGCAGCGCCTTTCACCACTGGAGAAGGCCTTGGTGGGCTATCGCTACTGGGTGACGCGCAACGCCCTCTGAACGCGACAACGCCCCCACCGGCCGATGCCGAAGGGGGCGATGTCGATGACGTGGGTCGGCTCAGTGGATGATCGCGCGACGCATGGCGCGGCCATTGTCGGAGGTCAATTGCAGCATGTACACCCCCTTGGCCAGGCCGGTCAGGTCCACGTCATGGCGCACCCAGTTGCTGGTGAAGGCGAACTGCACGCTGTACACCACCTGCCCGTTCACGTTGAGCACATCCAAGCGCTGACCGCGTCCGGCTGAAAGCAGTTCCACCTCCAAGGCCACGTGCCCATCGCTGGGGTTCGGCATCACGTCAAAGCGCAGCACATCCCCCTCCAGCTCCTCGAATCCGGGGGTGCACGGTGGGGGCAGATAGGACAACGCAACGATGGCGGTATCGTTGGGGCAGATGTTGGCAAAGACCACATAGGCGTAGTCCCCCTCAACAGAGGTCAATGCACTGATCGACGAGGTCCACCCACCGATCCCGGCGCCGAGCGGATCGAACCAAACACCGCTGTTCTGGGGGTTCCCTGTGAGGTACTGATTCAATTGCACATCGGCATCGTTGTAGCAGACCTGGGCGCTCGAGCCAGTACCGGCGTTGGGTGGCTGAACGGCCTGCACGGTGACCGTTGAGCTTGGCGGGCCGCAGGGGGCGATGCCTGGAACGGAATACGTGTACACGCCCACCGGATCGACACCCGGCACATAGGTGCCGTTGTGCGCGCCACCACCGGGCTTGGTCCAAGTGCCATTGGTCAAGGGCGTACCGCCGAGGTACGAGAACAGGTTCAGGTTCGGGCCACCACCGCTGGCACAGACCTGCACCGAACCCGGCGTACCGGGATCATTGTTCGGGAGATAGGTGATGATCACCTGAGAGGCCGCCGGGATGCAAGGGGGAAGCACATTGAACACGTAGGTGTAGGTTCCGGCCGGTGATACGCCAGGGTCGAAGTTGCCATTGGTCACGGGCTGGTTGAAGGGATCCGTCCATACGCCTCCTGGATCAGGGGTCCCACCAAGCAGCGACAGCAAGGTCACCGTGGGGTCCGAAGTGCACTTGCTATGAGTGGCGGTAAGCCCCGGATCCGGATTGGTGCCCGCAAGAATGGTGCGCGTGATGGTCTCGGTATCCACCACATTACCTTGGTAGACGAGGTTCACAGTGAAAGTATACGTACCCGGTGGGTAAGGCCCGAGATTCACATCCACGCTGTAGGCACCACCGGGGGGGTTGGAGCCGGCGAAAATGGTGAGCGGAATATTGTTGCCCACTTGAGTGCCCGGACTGAAGTTCGTTGGCGCGATCCCATTGGGCAGCATCCCGTTCGTAGTGAGCGTGACCAGACTGCACTCGGTCAATGGTGTCGGTGACGTGGTGACGCTGGTGATGGTCTGTGCTTCCGCCTGCAGTCCAAGGACCACTGCGAGAAGAAGAGTAGATTTCCTGATCATGGGTCGGAATAGGAAGGTGAAGCACAAAATTAGCACCCGCAAGGCTGTCTGCAGCCGACCCTGATGGCCATTTTCCACCGCACGATCCTCCTGCTGGCCCTGCGCGGCCTACCCCTGGTGGCGCAATCGGTGCTCATCAACGAGGTGCAACCCGCCTGCCAGCAAAGCCTCACGGATGCGCAGGGCGGACATCCGGACTGGGTCGAACTGGTCTGTACCGGACCGTCCGCGGTGGACCTCACCGGGTACACGTTCTCCAACGGCCTGCACAGCCACCGCGTGAATGGCTCCTTGATGCTGCCAGCCAATGGCCACCTGTTGCTCTTCTTCGATGGCAGACCGGACCGGGGCCTGGATCACGTTGCCCTGAAGCTCCCGCGCGAAGGCGGTACCCTGATGCTGATCGCCCCCGACGGTAGCTCGGTCATCGACCTCTTCACCTGGCCAGCCTTGCCTGCGGACGTTTCCATCGGGCGCTGCCCGGATGGGGGACGCGATTGGAGCTTGTTCAGCAGTGCAAGCCCCGGCTCCTCCAATGACGCCGGCCCAGCGATACGGTCGGTGCTCGCCCCCCCCATGATCCGGGTCGAGCACCACCAAGTGGTGGCCACCACCGTTCCCGGCAGCCAGGTCCGCTGCACCATGGACGGCTCTGCCGTGACCCCTGAAAGCCCGCTCTGGTCGGACCTTCCGGAACAGGACGCAGCAGGCATTGTGCGCGCCAGGGCCTATGCACCGAACGCCCTGCCCGGCGCTGAAGCGATGCTGACCCTTCCCGAACGCAGCGGTGGTCCACGGATCAGCTTGGCGGTCGATCCAAGCGACCTCTGGGACACGGAACGCGGACTGATCGGAGACAGTACCCATGCTAATTTCGCGGAGAGCGGCCCGGATCGCATGGTGCCCACACTGGTCCAGTTCGATCTGGGCATGGAGCGCGCGGTCCGGCCGCTTGGCCTGGCCCTATCGGGGAGCGGAACGCGCGGGCTGTCCAAACGCTCCTTCAAGCTCTTTGCACGCGACCGATACGGTAGCAACGGCTTGATCGAACTGCCGGGCGCAGGTGCGTGGGATGAGATCCTCCTGCGCGCCGATGCCTCCCCGAACGCGTTCCTGCGCAATCTGTTCATGGAGCAGCTCGTGCGGCAGGCCGGTGCGAACGTGGATGTGCAACCGAGCGTGCCCGTGGACCTGATCCTGAACGGGGAACCCCAGGGGCTCTACCGCGCCATGCCGCCCAAGAACGGCGCATGGGTCAAAGCCCTGCGCGGCGCGGAGGCCATTGAACTGGCCAATGGGCCGGGCGGACTCATGCTCCGCGGCGATCGCGACCACCTGGACCGGGGGCTTCATGCGCTCTTCGAGGGTGCGCCTGTTGATACCCTGGACCAGCTCATCGACCTCAACAGCCTCATCGAGCTGGCCTGCCTGGACCTGTACATGGGCCGAGCCGACCACGACATCAATGTTCGCTGCTGGCGCCCCCGCGAAGAAGGTGGGCGGTGGCGTTGGATCCTGTTCGACATGGACCTCTGGGCACCGTGGGAAGAGAACAGCCTGGAGCGCATGTGCAGTGCGACCGTGCCTGAGGCCCCCTACCTGCCCCAGCTGCTCGCCCACGGCGTGCTGAACGCCCGGCTCATCGCACGTCTGGAGGGGCTTCTGCTCACTGTGCTCCATCCTTCGAACGCCTCACTGCTGGCGGACAGCCTGTACGCGACACATGCCTGTGAAATGCTGGCGGATGACTCGCTTTGGCAGGGTCGCCTCCAACGTCCATCGCCGGCGGAAAGCTTCGGCGAACTCAAGGCCCACCTTGGCAGCCGTCCACAACGGGTGATCCAGCAGCTCGCCCAACGGGAACACCGACGCACGCGGGAGGTGACCTTCGAAGCACCGGCAGCCGAAGTGGGCACCGTGCTGGTGGAGGACCTTGCCCTCACGCCTGGCACCGTTCAACTGCCGCTCCTCGGCGGCATTCCGTTGCGCGTGAAGGCCATCCCCGCCAAGGGATGGGCGTTCGCTGGTTGGTCAGGGATCGACGCCGAGGGTCCGGATGCGGTGATCGACCCCGCTCGGTGCACGAAGGTCCGTGCACGGTTCAGCCGGGAAGGAGGATCAGGCCAGGACCGACTGTAGCAATGAGCTGAACAGCGCCTTGCCGTCGGTATTGCCCAAGCGCTCATCGGCAGCGCGTTCAGGATGGGGCATCATGCCGAACACATTGCGGCCTTCGTTGCAGACACCGGCGATGTTCTCGATGCTGCCGTTGGGGTTGGAGGCCTCGGTCATGCGACCGTCCTTGTCGCAGTAACGGAACAGCACCTGGTCGCCATCATCGAGGGCCTTGAGCGTATCCTCATCCGCATGGAAGCGGCCTTCACCGTGGGCGATGGGAATGCAGTGCGCCACGTCCTTCAGTCCCGAGGTGAGCAACGTATGACGGGTCTGTGGACGGATGTGCACGTTGCGGCAAACGAACTTCTGGCCTTCGTTATGGAGCAGTGCGCCGGGCACCAGCCCTGCTTCGCAGAGCACCTGGAACCCGTTGCAGACACCGAACACCAGGCCGCCGCGCTTGGCGTGTTGCACCACCTCCTGCATGATCGGGGAGAAGCGCGCGATGGCGCCCGAACGGAGGTAATCACCATAGGAGAACCCCCCCGGAAGCACCACCATATCGACACCACGCAGGTCGTGCTCCTTGTGCCAGAGGCGCTCCACGGGACGGTCCATGATGGTCTCCAACACGTGTACCATGTCCTCATCACAGTTCGAGCCGGGGAAGGTCACCACTCCGAATTTCATGTGCGTTGGCCCGCGCGTGAATGCCGGGGGCGGTGCGAAATTAACGCCATGGAGGTCATGCCGCCCAGCGGGCCCAGAGCGCCAGCCCGAAGAGCAGGGCAACCCCCACTTCGGCAAGCCATGTGCGGGCCATGCGGAGCAGCCCATAGGTGAACAGCACGGAAACAGGCATGGCCATGAGCACGCTGGGGAACGTGCGGTTCAACGACCATTCGAAACCGATGAGCACGGCCATAACCAGGAACGCGGCCAAGAACGCGGACCGCACGTTCTTCTCGCGCATGATGCTGCGCTGGTAGACCGCTGCGAAAGCGAGGACCGAGGCCAGTGCCAAAGGGAGCAGCACGACCCCGCCCACCGCCTTCAGTATCCACGAACGGGGTGCGGAGGACCCCAGCAGCTGATGGTCACGCGCGGTGGCGATGGGATGCCAGGCATCGCTGCCCGCCACCTCCAGTACGCCCCAGCACAGGAACATGGGTATGCATAGTCCAAGGACCGGCAACACGTGCTCACGCCACGAGAACGGACGCATAACGGACACTGAGGCCCAGATCACCACGACCAGGAACAGGTATGGCATGTACCACAGGGAGGCGATGCCAAGAAGCAGACCGGCATCGAAAAGTCGGCCCAATGCGGAGGAGCGGCCCTGAACGCTCCAGCAACGGAAGAAGGACCACAGTACCCAGGGCAGTCCGAACAGCGCCGGATCGGGCCATGATCCGCTTGGTCCGAGGGCCAGGACCAGGGGGAACAGCAAGGCCGGAAGGTGGTTCCGGCGTTCGAACAGTTCAGCCTCATTGCTCAGGCGGTCCAGGAGCAGTGCCGTTCCCGAGGTAAGCAGCACCCCTACCAGCCATTGGACCCACCAAGGTCCCGTCCAGATCGGTGCCAGCAGGCGGTACAACGGCATGCCCTCGCGGAACCGGAACGCACCAATGGCCGCATCGGGCGCGGAGCCCGGCCACAACAACGGCACCACCAGGACCAGCAGGAACAGCACGGCCGGCTGGTTCTGTTTGAACACACGAACGAGCATCGTTCAGCAGGTTGGCTTTGGGGGTTCCACCAGGCTTCTATCTTTGCTCCGCCTCAAGACCATCAAACGATGACCAAGTTCTGGTTCGGGATCGGACATTCCATACAAGCCCTGTTGGACCTGGTGTTGACCCCGTTCGGATGGGCACCGGTCGTGATCTTCAGCCTTGTGCTGACCTTCGGCGGTGTATACTGGCTGGTGCTCCAAAGCCGGTTCACCCGCACGGCCAAGGAGAAGGGCGGGCATATTTGATGCTGTAGGCTCAGGCCTGTTGAGGGGTGCGCACCAGGTCGCGCCCGATGTCCTTGCGGTAGTAGTTGCCTTCGAACGAGATCAGGGGTACTGAACGGTACACGTTCGCAATGGCCTGTTCAACGTCCTTCCCGAACGCCGTCAGCGCCAGCACGCGCCCACCGTCGGTCATCAGCGTGTCGCCTTTCAGCAACGTGGCCGCTTGGAAGACATGGGCTTCCTTCACAAGGTCCAGCCCCACGATCGGCAGGCCTTTGCGCACCTCATCGGGATAACCTTCCGAGGCCATGACCACGGTGGCGGCCGTGCGGTCATCCACATCCACATGGCGCTCGCTCAGGGTTCCCGTGGCGATGCCCTCGAACAGGTCGAGCAGGTCGCTGCGCAGGCGGGGCAGGATGGCCTGCGTCTCCGGGTCGCCCAAGCGCACGTTATACTCGATCACATAGGGCTCTCCACCCACGTTCATCAGGCCCATGAAGATGAAGCCTTGGTAGGGGATCCCTTCCTCGCGCAAGCCCCGAACGGTGGGTGCGGCCACACGGTCGTGCACCTTCTGCATGAACTCCTTGTCCGCGAAGGGCACCGGTGAGACCGCGCCCATCCCACCGGTGTTGGGGCCCTTGTCACCGTCGCCGATGCGCTTGTAGTCCTTTGCCGCTGGGAGCATCTTGAACGCATCCCCATCGGTGATGAGGAAGGCCGAGACCTCGATGCCGTTGAGGTGCTGTTCCAACACCACACGCTCACCGGCCGCGCCGAAGCGACCGGACCCGAGCATTTCCTTCAACACGGAAGCAGCCTCCTTGCGGTCGGAGGTGATCACCACACCCTTGCCGGCGGCAAGTCCATCGGCCTTGATCACGTAAGGTGGCGCCATGCGGTCCAGGTGGTCAACGGCCTCCTTCAACTGATCCTTGGAGAAGGAGCGGAACGCCGCCGTGGGAATGTTGTGGCGGAACATGAACTCCTTCGCGAAGTCCTTGCTGCCTTCCAGCTTCGCCCCCTGGCGCCGGGGCCCGATGACCGTCACTGTGCCGGCGAGCTGCGGGTCGTCGGCGATGCGGTCGTGCAACCCGTCCACGAGCGGACCCTCCGGGCCCACCATCACGATGCGGATGCGCTTCTCCAACAGGAACTTGCGCAGGGCCTTCTGGTCGTTCAGGTCAAGGGTCACACAGCGTGCATGGCGGGTCATTCCGGGGTTCCCGGGGGCTGCGTAGAGCTCATCCAACAGCGAGCTCTGGGCCAGCTTCCACGCCAGTGCGTGTTCGCGACCACCACTGCCGATCAACAATACGTTCATGCGCTGGGACCTTTCTTGCAAAGGAAGCAGGGCCGGCGCTCCGCGCCTTTCCAAGTTTCCAACAAATGAACAACGCCGCAAGGATGCTGGATCCCTGCGGCGTTGTCATCCGGCACCGTGCTCAGTGAGCGTGCGGCATGCGCTTGATGCTGCAACCCAGGTTGCGTGTCACGGACGGCTCCACGGGAGTTCCGGCCACCATCGCCGCGATCGCCTTCTCCAGGTAATGGTCCTTCACGTCCTTCGCACTGTCCACGTTGTCGTCGATGGCCCCCTTGTAAGCGAGCTTGAGCCCCCCGTTGAACAGGAACACATGCGGCGTGGTGCGCGCACCGAAACCGTCAGCCACCACATCCCCCTTGTCAAGCGTGTAGTGGCCATTGTACTTCTTGTCGGTGTAGTGTTTCTGCATGTCCGTGAGCCCATCGCCCGCCTCACGCTTGGCCTCGTTGCTGTTCACCAGTACGAACCCGATGTTGTTCTTGCGACAAAGCTCCCCCAAGGCGGGATAGCGGCCCTCCCAGCCTTCGCTGCCATCGCTCCCCACCACGAACGGACAGGTGTTGCAGCTGAAGATCACCAACACGCCGTTCTTCTTCGCGATATCCTGCAGCGCGACCTCCTTGCCGCTCACGTCCATCATGCGCACATCGGCTTTGGGAAGGGGATCCCCGATGCGCAGGTCGGGAAGTTCATCGTGCGCGGCGAGGCCGATGGCGGACACCGTGAGGAGCAGAGCGATGCGGGTGATCATGGTCGTTGGGTCTGGAGCACGAAATTAGCGGTGCTGGAGAACGTAACGCACCATCCTTAACGATCGTTCACCACCTTTCACCCCTGGGCATGGAGATCGTGATCATTCCTGTGGCCTTGGTGGCCTCGCTGCTCACCCTGATCAGCGGGTTCGGGCTGGGCACCCTGATGCTTCCGGTGTTCGCCTTGTTCTTTCCCCTGCCGGTGGCCGTGGGCATGACCGCCGTGGTGCACCTGCTGAACAACGCCTTCAAGTCGACGCTGCTCTGGGGCTCCATGGACCGTGCGATGGTGCTGCGCTTCGGCCTGCCCTCCATGGCGGGAGCGTTCTTCGGTGCGTTGCTCCTTGATCGGCTGGGCCAGCTGGACCCTTTGTATGGTGGCCTGCGCTTGGCCGTGGGGCCTTTGGCCATCGCGATCGCCGTGCTCATGATCGTGTTCGCGCTCACCGAGCTCTCCCCCAGGCTGAGCACCTTCTCGTTCGGAGGGAGGAACATTGTTGCGGGCGGTCTCATCAGCGGGTTCTTCGGTGGGCTGAGCGGACATCAAGGTGCCCTGCGCAGCATGTTCCTTTTGCACAGCGGGATGGGCAAGGAGGCCTTCCTCGCCACTGGGGTGGCCATCGCCATGCTCGTTGACCTGACCCGGATCCCGGTGTACCTGCGCCACCTCGATGCCGGATGGCTCAGCGCCGAATGGCCCCTGCTCACCGGCACCGTCGCGGCGGCCTTCCTGGGTGCGTGGTGGGGCAAACGACTGATCCCGAAGGTGACCTACCGCACCGTGCAACTGGTCGTCGGCGGGATGATGATCGGGATCGCAGGCATGCTGCTGGCCGGGATCATCTAAGCTGCTACCCAACGCCCCCGCCTTGCTGGCGATGCGCACATAACCTGCCATGTGAAGCCTGCCCGGTGCTCAGGCGGGAGGAACATGCTGCTCCCTCTACAGCGGGATGTTGCCGTGCTTCTTCCGAGGCAGCTTCTCCACCTTGTTGCGGAGCATGCGCAGCGCATGGATCACCTTGAGGCGTGTCTCCGAAGGCTGGATGACCTCATCGATGTAGCCACGCGCGGCCGCTTCGAAAGGGTTGGCGAACTGTTCCTTGTACTCGGCCTCCTTCTCCTGCCACTTGGCCTGGGGATCGGCGGCCTTGGCGATCTCGCTCTTGAAGATGATCTCTGCAGCGCCCTTGGCGCCCATCACCGCGATCTCCGCCGTGGGCCATGCGTAGTTCATGTCGCAGCCGATGTGCTTGCTGTTCATCACATCGTAAGCCCCGCCGTACGCCTTGCGCGTGATGATGGTGATGCGCGGCACCGTGGCCTCGCTGAAGGCGTAGAGCAGCTTGGCACCATGGTCGATGATGCCCCGCCATTCCTGGTCCGTGCCGGGAAGGAATCCGGGAACGTCCACGAACACCACCAGCGGAATGTTGAAGGCATCGCAGAACCGCACGAAGCGCGCGGCCTTCACGCTGGCATCGATGTCGAGCACACCGGCGAGCACCGCAGGCTGGTTGGCGACGCAACCGACGGTGCGCCCTTCGATGCGGGCGAAACCGATCACCATGTTGCGGGCGTAATCGGCGTGTACCTCAAGGCTGCTATCCGGGTCGATCACCGCGTTCATGACCTGCCGGATGTCGTACGGTTGGTTCGGGTTCTCCGGGATCATGCCATCCAGCTCCGGACGTCGCTCATCACCTGGCGTGTAAGGAAGTGCAGGTGGCTCCTCCTCGCAATTGCCCGGTACGAAGGACACCAGGCGGCGGAGGTGGCGGATCGCCTCCAGCTCGTTGGGCGCGGTGAAATGCGCCACGCCGCTCTTGGAGGCATGCGTGGCGGCACCGCCCAGCTCTTCGGCCGTCACCTCTTCATGGGTCACGGTCTTCACCACGTTGGGGCCGGTGACGAACATGTAGCTGGAGTTCTCCACCATGAGCACGAAGTCCGTGAGCGCAGGGCTGTAGACCGCGCCGCCGGCGCAGGGGCCCATGATGGCACTGATCTGCGGAATGACGCCGCTGCTGCGCACATTGCGGTAGAAGATGTCAGCGTAGCCCCCGAGGCTCACCACCCCTTCCTGGATGCGCGCACCCCCACTGTCGTTCAGGCCGATGACCGGTGCGCCGTTCTGCATGGCGAGGTCCATGATGCGGCAGATCTTCTCCGCGTGCGCCTCCGCCAATGAACCTCCGAGCACCGTGAAGTCCTGTGAGAACACATACACCGGGCGGCCCTCGATGGTGCCGTAGCCAGTGACCACACCATCACCGAGGAAGACCTGCCGGTCCAGGCCGAAGTTGGTGCTGCGATGCGACACCAGCTGACCGAGCTCCTGGAAACTGCCTTCATCGAGCAACAGGTCCACCCGTTCGCGAGCGGTGAGCTTGCCCTTCTTGTGCTGGGCCGAAATGCGGTCGGCACCTCCCCCTTCCAAGGCCTTCGCCTTGCGCTTCTCCAGTTCCTCCGTCCGTTGCCTGTTGTCCATGTCGATGCTCCCTGATGGATGGCCAAATGTAGCCAGCGCACACGAGGGGCTTGCCTACCTTCGTGGACCGCCTTCGCCCCGTAGCTTCGGCGGGCAACGCATGGCGTGGCGCTTCGCCGACCTCCCCGTAAGGACCAAGTTCCTGATCACCATCGGCATCCCGGTGGTCGGCCTCGTGCTGCTCATCGGCAAGCAGGTGGATTCGAGCATCAAGCGCCGCAACGTCCTGCACTACATCGACGTGCAGTCGCGCAACATCAGCCTGCTGTCCAATGCCCTCAACGAGCTTCAGCTGGAAAGTGCCCAGGCGACGGGCTACCTGCTTCACCTGGAGGACAATCGCAACCGGCTCGAGGTACAGTACGCAGGAACGGATGCGGCGATGCAGGCGCTGAACGACCCCCAACTGCTCCTGGACCAGGAAGTGCGACCGCTCGATGTGGTGAAGGGCATCAGCGTGCTGCGCCAGCGCGTGCTGCAACGGCGCATCTCGGCTTCGGATGGCGAGCAGGCCTACCGGCGCATGCGCTCGGAACTGCTCGCGGACCTGAGCAAGGTGGGCAAGCTTGCGCTGGACCCCGAGACCAAGGACCGCCTCTATTCGCACCTCAGCCTGCTCTCGGCGAAGGAAGCATTGGTGAACATCCGCGTTCAGGTCACGCAGCAGTCCATCCTCAACGACGCAACGACCGCCGGGTCAGGCATTCTCAATGAACAGATCGCTCAATACGAGACCAGCACCCTGCTCTTTGAACGGGATGCCCCGTCGGAGGTGATGTCCTCCTATCGCGCGGAGTTCCAGGGGGCGGATGTGAACTTCCTGCGCAGCATCATCGGCAGTGTGCAGGAGAAGCGTTCCATGGCCGAATTGAACACCCCCACCGAGCAATGGTGGACGCTGGGGGCCAAGGCCACCCAACGCCTGCGTGCGGTGGAGGAGTTCTCCATCGACCGGATCATCAACGCCACCTCGGCCAACCAGCGTGATGCCGAGCTGCGCCTGCTGATCGTGCTGGTGGCTCTGTTGGGCGTGGTGGGCGCAGTGACCCTGATGACCTATGTGATCATGCGTGGCGTGCGGAACACGGTGACCGAGGTGACCAGTGCGGCCTCCGCACTGGCGCAAGGCGATGTGCGTGCGCATGTGCCGGTGAACAGCCAGGACGAGATCGGGGCCATGGCCATGTCGTTCAATGGCATGATCGACAACATCCGTGGCCTTGCCGCCAGCGCGGATTCCATCGGAAAGGGGAACTATGACACCCCCGTGCCGGTGCGCGGCGAGCTCGATGTGCTCGGCCATTCCCTGGCGCGGATGAAGGACAACCTCAAGGCGGCACGCTTGCGCGACCTGGAGCAGAACCAGGCCCTGCAGGCCGAAAAGGAAAAGCTCGAACTCGCCAATGCCCGCATCCGTGTGCTCATCAAGGAGATCCACCACCGGGTGAAGAACAACCTCCAGGTGATCGCCAGCCTCCTCCGTCTCCAGGGCAGCAGCATCGAGGACCACGACCTGCAACAGGTGTTCGACCAGAGCCAGAGCCGCGTCACCTCCATGGCCCTCATCCACGAGAAGCTCTACAAGGGCGACGACCTCGCCCAGCTCGATCTGGCGCTCTACCTCAAGGAGCTTTTCGCGGAGCTGGTGGACCTCAACAGTGTGAGCGGGACCATCCGGTACCACACCACCATCGAGCCCGGCCTGCAGCTCGACCTCAACACCATGGTACCGCTCGGCCTCATCCTCAACGAGCTCATCACCAACTCCTTCAAGCACGCCTTCAAGGGGCGCGAGGGAGGCCTCATCGATCTCACCATCAAGCGCGTGGAAGAGGGCGATATCGACCTGCTGTATTCCGACAACGGGGTAGGGATGGATCCGAAAAAACAGAGCAAGGACTCCCCCACGCTGGGTGTCACCTTGATCGAAGGGCTGGTGGAACAGCTCAGTGGTTTCTTCACCGTTGAGACCAACGAGGAAGGTACCCGTTACCACATCCGCTTCAAGCCCGCCTGACCCGCGCCGGAAAGAGCGGCGGGCATTGCAGGGAAGCTGGCTCAGCCCTTGGCCAGTTCCGCCTCCACCTCCTCCGTCAGGTCCATGTTGTGGTAGACGGCGTTGACGTCCTCGTCCTCCTCCAGCATGTCGATCAGCCGCATCACATTGCGGGCGGTGTTGATGTCCGCGGAGGCGGTCACCAGGGGGAACCGCTTGAGCTCCGCGCTCTTCACGTCAACCCCGAGCTGTTCAAGCTTCTGGGCCATGGCCCCGAAGCCTTGGAACGGCACGAAGACCAGGAAGCCCTCATCATCGCGGACCACATCATCGGCCCCGCCATCGATCAGCTCCATCTCGAACTCGTCGGCATCACGGCCCTTGAGCGCGGCGTTCTCGATCACGAACTCGCCCTTGCGCTCGAACATGTGCGCCAGGGACCCGTTGGTGCCCAGGGTGCTGTCGCATTTGCTGAAGAAGCTGCGGACGTTGCCCACCGTGCGGTTCACGTTGTTCGTGCTGGCGTCGACGAAGATCGCCACACCGCCGGGCGCATAACCCTCGTAGGTGATCTCCGCGTAATCGGCGCCCTCACCACCGGCAGCCGCCTTTTTGATGGCGCGGTCCACATTGTCCTTGGGCATGTTCATGCCGCGGGCGTTCTGCACGGCCATGCGCAGCCGGGTGTTCGAATCAGGGTTCGGGCCACCGGCCTTGACCGCCATGGCGATCTCCTTGCCGATGCGGGTGAAGAGCTTGCTGAGCTTCGCGTTGCGGGCGAAGATCTTGTGCTTGCGTTTCTCGAATACTCGACCCATGGCGATGGTGCGTTGGAACTGGACCCACGACCGTGGTGGGCTGGCGCGAAAATAGCCCTCCTGCCCCGAATGGACGAAGTCGCCGATGGGATGACCCCATGGCGACCTCGCTTTGCCGGCTTCGTGAACAGGTCCCTTGTTGCGCTGGTGGTGCCAGCCTTCCGCTCAGTTGAAGCCGACGATCGTGAGGCCCACGTTGAAGGGGGTGAGCTCCGGTCCCTTGCCGTCCTCGAACAACGAGGTGAGCGCATACTCGCCGAAGAAGTTCCACGCACCCCAGCCCAGACGCACAGTGGCCGCGGCGCGGTAGGGCAGCAGGTGGTGGTCGCCGCTGGAGCGGTCCTTCTGCTTGTCCCCGAATTGCTCGTACTTCTGCTTGTACATGGTGTCGAAATACCACGTGCCCACGACACCTGCAGCGATGTGGAAGTTGCCTTTGCGGCTGTAGCCACCGGCCTTCTCCAATGCCCGCACCTCCTCGGCCGTGGTCGGCAATGGCGCCTTCTTGGTGTTGAACTCGAACATCAACGGCACCCGGATGCCCGTCTGCCTCACCTTGTTCTTGGTGTAATCCGGTGTTTCGACGGTTATCCCGTACACCGAGTCGGTGTTGTAGGCCAGGTCCACATTGTTCACGAGGTGGTAGCTCGTGTACTCCAGTCCCAGGCCCGTCAGGAAGCCGGCCCGGTGATCGCCGAACTCCACCTTCTGCTCCATGAAGTTGATGGCGAAGAAGCGTGAGCGGAACGCATCCAACTGCATGAAGTCCACATCGGCGTCCAGGTCCGTATCCCCATCGGGGCCTACCCAGTTGTTCAGGCCCAGGTCCAGGCCTGACCAGTAGGTGAACTTGTTGCGCCGCTCCCTGCGCAGCTCGTCGATGCGTTCCCGCAACGTGTCGCCGTACAAGGCCGTGTCGGTCGGGGAGACCAGAATGGTGAGCAGCTTGTGCCTGAGCTGGATCTTGATCGTATCCTGGTCCGGCACGTCGTCCCCATCGTCCATGTGCACGCCAAAGCTTTGGCCCGGGGCGTAGCCTACGTAGAGGCTCTGCTGGCCACCGCCTGCCGCTCGTGCCGTGTCGGTGGTCAACGTATCCGTTTGGGCCATGGCCTGCGTCGCTACCAGGGCAAAGAGAAGGATGCTCAAGCGCTTCATGGGATGGGAAGGTGTTCTTCCATGGGACGGCATCGTCAGCGGTTAGTTACAGCAACTTCTGAAAAAGCAAGAAGCCCCGGTCCCCCGAGGCTTCCCTGCATGATCAGTAGAGCAGTGCGATACTAGGCTTCCGGGCGGAAGACGAAGCGGATGTGCGAGGTCTTCCACACGCCTTCGGGGTTGGTACCGATGTCCACCCGGCTCAGCTTACGCAGAACGTAGGCCCGCAGGTCATCATTGGTGCTGGTGGCATCGATCACTTCAATGCGTCCTTCGGCGTTCACCACGAAGCTCACGGTCACTTCGCCGGTCATGTCAGCCTTCGCCAGCGTCGGGAAGGTGAGGTGCCTGCTCAACTGGTGGTCCAGGGCACGCTCCATGCGTGTCTTGGCGGGCGTGTTCATCTTGAAGGGTTCGGCGGCGCTGGCGGCTCCCAAGGTGAACACGGTGGCGAGCAGCAGGGTGGTACGGGCGATCATGCGGATCATGGCGTTGTGTGTGTTGGTTTGTGCCCATAGGACGAGGCACGCAGCCCGGGAGTTACAGTTCACCGGGCGCTGTGGGATGAGCGGCGATCCGCCGGTGATGAGCGGCGCTCGGCACTGTGCAAGCCGGCCATCACGCCATGCGAAAGCGACCCGTCAACGGTCATCCAACAGGGCTGGATCGCGATGCTCTCAGCGACCGATGCTGCCGCTGAAGGCCAGGCCTTCGCCAAGCCGGATCTTGAAGCGGTCGCGCTTCGCGGTGCGTTGCACCTGAACCCCACCGGCGCCACCGGTAAGGCCCTTCAGGCCTTTATCCGCGAAGGCCACGGCATCGCTGCCGTTCAACGGACGATCATTCGCAGCGGGTTCATCGAGCATGCGCTCCCGCACACCAGCCGTGAACAGTTCACCAACGGTGCGGGCGGGTGTGCCCGCAGCGCGAGCGGGGGGCGCTGCCGCCAGTTGCCGGGGAGCTTCGACCGGGACAGACGCCTCCGGCAACACCGCTTCTGCAGGCTCCGGGGTCTGGGGAACGGGGCGTTGCGCCAGGGTGGGTTCTTCCGGAGCTGGCGTCGGTAGCGGTGCGGGCGCGGGGCTATGGGGCGTTGAGCCGGATGAACGGCGCGGCGTAGGAGCAATGGCCGGAGCCTTCGATCCCGGCATGACCGCTTCAGGCTTATCTTCCTCCATGACGTTCGTCCCTTTCGGGGCCGTTCCTTCCTGCGGGGTCACCGGTGCAGGCTGAGGGTTCACCTCTTGAGCGGTCTCCAGCTTCACCGCGCCGCCATCGCGCAAGGTCCACCAGGCCATGCCCAGCAGCAACAGCAGGCACGCGGCCGCAGCATAGCGCACCAACGGAGCGCCGAAGGACCACAGGGGCACCACACGCCCACCTGGCTTCTTCAGCTTGTCCTTCGCTGCGAACACGACCGCGTCATTGGTGATCCGCGCGGCCTTCACCAACCGTTCCTCCCGTTGCAGGGTGGCATCCGTTGCGATCAAGCCGAACAAGGCCTTGCGCTGGGCCACATCCAGATCACCTTCAGCCGCAGCGATGAGGAAGTCGCTGATGCGCTCGCGGTCGGGCATGCCCACAGGCGGAAAATGCTTCTCCAGCTTCGCCTTGGCGGGCAGTGATACATCAGCCGGAGCAATGCGAGCCGCAGCCACCAAGCGGGCCGCCCGCTCCTGTTCAGGGTGCTCGAACAGGAAGCGCTCCAACGCCTTGAGCTGCTCCGCGGTCAGGTCCCCTTCCCCACGGGCAATGAGGAAGTCGTTGATGCGTGCCGCATCGGGCAGGCCTTGGGGCGGGTAGGTGCGTTTCAGGCTGGCAAGGTCACCGAACGAAGCCGCACCGGCATCGATGGACGGCAGTTCACCAAGCGCGACAGGCAGATCCGGGTTCGCGGCCAGGAAGGCATCGAGCGCGCGCTCCTGCTCCGCTGTGAGCCGTCCTTCCAGACGGTCCAGCAACCAGGCTTCGTAGGTGTCGCGGTCGATGTTCATAGCACCACTTCCAATTTGCCGATGTACTCCTTCAACGTGTTGCGACCCCGGTAGATGTACACCTTCACCTGGGTCAGGTTCAGGCCCGTGAGCTCGGCGATCTCCTCGTACGTATAGCCCTCCAGATCGCGCAACAGCACCACGCTCCGCTGCACTTCCGGCAGCGTGGCCAGGCCTGCGTCCAGGATCTCCTTCAGGTCGGTCTGCCCGCCCTGGGAGGTGTACTGCAGGTCTTCGTGGTGCTCCTCCATCCGCATGCTGCGCGCCCCCTTGCGCACCTGATCCACCATGATGTGGTGCGCCGTGGTGAACAGGTAGCTCTTCGCCTTGGCCGCATCCACCTCCTCCATCTTCACCCACAACCGCGCGAAGCTCTCCTGCACCACGTCCTTGGATACATCCGTGTCGCGCAGATGTTTCAACGCGAAGCGGTAGATGCCATCGGCGAACTGGTCCACGGCGGTATTGTAATCGGCGAGCGTCATCAGAGGAAGGGGGCCTCCAGCGGTGTGACGGGGTGGGTGCATCGAAAGTTACAGCCATCTTGCAGGCATCGTTCCGCGCACCGTTCCCGTCCAGTGACCAGGATGCCTGCCTTGTTCCGTCTTTTCACGCTTGTCGGCCTGTCGGCGTTGACCCTGGCCTGCCGTGCCCAGGCCCCCCTGCGTTACACCTGCTTCACCGACCACATCCTTTATGATAAGTGGCTGAAGGACCCCAAGCGCAGCGTGACGACCGAAGGCTACTACAAGTACGAGAAGCGCTTCCACCCGCTCTCGGTGGCCACCGGTGGCATACTGGCCTACGAGCGGTTCGTGGAGACCGGCGATAGCACCTACTTCCGCATTCTGGAGGACCAGGTGCGCTACTTCGGCGATGAAGCGCGGGTGGACGAGGCCTTCGACCGTAAGGGGATCGGCATCCCTTACGACTGGCCCTTTGGCCGGCTGAAAGCGCCGTGGTACAGCGGCATGACCCAGGGCGTGGCGCTGAGCCTGCTGATCCGCTACGAGCACCTCACCGGTGATCCCGCCATGGAGCCCCTGTTGCGGAAGATCGCCTACTTCATGCTGCAGCCCGAAGCGGACGGCGGGTGCCGCAGCACCACCAAGGAAGGACACACCTGGATCGAAGAGTATCCGAAGAGCGCAGAGCACCGCCACGTGCTGAACGGCTTCATCAACGCACTGATCGGACTGTCGGAATACAGCACCCGGTTCCCTGACGACACCGCCGCCGTACGCTTCACCGGTGAATGCCGCGAAGCCCTGCGCACCTGCTTCGACCATTACGACAAGGTGGAATGGAGCACCTACGACCGTTCCGGCAGCGGGCTTACGCCGGGCTACATGGAATACCAGCTGCTGCAGCTTCAACAGGTGCAGGCCCTGTGGACGGATACCCTGCTCCGCGACCAGCTGCTGTTGTGGACGGTGTACGCCACCGAAAAGCCCAACAACGAAAAAGCGCTGCACATGCGCAGGAAAGGGTGGCGCCCTTCCACCAGGCTCATCCTCACCGACAGCACCACGCTCGTGCCCGACATCCGCTTCGACGACCCCCAGAAAGGCCGGAAGCTGGTGCTGAACGCCGGTCGCATGAAGCCCGCCAAGGCCTTCCGCAACGACCGGCATGCCGCGGACCGCAGCTGGACCCTGGCGCACCACCTGCCGGTGACCTCGACGGTGGAGCTCATCGACGTGGTGCGCGACACCTTTCCACAACCGCTGGAAGTGACGGTGTGGACCCGCGATACGATCACGGACCGCTTCCAACGCCGTTCCGCCGATCATCTGTTCGCTTCCAAGGACCGGTTGCGCATCCGCATCGCACCGGTGCGGAGCAGTGAGGTGGTGCTCCAGCTCCGTGCAGCCGAAGCCTTTGCACCGGACAGCGCGCGCATCCAATTGCGGATCGGATCCCTGGGGCCCGACCTGATCCCCTGGACCGCGCATGAACGCATCGGTCCGATGCCCGTGAAACCGGAAGAACCGTACGAAGTGATCGTGCATCCAGAACATGCCAGAGAGGCCACCGTGTTCTACCGCACCGGGAACGACCTCAAGAGCATCCGCAGCACGCCCTGGCGCGCCCGCAACCAGCTTCAACCGGGCCGCGTCTTCGTCACCGACAAACCCTTCGTGGAAGTGCTGGTGGTTCACCCGCTGAAAGAGTTGGACCAGCGCTTCAAGCGCTCCCGCGTGGTGCCCTTCAAGGAAGGCCCTCGCTGATCGGATCGAACTGCTGGGGCTGGGTGGCCATGTAGCATCCGCTTGGACCCGTGATGCACAGCGACTGCGGTAAGCCCTTGGTGGAGTGATCGATCTGGGCTTCCCCGATCCTTCCCACCCTGCGAAGCGGGACTTCGCCATTGGCTCAGCTTCAGCAACGGCTGAAAGGCTTCAGACGGGCCACTCGTTAAGCGCATACTGCGGCATTCCCTGCCTTGCGCTTTTGAGCGTAGGCATAGGTGGTCTACCTTCGGTTCAACAAACCCGTGCGCACCATGTTCCGCTTCGCTGCTCTCCTATCGCTGCTGGTGTGCATAGCCCATGTCCAAGCGCAGGAGCCCTGCGCTGCCTACCTCGGCGGTTGCTGGTTCATTGGTTCCAAGAGCCTGGTCTCCTATCAAGGCCAGGACGTGGTGACCTTCGCCGACTGGAAGGACCCGATCGGATCGGTAAGCCTCGATGTTTATAGCAGTGCGCACCAACTGGAGGCCCAAGTGCGTGGTGGTAAACTGGTGCAAGGCTCCTCAACCCGGTTCAAGTTGACGCGGAGCGAATCGGAGTTCAGCCTGATCGACGGAAGCACCGACCGCGTGATCTGCATCCTGAAGAAGGTTCCGAGCACGACCAAGGAAGCACCTTGCCAGGTGAACGTCTGGCTTGATCTCTACGTGGCCGGGGCAGGCTATTTCCACTGCGATCCGGAAAGCAGCAACGAGCCCCAGTTGCAGATGATGCCCGGCTCCACCTTCAAGGGGATGGGTGGCGCGGTGAGCTTGTACTGAGCAGCGATGAGGATCCCCGCTTCCATCGTTTGCATCGCCGCTCTCGTCACAGTTGGGCGTGCACAGAACCTGAGCGGCGAAGCGATCTACGACCGCTGCTCCGGTGCCATCGTGCAGGTGGGTGTGCAGGACGACCTGGGGCGCATCCGCAGCGGCGGCAGCGGCATCGTGCTGAAAGACAGCGCCTGGTTGGTGACCAACTACCACATCTTCGAGCATGGCGGTTACCTCGTTGCGGAGAAGGACGGTGAACCGCTGGACATCAGCGGCGGCATCGTGCGGGCGGATGCCACGCGTGATGTGCTGATCGTGAAGATCAACACCTGGGCCTTTCCGCAATTATGGGAGCGGATCCCCGACCTGAAGTTCCGCCGTTCCAGCGAACTCAAACGCGGGCAACAGGTCTTCGCCATCGGCAACCCGGCGGGTCTGGAGAACACCATCACCGATGGCCTGCTCAGCGGGTTACGCACGGCCGAGGATACCGCGTTCCGCCTGTTGCAGATCAGCGCGCCCATCAGCCCCGGCAGCAGTGGCGGCGGCGTGTTCGATGAACAGGGGCGGCTCATCGGCATGAGCACCTTCATCATGCGGCCTTCCACGGGCCAGAACCTCAACTTCGCCCTGCCCGTGGATGAGCTGCTCTTCTGGGACCGCAGCGCTACACGGCACGACATCACCGAAAGCAAATGGCATCCCGAGTACGACGCCGGGTTGATGGCTTGGAAGGCGCACGACTGCAACGCAGCCATTGCGCATTTTAGGCTGGTGCCTGAAGCGGAGCCCACCAAGGGACGCGCCCTCTATTATACCGCGCGCTGCCTTCACCAGAGCAAGGACTACACGCAGGCGAAGGACGGCTATGAACGCGCGCTCCAGGCCGATCCGCGGATCGCACGGGCCCATGCCTTCCTGGCCTCCATCCTGCTGGCCGAAGGCGATACCATCGGTGCCATGGACCACCAGTTGAAGGCCTACGAGCTGGACCCCAGCTTGCGCGACGCGAAGGTGGCCGTGGACGATTGGTGAGGATCAGCGGGCGAACGCGTCGAACTCCTTCAACTGCCGCGCTACTGCGGCCTGCCACCGCAGCTGCTCCGATCGGCGCCCATGGTGCTCGGTCTCACGATCGTACTGCTCACCCAGTATGAAGACCGAATCGTTGTAGAGCTGCACCGTGCGTCTCAGTGCTTGCGCGCCTTGCTTGTCGTAGGGGCCCTTGTAGCCCGCGAGGTAGCGCCGCAGTTTGCGTGCGTACACCTCACCAATGTCGAAGTGCAGGCGCTCATGCATGAGCAACGTGCTGTCGCGCATGGTGCGCGGCTGCACCCAGGAGAGGTCGCGCTTCATCACGGTGCGCACATCCCACGCATAGCCATCGCCTTTCCTGGTCGGCATGCAATGGATCCGCAAGGTGGTATTGGCACCGGCCCATTCGGGTATCGCCGGGTCGCGCTCCCGCCTGCGGAAGTCCGCCCAGGTGAGCGGCCGCGCGGCGTTCCACACCAGGGTGTCGCCGTATCCGTCCGTGACGTATTCGTGCGAAGGCTCGAAGCGGGGCGCGCGCTCCATAGCACTTGGCGTCGCTTGGGTAACGGGTGTAGCGGTGCGCGTTGGTGCGCGCGGCGCCGCCTTGCGTTCGGCCGGGCTGTTGCAGGCCAATAGCAACAGGCAGAGCAAAGCACCTCCGGTAATGGTCTGTTCCGTTCTACGTGCGTTCATGCGTTCACTTGGCAAAGATCGACCGTGGAGTACTTCCCCGGCAGGCCCTAATTGCCCCGGCCCTGCGACGCCATGTGCGCCATGAACGCCACGTGGAACTCGTCCGTCACTTCGTACACCCCCGCTTGGTCGCTGATCACATCCACGAAATGCGGGAACACCTTGTGCAACGCTGCAGCCAGGTCCGGGCGTGCATCAATGGCCAGTGCTACGCCCTTTACCGTGGGATCCTTGCGCACTGCCTCGAAGAGGAAGCCCACGTAGTCCGGCAGCAGGTTCGTGCGCGCGATGGTGTGGTGTACCGCGAAGCGCGAGTACGCGTCCATGGCCATGAAGACCCAGAGCGTCCCGTCTTGCTTGGTGGTTAGGGGGCGGCTCTCCACGCAAAGCACTTGGTTGGGAGCGGTGGCAGCGAAGGGGTTGTTGGCTTTGTTCTTCGTTGGCATGGTATGCAGGGCATTGGGTTCGGTCTGCAGATCGGGGGAAGGTATATGTGCAGTGCTCGGATAGGGCCGTTGTGCAGTACTCCTCAATTCACACCACCCCATCCACCTCCTCCATCACCTTCGCCGTTCAGTTAAGCGCCACGATCATCCGCTGGTAGTGCCGGATGTCATCGAATGTAAGCGTGCGACCGTAGCGGTCCTTCAGCCACTTCTGGGCGAGTTGGTAGCCGCCGATGTAGAATTTCCAGGCCACCTCGGGTACGTGTGCGAAGTATTGCGTGTCGTTGATCCACACCTTGCCATCGGTGAAGTCGCCCTTGCCCATCTTCTTGGTGACGGCGTTGGTGCCACCCACCGGGTACTGGGTGATGTACCGCTTCGTGGTGGAGCGATCGATCCAACCCTGCGAAGCGGGACTTCGCCTGCGGCTCAGCTTCCCCCGATCAGTCCAACTTCAACACAGCAAGGAAGGCCTCCTGCGGGATCTCCACGGAGCCCACGGAACGCATCCGCTTTTTCCCTTCCTTCTGCTTCTCCAGCAGCTTGCGCTTGCGGCTGATGTCACCGCCGTAGCACTTCGCGGTCACGTCCTTGCGCAGGGCTTTCACGGTTTCGCGGGCCACGATCTTCACGCCGATGGCGGCCTGGATGGGGATGTCGAACTGCTGGCGGGGCAGGAGCTCCTTCAGCTTGCTGCACATCTTCTTGCCCAGTTCGTGCGCGTGGTCGCGGTGGATGAGCGCGCTGAGCGCATCGACCTTCTCGGCGTTGAGCAGGATGTCGAGCTTGATGAGGTCGCTCTCCTTGAAGCCGATCGGGTGGTAATCGAAGCTCGCATAGCCGCGCGAGATGGACTTCAGCTTGTCGAAGAAGTCGAACACCACTTCGCCCAGGGGCAGCTCGAAGCTGAGCTCCACGCGGTCCGTGGTGAGGTAGTTCTGGCCGATGAGCATGCCGCGTTTTTCGATGCAAAGCGTCATAATGGCTCCGGTGTACTCGGCCTTGGTGATGATCTGCGCCTTGATGTAAGGCTCCTCGATGGTCTCGATGTGCATCACCTCCGGAAGCTCCGTGGGGTTGTTCACATTGATCACATCGCCGTTGGTCTTGGTGACCACATAGCCCACGTTGGGCACGGTGGTGATCACCGTCATGTTGAACTCGCGCTCCAGGCGTTCCTGGATGATCTCCATGTGCAGCAGGCCGAGGAAGCCGCAGCGGAAACCGAAGCCCAGGGCCGCGCTGCTCTCGGGCGTCCAGGTTAGGCTCGCGTCGTTGAGCTTGAGCTTCTCCATGGCATCGCGCAGCTCCTCGTACTCGTCGGTGTCCACGGGGAAGATGCCGGCCCAGACCATGGGCTTCACGTCCTCGAAGCCATCGATACCGACCTCGCACGAACGGTCCACGTGGGTGATGGTGTCCCCCACCTTCACTTCACTGGCGGTCTTGATGCCGCTGATGATGTAGCCCACGTCGCCTGCGCTGAGCACAGGCTTCGGCAGCAGGTCCATCTTCAGCACGCCGACCTCATCGGCCGCATAGGTCACGCCGGTGTTGAAGAACTTCACCTTGTCCCCCTTCTTCAGGGTACCGTTCATGATGCGGAAGTAGGCGATGATGCCACGGAAGCTGTTGAACACGCTGTCGAAGATGAGCGCCTGCAGCGGTGCGTTGGGGTCGCCCTTGGGCGCGGGCATGCGGTCCACGATGGCCTCCAGGATCTTGTCCACGCCGAGGCCGGTCTTGCCACTGGCGGCCATGATCTCCTCGCGGCGGCAGCCCAGCAGGTCCACGATCTGGTCCTTCACCTCCTCGGGGTTGGCGCTGGGCAGGTCCATCTTGTTGAGGATGGGGATGATCTCCAGGTCGTGCTCCAGGGCGAGGTAGAGGTTGCTGATGGTCTGCGCCTGGATGCCCTGCGTGGCGTCCACGATCAGGAGGGCGCCTTCGCACGCGGCGATGCTGCGGCTCACCTCGTAGCTGAAGTCCACATGCCCCGGCGTATCGATCAGGTTCAGCTTCCACAGCTGGCCCTTGTAGGTGTAATCCATCTGGATCGCCTTGCTCTTGATCGTGATGCCGCGCTCACGCTCCAGGTCCATGTCGTCCAGGTTCTGGGCCTGCATGTCGCGGTCGGCGATGGTGCCGGTCATCTGCAAGAGGCGATCGGCCAGGGTGCTCTTGCCGTGGTCGATGTGGGCGATGATGCAGAAGTTGCGGATGTGTTGCATGGAGGTCGCTGAAATGTACTGAGGCTCAAGGGAAAAGACGAGCCAAAGCGTGCAAAGGTAGACATCCGGAGGGTGCGGACCGGCCGATCCAAGGCCTGAGCGCTGGCCAAACCCACGTCCTTGGCCGTAAATTCACGGTCTTCCAGGCAACCATTCCCCCCAATACCGCATCATCCCTACCGGAACGCCATGACGGACGAGCAGTTGCTAGCGGGGTGCTTGAAGGGCGATCCGATCGCGCAGAAGACGTTGTTCAAGGTCTACTCGCGGAAGATGATGAGCATTTGCATGCGCTACGCCAACGGACGGGAACAGGCCCAGGACATCCTGCAGGACGGCTTCGTGAAGGTGTTCCAGAAGATGGACCACTTCCGCGGCGACGGCCCGCTGGGCGGCTGGATCGCACGCACCATGGTGAACACCGCACTGGACCATATCCGCAGGAACAAGCCCTACGACCACAGTGTGGACCTGAGCGATGCGGAGCACCTGCACGCGGAGGATGAGCACGTGCTGAGCGGCATGACCACGGACGAGATCATGGCGCTGATCCAGGCCCTGCCCACCGGCTACCGCACCGTGTTCAACCTGTTCGCGATCGAAGGTTATGCCCACAAGGAGATCGCGGAGCAGTTGGGCATCAGCGAGAACACCTCGAAATCACAATTCATGAAGGCGCGGGCCTACCTGCGTCGCCTGCTTCCCAAGGAAGCGGCAGAACTCTATGGCGATGGCAGCGAATAACCTCAACGACCTCCTCCAGGAGCGCTTCACCGATCACGAGGTGGGTGTGGACCCCGGCGTGTGGCAGGCGATCAGCGGCCAACTGGTGGCTGCGGCCCCTGCGGCCGACGGGCTCAGCGACCTGCTGAAGGACCGGTTCCAACAGCACGAAGCACAGGTCGACCCCGGCACTTGGGGACAGATCAGCTCGCAACTGGGCCATGGTGCCGCGGCAGGTGCCGCTGGTGGCTCCGGCCTGGGCGGCTGGATGGCTGCCGGCATTGCCGCCACCCTCCTTACCGGTGGCATCCTGTTCTGGGCCGCCACCCCGGATGCACCCACGCAGAACACGGCCTCCCTGGCACCCGCCAGCACCGCTGCACCTGCTGAGTACAAGGCCACCGAGGTCGTCCCTCCGACCACTGCACCACTGCCGAACGGCACTGTGGATCCGCTGGCCACCAGGTCCCTTGCCTCCCAAGAACCGGGAACGCCGACCAGTGGGGCCAACACGCCCCCCACGGAACCGACCATCATCACCCCGAACAGCCCGGCTGACCAGCGTAATGGTGAACCGCCACCGCCCCCTCCGATAAAGGAAGGCGAGCACATGCCCGAGGTGGAGATGATCATCGACCGCTTGATCCAACAGACCAATGCCGCACCGGAGATCGCACAGACCGAATCGATCCCTGAAGTGGGTTTGGTGCAGGGCCATGTGGATGTTCCTGAGGAGGGGAATGATGGACCGGAGGATCCGCTCCCTCCCTCGCCGACCGCCGCACCCTTGGTGTGGATCCCCAACGCCTTCAGCCCCGGCATGCGTGATGGAGTGAACGATGAACTGGAGGTGAGGGCCGAAGGGCTGAGCGATGTGCGGGTACGTATCTACTCCCTCTCGAACCAGCTGGTGTTCAGCGCGACAGACCTGCGCGCATGGGACGGCCGGGACATGAGCGGCCAGCTTTGCGCCGAAGACTATTACTTTTATGCGATCGAAGGGGTGGATGGCAATGGCAAGCCCTACTCCAAAGGCCAGACCGTGCGCTTGTTCCGATAACCGACCACGAACATGACCCGACCACTTCGCTTCTTGCTGATGCTGGTCGTATTGTGCCTGACAGCCTCACCAAATGCCTGGGCACAGGTGGGGGTGCGTCAAGTGACCTTGGAGGAGTACGATGCCTTGAAGCAGCAGGGCACATTGCCGGCCTATTTCAAAGGCCTTCCAGCTGCCACTTCCACCCCGCCCATGGCGCGTGGCGGTTCTCCGTTCAGCCCACCGGGCACCCTTCGCGGTGGTGGCAACGTGTGTGACTGTTGGGTGCAGCCGGACGCCACCTACACGCTGGCCATGCAGCCGAACGACGACCTGTCGACCGGCGTGATCCCAATCCCCTTTACCTTCAACCTGTACGGCGACCTGTACAACTCGGTCTACATCAACAACAACGGCAACGTGTCCTTCGGAAGTTCGTGGGGCACCTTCAATTCCAGCCCGCTGCCCACGAACCAGTTCGCCATGGTGGCGGCTTTCTGGGCGGATGTGGATACCCGGGGCATCGGCGAGGTGTGGTACAAGATCACGCCCACGGCCATGTATATCAACTGGGTGGATGTAGGCTACTACAGCATGCAGACCAACATGACCAACTCGTTCCAGATCATCCTGACCGATGGGAACGATCCGGTCATCGGCATCGGCAAGAACGTGAGCATGTGCTACCAGGACATGCAGTGGACCACCGGTGCGGCCTCCAGCGGTGTGAACGGTTTCGGCGGCACGCCCGCCACGGTGGGTGCCAACCGCGGCAACGGCATCGACTTCATCCAGTTCACGCGCACCGACCAGCCCGGCATCGCCTACGATGGGCCCTTTGGGCTGACCGACGGTGTGAGCTGGTTGGACAACAAGAACTTCGTGTTCACCACCTCGGTGTTCACCTCCAACATCCCGCCCATCGGCAGTGGGGTGTTCCTGTGCGACACCCTGGTGGCGTGTGTGGGCATCACGTCGCAGCTCGATATGCAGTTCCTGAGCCCCGAACCGGGCCAGACCACAACGGCGACCTCCTCCGCTCCCACACTCAGCAACTACACCATCATCTCCAACATCCCCGGCAACACGGCGCAGATCGTTGGGGAGTTCACCCCGTTGCCGGTGGACATCGGATACCATAATGTGATCTTCGAGGCGACGGATAATGGTGTGCCCCCGCTCACCGCCACCTACAACCTGGTGGTGTGGGTGCAGATGGCCGCCGCCATGACCCCGGGGGATACGTTGGTGTGCGACCAAGGCCCTGCTTTCAACCTCTACCCTATGCTTGGCGGCGCGCCGGTCCCTGGTGGTGACTGGACCGACCCGAACGGCGTGGCCCATAGCGGGTTCTTCATCCCGGGCACCAACCCTGCGGGAGATTACCTCTATGCGGTCGGTACCGGCGGCATGTGCCCCTCCACCGGCATCGTGACCGTGAACACCGTTGCCCATGCCGATGCGGGGCAGGATGTGTCGCTTCAATACTGCACCACCGATGGCACGGACCCGTTGTTCCTCAACCTGGCCGGAACTCCTCAGGCCGGTGGCACCTGGACCTATCCGAACAACACGGCCTTCGGGGGAACGCTCACCCCGGCCACCAACCCTTCCGGGGTCTATGCCTACCTGGTCCTGGGCACTTCACCCTGCCCCAACGACACCTCGTTCAGCACGGTGACCATCCAACAGGCCATGGACCCAGGACTGAGCAACGTGATCACCCTCTGTCCTGACGCTGCACCCTTGGACATGCTGGCCACACTGAACGGCACGCCCGACACTACCGGTGTGTGGACCACCCCTGGAGGAACGGTCTTCGGTGGCACCTACAATGCAAGTGCGGACCTGCCTGGTGTATACACCTATACCACGAGTCCTATCCTGCCCTGCCCCACGCTCTTCTCCACCCTTACCATCAGCCTCGATCCGCTACCCATCGCCGGGGGTGACAACAGCCTTGCGATCTGTGCCGATGGCGCCCTGACCCCCTTGTTCCCCCTGCTGGGCGGAAACCCCGATGTGAACCAGATCTGGCTCGACCCCTTGGGCGTGGTGCACAACGGAACGCTGAACCCCGCGTTGGAGCTTTCCGGTGACTACCTCTACGTGGCCTATGGCATCGGCGAATGTGACCAGCTCACGGACACTGCGGTCATCGCGGTCGATGTGAACCCGCTGCCCGTCGTGCTCTTTACTGTTGAACCGGACAGTGGGTGCAACCCCTTGGACGTTCGGTTCTACAACCTCACCGATCCTTTCTACCTGGGCGGATCCTGTGTCTGGAACTTGGGCGATGGCACCTCCGGTCTGGATGATTGCGACAGCTTGGACCACACCTATGTGAATGCTGGCTGGTACAACGTGAACCTCACCGTGACCACGCCGGAAGGGTGCGTGGACAACTTGACCAAACCCGGCGCCGTACTGGTGGAGCAAGCCCCGCTCGCCACCTTCACCTATTCGCCGAACCCTGGAACGGAGTTCAACAGCAACTTGTATTTCGCTGCTTCGGATCCCAACGCCTCCGTGTTCCAGTGGGTCTTTGCCGGTCAGGACAGCGCGGATCAGCGCTTCGCGTATCACCAGTTCCCGGATGTGTACGGCGATGAGTACGAGGTCTGCCTGCAGGTGTGGGACCGCTATGGATGCACCGACAGCCTGTGCCAGATCGTGCCGGTCATTGTTCCCAGCCTCTTCGTGCCGAACGCGTTCACCCCGGATGGTGATGGCAAGAACGACGTGTTCTTCCCCATCACTGCGGACATGGTGGACGAGGAGCACGAGTTGATGATCTTTGACCGCTGGGGCCAATTGGTGTTCGAGACCAAGGATGCGACCAAGGGCTGGGACGGACGGCACTTGAACGGTGGCGAGATCCTGCCGCAAGGCGTGTATGTCTGGCGCCTCATTGAACGCAAGCAATTCACCGCAGATAAGGCGGACTGGTTCGGCACCATCACCCTCTTGAAGTGACCCTCTTTCCCTCAGCGCTCCTGAACATGTCCCTGACCCAGCTCCGCAAGGCACTCCCTGCTGTCGCACTTTGTCTGATCTCCTTCAGCCTGCAGGCCCAGGTGGTCGACCTTACACCTGCGCAATACGACCAGCTGAAGCTCTCCGGCACCCTGCCCGCGCAATACCATGTGAGCTACCCGGCGCAGGCGCCGGTTACCGCGCCGCTTTCCAAGGACCCCAAGCGCCACATCGGCGTGCCGAAAGGCGGTGGCGTGAACGGCGATTGCAATTGCTGGGTCGAACCGGATGCCACTTACACCCTGGCCATGCAGCCGAACGATGACCTCTCCTCCGGGCAGATCATCATCCCCTTCCAGTTCAACCTGTACGGCGACCTCTACAACACGCTTTACATCAACAACAACGGGAACATCTCCTTCCAGAGCCCGTACGGCACCTTCTCGGCCACGCCCTTCCCCAACAACCAATTCATCATGGTGGCGCCCTTCTGGGCCGATGTGGACACCCGCGGTGACGATGGATTGGGATTGAACGGCGGCCAGGTCCTGTACAAGGCCACGGCCACGGCACTTTACGTGAATTGGGTCGATGTGGGGTACTTCGCCTCGCAGACCGACAAGAAGAACTCCTTCCAGCTCATCATCACCGATGGCACCGACCCCGTGATCGGCGTGGGCAAGAACGTGAGCTTCTGCTACCTGGGCATGGAATGGACCACCGGTGCGGCCTCCGGCGGGATCAACGGCTTCGGCGGGACGCCTGCGGTGGTCGGCGCCAACCGCGGCAACGCCGTCGACTACATCCAGTTCGGCACCTTCGACCAACCCGGCAGCCTGTACGATGGTCCGTTCGGCAACCCCGACGGCGTGGACTGGTTGGACAACCAGAATTTCGTGTTCACCACCTCCGTAAGCACGCAGAACATCCCGCCCATCGCCAGCAGCACCTTCCTCTGCGACACCGTGCGCGTATGCACCGGAGAACTGGTCGACATCGAAATGAACTTCCTGGCGCCGGAGCAAGGGCAGACCATCGTGGCCAGTTCCAGTGCCCCGAGCCTGTCGAACTATGCCGAGGTGTTGAACACCAGTGGCAGCACCTCCGTGATCGTGCAGGGCCAGTTCACCCCCACCATCGCCGAGCAGGGGTTCCATACCATCAGCTTCACCGCCACGGACAACGGCACGCCGCCCCTCACCACCACCATCGACATCGTGGTGGACGTGTACTTCACCACCCTGACGCCACCGGTGATCACCGGCGACACCGTGGCCTGTGCCGGACAGGGCGTGGTGCTCTCCGTACCGGACGGTTTCGACACCTACGACTGGAGCAATGGCTTCAATGGCTCCACGGTGCTTGTTGGCCCGGGTACATACAACGTGGACGTGACCGCGGGCTACTGCAGCTTCGGCTCCAACACGGTCACCGTCACGGAGATCCCCGCGCCGCAGCCGGCCATCACCGGTGTGCTCTTCAACTGCGGCGGCCAACCCTCGTTGCTCGGCGTTAACGGCACCTTCGACAGCTACGCTTGGAGCAATGGCGCCACCGGACCCACGACCACTGTCGGTACCGGAACCTATACGGTGACCGTGACCGACGCCGCAGGCTGCTCCGGCACCAGCGCAGCTGTGAACGTGCTCAGTGCACCGGACCCCAGCGCCTTCTTCACCGGCAACCCCGATGGGTCGGTCTTCCCCGGCACCACGGTCATCTACACCGATGGGTCCACTGGGAACGGCGCCACCATCACCACCTGGAGCTGGTCGGTGGGAGGGACCGTCTTCGGCAGCGGCACCACCTTCACCTATACCTTCCCCGAACCCGGGCTCTACGATGTCGTCCTCACGGTGACCACGGCGGATGGCTGTACGGACACCTACACCTACACGCAGGTGGTGCGGCCAACGGAGATCTCCATCCCGAACGTGTTCAGCCCCAATGGGGATGGGCTCAATGACGTTCTCGAATTCCCCGGGGTCCAGTACTATGCCAATGCCCAGCTCTCCGTGTTCAACCGCTGGGGCCAGGAGATCTACACCAATGGCAACTACAAGAACACCTGGAACGCACGCGACGTTCCCGACGGCACCTATTTCTTCGTCCTGAAGGTGGATGGCAAGGAATACACCGGCGCGGTGACGCTGCTCCGCTGACCCACATTTGAACGTGTTCCCTGAAGGCCCGCCACGAGCGGGCCTTCGGCTATCTTCACCGCCCGCATGAAGGTCATCGACCACCTGATCCAGGCGAAGGAGCCGCTGCTCTCCTTCGAGATCCTGCCACCCTTGAAGGGCAAGGACATCCGCTCCATCTACGCCGGCATCGACCCGCTGCTGGAGTTCAAGCCCAGCTTCATCAACGTGACCTACCACCGCGAGGAGGTCATCTACAAGGAGCGCGGCCACGGCCTGCTGCAGAAGATCCGCCTGCGTAAACGCCCCGGCACCGTGGGCATTTGCGCAATGATCAAGGCCAAGTACAACATTGACACGGTGCCCCACCTGATCTGCGGCGGCTTCAGCAAGGAGGACACCGAGGACGCCCTGATCGAGCTGAACTTCCTGGGCATCGACAACGTGCTGGCCCTGCGCGGCGATGCCGTGAAGAACGAAGGGCAGTTCATCGCCGAACGCGACGGGCACGCCCATGCCGAGGACCTCATCCGCCAGATCGACGGACTGAACAAAGGCAAGTACCTCTACGAGGAGGAAGAGGAGGCCGCGCCCACGGACCTTTGCATCGGTGCCGCCTGCTATCCGGAAAAGCATCCCGAGGCCCTCAACCTCAGCACGGACCTGGAATACCTGAAGCGCAAGGTGGAGGCCGGTGCCACCTACCTCGTGACGCAGATGTTCTTCGACAACGCGAAGTACCTCGCCTTCGTGGAGCGCTGCCGCGCCGAGGGCATCACCGTGCCCATCATCCCCGGCCTGAAGCCCCTCACCAACCGCAAGCACATCGCCTTCATCCCGAAGACCTTCCACCTCGACCTGCCCGTGGCCTTCAGCAACGAGCTGGCCAAGTGCCGCAACGACGAGGACGTGAAACAGGTGGGCATTGAATGGGGCGCGCAGCAGGCGAAGGAACTGGTGGCCGCCAATGTGCCCTGCCTGCACTTCTATACCATGGGCCGCAGCGAGGCCGTTCGCTCCATACTGGAAAAGGTGCGTTGATCGGCGGACCGCAGGCAGCGTTCCCCCTCCGCGCCACGTTATCTTTACGGATGATGCGCGCCACCTTCCTTTCCTTGCTCCTGCTCCCCTTGGCGGCGCAGGCCCAGATCATCTATGACCATGCCGTGCTCGACGGGATCGTGCACAGTGAGCAGCGCGGCCACGGCAGCCTGACCCTACGCTCCCCTTCCGGAACGCCTACCCGCGGCTTCGATGTGACCTACCTCCGCTGCGAATGGGACCTTGATCCGGCGGTGCGTGCGATCTCGGGCTACGTGACCACCCACTTCACCACCACCGCCGACCTTGACACGCTCTGGCTCGACCTCAGCGATTCCTTGATCGTTTACGACGTGACACGCAATGGCCTGTCCGTCCCGTTCGTGCACGCCGATGAACGGCTGTCCGTCGTGTTCCCCACCACGCTCTTGGCAGGTACCCCTGATTCCGTTACCGTGAGCTACGACGGCGTGCCGCCCACCACGGGCTTCGGTTCCTTCGAGACCGGCGACCACAACGGCACGCCGGTGCTGTGGACCCTGAGCGAACCCTACGGCGCCAGCGACTGGTGGCCGAGCAAGGAGGACCTCAATGACAAGGCCGATTCCATCGACCTCTTCATCTCCGTGCCTTACGGAAATCGCGCAGCGGGCAATGGCGTGCTGGTGGACAGCATTCCGGGGAACGCCCAGGTGACCTACCATTGGAAACACCGGTACCCCATCGCCTACTACCTCGTGGCCACCGCGGTCACCAACTACACCGCCTACTCGGACTTCGCGTTCCTGCCGAACGACACGGTGGAAGTGCTGAACTATGTGTACCCGGAGGAAGTGCAGGACGCACAGAACATCACCTCCCAATGCGCGTCGCAGATGCAGCTCTTCAGCCAGCTCTTCGGCACCTACCCCTTCGCCGATGAGAAGTACGGGCATGCGCGCTTCGGCTGGGGCGGCGGCATGGAGCACCAGACCATGACCTTCATGGGCGCGTGGGACTATGAGCTGATGGCGCACGAGCTGGCCCACCAATGGTTCGGCGACAAGGTGACCTGCGGCAACTGGGAGGACATCTGGCTCAACGAAGGTTTTGCCACCTACCTCAGCGGCCTCTGCTACGAGTTCATGGTCCCGCAATACTGGATGCCCTTCAAACAAGGCCGCATCAACACTGTGATCAGCCAACCCGGCGGCAGCGTGTTCGTGACCGACACCACCGACGTGGGTCGCATCTTCAACGGCCGGCTGAGCTACGCGAAAGGGGCCATGGTGCTGCACATGCTCCGCTGGGTCTGCGGCGACAGTGCCTGGTTCGCTGGCGTGGGCAACTACCTGAACGATCCGGACATCAGCTACGGCAGCGCGCTCACCTTCCAGCTGCAGGATCACCTCGAAGCCGCCAGCGGCGTGGACCTCGACGGCTTCATGGCCGACTGGTTCATGGGCGAAGGCTACCCCACCTACACTCTGCCCTGGAGCCAGGACGCCAACGGTGACGTGGAACTCACGCTCTACCAAAGCGCTTCGCACCCCAGCGTGGACTTCTTCGAACTGCCCGTTCCCGTGCGCTTCAAGAACGCGAACACCGACACTATCATCGTGCTCAACAACACGGTGAACGGCGAGGTCTTCAGCTTCAACCTCCCCTTCCAAGCGGATAGTGCTGTGCTCGATCCGGACCTCTGGCTGATCAGCGGACAGAACATCGTGACGCGTGTGAGCGATGCGGTGCAAGGCGATGATGCCATCGTGCTCTTCCCGAACCCCGCCACGAACGTGCTGACCATCCGCATGCCTTCGGCGACCGGTGCGTTGCAACTGCGCGTGCTTGACGCTTTGGGCCGTGTGGTGCGCACCGGAACGCTCACCAACCCGCAACGCGGTGAACTGGATGTTTCAGCCTTGCCGACCGGAGCCTACCTGCTGGAACTGCGCGACGCCGATCGCAGCTGGGTGCAGCGCTTCGTGAAGGAGTGATCAGCTTTGCCCGCGTCATGACGGATCACTGCCAGATCAATGCGGAGTTGGAACGCTTTTTCGAGCGTTGCAAACTGAGCAGGGAAGAATACCTCGCGGACTACTCACCAGACTTCGGCCATGATGTGCAGGCTGAATGGGAGGAAATGGCATACGACGGTTGGGAGACGTTCGGGCCTGCGATGGACACCTTCGTGAATGGTCTTTCCTTGGGTGGCGGTATCACTCGGGACATAGACGAGTTGGACACGTTGATCGTCATTTGCTGCATTGACTGGTGCAGTGGGAGCACATTGGACCGTTTCATTGAGATAGCCAATGACGAAGCCCGCAGTCAATTCGTCACCAGGGCACTTGAAATGCAAGCATATAGAACTAAGGTGTTCGTCTACGAGAACCCATCCTTGTACTTCGGCATTGAACCCATGATCCGATCGGTCATGGATCATATTCGAATGGAATCATGGGGACGACTGGCCTGCCACGGATTGAAGTGGCTCAGTCTTTGGGATCATGAATTGGCGAAAGAGTTGGCGTCCGCCATGCTCCGCCATCCCGATACGGAGGTAAGGAAGTTATGCGCTAGCATACTGACTTCAGAGGCACATGAAGGCCTTCCGAACTTCGTACAGCAGCTATCCCAAAAGGTCCTGAAACGTTGACTATCGCTGGAGCATCCGCTCCACGTACTTCCCCAGCACATCGAACTCCACGTTCACGCGGTGGCCGGCCTGCAAGCTGCGGAAGGTCGTGTGCTCGTAGGTGTAGGGGATGATCGCCACGGCGAAGTGATCGGGCTCAAGCACCGCGATGGTGAGGCTAACGCCATTAAGGCAGATGCTGCCCTTGTGTACCAGCAGGTGCTTCTGCTCCGGCACGCGGAAGGTGTAGCGCCAGCTTCCACCCACATCCTCCACGGAAAGGCATTCGGTGACGGTGTCCACGTGGCCTTGCACCATGTGCCCATCGAGGCGGTCGCCGATCCGCAGGCTGCGTTCGAGGTTCACTCCATCGCCGGATCTCAGTGAACCGAGGTTGCTGCGTTCCAGCGTCTCCTTCACGGCGGTCACGCGGTACGTGTCTCCGTTGATGGCCACTACCGTCAGGCAGACACCGTTGTGCGACACGCTCTGGTCCACGCGCAGTTCCGGTGTCATGCGCGCCCGGATGACGAGATCCCGGTTGGTGCCACTGTCATGCAGTTCCACCACTTCCCCCACCTCCTCCACGATCCCCGTGAACATCAGTCGAGGTTGCCGTTGTTGCCACGCAGCAGGTGCACGTAGCCCTTCAGCTGCACAAGCTCATCGCCCGCCAGCAGCTTGAAGGTGACCAGGCAGGTGTAGTAGTACACGCCCTCCGAAACCTGTTCGCCGCTCATCTGGTTCGTGCCGTCCCACAGGACCGCCGGGTCCTGGGTGCTGAATACCAAGTTGCCCCAACGGTTGAAGACCTTCATGTCGACCTCCTTCACCCCGCGGTACGGGAAGGGGATGAACAGGTCGTTCACCCCGTCACTGTTGGGACTGAACACGTTGGGCAGGGTGTATTCGGGGCAATTGTCGCCGCACACGATGTTGGTGAACGCGCTCTCGTTGCCCACGGTGTCAATGGCCGTTATCGCGTAGCAGCCGGCCACGGAAGCGCCATCGGTGTGCGTGAACACGGTGTCCTCCGCCCCGGTGATCGTGGCGATCAACAGCAGTTCACCGCCCAGCGAATCGGTGAAGTAGACGTTGTATTGGTAGGTATCGTCCGCGCAGCTGTTGTTGGGGTTGTTCCACGTGAGCGTGTTCAACGGCGTCTCGCAGTCATTCACGATATCGAGTGTGGGCGGACAGGGCGGAGTAAGGTCGATCGGCCGTGCACAGACCTCCTGGCTCCGGTTGATGAGCGGGGCCACGATCGCCGGATCATTGTAGGCGCCGACGCTCGACACGTAGTAGCAGTACTCCTGCCCGTTCACCAGTCCGGTGTCCACATACACCGTGGTGTCCGTAATGCCGATAAGGTCCCAAACGCCGGCATTGTCCCGGAACACATAGAAGGTGTCGTTGACCCAGGGTGTATTGTACGTGATGTCCAACGTGATCTGCTCATCGTTCGGGTCCGGGATCAGGTACACCGAGGAGGCCGTGTTGCCGGAGCCCACCAGCTGGCTCCCATTGTTGTGATAAAGCTCCACGCGGTACGCGTTCGGTGAGGCCACCGTGTTGATGCCCGTGTGCACGAAGTTGGTGTCCGGATGCTCCAGGTAGGGGTGCAGGGTGCTGGTGTGGATCAACGTGTTCGCCGTGTTGTACGTGGCGCCGTGGTACAGCTTGAACTGATAGGGTCCGGGGTATTGCAGGGTATCCAGGTCGAAGGCATTGCTCCACTGCACGCTATCCACCCCGGCGCTCACATCGGTCACATCAACGCTCACCTTCGTCATGATCGGTACTTCGCGCCGCAGCAGGTTGCAGAACTCCACGCTCGCATAGCTCTGCGCACCGTCCGGGAACACCGCCACGATCATGTAGCAATAGGTGACCCCGAAGGCCAGTCCTTGATCCGCATAGGTGGTGCTGCCGAACCCGCTGGTGCTGGCGATCAGCTGGTAGCCTGTGTAGGCGGGCACACCCAGTTCACAGACATCCGGCACGAAACCGAAGGAACCCTGGCGGCGGTAGATGCGATAGCCGGACGCGTTGTTGCATGCGTTCGGATAGGTCCAGGCGAGCTGCATGATGCTGCCATCCGGCGTGGCCGTAGGGTTCTGAGGCGCCGGTGCCACCACGGTGATGAACATGCTCTCAAAGTCCTCCAATTCCACGGGATCGTCATTGTCCTCCGCGTTGAAGAGCACCTGGTAGGGCTGCTGGCGCACGTGGGCACAGACGGTGTTCCAGGTGAACACCCCGGTGGCCGCGCCCACTCCTGGTGAGCTCAGGAAGATCGCAGGGTTCGGGGTGATGATCATCGGGCCACCGATGGCCGAGAGCGAGATGGTCTGTGTGGTGTTGGGGTCCGTGGCCGAAACGTTCACCACCAACTGGAGGCCGGCCGTGATGCAGGTGTCGTTCACCTCCACAATGCTCGGCGGTTGGTTGCTGCACGCGCCAACGAACACCTGCATGTCCCGCATCACCCAGCCGATCTCAACCCAGATGCCATTGATCTTTCGCCACTCGATCACCGCAAAGGCGATGTTGTAGATCCCGATCAACTGGGGCGAGACCCACGTGATGGTGCCCGTGACCGGATCGATGTCGTACTGGTTGTTCGCCCCGGCCGCGACCTGGTCCGGGTACAAGTAGCCGGGGATCGGGTCACCATCCCCGTCACTATCGAGGTCAGCGCCGAGGCATACCCGCGGCACGTAGGACAGGCTGTCGCCATCGGTGTCGAAGGCTCCGGGGTTGTGGGTCCAGGGCTGCCCGAGGCACGCGTTCTGGATCGGAGAGTTCAGGAAGCTCGGAGAACAGTTATTACCGGCCACGCTGATCACCAGCTCGGTCTGCACGCACATCGGCACGTCCACCGAGTTGGGGATGTTGACCACCTGCTCGATCCGGTTCGGGTCGATGTACTGCAGGAGGAACACGCCAGGACCCGGATAGACGTGCGTTTCCGCATAGACGTTCTTCTGCACGTCAGGTGCAATGTTGAGCACGATCTGGTCACGCTGGATCGTGTCCAAGGGCGAACCATCACCCCAATCCACGATGAACTCCGGTCGGTCCGCCGGAGAGCTGGTCTTGGTGTGGGTGATGATGGTGACCTCGTAAAGCAGGCCTTCAGGCACTGCACCCACATAGCAGATCAGGATCTCCCCGGCCTGGTTGTGCGTGGCCCACGAGGCTCCAGGGACCATGAAGCCCAGGGCGAACAATAGCCAATGGTAGGGACGCATCTTGTGTTCAACAAAGGTCGCACTTTCCCGCTGTCGAACGGCGGCGGAACGCCACGAATTGTCCGGACCGGACAGCAGATCCGGCCCCTTCCTGGTTCATCCGGTGCGCTACCCGTGGACGGCTATCTTCGCGCCTCCACCCCTGACCCATGCTCAACCTCACCAAAGTCGCCCGTTCCTCAGGCGGCAAGGACACCCTGGTGATCCTCACCGACACCGCCCAGTTGCGGCACCTGGACCTGGAACGCAGCGACCGCCAGTACCTGATCGAGCAGCTCGCGGCAGAGGCTCCGGTGGCCGTGTGCGACATCAGCGGCCGTCTGGTGCTGGTGCACCAAGTGCGCAATGGCGCTCCGGTCGTCCAGTTGGAGAAGGCCCGCCGCGCAGGGAACGAGATGATCACCCGGCTCCTGGGTTCCAAGCGGGAGGAGGCCCAGTTGGTGAGCCTCCAGGACGATGCCCACCTCACCTTGGCGCTGGCCGAAGGTGTCGCCCTGGGCAGCTACACCTTCCGCAAATACAAGACGGGCCCCGGCAAGGAGCCCGAGTTCCGCAAGGTCGGCGTGGTGGCCACCGAGGTCACCGCCAAGGCCCTGGACGAGCTTTCCGATCTCTGTGAAGCCACCGCGTTCGCCCGCGACCTGGTGAACGAGCCGGTCTCCTTCCTCAACGCCAAGCAGCTGGGCGCCGAGGTGCGTACCCTGAGCCGCAACGCGGGTTTCAAGGTGCAGGTGTTCGACAAGGCCCAGATCGAGGCCCTCGGCATGGCCGGCCTGCTCGCGGTGAACAAGGGCAGCGTGGACCCACCCGCCTTCATCGTGGCGGAATGGAAGCCGAAGAACGCCGTGAACAAGAAGCCCATCGTGCTGGTGGGCAAGGGTGTGGTGTACGACACCGGCGGCCTGAGCCTGAAGCCCACACCGAACAGCATGGACCACATGAAGTGCGACATGGCCGGTGCCGCCGCCGTGGCCGGTGCCCTCTATGCCGTGGCCAAGCGCGAACTGCCGGTGCACGTGGTGGGCCTGATCCCCGCCACCGACAACCGCCCTGGAGGCAACGCTTACGCCCCCGGTGATGTGATCCGCATGCACAGCGGCCTTACCGTGGAAGTGCTCAACACCGACGCCGAGGGCCGCATCGTACTGGCCGACGCCTTGAGCTACGGCGAACGCTTTGATGCCGAACTGGTGATGACCATCGCCACCCTTACCGGCGCCGCTGCCCGTGCCATCGGCAGCTACGGCAGCGTGACCATGGGCACCGCCGAAGAGAAGCAGTTCCAACTCCTCCACACCGCCGGCGACCACGTCTTCGAACGCCTGGCCCGCATGCCCTTCTGGGAAGAGTACGGCGAGGAGATCAAAAGCGACGTGGCCGACATCAAGAACCTGGGCAGCGACCTGGCCGGGCAGATCACCGCCGGCAAATTCCTCGCCCGCTTCACCACGCGTCCCTTCATCCATGTGGACATCGCCGGTACGGCCTTCCTGCACAAGCGCGACCACTACCGCGTGAAGGGAGGGACCGGTGTCGGTGTTCGGCTGTTCTACGAGTTCATCAAGCGCCGCGCACACGAAAAAAAATGAGGTCCGGGCCGCGGCTCCGCAGCCTCCCAGCCGCCCCTGCGGCGAACCCTGAACCATGAGCGACAACAAGACCCTGCGCGTCGGCATCAGTTGCGGCGACCTCAACGGCATCGGCCTGGAGGTGGTGCTGAAGACCTTCGAGGACACCCGTGTGATGCAGGACATCACCCCGATCCTCTACGCCTCCTCCCATGCCGTGAGCCACCACCGCAAGGTGCTGGGCTTGGACGAGGTGCAGTTCCACGGGGTGGACCATTCCAGCGATGCCCTGCCGCGCAAGCTCAACGTAGTGAACGTTTGGGAGGAGGAGATCCCCATCGAGATCGGTACCCCCAGCGGTACCCTCAGTGAATACAGCATCAAGAGCCTCGAGGCCGCCGCCAACGACCTGGCCACCGGCAAGGTGGACGTGTTGGTGACCGCCCCGATCGACAAGAACAGCATGCAGGTCAGCGGCTTCGCGTTCCCGGGGCATACCGAGTTCCTGGCGCACATGGCCGGCAGCGAGAACCCCGTGCTGATGATCCTGGTGGGCGATGGCCTTCGCGTGGGCACGGTCACCGGACATATTCCGCTGAAGGACGTGGCCGACGCCGTGACCACCGAGCGCATCGTGACCAAGGCCAGGCTTTTCCACCAGAGCCTGCTGCGCGACTTCGGCGTGGTGGCCCCCCGCATCGCCATCCTGGGCCTCAACCCCCACGCTGGCGATGGTGGCACGCTGGGCAGCGAGGACCGCGAACGCATCGCCCCGGCCATCCGCAGGCTGAACGACGAAGGCATCGTGGCCATGGGACCCTACCCGGCCGACGGCTTCTTCGGCAGCGGAGGCTACAAGCACTTTGACGGCGTCCTGGCCATGTACCACGACCAAGGACTGGCCCCCTTCAAGGCGCTCAGCTTCGGCCACGGCGTGAACTATACCGCTGGCCTGCCGGTAGTGCGCACCAGCCCTGACCATGGCACCGGACTGGACATCGCCGGCAAGGGCGAGGCCGATCCCGGAAGCTTCCGGCAAGCGGTCTGGCTCGCGGGTGATATCCTGCAGCACCGAGAGACCTACAAAGCCATGAACGCCAACCCTTTACAGCCTCAAAAGAAGGAGAAGGGCGGAGAGTAAGGATGCTCCTCCGGCAAGGCCTCCAACAGGCTGTTCATACCCGTTCCACGGTCCGCCGGATCGTCCTACATTTGCCACCTGCCTTTTGGCGGCTGGATCAGCCATGGACGCCTTTCCCGAACATAGCATAGCCTTCACCGGACTGAAGGACGGCGAGCACCGGTTCTCCTATGAGCTGGATGATGCGTTCTTCAAGGCCACCGAACAGGAGGACTACATGGGCGGCAAGGTGCATGTGGAGGTGACCATGGACAAGAGCCAGCACCTGCTGGTGTGCAAGATCCACGTGAACGGCACGGTGCAAGTGCCGTGCGACCACTGCAACACCCTCATGGACTTCCCGGTGCAGGGCGACCAGCGGCAGATCTTCACCCTCACCGGAGAAGAGATCGAGGAATACGACGAAGAGCTGGTGGTGCTCGACACCGCGGCCCACGAGGTCAACCTCACCCACTACTTCTTTGAGTGCATCACCCTGCACATGCCTGCACGCCGTGTCCATCCCGAGGGTCAGTGCGACCCGGAAGTGGACCAGGCGTTCAATCAACTTGCTGTGGACCATGAGCCCGTGCCCGACCCTCGATGGGAAGCGCTTAAGGCCCTGAAGAACAACCGTTCCTGATCGATCAACTCCCCGTACGATGCCAAACCCAAAGCGCCGACATTCCAAGACACGCACCAAGAAGCGCCGCACGCACCAACGTGCCGGTGTGCCCACGGTGACCAAGGACCCCAACACGGGGGAGGTGCACATGCGCCATCGCGCCTACAAGGTGGGTGACGACCTGTATTACAACGGCAAGCTGGTGGCTTCCAAGGCCGCCGCAGAATAAGCTGGTCCAGCGCACCCCCAAGCTCCCACGCAGCCAACCTGCATGAGGATCGGAGTGGACATCATGGGCAGTGACCACGGTCCTGCCGTGACCGTGCGTGGCGCCATCCTTGCCGCGCGCGAACTGCCGGCCGACGTGCGCATCGTGCTCATCGGCAATGCCGGGGCCATCCAAGGGCTTCTGGCCGCCGAAGGGGCCGATGCCGCGCTGTTCGATATCGTACCCAGCGAGGACGATATCACCATGAGCGACAACCCCACCAAGGCGCTTCAGGCCAAGCCCCGCAGCAGCATCAGCCTGGGCTTTCACCAGCTCAAGGCAGGGAACCTCGATGCCTTCGCCAGCACCGGCAACACCGGAGCGATGCTCGTGGGAAGCATCTTCATCATCAAGCCGATCCAAGGGGTCATCCGTCCGTGCATCCCGACCCTTGTCCCCAAGGAGAAGGGGGGCCTCGGTGTGCTGCTGGATGTGGGTGCCAACGCCGATTGCAAGGCGGATGTGCTGGCCCAGTTCGGCCTGCTCGGCGCCATGCTCGCGGAGCATGTCTATCACATCCCCACCCCGAAGGTGGGCCTGTTGAACATCGGTGAGGAGGAAAAGAAGGGCGACCTGCTGCGCCAGGCCACCTACGAACTGATGAAGGATCAACAGCTGTACGCGTTCGTCGGCAACGTGGAAGGCCGCGATCTGTTCAACGAGAAGGCGGACGTCATGGTCTGTGACGGGTTCACAGGCAACGTGGTGCTGAAGGTGGTGGAAGGGTTCCACGACCTGCTCGAAGCACACGGTGTGGACGACCCCTTCCTGCGCCGGTTCAACTACGAGAACTACGGCGGTCTGCCGGTGCTGGGCGTGAACGGGAACGTCATCATCGGCCACGGCATCAGCAACGAGACCGCTATCAAAAGCATGATCATGGCCACCCGGGATGTGGTGGAGAGCAAACTCAACGAACGCATCGCCGAAGCGCTGAAATGAGCCCACGCGTCACCGCCGCCATCACCGCGATCCAGGGCCATGTGCCCGATTTCGTGCTGAGCAACCAGGTCCTCGAGACCATGGTGGACACGAACGACGCCTGGATCACCGAGCGCACCGGCATCAAGGAACGCCGCATCCTCAAAGGCAAGGACCAGGGCCTGAGCGTGATGGCCGTGGAAGCGGTGAGGGGGCTGTGCACCAAGCGCGGCATCGACCCGCTGGAGATCGACCTGCTGATCTGCTGCACCGTAACGGCCGACATGCAGTTCCCGGCCACGGCCAACATCATCTGCGACAAGGTGGGCGCCAAGAAGGCGTGGGGCTTCGACCTCAACGCGGCCTGCTCGGGCTTCCTCTATGGGCTCACCACCGGCAGCCAATTCATCGAGACCGGCAAGTACAAGAAGGTCGTGGTAGTGGGCGGCGACAAGATGTCGAGCATCATCGACTACACCGACCGCGCCACCTGCATCATCTTCGGCGACGGCTGCGGCGCGGTGCTGCTGGAGCCCAATACCGAAGGGCTCGGCATCATCGACAGCATCCTGCGCGCGGACGGCAGCGGTTGCCAATACCTGCACCAGAAGGCGGGTGGCAGCATGCGCCCGTCCACCGAACACACCGTGGAACGCAAGGAGCACTTTGTCCACCAGGAAGGAAAGGCCGTGTTCAAGTTCGCCGTTACCAATATGGCCGATGTGAGCGCGGAGATCATGCAGAAGAACGCGCTGACCAGCGACGACATCGCCTGGCTGGTGCCGCACCAGGCCAACAAGCGCATCATCGACGCCACCGCCCACCGCATGGGGCTGGACGACAGCCGCGTGATGGTGAACATCGAGAAATTCGGCAACACCACCTCCGGCACCATACCCTTGTGCCTGTGGGAGTGGGAGCCCCGCCTGAAGAAGGGAGACAACATCATCCTCAGCGCCTTCGGCGGAGGATTCACTTGGGGGGCCATCTACCTCAAGTGGGCCTACGGCCGTTGAACCGAACACATCACTACCTTGGCCCTTCCAGGGCCGTAAACACACCGATGGAACCCATGAACCTGACCCAGATCCAGGAGCTGATCAAGTTCGTCGCCAAAAGCGGCGTGAGCGAGGTGGAGATCGAGCAGAAGGACTTCAAGATCACCATCAAGACCCCGGCCACTGGTAAGGGCGCACCGGTGCAGGTGATCGCTGCAGCCCCCCAGGCCTATGCGGCCCCGCTGCCCGCCGCCCCCGCCCCAGCCCCAGCCGCTGCTCCGGCACCAGCCGCCGCTGCGGCACCTGCCCCGGCCGCCGAAAGCAAGTACATCACCATCAAGGCCCCCATGATCGGTACCTTCTACCGCTCCGCAGGACCCGGCAAGCCCGTGTTCGTGAACGTCGGTGACGAGGTGAAGCCCGGTGGCAAGATCTGCATCATCGAGGCCATGAAGCTCTTCAACGAGATCGAGTGCGAGGTGAGCGGCAAGATCGTGAAGGTGCTGGTGGACGACGCCAAGCCCGTGGAGTACGACCAGCCGTTGTTCCTGGTGGATCCGGCCTGACCCCCTTGCACCGCAACGACGCAACGGTCGCAACGGAAATGCAAGGACTTCAACACAAGGCAGCACGGAACGCGCACGCGATCGATCGTGGCGTTCGTTGCGTCGTTGCGGTAAATCCTGTTCGCTGATGTTCAAGAAGATCCTCATCGCCAACCGCGGCGAGATCGCCCTGCGCGTGATCCGCACCTGCCGCGAAATGGGCATCAAAACGGTGGCCGTCTATTCCACCGCCGACAAGGAGAGCCTGCACGTGCGCTTCGCCGACGAGGCTGTGTGCATCGGCCCGCCACCCAGCAAGGACAGCTACCTCAACATGGTGCGCATCATCGCTGCGGCGGAGATCACCAACGCCGATGCGATCCACCCCGGCTACGGCTTCCTGAGCGAGAATGCCAAGTTCAGCAAGCTCTGCCAGCAGCACAACATCAAGTTCATCGGCGCCCTGCCCGAGCAGATCGAGGCCATGGGCGACAAGGCCACGGCCAAAGCGACGATGATCGCCGCCGGTGTGCCCGTCGTTCCCGGTACCGAAGGCCTGGTCACGGACATCGCCCTGGCCAAGAAGGAAGCGAAGAAGATCGGCTACCCCGTGATCCTGAAGGCCACGGCCGGTGGCGGTGGCAAGGGGATGCGCCTGGTGTGGAAGGAGGAGGAGTTCCAGGAAGCCTTCGAGAAGGCCAGCCAGGAGGCGGGTGCCGCCTTCGGCAACGCGGGCATGTACATGGAGAAGTACATCCTGGAGCCGCGCCACATCGAGATCCAGATCGCGGGCGACCAGTACGGCACCTTCTGCCACATGAGCGAGCGCGACTGCTCCATCCAACGGCGCCACCAGAAGCTCGTGGAGGAGACGCCGAGCCCCTTCATGACCAAGGCGCTGCGCAAGAAGATGGGCGAGGCCGCCATCAAGGCCGCCGCCAGCGTGAACTACGAAGGGGTGGGCACCGTGGAGTTCCTCGTGGACAAGGACCGGAACTTCTACTTCATGGAGATGAACACCCGGATCCAGGTGGAGCACACCATCACCGAGGAGGTGATCGACTACGACCTGATCCGCGAGCAGATCAAGATCGCCGCCGGCATCCCCATCAGCGGCCTCAACTACGAGCCCACGCGCCACAGCATCCAGTGCCGCATCAACGCCGAGGACCCGTTCAACAACTTCCGCCCCTGCCCCGGCAAGATCACCAGCTACCACAGCCCCGGTGGCCACGGCGTGCGGGTCGACACACACGTCTACGCCGGCTACACCATTCCGCCGAACTACGACAGCATGATCGGCAAGCTGATCGTGAGCGCACAGACCCGCGAAGAGGCCCTCACCAAGATGGAACGCGCCCTCAGCGAGTACGTGATCGAAGGGATCCCCACCACCATCCCCTTCCACCTGCAGCTGATGCAGAACGAGCAGTTCCGCGCCGGCAACTTCACCACCAAGTTCCTCGAGGACTTCGAGATCAAGAAGCCTGCCTGATATCGGTCAGTTCACGGACGCGGGTGTTCGATTAGGTTGAGGCCGAATACTCCCGGATGATGCGCCTCAGCAGTGCCTTCCTGTTCCTCGTCCTTTCCGCGGGCCTCAAGGCCCAGGAAGCCGCAACTCCCACGCCTGTCAGCTCCGATCACCTCTATCTGGGGATCGGCGCAGGGCTGGATCACGGCGGGTTCGGCGTACGCGCGGACGTGCCTGTCACCAATGGGATAGCCCTGTTCTTGGGCGTGGGTTATGCGCTCGTAGGGCCTGGATGGAACCTCGGGGCCCTATACCGCTTCAAGACGGCAAGCAACGTCCGCGCGTACGCCACGGCGCTCTATGGGTACAATGGCGTGATCATGGTCCAGGACGCCGAGCAGTACAACGACGTCTACTATGGATTCAGCGGAGGGTTCGGGCTGGAGTTCCGGAACCCGCGCACCTCCAACTTCTTCAGGATGGCCGTGCTAGTCCCCTTCCGCAGCGCGGAATTCTGGAGTGACTGGAACGACCTAAAGGACAACAAGGGCATCGAAGTGAAGCAAGGTCCGCTGCCCGTCGCGTTCAGCGTCGGCTATCATTTCGCGCTCTGAACGCGGAGGATCATCCGTGACCAGCACGTCCGCATCCCCGGCGCCTCGAGGTATGGCACGGTCCTCGCAGCGTTCGGAAGTCATGGTCCGACCAGGCTGCCTGTTCATGGCTCTATGCTTCTACCTGGTCGTCGATGCCCAATTGCTCCATCCCCCCGTGGTCTACCAAGGCCACAGCTACCCGGTGGTGCGCATCGGCGACCAGTGGTGGTTCGCGGAGAACCTGCGCATGGAGCTGTACCGCAACGGCGACACCATCCCCACCCTTCCGCAGGCCGGTGCCTGGCGCAACGCCCGGATCGGCGCGCACGCGGTGTACCGGAGCGACCCGGAAATGCTTTCCATTTACGGCCGCCTTTACAACTGGCATGCGGTCACCGACCAACGCGGCCTGTGCCCTCAGGGCTGGCGTGTACCCACTGCGGCCGACTGGGAGGCACTGGCCTTCGCGCTGGGCGGGGACAGCCTTGCAGGTGGAGTCCTCAAGGACACACTCTTCTGGGGAGGGCCCAATACCGGTGCCACCAATGCCAGTGGCTTCAACGGACGACCGGGTGGGGCTCGCTCCAACTACGGCGAGTACCTCTTTGAAGGGGCATACGGATACTACTGGAGCTCCACCCCGGATGGACCGGACAAGGCGGTGTTCCGATTCCTGGCCACCTACAATGCGGACCTTTATTGGAACAGCAGCGAACCGCAGGACGGGTTCTCGTGCCGTTGTGTGAGGGATAGATGAGCCTCAGGCGATCGCGCTCTTCGTACCCTTATGCCCCCGCACCTGCACATAGGCCGCTGCGCAGCGCGAGCACGGTGGGCAGATCGGGATGGGTGGCCCACCGACGCATCATTCCTTCCTGTCCGACGGCCCCACGCGTTTCAGGTTGCCGCTGCCCACCACCGTGGTGGTCACTTGGTCCGTGGTGTAGTTGACCTCGGCATCGCCGGATCCGATCACCTCGGTGCTGCCGCGCTCCGCGGCCAAACGGCCAGCGCGCACATCCCCGGAACCGGTGATCGACAGGTACAGCTCCCGGGTGCGTCCGGCCGCGCGGGCCGCCTCCCGGTGGGCAGGTTTCGCGCCCAGGCTGCCTTGAGGACTCCTCCGGCTCGCTCCCGAGGCCTCGGGACAAGAGCCATGATGAGTGGGCTGCCACGGTCCATGGGCCATCAGTGCTGGCGTGCTGCGCGTATCTCCTCCTTCGCGGCTTCCAGGAAGGGATCCACCCCCCTGACCAGATCATCCACCGTGTACTCCACCCAGATGTCCGGCACCTGCTCCTTCCCACGGTCCTCCTTCGGCCGCACGAGGTAGGCGGTTGCAATGGAGATCCGGGCCTTTGTCCGCGGAAGCTCCATCGGTGTCCAGATGGTGGCGCCCGTGGGGTTGTTCCCCACGCTCGTCCCGATCACCTTGCCGAACCCATTGTCCTGGAACAGCGTGGTGAGCATGGCGGCGGCGCTTCCGGTCCTGTAGTTGGCCAGCAGGTACACCCTTCCCTTGAACACAGGCCGGTGCGGTGGTACGTGGTACGGCGATGCCGGGTCGGTGACCTCGGCGAACAGCCCCGCGCCGCGGTCCATGCGCACCAGCTGCCCCTGTGGAACGCTTCCCCCATGGTCCTTCTCGAGCGCCTCGTATTCCTCGGTGAAGTATCGCTTGAAGATGTCGGAGGTGAAGGCATATTCCTTGAACCCCTCCAGACCCTCCCGGTCCGTGAGGAAATACAGCAACTGCTTGCCCAGAATAAGGTTACCACCGGGATTGCTCCGCAGGTCGATCACCAGGTCCTCCACCCCGTTCGCGTTCAAGCTGTCCACCATCTCCCAAAGGAACCGCTTGAAGGTGGGGTGTTCCGGCAGATAGTATCCGTTGAGCCTGGGGGACGGCTTTTCCTTGCGGAATTGCCCCTGCAGATAGGCCCTGGCCATCGGCTGGAGCCAGGGCTTCACATAGCTCTGCATGCCCTCGATCACATCGATGCTGTCGTGGCAGTGGTTGAATTGCAGATAGCCCATCCGCAGCGCGGTATCCACCTTGTAGAGATAGGGCTTGTCGGCCTGGACCTTGGTCAGGGGATGATCTGGGAAGGTGATCGTGCGGAGCGCAGCCTCACCGGCATTCGCCACCGGTGATAACCGCAGCTCCTCCCCGCCCTCAAGGCCCAGCACGAGCTGCTCGTCGCCTTCGCGCAATACACAGGCGGCCCTGAGATAGGGTGGCTGGTTGTACAGGGCCATGCTGCGCACCTCATACTGCTGGTTGATCTTGTTCTCCGCGAACGTGTACGCTCTCAACCGCTCATCCACTATGTCGATCGGCATGCCGTTCATCGATACGATCCGCTTGCCGATGTGGAGGCTGTCCTGCTGCCTGGTGATGTTCAGCAGGAACCATTGATCGCGGGAGATGAAGACCGCGAACGGATAGCGCGTACGGCCGAAGCCGTTCTTCAGGTTGATGCTGGTGTGCTGGTTGTGCAGGTGCGAGAGGTACCTGCGCGTCTGGAGGAGAAAGCTGACCGGGTCGTCCTCCCGGGAGAGTGCCGCGAGGATGTCCCGCTGCTCCCGCTCCCGCTCGTGCTTCGGGAAAACGCTGTCCAGCTGCGGGAAACCGATCTCGAGCAACCGTGCGAGGTGCACGAAGTCAGCTTGATGGTCGTTCAGGCCCTTCTCCTGCACGCGCTCCTCCAGCCTGTAGTTCTTCAGGCCGGCTTCCTGAAGGAAGAGCCCGCACGAGGCCAGGGACAGCGCGCAGCACACCGCGAGCACGGTGGGCAGGTGGTGATAGGCGGTACTCCGACGCATCAGTCTTTCCTGTCCGACGGCCCCACGCGTTTCAGATCGCCGCTGCCCACCACCGTGGTGGTCACTTGAGCCGAGGTGTAGTGGACCGCAGCATTCCCGGACCCGACCAGCGAGGCATTCCCATGGGATGCGACGAAGTTGCCGGCGTCCACATCGCCGGAGCCTGTCAGCGACACGTCCAGCTGCGTGGTGCTGCCGGCAACAACGATATCGCCGCTGCCGGCCAGGTCCAGATCGGTCCTCCCTTTCACCTCCGCATGGCGGCACATGATCCGGCCGGAACCCTGCATGTCAAGCCGCAAGGCGGAAAGGTCCTGCAGCGCCAAGGCCTCGATATCGCCGGAGCCCTGCACGCTGAGCTCCATCGCTCCGGGCCCGGTAAAGCGGCCCAGGAGCGCATCACCCGATCCGCTCAAGACAAGCCCGCTGAGGTTCGGCAAATGCACCACGACCCGCGTGGAAAAGCTGGACCCTCCCGGGATCTTGCCGATGGTCACCGGTCCGAGCCACACCCTTGTTCGACGCTTGGGGTGGCCTTCTGCCTGGACCTCGCGGTGGTCCTTCTGCCTGATGGTCAGGGTGCCGCCCTTCACAGTGGCCTCCACGTATGGCAGTTCATCGGTCGGGCCGATGGCCACCACCGAGAAGGGACCTTGGTAGAATTCCACGTGGAGGGAGCCCAACAGCGTCACCTTCTCGAACCCGGTCAGGTCGAAGCGCCGCTCCGTTTCCGAGGTCGGGGCCGCAGCCGTGAATTGCGTCGGTGCGGTGGGGGGCGTGGCTGAAGGCGCAGGGGAGGATCCGGCCGAAGGTCCAGGCACCTGCAGCGGCGTTGGTGCAGGTGGGGCGGGGTCCACCGCAGCGAATGGCGCATCGGGTGCCGGGTCCGCGGTAAGCACAGGGCGGACCTGCGCGGACGGTGTGGTGGCAGGCGTCAGTGATGCCGCTGGCTCAATGACAGCAGGAGGTGCCGGGTCGCTTTCAATGGCCTGCGCGGGTGGCGGTATGGCCTGTAATGCGGATGGCGGCGTGGTGGGGTCGGTGCTCAGGAAGTAGAGCACTCCACCGATGAGAAGTGTGCTTGCAGTGGTCATGAGGATGGTGTTGAGGTTGATCTTACGGTACCACGGCTTGGGTGGCGGCGGCGGAGGGAACTGGCCCACCCACTGTTGCACCCGGTCGAGGGTCACTTCCAGGGGAAGTGAACGGAGCAGATCAAGCTCCGGTGTTCGGTGATCGTGGACGGTCATGGCAGCAGGGTGATGAGGGTGAGCAGGGCGCGTGTGCGGGCGGGTGCGGACAGGGCAGGCCGGTCGGCGAGCAGTTCGCGCAGGGCGCTGCGGGCGCGGCTCACGCGCGTCTTCACGGCGCCCTCGGTGCTTCCCTGCACCACCGCGATCTCGGCCATGGGCAGGCCGGTTACCTCGAAGAGCACCAGCGCCTCGCGCTGGTCGGCGGGCAGCTTGTCCAGGGCCCCGTACAGCAGCTGTACATCCACGCGGACCTCGGCGCTCACGCCGCCCGCTTCCAGCCGCGCCAGCTGCCGCTCCTCCACGTCGGCGTTCCTGTGCCGTACGCGCCATGTGCTGATGGAGCGGTTCTTCGCCGCCCGCAGCAGGTAGTGCAGCAGCTCATTGGGCTTCTCGATCCGCGCGAAGTGGTGAAAGGCCGAGAGCAGCACGTCCTGCATCAGGTCCTCAGCGTCCATCCGCCCATGCGCAAGGGCCGAGCAGTAGCGGGCGAAGCGTTCGTGGCAGCCTTGGTAGGCCCGCATGAAGGCGGCGCGTTGCTCCTCTGTGGTCGCCATGGATGGATCGCGTTGCAAAGAGGTATGTCGAGGTACCGGGTGAAAGGTTACACGCAGGGTGAAAAATGCACCGCATGCCACCCACGATCCGCCCCCTCAGGCCCGCCTCGCAGGACGACCACCCAAGGGCATCCTTACAGGCCCTCCGCCCATTCCACCGCCGCCTTGGGCACCTCGTGATCGAATAGTTCGAACAGCCTGGGGATCTCGCCGCGCGTGAACAGGTCGTAGCTCTCCTGCATGGTGCCCGTCACCGCCATGAAGTGGTCCGTTCCGGGGAACACCCGCAGCGTGGCCGTGCCCGGCGCATGGTGGTTCACCGTGTAGACGATCTGCTCATGATCGGCGCGGCTGAAGGCTTGGAAGTCGGTGCCGCCGAAGAGCACCAGTACGCGCGTGGCCGCATCACGCCACGCACCCAGCAGGTCCACATCCTGGATCTGGCGCCAGTACTCCTGGTTGCGGGAAAAGATGCGGCTGCCGCCATCCCACTCCCAATAGGTGCGCAACAGCGTATCACTGCGCGGGTCGGTGGCGATGTCGGCCAGCGAGCGCTTGCGGATGTAATACTCGTAGGCCAACCCGGCCTGTGTGCGGCAATCGGCCTCGAAGGCCATCGGGTCCGGCTTCGCCAGCATGCCCTGCAGGCGGTTCATCTCGATCTGGTATTCGTACCAGCTCTTCGCCGTGGTGCCGTAGACCATCAGGCCCTTCACCCGCTCGATGGCGGCGATCATGGGGCCCACCACACCGCCCATGCTGTGGCCGAAGATGAACACCTGCGTGCTGTCCACGTACGGCAGCGACTTCACCTTGCGCAGGCCCGCCGTGAAGCTCTCCACCTCGCCGTACAGGTCGCAGTCCTCGCAGGGGGGCGTGCCTTCACTATCGCCCAGCCCCGTCTTCTCCACCCGCAGCACCACGTAGCCCGCCTGGCTGAATGCATGCACGATGCGGGCGTACGGGTGGTCGGCGCTCCAACCGTCCTGCGAGGTGCAGGTGTAGCCTGGGATGAAGAGCAGCGCCTTCATGCGGCCTTGCTGCCTTGGTTTGTTGATGATGGCGCGCAATTTCCCACCGCGATAGGGGACCGCATCGTAGATCACCTCGGCATGGGGGTCGGTCTCGTATGCGCGCCCCACGAAACGGCCCTTGGCCGTGCGCATCCTGCCGCTGCGGATGTATGCGATGGTGACCGCATCACCGGCCCGCGCCTCGGCCACCGCTGGCACTAGGCTGCCGGGCCCGCTGATCGGCCGTCCATTGATGGCGGTGAGCACGTCACCAGCGCGCAGCTCCAACACGGCCGCCGTGGATGCCGGGCGCACCTCCGCGATGTATGCGCCTTCGCACCCGCTGCAACCCGACACCTGGCGCAGGCTGTCCGTGAGGGCCAGGGGACGCATGCCCAACCACGCCTTGCGCTGCAGCGGGTCCGTGCGCTCGGGGCCGGCCTTCTGCGCAAGGGCCGCAAAGCAGAGGTGGAACGACAGCAACAGGACAAGGGCACGCGGCATGGCAGCTATGGCTTTGCCTCAAAGCTCCGGCTGCAGCCGTGCTCATCACTTGACCATCCTTGCCCGATCAATGAACGACGAGGGCGACCTTCCATGATGCCGCTTGAATGCGCGTGCGAAGGTGGCCGCATCGTTGAACCCGCAGGCCAGGGCCACGTCCGCCACAGGCCGGCCGCCCTTCTTGAGCAGGCGGCAGGCCTCCGTGAGCCGCACCTGGAGCATGTAGGCATAGGGTGAACCACCGAACACCGCTGCGAAGGCCCGGCTGAAGTGGAACTCGGAGAAGCCATGCGCCACGGCCAGCTCCCGGGCGGTGGAGAAGGCCAGCGGGTCGCGATCGAAGGCCGCCCTGGCCAGGAGCAGCTTGCGCACGGTCTCTCGCTGCGTGCCCTGCTTGCGGGCCCGGAGCCGCTGGGTAAGGCCGTGCCAGTCGAGCCGGTCCAGCAGCACCGCCTCGGCAAGGCCGTGGAAGAGCGATGCGTCCAGCGCGGTGGCGCCAACGGCCAGTGCGGTGAGCACCGCCGTGGTGCGCCGGCCCAGGGGCGCGCGCTCGCCATCGAAGTAGTCGGCCTGCAGCAGGCGCTGCTCCACGCGGTCATCGAACTGCGCATGGTGCCGCACCACCTCAGCCAGCATCGGCGCCCCGATGTCCACGCAGATGCCGCGGGCCTCGTGCGGGCCGATGATCACCTCGCCCGCGCCACCGCCCTGGATCAGCAGGTGCTCGCCGGCACGTACGGTGCGCAGGCGGCCCCGCACCCGGTAGCGCTCCTCCCCCTGGATCACGTGCTTGATCGACAGCGCCGCATAGTTCAGCGGCAGCTCCGCACCGATCACGGTGGACACGCGGAGCTCGCTCGCCAGCCCGGCGTCGTGCAACACGGTGCGAATGTCCATGACCCGAAAGTAATCGCGCACGCCGTGGATGGCATCCGCATCGTGACGAACGGCCGTGATGGTCCATGGGCCGTTCGGATGGGGTCCGGATGCATGTCCCGTAGACCTTGCTGGAACTGGTGTGCCATCACACCAACAACGAAGGCGGCCCCGCAGGACCTACTCCTTCACGATCTTCATCGCGGGTCCTTTCCGCTCCGGGAAGCGCATGAGATACATCCCGGCCGGGAACTGCTCCAGCGAGATCGTCGCCTGGGTGGAAACGATCGTGCCCTGAAGGATCGAGCGGCCCATGAGATCGACGATCTCGTAACGCTCACCGAGCATTGATGATCCCACCTGCACCACCACGGAACCGTTCGTCGGGTTCGGGTAGAGGTCCATGTCCGGCTCCACGCGCTCGTTGATGTCCAGCGTGCTCACATCGGTGACACACCGGATGCATGCCCCATATTCCGAGAAGTACGCGTTCCGCACCGCCATGTCCTGCGGATAGGCCAGCTCCAGGAAGAACCCCATGCTGGGGCCTGCCAGGGTGGATAACCAGTAGCTCGACGCCGCATCATAGCTCAAGGAGAAGAGCCCGGCGGGGTTGCGGCCTCCATTGGGGATCGCCGAGAAACCGCTGCTGTTGGTGGCGTTGGCATTGGGCGACCGCCAGTACGTCAACCCCGCGCTTTTCAACAGGCCACCGGCCGTGTTGGGCTGGTTACCGGGCTGCTGGGGATTGGCATTGGGATCGAGGAAGAAGATGAGGTCATAAAGGTCCGCCATGGAGGGAACGCGCCAGCCTGAAGGGCACGGGTTCCGCTGATCGGCCACCACGTGGTGGTTGTAGAGCTTGCCGTAAGGGCAATCAAAGGCCGGGTCGTTCCGGTAGGAGCACATGCCCGGCCCGGTCAACGCGTTCCAGTCGGCCGAGTCGCTCACCTGCGGGATCGCATCCCCGTTCTGGAAGTGCGTCACCTTGAGGTTCTCGGCGAACCAGACCTTGTCGTCGATCACCACCGTCCTGTACCCATTGCCGTCGATATCGGTGGCCTGGCCGTAGGTGACCGCCGGGTTGTGCACGTTGGGCGCACCGCAGGTATGGTCGCTGCCCTGGCTGAAGACGCCGGACGGTCCGGCCAACAGCGCAGCCGCCAGAAGGCCTGAACGGGACACTTGCTCAGAGATCGCTTTCATGGTTCGCATGATGATCGAAGGTTCATCGGTTGTTGTTCGTGGAACGGATGTGAAGGTACCAGATCACTCCTTCACGAACCGCGTCACTTCACCGCTCCTGCTGCGCAACAGGTACACGCCGGGCGTCAGGTCCTGAACGGACAACGCGCTGGTATTGCTGTAGGTGCGCAGCCAAGCACCACGGCTGTCGTACAGCTCCCCGTGGAAAGGCTGTGCCATGTGCAGGACATCTGTGCAGGGGTTCGGCCAGGCATGGATGAACTCGGTGTCTTGGGCGGTGATCGACGTGGTGAAGTCGCCGTTGATACGCGCCACCCGGTTGCGGCCGGTGCCATCGTACTCGAAGAAGCTGCCGCCGATGTACACGCTGCCATCCTGCTGGAGCAGGAGCGCGAGAATGACGTTGTTGGCCGCAACGCCCACCTGATAGCTCCCATCGACCGCTCCATTGGGGAGCAATCGCACCAAGGCCCTTTGCGAAGTGCCACCCACGCTGTTGAAATCGCCTCCGGCGATGATCCGACCATCGGGTTGCAGCTCCATCCGATAAATGATCCCCTGGTTCGGATTGGAAATATCGAACCCCGTATCGAGCGCCCCATTGATGCCGAGCCTGGCCATGCACCTGCGGGTGGTGGCACCCATCTGGGAGAAGCCGCCGCAGACCAGGATCGTACTGTCCGGCTGAACGATCACATCGTGGATGGTGGAGTTGGAAGCCGGCGCCTGGAAGCTCAGGTCCACCGTGCCGTCGAGGAAAAGGCGCGCGATGTCCGTGCGGTTCACGCTATTGATGCTGGTGTAGTTGCCGCCCACCAGCAGCCGGCCATCATAGTCGAAGGTCAGTGCCTGCACATCACCGTTCACACCCGATCCTGCGAACGTGGCATCCAGGCTGCCATCGCTGTTCAAGCGTGCAACACCGCGCTTGTTCACACCGGCCACCTGTTGGAAGAACCCGCCCACCAGGATCTTTCCATCGGGCTGTAGCAGGACGATGTGTGCATTGTCCGACAGGCCGGCACCGGGATCGAAGCTCACGTCCAGGCTGCCATCGGGCATAAGCCGGGCGATGCGGTTGCGCGGCACACCGTTGAAGCGGGTGAAGAACCCGGCCACCACAACGCGGCCGTCCGGCTGGATGGCCACGGCCCGCACATCTTCGTTGAAGCCTTCGCCCGTGTCGAAGCTCGGATCGATGGCGCCATCGGGCCATACGCGGCACAGCCCGCGCCGGGTCACCCCGTTGTACTTGGCGAACTCACCGCCCACCAGGATGCGGCCATCGGGTAGCCGGGCCAATGCATAAGCAACTCCGTTCAAGCCGGTATTGGGCATGAACGACGTGTCCACCGCACCATCCGCGAACGCCTTGATGATCCGCAGTTGAAAGTGCCCGTTGTACATGATGTGATCACCACCCAGCAGAAAGCGCCCATCCGGGGCCACATGGAACGCGAAACCCGTGTTGTTCAACCCATCCACTGGCACGAAAGTGTTGTCCAAGACACCGTTCGTATTGAGCCGCACCAAGCGCTGCCAGGGCTGGTTGTTGAAGCTGGTGAAGACACCGGTCACCAGCACCTTGCCATCGGGCTGCAGGGCCACGGCGATAACGTCATTGTCCGCGCCAGTGCCCGGCTGGAAGGAGGTGTCCACGCTGCCGGTGGCATTGAGGCGCGCGATGCGCCTGCGGTTGGCGCCATTGAACTGGGTGAAGCTGCCGCCAATGATGATCTTGCCATCGGGCTGCAAGGCCATGGTGGTGACCACGTTGCTGAACGTGGGGCCGCTGCCTGTGCTGAACGTGTTATCGACGGCGCCTGTGGACAACAGGCGCACCACGCCCCGGGCATTGGACCCGTTCACCGTCTGGAACGACCCACTGACCAACAGCTTACCATCGGGCTGCAGCACCATGTCGGAGATGCCATCGGAAGGACCGGTGCCTACGCTGAAGGCAGGATCCAAGGTCCCGTCCGCGTTGAGCCGCGCCAAGCGTATGGCACTGGTACCGGAGACCGTGGTGAACCAACCGCCGATGAGCACCTTGCCGTTCGCCAGCGGAATGGCCTTCTCCACATTGGCACTGGGACCTGCACCGGGATCGAAGGATGGATCGATGGAGCCGTCGGGGAATAGCATGGCCACACGGCTGCGGGGCACGCCATTGATCGACTGGAAGCCCCCGGCCACCAGGATCCGCCCATCCTGCAGCACCGCGATGCTCGTCACTACTCCGCTGGCACCGGTGCCGATGTTGAAGCCCGTATCGGGTGTACCGTCCGCATTGAGCCGGATAAGCCGGTTCGCGGTCACATCACCGAACGTGACGAATTCACCTCCTACGAGCACCTTCCCATCGGGCTGCTCCACCACAGTGAACACCGTGCTATTGAATCCATCACCGTGCTTGAAGCCGAGGTCCCCGGGATTAAAGCTGAGATCGAGCGTGCCGGGCTGGGCCGAAGCGTTGAATGAAGCGATAAGAACTGTCAGTAGTGTGAGCAGCGGTTTGCGCATGGAGCGGAGCTTCTTTGTTCGCGAACATAATGCGCGGAGGGCTGCTAATATTCGTTCGTTCGTCTTTCAGAAGTGCATCTTCATCACTTCCGATCAAACCTTTGCATCGCTCCCGCGTCATTCCAGCCTATTCCATCACCTGCATGCGCTACCCGCTTTACGGCCGCAATCGTTCCGCAGTGTCCTCAAGGACGAGCGCGTCCCGTAGGTCGGTCATGTCCTAGGCTGAAGCCTTGATGTCTTTGGAGAGTTTCTTCTCCCCCACCATCTCCTTCACCGCCTCCACCACCGCGATGGCATCGATCCCGCATTCGCGGTAAAGCTCCGCTTGCGTGCCGTGCTCGATGAACGTGTCGGGGATCGCCAGGCGCTTCACGTGGGCGGCGTAGCCGTGGTCGCCCATGAACTCGAGCACCGCGCTGCCCATGCCACCCTGCAGGCCGTGGTCCTCCACGGTGACCACGTGCCTGAACTTGCTGAACACTTCGTGCAGCAGCATCTCGTCGATGGGTTTCACGAACCGCATGTCGTAGTGGGCCACACTGTAGAAGCCATCTCAAAATAGTTTTTGGTAGCGAGCCGGAGGGATTTTGCGGGCAGCCTAGGCGCGAGACCCGCGCATAGCTGGACGCTCTGTAAGGGTTGAGCAACGACGGATGCCCGGAAAAGACC
>JBIIYP010000012.1:0-86980 GCA_044346705.1 Flavobacteriales bacterium
GCGCTCCTTGAGCGCTTCCAGCACCACCTTCGTCTTGAAAGCAGGGCTATGCTTGCGGTAGGTCTTCTTCATGGTGTCGTTCAGAAATGTACTGATCGCCACCTGTCCTGATTCACCCTACCACCTCGCTATTGCGCGGTCGGAGCGGGGCACCAGGAAGTGTGCGACAACCTCAACCCTTGGGGCCTTCACCCTGCGCAAGTGGAGGACACCACCGGGCGGCGTAGCGGTGCTGCCTTCTCACTGTATCTTTGAAAGATCATACACCTTCGCCGTGCTACGGCGCATACCATGAGCACCAAGGAATTGAAGGAGGCCATCCAGCAACATCTGGATGACGTTCCACCTGCGATCCTCCAGGAGGTGTTGGCGTTCCTACAGGAATTCCAAGCCAAGTCCACCGAAGAGCAGAAACGCGTGGTGGGATTGCGCCGGATCCTCGAAGAGAAGCGGGAACTTCTTCTCCGGTTGGCGAAATGATCTCATTGACCGAGGCCTTGGCCATCCATGAGGTCTTGATCACCTCCACGGGAGGAGCGAACGGCGTTCGGGACCGAGGCGCCTTGGAAGCTGCGCTCGCTCGCCCATACGCCACGTTCGCCGGTGACGACCTCTATCCCGAGCCATTGGATAAGGCTTCAGCCGTACTGGAGAGCATCGTGCAGAACCATCCCTTCGTGGATGGGAACAAGCGGACGGGCTATGTGCTGGCCCGATTGACCCTGATCACCCATGACCTTGACCTCATCGCCTCGGATGACGAGGAATACGACCTTGTGATCCGTGTGGCAACCGGTGCACTAGACATGGAGGGCATCCGTAGCTGGCTAAAGGCGCGTGTTGTGCCCATGGCGTGAGCCGGTTTGGGCCACGCGAGACCTGTTCCACGATCTTTGCATCATCATGCCCCTCGCGAAGCAGTATTCCCCCGCCGAAGCATTGGACAAGGCGCGTCGCTACTGCGCCGTTCAGGAGCGGGGCCACCAGGAGGTGCGCGACAAGCTCTACGCTTGGGGCCTTCACCGGGCGGAGCTGGAGGACGCCATCGGCCGCCTGATCGGGGAGGGCTTTCTGAACGAACAGCGCTTCGCCGAGACCTTCGCGGTGAGCAAGTTCCACCAGAAGGGCTGGGGCCGCATCAAGATCGAGCACGAGCTCAAGGCCCGCCGCATCTCCGCTCCCTGCATCAAGCTGGGGCTGAAGGCCATTGACGAAGAGGAGTACATGGTGACGCTGAAACGCTTGGTGCAGCGCCGCTGGGCACTGGAGAAGGCGCACACGGCCCCCATGCAGCGCCAGCGGGTGATCCGGTACCTGATGTCGCGGGGCTTCGAGTTGGACCGGGTGGAAGCTGCGCTACCGGAGCGTTCCTGAAGGCCTGTCAAGGTGTAAATTCGCGCCCGCCTCCGGCGTACCGGCCTGCGACAAAAGCGGTTCGTGCGCCGGAAGCAAGCTGCGCAGACCATGGTCACCATCGACAAGATCACCGATCTCAAGACCCGCCTCGACGCCCTGAAAGGGTATCTCGATGTGGAGGAGAAGCGCGGGCAGATCCTCGAAGAGGAGAAGTACACCCACGACCCCGAGTTCTGGAACGACCAGAAGAAGGCCCAGGTGGTGATGAAGAAGATCCGCGAGCTGAAGCGTTGGGTGGCCTTGTACGAAGCGGTGAAGCGCGAGGTGGATGACACGGAGGTGACCTTCGAATTCTGGAAGGCCAAGGACGTGACCGAAGAGGAGATGGAGGTCCAGTACGCCAAAGCGGCGGCGGCGTTGGAGGAGCTCGAGTTCAAGAACATGCTCAGCGCGGAGGAGGACCCCTTGAGCGCCGTGGTGCAGATCACCGCAGGAGCGGGCGGCACCGAGAGCTGCGACTGGGCAGGCATGTTGCTGCGCATGTACCAGATGTGGTCCAAGAAGAACGGCTACGATGTGAAGGCGCTCGACTACCAGGACGGTGAAGGTGCGGGTGTGAAACAGGCCACCATCGAGGTGAACGGCGACTTCGCCTACGGCATGTTGAAGAGCGAGAACGGCGTGCACCGCCTGGTGCGCATCAGCCCCTTTGACAGCGCCGCGCGCCGCCACACCAGCTTCGTTAGCGTATACGTTTACCCGCTGGTGGACGAGACCATCGAGATCGACATCAACCCCAGCGACATCACGTGGGACACGTTCCGCAGCGGTGGCGCCGGCGGCCAGAACGTGAACAAGGTGGAGACCGGCGTGCGCCTGCGGCACGGACCTTCGGGCATCATCATCGAGAATACCGAGACCCGCAGCCAGCTGGATAACAAGACCAAGGCCCTGCAACTGCTGAAGAGCCAGCTGTACGAGATGGAACTGGAGCGTCGCCGGGCGAAGCGCAACGTGATCGAGGCCGGCAAGAAGAAGATCGAGTGGGGCAGCCAGATCCGCAACTACGTGCTGCAGCCCTACAAGCTGGTGAAGGACGTGCGTACCGGTCATGAGACCAGCAGCACCGACGATGTGCTCAACGGCGAGATCGACGGCTTCCTCAAGGCCTTCCTCATGCAACAGGGCCAAAGCCAGAACGTGTAGGGGCAAAAGGATCGTACGGGCCGGGAATTCCCGGCCCCAACAACAGAGATCATGGAATACCGCATTGAGAAAGACACGATGGGCGAGGTAAAGGTGCCCGCCGACAAGTATTGGGGCGCGCAGACCGAGCGCAGCCGCAACAACTTCAAGATCGGCCCGCCGGGCAGCATGCCGCGCGAGATCGTGCACGCCTTCGCCTACCTGAAGAAGGCCGCGGCCCTCACCAACCTGGAGCTGGGCAAGTTGCCGAAGGAGAAGAGCGACCTCATCGGAAAGGTGTGCGACGAGATCCTCACGGGCGCGCTCGATGACCAGTTCCCCTTGGTGATCTGGCAGACCGGTAGCGGCACCCAGAGCAATATGAACGTGAACGAGGTGGTGGCCTATCGCGCCCACGTGCTCACCGGCGGCAAGCTCACCGATGAGCAGAAGGTGCTCAACCCGAACGACGACGTCAACAAGAGCCAGAGCAGCAACGACACCTACCCGACGGCGATGCACATCGCAGCTTACAAGCTGACGGTGGAGGTGACGCTGCCCGGCGTGAAGAAGCTGCGCGATACGCTGGCGAAGAAGTCAGCGGATTTCAAGGACATCGTGAAGACGGGGCGCACGCACTTCATGGACGCCACGCCGCTCACGCTCGGCCAGGAGTTCAGCGGGTATGTGCAGCAGCTGGACAACGGCATGCGTGCCGTACGCAACGCATTGGAGATGGTACGCGAACTGGCGCTCGGCGGCACGGCCGTGGGCACGGGCCTCAATGCCCCTGTGGGCTACAGCGTGCTCGTGGCGGAGAAGATCGCCGAGCTTACGGGGCTGCCTTTCGTTACAGCACCCAACAAGTTCGAGGCGCTCGCCGCGCACGATGCCATGGTGGAGTTGAGCAGCGCCCTGCGTCGCCTGGCGGTGAGCCTGATGAAGATCGGCAACGACATCCGCATGCTCAGCAGCGGCCCCCGCAGCGGCATCGGTGAGCTGGTGATCCCGGACAACGAGCCCGGCTCCTCCATCATGCCCGGCAAGGTGAACCCCACGCAACCCGAGGCGCTCACCATGGTCTGCGCGCAGGTGATGGGCAACGACGTGGCCGTGGGCATCGGTGGCAGCAACGGCCACTTCGAGCTGAACGTGTTCAAGCCGCTGATCGCCGCCAACGTGCTGCAGAGCGCGCGCCTGATCGGCGAGGCCTGTGTCAGCTTCAACGACAAGTGCGCGGAGGGCATCGAGCCGAACCGGCCCATCATCCAGCGCCACATGGAGAACTCGTTGATGCTCGTCACCAGCCTCAACACGCACATCGGCTACTACAAGAGCGCCGAGATCGCGAAGAAGGCGCACAAGGAAGGCACCACCCTGAAGGAGGCCGCCGTCGCGCTCGGTCACGTCAGCGCTGAGGATTTCGACAAGTGGGTCGATCCGGCGAAGATGTGCAGCGAGGGTTGAGCGGCGGGTTGAGGCTAGGTGATAGGTGATGCTACTTCACCGGTGATCCAGCATTGCGCCAGGCGGTTATCCCGCCTTCAAGGTCCTTCACATCGGTGAAGCCCGCTGCGGTCATCGCTTCGCGTGCTGCGGCGCTGCGTCGGCCCGAAGCGCAGTACAGCAGTACGGGCTTGGACTTGTCGAGGCTGGCCATGCGCTGGTCCAGCACACCACCGGTCCAGTCCAGGTTCAACGCGCCGTCGATGTGCCCTTCGGCGTACTCTGCTGGTGTGCGCACATCGATCAGCTGAACGTTCGACGTTGCAAGGGCCTGCTGGAAGGCCTTGGTGTCAACGGCTCCGCTTCCACCGCTGCCTTGGGGCGCGGCGCAGGACAGGAAGGTGAAGGAGGTGACGAGGAGGGGCAGGATTATCTTCTTCATGGTCCAGGGGCTTAGAACACGTAGTTGATGATGAGGTCGGCATGCAGCATGTCCACCTTGTTGAAGGACTGTTTTTCGGTGAGCGAAGCGGTCGCGATCGGTGTCTTGCCCAAGGTGATCAGCTGGATCGCCAGGCCTTGCCATTCCCCGCGGAACTGGTATTGCGCGTTGATGAGGACCTGTGCGTAGGACGGCATGGCATACTTGTTCAGGCGGGTGTCGGTGAGGGCGGGCATGCGGTACACGCCACCGTCAAGTTCGATCCGCCACCCGGACCGCACGTCCTTCCATATCAGGTTCAGCGTGGCTGCGTGCACATCCCCAGCGCCCTCGCTGCGCTCACGTGGCAGGAACGTGAAGAACGGATCGCGGCCCCATTCACGGGGCATCAGGTAACGCCCATGCGCGATGATGCGCGTGTAGTTCAGCTGCCAGCGGAATTTGCCGAGCACGTTGCGCAACCGTCCGCTGAAGGCCCAGGAGCCTTGTCCCTCCGGCATGTATGCCAGGCTGTCGAGGGCATGTTCGCCGGTGGCCGTGGGGTCCTGTTTGATGGCCAAGCCGCTCAGGCTCCAACGGTCCTCCTTCTCCCCGGCATCCAGTTGGAGCAGGGCCGTATTGAAGATGTTCTCCGTGTACACGTCCCACAGGGTCATGCCCACCTTGCGCCCCAGCGGCTGCTTCGCGGACAGCGCGAAGATCCCTGCGCTCCGCAGGACCTCCCCATGCATCGAGGCCTCGCCGTACACGTTCTTCCCCGCCGGATAGACATCCATGCTCTCGGCCACGGTGTACCACTCACTGGCCCCACGTGGGGCCACGCGGTAGATCCACCCACCCTCGATATGGGTGCCGTGCGCCGTGCGGTGTTTGCCCCACAGACCCTCGAACAGGGAAGGATGCATGCGGCCATCCTGTGGATTCAGGAAGGGCGTGTTCAGTTCCTGCTTGCCGAAGATGATGTTGGTGCGCCCATTGGTAGAGAGCCAGTCGAGCTGGAACTCGTGCAGGTAGGCCAGATCGTTGGTGTGGCGCGGGTCGTTCACATCGTATAGCCCGATCTCATAGCGGTTCGGCAACCCCGTAACAGGGTCAGCAACGGTGAGGTCGGAGGTCGCGAGGTCGAAGGTGTAGCCGCCACTGAGCTTGAAGCGGGTGCCGTGCCACCGTTGCGAGGTGAAGCCGAGCGTGCCGCCGAAGGCGATGGCATGGTAGTCCGTGGGCGCGCCATCGTTGATGGTGAGCATGTTGTACTGGCGGAAGCGACCGTCCACCTCGCCCCGCCGCATCAAATCGTACAGCTTGCTCTCACCCCGCAAGGTGTCGTTGGAAGGAATGTCCTGTTCGCTGTGCTGGGCGCTCGCCAGGAATGGGGACACGGCCAGCAGGGAAAGGGCCAGGCCCCACCGACCGTTGAACGATCGGTCCATGAACAGGGTGAACATGCGTCAGAATCCCGCTTTGATGTAGCTCCAGCCGTCCTCCTGGCGTTCCACGATGTGGATGATGCCGGCCTTGACGTAACCCGCTTCGGGCAGCACTTTCGCGCGGTCCAGCTTGCGCTCGGTGATCGTGTTCTCGCAGGCCAGGAACACGATGCCCTTTGCGGAGAACTCCTTCACCTTCTCCTGCACCACGCTCCGGTCGCTCATCAGCATGTCCATGCCCGGGCCATGGCACACCACTTCCAATTGCATGGTGGGTGCGGCCTCCTTCATGTTGCGGAACTGCTTCATGAGATTCTTGTGCACCAGGGTATCACCGCTGGTGAGCTGCATGACGATGCGGTGCTGGCGGGCGCCATCCTGCGCGAACAGGGTGGCGGTGCCCAGAAGCAAGGCGAGGAGGATGATCAGTTTTTTCATGGTGGGCAAAGGTCGGCCGCAGGGGAACCTGCGTTCTGTGACCTCGCTCACGGAGCCTCAGCGGAATTCGTAGTCGTACCCTTCCAACTGGCTCAACAGGTCCTGCGGCGCGTCCGTAGCGGTGATGCGCCCTTCCACCTTCGGAGCCACCGGTGAGAATTCGCCGAAGTACTCACGCAGGATGTTGTGCATGGTGGCGTTCGCGCGACGCGGGTTCTTAACCTTTTCCAGTCGGCACAGCGTGTCATCAGGATCTCCTTCCCGTTCACAGGCTGCGATGAGGTAGGTCTTGGCCAGGTCGATGGGCTTGTCGGCGATCTTGATCCAGTTGACGCGCTTCCCCTTTTCGTTCTGCATGGTGAAGTTGGCCGTCATGCCCTTGAAGCGCACCACCCAGCCTCCGAAGCGCTTGGCGGGATCCTTCGCGAAGACGTTGTGCAACTCCTGTTCGAGCCAATCCCAGAGCTGCTGGCCCGTGGCCTCGCCGTACTTGGCGTCGCTGTCCACCGGGATCATGCTCCAGATGGTGTCGTTGGTGATCGGCGTGGGGGTCTTTCCATCGGCCACGATCGGCGGACAGAAGCGGAAGCCGTTGCTGATGGCCACGTCGGGCTTCAGCTTCCACATGATGGCGTCGGTGATCAGGTTGTCCATCGGGTTCTCGATCACGTAGTAGCGTACCAGCGTGTTCTTCGTGCTGCCCACTACCTTGCCGAGCTCAGCCTTGTAGGGTGCGCTGACCTGTTCCACCAGCTCTAACATGCCCTTGTCGGCCGGGTATTTCTCGGGGTCCACATCGAGCAGTTCGTAGTGGCTGTCCTTCACCTTCCCGTCCTCCACCACCACGTCCAGGCGGGCCACGAAAGAGCCGAACGCACCGGGCTCGGAGACGCTGCTGTACTTGCCGGTAATGGGTTTGCGCACCCGCTCGTGGGTGTCAGCCCCCAGGATCAGGTCCGCGCCCTCCACCTCGGGCTTGTTCGCCAGGTCCACCTGCTGCGCGAGGCCCATGTGGGTGACCAGGAACACCATGGCGCACTGCTCATAGTCGCGGAGGATGCGGATGTACTTCGCAACGTTCACCTCCGGCTTCGTGAACTGGATGCCGTAGCTGTAGGCCGGTGACTGCCGCTTGGGTGTGAGCGGGTCGTTGTAGCCGATGAAGCCGATCTTGACCCCCGCCACACGCTTGGTCCAGTAGGGCGGGAAGATGAGCTCGCCCTTCAGTTCGGCGTTCCTGTCGCCTGAAGCAAGCGCGGCATCCGGATAGGACGCGTGGAACATGTTCGCGCAGACCTTGTCGGCCTTGTAGGCCCCGAGGTCCTTCAGCATCATCTCCTTGCCATAGATCACCTCCCAGTTGCCGGGAAGCACAAGGTCGTATCCGATGCGGTCCATCAGGGGCACGATCGCGCGTCCTTCGCTCATGGCCGCAACACCGCCGCCCTGGAAGCAGTCACCGCCGTCGATAACGATGGTGTTCTCCGGGTCCTCCGCGCGCAACGTGTCGATCATCGTCTTCAGCACGCCGAAGCCGCCGCGCTTCTTGTACACCGCCTGCTTGTTCTCATAGAAGAACTCGTCGTGCGTGTGCAGTTGTGCGTGGATGTCGCTGGTGTGGAGGATGGTGAACTTCGTTGCCTTGCCATTCTGTACCGCCTTGCTGCCCACCAGCGCCCTTCTTTGCTGTTCGTCGCCGAGCGCCCCCATGGCCAGGGTGGGGCCGAGCGTCAAGCCTGCGCCCAACGCACCGAGGGAGCGGAGCATCTGCCTGCGGCTCACGCCGTTCTCCGGCTCGTCATGCGCACCACAGGTGCATCCGGGAAGGTGTTCGATGGTGCTCATTTTTTAGTGTCTGTTGGGCCGAGCGGGGTCGAGGAATTCGCCGCGGCGATGGGACCGAAGGGTCCGAACTTATGTTGGCTTTCGGGGAATGCGTCCGCGTAGGGCCCGAAGGGATGGTCCACAGGCTTGCCCGCGATCTTCGGCCAGTCCTTGGAGAGGTCGCGGGGGGGGCGCTGGCGCGAGTTGATGTAGGCGGCCACATCCCACGCCTCCTCATCCGTGAGGAGCGGGCTCTCCCAGGTGGCGCCCTGCGGCATGTTCGCCTTCACGTAGCCTGCGAACCGGCTCATGCGGTAGAGCCCCGCGCCGATGTTGTAGCTGTGCTCACCCCAGAGCGGCGGGTATTGGTAGGTGGTTCCCGACGCAGCGAGTACGCCCTGCCCATCGCCCTGGTGGCAGCTCATGCACTTGGCCATGTAGATCGCGGCCCCGTTGGTGGTGTCCGCGGCACGGTCCAGGTAGGCCAGTTCCACGATGCCGCTGCCCTTCGGCTTTTGCTTCGGCTTGATCCCACTACCGAGCCACTCCATGTAGGCGAGGATCGCCTGCATCTCGCGGCCGTTGGTGTCCAGTGCCTGTCCGTTGAGGCTGCGTTCGAAGCAGTCATTCACCCGCTTCGCTACGGTCTCCACCGCACCGCTGCGCTCACGGAACTTCGGGTAGGTGCTCCAGACGGCTCCGTAGTTATTGCCCCATGGCTTGGTGCCCGCATCGAGGTGGCAGTTCTCGCAGTCCATGCCGTTGGTCAACGCACCCACGGTCCCCTTCGGTCCAAGGTAGTAGGCCGTGTTGCGGATGAGCTCACGCCCATAGAGGACCTGCGCTTCACGCTCGGTATCGAGGAAGGCGAGCTGCAGGGTGTCCGGACCTAGCCAAAGGCTGTCCGCCGTGTAGGAGGCCACGGTGGGTGGCGGTGGTTCGAACAGGTCCCTGGGCAGGGCCATCACCAACACCATGCCCCCGATCACCGCCAGGACCAGCCCACGGGTCCACCGCGAACGTCGCTCATTGAACGGGATCCCCACACGTTCGCTCAACACCTGCGCGGCCTGGTCCACCACCCCGAGGTAGATGAACACCACCATGGCGGCGAAGAGGACGATGAGCGGCGCGGTCATGGCCGGTGATCAATGGGGGAGGTTATCGCGGAAGCGACCGTAGACATAGGTGCCGGCCACCGCGCTCAGGAAGGTGACGAGGACCACGGAGAACCCCGCGCCGACCTGTGCGAACAAGGGGCCGGGGCAGGCACCGGTGATGGCCCAGCCCAGCCCGAAGATCAGCGCGCCGTAGATGTTGCCCTTGTTGAACTCCTTCTTCGGGATGTGGATCGTCTCTCCATGCACGGTCCGGAGCTTGAGCCGTTGGATGAGCTGCACGCTGATGAGGCCGACGATCACGGCCGTGCCGATCACGCCGTACATGTGGAAGCTCTCGAAGCGGAACATCTCCTGGATCCGGAACCAGCTGATGATCTCGGCCTTCACGAAGACGATGCCGAAGAGGATGCCCCAGGCGGCGTACTTGAAGTTGTACCACCAGGGGTGCTTCAGTTCGCTTTCGTTGACGCAGATCGAATCCAGTTCCCGCGCCTTCAGATCGGCGAGCTCCTGCGGGGTGGGGGTATGTTGGAAGGTGTGCTCCATGGCTTCAGAGGGTGAGGAGGAAGGGAAGGATGAACCACGTCATGACGATGCCGCCGATCATGAACATGACGGTGGCCACCAGGCTCGGCCATTGCAGGCTGCTGAGGCCCATGATGGCGTGGCCACTGGTGCAACCACCCGCCCAGCGCGTGCCGAAGCCGACCATGAACCCCCCAAGCACGATGAAGACGAAGCCACGGATGGTGAAGAGGTGGTCCCAGCTGAAGATCTCGGAGGGTAGCAGCTGAGCCGTGTCAGTGATGCCCTTGGTGGCCAGGTAGTCCTGCGTGGACCCCGCCAGCACGATCGGGTCGGGGGTGCTCAGGAACTGTGCACCGATGAGCGCGCCCACGGCGATACCGCCCACGAAGAAGAGGTTCCACAGCTCCTTCTTCCAGTCGTATTGGAAGAACTTGATGTTCCCCGGCACACAGGCCGCGCAGAGGTGGCGCAGCGAACTGCTGATGCCGAAGGTCTTGTTGCCCACCAGCAGCAGGTAGGGCACGGTGAGGCCGATGAGCGCACCGGCCACGTACCAGGGCCAGGGTTGCTTGAGGGTTTCGAGCATGGGGTTCGACGTTGGATGATGACGATCTTCAGGGTGGTCGTTAGCGCCGGAAAAGGCCCGGACCTCGCGGCCCGGGCCTTCCTCCTTGGTGTTCCTACTTCTTGAGGGTGCTGGGGCAGACGTAGTCCGTCACCTTCAACTCGGTCTTCTTGATCGCGTTGAAGCCACCGGCCACGTCGATCACGTTGTGGTATCCGCGCGACTTCAACAGGCTGGCCGCCACCATGCTGCGGTATCCGCCCGCGCAGTGGATGTAGTTGGGCTCCTCCTTGCTGAAGGCCGCGAGGTTCTGGTTGATGTACTGGAGCGAGGCGTGCCAGGCACCGTCCACGTGCTCGGCCGCGTACTCGCCGTCCTTCCGCACATCCACCACGCGAAGCTTGCCGGCGTTGAAGCGTTCGGCGAACTCTTCGGCGGAGATACTCTCCAGGGAGTCCACATCGAGACCGGCGGCCTTCCATGCGGCGACGCCGCCCTTGAGGTAGCCGAACACGTTGTCGTAGCCCACGCGGGCCAGGCGCGTCACCACTTCATCCTCCATGCCTTCGTCCGTCACCAGCAGCAGCGGGTGCTTCACGTCGGGGATCATGGCGCCCACCCAGGGTGCGAAGTCGCCCTTGATGCCGATGTTGATGCTGCGTGGCACGAAGCCGTCCTTGAAGGTCTGTGCCCCACGCGTGTCGAGCACCAGTGCACCTTCGGTCTCGGCCACCAGTTCGAACTGGGCGGGCTCCAACGCGCGCAGGCCTTTCTCCTTCACCGTGTCCACGCTCTGGATCACACCCTTGTTCATGGCCACGTTCTGGGGGAAGTAGGCGGGCGGCGGCAGCAGGCCGTCGGTCACCTCCTTGATGAACTGCTCCTTGGTGGCGGCCTTGAGCGCATAGTTGACCTTCTTCTGGTTGCCCAGCGTGTCGAAGGTCTCCTTGCTCATGTTCTTGCCACAGGCGCTACCGGCCCCGTGTGCGGGGTACACCAGCACGTCATCGGGCAGGGTCATGATCTTGGTGTGCAGCGAATCGTACAGGTACCCGGCCAGGTCCTCCTGGGTGATGGATCCCATCTTCTGCGCGAGGTCCGGACGTCCCACGTCACCGATGAAGAGCGTGTCGCCGCTGAAGATGCAATGGGGCTTGCCGTTCTCGTCGAGGAGCAGGTAGGTGGTGCTCTCCATGGTATGACCGGGGGTGTGCAGCACCTTGATGGTGAGCTTGCCCACCTTGAGCTCCTCGCCGTCGGTGGCGATGTGCGCCGCGAACGTGGGGTTGGCGTTGGGGCCGTAAACGATGGTGGCACCGGTCTTTTTCGAGAGGTCGAGGTGACCGCTGACGAAGTCGGCATGGAAGTGCGTCTCCAGCACGTACGTGATCTTCGCGCCGCTCTTCTCCGCGCGCTCGAGGTAGGGTCGCGTTTCGCGGAGCGGATCGATGATCACGGCCTCGCCGTTGCTCTCGATGTAGTAGGCGCCCTGGGCCAGGCAGCCCGTGTAGATCTGTTCGACTTTCATGGTGGTTGGGATTGCGGGTTGTTGGGTGCCGGTAGGCTTGGCTTAGTTGAGGTTCGAGAGCTCCTTGGTGATGATGTAGATGCCCATGGCGAGCACGAACCAGCCGAAGGCGGGCTTGAGCTTCTCGTTGGGGATGCGCTTGCTGAGAACGCTTCCGGCGATGATGCCGACGATGGCGATCGCCGAGAACACCAGCAGGAAGTTCCAGTCGATGACCTCGTTGCCCTTCAGGTCGCCGGTGAAGCCGATGAGCGACTTGGCCGCGATGATGATGAGCGAGGTGCCCACCGCCTGTTTCATGGGAAGCTTGGCGAGCAGCACTAGGGCCGGGATGATGAGGAATCCACCTCCGGCACCCACCAGGCCGGTGATCGTGCCCACGACCGCACCCTCAGCCAGGATCAGGGGGTAGTTGAAGGCGACCTCCCCGCTTGGTAAGGCCGCGGCCTGCTTCGGCTTTCGGATCATGCTGTAGGCGGCAGCGACCATGAGCAAGGCGAAGAGGATGAGCAGGCCGAAGGCCTTGTTCACAGCGATGCCGCCGATGGAGAACAGCGGGTCGGGAAGCGCCGGCACGAGGTAGGCCCGGGTGAGGAACACGGCGATGATGCTCGGAATGCCGAATACGATGGCCGTGCGCCAATGGATATTGCCCATGCGCATGTGGCTGAACGAACCGATCAAGCTGGTAAGGCCCACGATGAACAGTGAATAGGCCGTGGCCAGCACCGCATCCACACTGAACAGGTAGACCAGGATCGGGACCGTGAGGATGGACCCGCCCCCGCCGATCAAGCCCAGCGATAGCCCCATGAGGACTGCTCCGATGTATCCGAGGATCTCCATGCTCAAAGGGTTTCGCAGCAGTGTTCGATGTTCCTGATGATCTTCAGGAAGCGCGGCTGTTCCACGTGGTAGAAACTGTACTTGCCCTCCTTCTCCACACCGAGCAAGCCCTTGTCGCGCATCAGTGTCAGGTGCTGGCTCAGGATGGCCTGCTCAATACCGAGCGCTTCCACCAGGTCGTTCACGCACATGCGCTTCTTTCCGCCCAGCAGGTCCAGGATCGCCAGGCGCTGCGGGTGGGCGGCCACCTTCAGCAGTTCACTGGCGCGCACCAGCTTCTCCGTTCCCACACGTTGTTCGAGCGTCGTCGTTGACATGGTCGTTCCTTGACGCCACAAATGTATAGCTATGTCACTATGTGATTTCTGTGACCATGGTCACACAGGGTCGCGAAAAAGATCAGAGCGAGGCGAGCAGGCGAGCGCCGAACACGTCCACCTGCCAGCGGCGCAGGCCCGGCAGGGCAGCGAGCTCATCGGGTGAGCGCGGCAGCAACCGGGCGATGTCGGCCAGCACGTAGTTCGGGCATACGATGCCGGGGCGCAGCTCATGTTCGACCATCAGCTCTTCGCGCACCACCTTCAACCGCTTGAGGCGCTCCTCGTATGCATCATCGCGGTCGTAGCGCTTGGGGCGCTCCAGCCGGGGCCATTGTTCCTTGGGAAGGGCAAGGCCATGCTCAATGGCTTTCATGATCGCGGGGCCGTTGCGTTGAAGGGCGTTCTCACCGACCCCTTTGCGCTTGCCCAGCGCGGGAAGGTCTGCGGGCGGTTCCTTGCTCAGGTCGAGCAGCGTGTCGTTGCCGAGCACCATGAAGGGCGCCCGGTCCAGGCGTTCGGCAAGGCCATCGCGCCAGGCGTGCAGTTCGCGGAGCACGGCCAGCTGGCGGGGCTTCAGGGCCTTGGCGCCCTTGATGCGCAGGTAACCCGGCTCCTCGGCTCCGGTTTCGGCATAGGGTATCCCCACCAGGTGGGCGAACTCCTCCTCGGCCCAGGCCCAGCGGCCCATGTCCTCCAGCTTCTTCTTCAGGATGTCGCGCAGGCCGATGAGGTGCGTGGTGTCCATCGCTGCATAGGCCAACATGTCCGCAGGCAACGGGCGCTTGCTCCAATCCGCCTTTTGGAAGCGCTTGTCCAGCGTTACGCCGAAGTGCTTCTTCAGGTTCGCGGCCAGGCCCAGCTCCGGCTCGTTGAGGAGTTCAGCGGCCACCATGGTGTCGAACACCCGTTGGATGCGGTGATCACCGGCCCGCTTCAACATCCGCAGGTCGTAGTCGGCATCGTGGATCACCCATTCGGTATCGGCGGCGGCCAGCGCCTTACCCAACGTCTCAAGGTCGGGCAGGGCCAGTGGGTCCACCAGCCAGGTGGTGTCGCGCGTGCTCAGCTGGATCAGGCAGATCTTCTCGGTGTACCGGTGGAAACTGCTGGCTTCGGTGTCCAAAGCCACGATCGGCTCCGTGGAAAGCCGCTCCATGAGGGCGGTGAGCTCTTCAGGACGGGTGATCAGCGTGTAGGCGGAGGACACGGGTGGGGAGGTACAGTGGTGAGGGGCATGGCCCGAGGGCAGTGAACTGAAGAAACTCAACCTTGTCCTGCGCTCAAGCGCTCCAACCGGTTCAGGCTCCAAGCAAGACCGTTCAAGGCACCTTCGCGGGATATCAATACGGGGGCATCCAATTTGAAGGATGCTCGATCCAAGCTTTGAGATGATGGATGCGAGAAGCTGAAAGTGAAGGTAGGCACAGATCCACGGGTCCCATATTGGAATAGCAGCAAACCTCTTTTCTGTCTTTCCACGAAGAATCCACCGAAGTTTTGGTCCGAGAGATCAATAGGAATGAAGAAAACATCTGTTCGATCCTTCGTGAGTTCTGTCGTCACCCATTCCAAGTAGGAGTGAGCGGCGGATGTGAAGTCATCACCATTACATGACTCCAAGAGGTAGTAAGTGTCAACCAACCAGGCCGATGAGATCATAACGTCCAACTTCACAAGAAGGTCCTTGTGACCATCCCCCTCTTCATCGAATAGAGATCGGAACATGACGATGCTCTAGACGAATCGATCGCCCCACTCGGCGGTGGCGTCGTTCACGAACTGCTTGATCTTCTGCTCATCGTGCTTGCGCACCACAAGCAGCGCGTCCTTTGTGCTCACCACGATGTAGTCCTCCAACCCTTGGAGCACCACCAGGCGGTCATCGTGCATGTGCACCACGTTGCGGGCACTGTCGTAGAGCATCACTTGCTCGCCCACGGTGGCGTTTCCGTTGGCGTCGTGTGGCAGGTGTTCGTACAGGCTGCCCCAGGTGCCCAGGTCGCTCCACCCGAAATCGCTGGTGACCACGAAGACGTTCTTGGCCTTCTCCATGATCCCGTAGTCGATGCTGATGTTGGCGCATTCGCTGTACACCCCTTCGATGAAGCGGGCCTCCGCTGCGGTGCCGTAGGCATCACGGCCGGCCTCAAAGGCCTTCTCCATCTCCGGTAGGTGGGTGGCAAAGGCTTTTCGGATGCTCTTCGCGGTCCAGATGAAGATCCCGCTGTTCCACAGGAACTCCCCGCTTTCCAGGAACTTCAGCGCGGTATCGTGGTCCGGTTTCTCCGTGAAGGTGCGGACGCGCTTCACGCGTGGGTGGGTGGTTCCGGCCTCGTCGCTGAACTGGATGTAGCCGTACCCCGTATCGGGCCGGCTGGGCATGATGCCGAGGGTCACGAGGCAATCGTGCGTGGTGGCTTGTTCCAGGGCGACATGCACGGTGTCGTGGAATTCGCTCTCCTTCATCACCAGGTGATCGCTGGGCGCAACGATGATGCGTGCCTCAGGGTCGCGCTTGGCGATCACGTGGTTGGCATAGGCCACACAGGGAGCGGTATTCCGGCGGCTGGGCTCCAGCAGGATCTGGTCCTCCTTGAGCTGCGGCAATTGGGCCTTGACGATGGACGCGTACTGGGCATTGGTCACCACCAGGATGTTCTCCGGTGGGCACAGGGCCAGGAAGCGGTCGAAGGTCTGTTGGATGAGGGTTCGGCCCAGGCCCAGGAAATCGAGGAACTGCTTGGGGTATGCCGTGCGGCTCATGGGCCAGAAGCGGCTTCCGATGCCGCCGGCCATGATCACGCAATACGTATGACGGTCGCTCATGCTGGAGGGTCACTGGCCGCTTGCCTAGGAGGCGCGGCGGGTCTGGAGGGGCTGTTCGACGTGCACTTCGGCCATGCGGTCGATGAGGTAGATCCGGCGGTCGTTGAGGCAACGGCAGCGATACCGGGTCCGCAGTTCAGGGCCTTTCACGAAGAGCTTTTGGTTGAATCTGAAAATGGTGCTTTCGCCGAGCTCCTCCAGGAAGGGTTTCGGGTCTTTGTCGTAGCGCCGGAGGATGCGCATCAGGCCGTGGTCCGTGCAGCTGCTGCTGGGTGCGTCGTTCAGGTGAAGCTCCAAGGCCTGCAGCACGTCCTGCGGGAACACCGCACGGCTCATGAAGGGTCGCATCATGCGCTTGTACTCGGCTTTCCATTCCTTGCCGTGGGGCTGGTGCCGCTTGTATTTCTGGAAGGTCACGTAATGCGCGAACTCATGCACCAGCACCGCGAGGAAGGCGTACTTGTTGAGCTCTTCATTCACGCTGATGCGATGGGGCATGGTGCGTGTGGCCACCCGGTAGTCGCCCAGCTTGGTGGCGCGTGTCCGCGACACGCGCACGGCCACCGGGTTGCGGCGCAGCCAGTTCTCCACCACGGGATAGGCCGAAGCCGGCAGGTGGGACCGCAGCTTGAGCAGGTCAGAGGTACGTTGCATCGAAAGGGCGGTCGGGTCCGTTCAACTTCTTCGTGGCCGATCGCAGCTCATTGCTGTGGCTCGGTACCCGGTTCCAATGCGGACAATCGCATCCCTTCTTCTTCTTGCGCTGCGCACCGTACCTCGGTCCCGAGGCACATCCGGTGAGCATTGCTGCCAGAAGGATCCACGCACCGAGCCACGTCGAAAGGGAGGGGGTCGGGCGCAGGCTGGTCATTTTTTCGCCTGTCCGCCGACAGGTATGGGCAAATGTAGGGTTCACCACCCGCTGTGGAAAGGCCTTGTGCCCGGTGTGCGGGGCCTCCTCCGGATGGTCTATTTTCGGCCGGTCGTACAACCTCGTGAACCTCTTTTTCCATATCGGGCGCTATTTCCTTCTGCTGGGCGAGACCTTCAGCAGGCCGGAGCGGATAGGCCTGTATTGGAAGCGCATCTTGGAGGAGGCTGACCTATTGGGGGTCAGGAGCTTAGGTATTGTGGCGCTGCTCTCGGTGTTCATGGGTGCGGTGATCACCATTCAGACCAAGACGAACATCGATTCGCCCTTGATCCCGCTCTACGTGGTCGGGTTCACTGCCCGGCAGAGCACCATTCTGGAGTTCAGCCCCACGATCATTTCCCTGATCCTGGCCGGCAAGGTGGGGTCCACCATCGCGGCGGAGATCGGTTCCATGCGGGTGCGCGAACAGATCGACGCCCTGGACATCATGGGGGTGAACTCCGCCGGATACCTGATCCTGCCCAAGATCATCGCCTGCGTGCTGATCAACCCCTTCCTGATCATCATCAGCATGTTCCTCAGCATCTTCGGAGGCTACCTGGCCGGAACGCTCTCCGGCCTCGTGAGCTCCGCGAGCTACCTCGAGGGCATCCAGTTCGATTTCAACCCCTACCATGTCACTTATGCGCTGATCAAGACCGTGGTCTTCGCCATCGTCATCACCACCATTTCAGCCTACCACGGGTACTACACCAGTGGCGGCACGCGCGAGGTGGGCATCAGCAGCACCAAGGCCGTGGTGTACAGCGACGTCGTGATCCTGATCATGAACTACCTGCTCACCCAAATGCTCCTGCTATGATCGAGGTGGTCGGCCTCAGCAAGCGCTTCGGAGCGGTGCAGGTGCTCTCGGACATCAACGCCGTGTTCGCCAAAGGCAAGGTGAACCAGATCATCGGGAAGAGCGGCAGCGGCAAGAGCGTGCTGGCCAAGTGCATCGTGGGGCTCTATGTGCCCGAGGAAGGAAAGGTGCTCTACGAAGGGGCCTCGTTCCACGACATGGACAAGGAGGAGAAGCGGCAGGTGCGACAGGAGATCGGGATGCTTTTCCAGAGCAGCGCCTTGTTCGATTCGCTCACCGTGATGGAGAACGTCATGTTCCCCTTGCAGATGTTCGCCACCATGAACGAGGGCGAGATGCGCGACCGTGCAGCGCTCTGCCTTGAGCGCGTGAGGATCGAAGGCAAGGAGAAGTTGTTCCCGAGCGAACTCAGCGGGGGAATGCAGAAGCGTGTGGGCATCGCGCGCGCCATCGCCATGAACCCGAAGTACCTCTTCGTTGATGAACCCAACAGCGGCCTTGACCCCCAGACCAGCATCGTGATCGATGACCTCATCCGGGAGATCACGGAAGAGTACAACACCACGACGATCATGATCACGCACGACATGAACAGCGTGATGGATGCGGGGGATAACATCGTCTTCATCCATGAAGGCCGGAAGTGGTGGCAGGGCACGAAGGATGAACTGCTGGACAATGACAACGCCGAGTTGAACGATTTCATCTTCGCCAGTGGCCTCATGCGCCAGGTGCGCAAGTCCCTCAAGGGTCGCTGATCCGGCTCAACCGCCAACGAAAAGCCCCGTTCCGAGGAACGGGGCTTTTCGCTTGAAGATCGTGAAGGTCAATGCGCCGCATGGACCAGCGTACCGGAGGTCCGGAGGCCGTCCGCTGCGATGGTGTAGCTGTAGATCCCATCGGCCAACTGCTGGCCATCGAGCTGCACCTGCTGCATGCCGGCAGCGCGACGGCCCAGGCGCTCCGAGCGGACCAGGCGGCCGGTCATGTCCCGGAGCTCCACGGTCACCTCGGCGCTCGTGGCCAGTTCGAACCGGATGTCGGCGGTGCTGCTGAACGGGTTCGGCCAGGCCTGCACGCCGGAAACCAAGGCGTTGTTCTCCGCGATGCCCACACCGGCGCAAGCGGCGCTGAGCACGCCACGCACCATCGGTGTCTTGGTGACATAGAAGTTGTTGGGCGCAGCGGCCTGCGGGTAGGACAGGATGCTCACCTGGGCATCGCTGATGCCGCTGGTGCAGACCGAGATCTGGTCGGCACCGCCGAAGCCACCGACCATCAGGCAGTAGGCATTGCCCTGCAGCAGTTCCACGGGGTCGTTGAAGAGGATCGTGATGAAGTTGCTGCCTCCAATGCCGTTCAGGGTGCTGGCGACCACTTCCACCTCATCGCTGATCGCCACTTCGTCGAGGTTCTCGTCGCGCACCACGGCGTAAATGAGCGTGCCGTCCGGGGTGTCCTCATGCATGGCCACTTCAATGGCGTAAAGGGAACTGCCGTCGTTCGCCACATCGAAGTAGTTGCCCACCTCCATCTGGTCCGTCAGGTTGTTCGGGCCGGCGGTCTGGAGCTGCTGGCATACGCCGTCATCATGCGCCCAGATGCACTCATCCACCTGGAAGGTCTCTGTGCGTGTGTTGTTGCCCAGGTTGTCGTCGGTCTCGTTCTGGGCCACCGCGATGTTCACCGTGTAGGTGCCGATCGCACCGCTCGGGGTGAATCCCTGCACGGCAAGGCTGTCCACTTGGTCGGGGACCGAGAGGGCCAGGGTATTGCTGGTGGCGTTGAACTCATTTCCACCAGGGCCGTCAACGCTGCCGGTGAGCACCACATTGGTCTGGTCATCGAATCCTTTGTTCTTCACCTTGGCATTGAGCAGCATGGGACGGACCTGCTCCACCGGGTAGATGCTGTAGTCGATGTTCGCCACGCCGGTGTTGACGAAATCGAAGCTGGTCTTGCGCGCTGTCAGGATGCCCATGTCGTTGGTGGGCAGCTCGTTGATCACGATGTTATCGATCTGCCAGCCGTAATCCCAGGTGGCCAGGTAGCGGAAGCGCAACTGCACGTTGGCGGGGTTCCCGGCGACCCACGCGCTGATGTTCACATCCACCAGTTCGGGGTTCGGCCGCGCATCACGGCCCACGCCTTCGTTGATCAGGAGCTCGTTCCAGGTGCTGCCTCCGTCGGTGCTCACGCCCACCCAGGTCTCCACGTCAGGGTCGCTGAACTCCTGGAAGAACTGATCGAACTCGAGCTTCAGGTTGGCGGGTGCTGCGCTGAGGTCGATCACGGGACTGATGAGGGAGGATCCCGCCTGCACCCCCGATTGGCCGAGGTAGTCGTCATCGAAGATGGCCCAGCCGCTGGGTGTGCTGGTGTTCAGCACGGGTACGGGATAGGTGCTGCTCGTGGGGCCGGGGCCGGTGTTCGTCCATGCCCAGTCCACGTTGCCCACACCGCTCAAGACGGTCCAGCCGTTCAGGCTGGTGTCGAAGGACTCGTTGTAATAGCTGGAGCCCTTGGGCGCGCCCTGGGGCATTTTGACGGCCGGCACCTGGCCGGTGTGCCGCCCTTCCGGATGGAGTGGCAGCGGCTGGTTAACCTGCTGCGCAAGCAGCGGTGCGTGGAGCAATAGCGCGAGGATCGCGTAGTGTCGGTTCATGGCAACAAGGGTTTGAAGGGCTTAATGTAGGAAGCGTTGATGCCACGCCGCACATCGTGCCCAAGGAGGCGTGGTCATTCGTTCGGGGCGGGATGGAACGTGGGAAATGAAAAGCCCCCCGGCAGTGCCGGAGGGCTTTCCCATGCTTCGGTCTGATCAACGCACCACCGTCATGCGCTTCGTAAGGCGCACGTCACCGCTGGTGAGCGTGTAGAAATAGATGCCCTCGTTCAGCGCGCTAACGTTCACGTTGAGACGGTGCGCACCGCCAGCGCGGTTGGCATCCTCCAGCACACGCACGAGCTTGCCGCTCACATCATGCAGCTCCACGCGCACACGATCTCCCGTGCGCAGTTCGAAGGGAATGGTGACCTGGTCGTTGGCAGGGTTGGGGAAGCTCTGGCCAAGGCCCACACCGTTCTGGAAGTCGCCCTCCTCGATGCCCACGCTCGGATCGAACAATAAACGCACCATCGGACGACCAGTGACGAGGAACAGGGGGTTGGCCTCGGCAGGGTCGAGCAGCAGGCCCGCAGCCGTGGCCGCAAGTCCGCTGGTGGCCACGTAGACCGGAGCGGCTCCGCCGAAGTACTGCATGGTGACGAAGAGCTCCTCACCGGCCAGCACATCAAGCGGCGTCAGCAAGGGAAGCGTGACGAACTTGTTCTGCCCGTTGGTGTTCAAATTCGCTGCGGTGATCTCGTGCAGGTCGGTCTCCGCGATGGGGTCGAGGTTGCCGTCGTAGATCGTGCCCTGCACCTGCTCACCGACCGGGGTGGTCTGCGTGGTGGTGTTGCTGGCGATGGCGATCTTGATGCCGTAGGCCGTACCATCGTTCACAATGGAGAAGATGTTACCGGCAGAGTACTCCAGCGGTGCGCCCAGCGTGGTGGTGTTGCCTTGGCGGCCATCACGGCTGCCTCGATCATACGCGTACTCGAACTCCTTCACCTGGAAGGAAAGCACCTTGGTGTTGTCATCCGGACGCTCGTCCGGTGCGTCGCTCGTGAGGGTGTAGGTCACGTCGTAATCAGCCGTCGTTGCAGCCGGGGTATAGCCGTCCACCTGAATGCTATCCAACACGCCCGTTGCCATTGAGGCCAGGGTGTTGGAACCGGTGAACACCGAGGTGCCACCACCGTTGGTGACGTCCACCGCCATCTGCACGTTGGTCTGGGTCGCCGATCCGTCATTGAGCACCTTGCTCTTCAGGGTCATCTCACGCACCTGGCTGAACGGGTAGATCGAGTACTCGATGTTGAGGCCGGAGCCATCGAACACGTTGCCGTCGTTGAAGTAATCGTCGATCTGGGTGTTCTTCAGCACCATGTCATTGCTCGGGCTCTCGGTGATCACCACGTCGTCCACCTGCCAGTGGTAGTGGGTCATATTGGTGGTGAAGCTGCCCTCCCAGGCGATGCGGAAGCGCACGTTGGCCGGGTTGCCGGAGATGGCCTGGGCCATGTTGATATAGACACCGTAGGTGCCGGGATCGATGTTGGTGTTATGGCCTTCCTGGCGGACTTCGACGCGCGTGGGCCAGGTTGCGCCACCGTCGCTGCTGATGTCCACGAAGTGGCCGCTGGCGGTGCTGCAGCACCAGCGCATCTTCATCTGGAAGGAGAGGTGCACCAGTGGAGTGGCCGTCAGGTCCAGCACCGGGGACACGAGGTAGCCGTCCCATGTGGTGAAGCTCGCCAATGGGGTGGGCGGGTTCGCGGTGGTGTCGCTGTTCGCGCGGTCGGCATCGAAGATCATGAAGCCGTTGGCAGCAGTGGTGCTCTCGATGATCTCGCCAGCGTTGCTGTAAGCACCCAGTGGGCCATTCGTGTCGTACTTCCAGATGCTGCCGTGAGGGCCGCTGCGGGACCATGCGCCCACGCCGTTGTTCCCGGCCAGACCGTTCGCGAAGTCCTCGTAGAACACCGTGTCGCCCGCTGCCTTCGCGGCGCCAGCGTGGTCCTTGTCCTTGTCCTTGGACCCATCGTTCAGGAACCTGCGGAATCCCTGTTCGTTGGTACCGAGGTCATTCGTTCGCGGGCGGGGCTGCGCCCATTGTCCGTTCACGGTCCCGGCTGCAAGCAGGGCCAGGATCGCAGTGTAGTGAAGGTTCATGTGCTGAAGGTTTTTCTTGGGAAGCTCCGAAAGTAGGACAGTTCAGTGATCGGGCCAACCGGCTCGACCGGTCCGGAACGGTCCATCACAGAAAGGTTCCGGAGAAAGGACATCCGTTGGACCGGATCCGCTGCTCGGGACCCTGGCAGAACAGGGCTGCGATATACAGGTCCAAGGACCTAGCGCGCCACCATCAGGCGGCCTGCGCGGACCGATCCTCCCGAACGGACCTGAAGCACGTAGCTGCCTGGAGCCAGCTGGGATACAGGCACTTCGAACCGAGGTGAAGAAGACCTGCCGTTCAATACGATACGGCCCCGCAGATCCATCACAGCCCAATCCTGGGTGCCGAAAGAGCCTTCCACCTGCACAACCGCCACCTGGCTCACCGGGTTGGGCGCGATCCGCAGGGAGAGCTGCCGCTCCGGAACTTCCACCACGCCCACCTCGGGAGTTGACAGGTAGAGCCGGACCATGGGTACGTTCAACAGGTAGTCCCAATCCACACCGGGACCATCGAAGAACATCGCGCTGCCATGCGTGGCCGCCTGGCCCAAGGCAACCGTCACCGCACCACTGTCGCTTTCATGCTCGATAACGGCATACACATCAGCCTCCCCGTCCAAGGCATGGGGCAGGATGAACGGCAGATAGACCATGGTGCCCTTGGTGAGCGCATCGTCGATCTCCACCTGGGTGAGCGCGTGCTCCAAGGAAGAGGCCAGCAGGTTGAATTGCTGGTCGAGCAATTTGCCCACCAGCCGCCCGTTCGCGAAGCATCCTTCTCCAGGCAGGAATCCCACAGCGTAGGCCAGGCTGCCCGGTCGCGTTGGCTCCAAGCGCACAGCTACCGCGTAATCCTCGCCTTCGTTGAAGATGGATCCGGTCACCGTGCTGTCGTCCAGTGCCATGGCGTTGTTCCCTTGGTCCAACCCGGTACCGGTCAAGTAGAGCGACCGTATGGCGGTATTGTCAGAGGGCGCTTCATCCACGCTTAAGGCGGTGATCATGAAGGTGGCTTCGAGATCGCCTGGGGCCATCGGCAGCCATCCGGTGTTGATGAACAGGGTATCCGTTCCGCCGGCACCGATGGCCGGCACCGTTACGGTGAACGTGCCCTGTGCCGTGCCGTTGAGGCTGATGGTCACACTGCAGGTGGCGTTGATCGCGGCAAGGCTGCCGGAGTTGAACACCACGATCTTCACCACCAGCGTATCGGCCTGTTCGACCGGCAGTTGGGTGTAGCCCAAGGTGCGCCGGGTGCCATCGAAGGCAGTGACCTGCGCATCGCTGAGAAAGGCATCAAGGAGCACGAGGTCATGCGCAGGCCGCGCATTGACGCAGATGTCGTCGATGGCAAGGCCACCGGCCCAACCGCCATTGTCGCTCCACCGGATCCGAACGCGGACCGCGGATGACCCATCGAACGCGGACAGGTCCGCCTGGAACCACTGCCACACATGGGGTATTGCACCGATGGTCGCCACTGCTGTCCAGGTGTTCCCGTCACCGCTGGCCTCCACCACACCATCACCCCCTCCGAAGGCGCCGTTGTTGAACGCGCGGAACCGCATGGCGGCGTTCTGCACACCGCTGAGGTCGATCACAGGGGACGTGAGCGCCACATCGTTCATGGCACAATTGCAGGGCGTGGCATCGTCGTTCGCCATGGCGAAGCTGTTCCCCGAGGGGATGTCCGGCACGGGAAAATACCCGTTCACCCGCGCTGTGGCCGAGGTCCCCGTGGTCCAGGCATCCACGAACGTGCCGAGCCCATTGCCCAATTCATCCTGCTGTTCCACAGGTGCACCCACGGACCAACCCGCCGGGATCCCCGAACCGAAGTCGGCCCCCAGGAGGCAGATGCTTTTGGGAGCGCCGTTGCCCGGTCCCTTTCCCGCCATCGTTGCGTGAGGGAGCAGGCTGGCGGACAAGAGGAGGGTCTGGAGCAGGCGGGTCATGCGAGGGCGATAGGCCGGGAAGGTGCGCAAAGGTAGCCGGATGTCACAGGCCAGGAAGCAGCGAGGGTCCTCCAACGGGGACCCTGCCCCTGCAAGCGGTGAGCGGTTCCTTTTCCTGGCTGCTACCGGATTGTTGCGAGCGCTGCGCTGCGGCGTGGAGCACCACCAACCGGCCGAGGAGCAGGGCGCCGTGTTGCGTATGGCGGGGTGTTGGGCCGATGGGTGGACCGCCGATGATCGCCGGCCATGGACCGGAGGGAACGCCGTGCAAACGGTTGGTGCTAGTGGAACGGGACGCTTATGGGACGAACCGGGCGAGCGGTCGGCGCCACCGCAAGAGCAGGCAAGTCAGCTTCCGAAAGCAACGCATCGCCGCAGGGAGCAGCGGTGCGTTAAGTGATGGATCGGACCTGTTCGAAGCGGTGCTCAGGCCTCCTGCATCGCGTAGTCCTCCACCGGAGGACAGGTGCAGATCAGGTTGCGATCGCCGAAGGCATTGTCCACACGGTTCACGGTGGGCCAGTACTTCCAGTCGCGGTTCGCGCTTACCGGGAAGGCGGCCTTTTCGCGGTCATAGGGATGGCTCCAGGTGTCGCCGCAGACCTCATCGCAGGTATGCGGAGCCATCTTCAGCACGTTGTCCGCCTTGTCCGCAGTGCCGTTCTCCAGTTCTGCGATCTCGTGACGGATACGGATCATGGCCTCGATGAAGCGGTCCAGTTCAGGTTTGGCTTCGCTCTCGGTGGGTTCCACCATCAGCGTCTCGGCCACGGGGAACGACACGGTCGGGGCGTGGAATCCGTAGTCCATAAGGCGCTTTGCGATGTCGCTCACTTCAATGCCGGCCGTGCGCTTGAACTCCCGGCAGTCCAGGATCATCTCGTGGGCCACCATGCCTTGTGTGCCGGTGTAAAGGATCGGGTAGTGCTTCTCCAGCTTTACCTTGATGTAGTTGGCGTTGAGGATCGCATAGCGCGTAGCGTCGGTGAGGCCCTTGCCACCCAGCATCTTGATGTAGGCGTAACTGATCAGCAGGATCAGCGCGCTGCCCCAGGGGGCACTGCTCACCGCGTTCACCGCCTGGTCACCACCTGTCTTGATCAGCGGGTGGCCGGGCAGGAAGGGCTTCAACTTGTCATTGACACAGATGGGCCCCATGCCGGGACCACCGCCACCGTGGGGGATGGCGAAGGTCTTGTGCAGGTTGAGGTGGCATACATCGGCGCCGATATCGCCGGGGCTCGTAAGGCCGACCTGTGCGTTCATGTTCGCACCGTCCATGTACACCAGGCCACCGTTGGCGTGGATGGTGGACGTGATGTCCTTGATGCTCTCCTCATACACGCCGTGCGTGCTCGGATAGGTCACCATCAGACAGCTGAGCGTGTCCTTGTACTGTTCGGCTTTGGCTCGCAGATCCGCCACATCCACATGACCTTCCTCATCGGCTTTGACCACCACCACCTGCATGCCGGCCATCACGGCACTTGCGGGATTGGTCCCGTGCGCGGAGGAAGGGATCAGCGCGATGTTGCGGTGCTTGTCCCCGCGTGCCTGGTGGTAGGCACGGATCACCAGCAGGCCGGCGTATTCGCCCTGGGCACCGCTGTTGGGTTGCAGGCTCACCGCAGTGAAGCCAGTGGCCTTCGCCAGCGCTTCGCTCAGTTCGGTGAGCACCTGCTGGTAGCCCTGCACTTGATCCACCGGTGCGAACGGGTGGATGTAGGCCCACTCCGGTCGGGTGATCGCCCAGAGCGTGGAGGCAGCGTTCAACTTCATGGTGCAGGAGCCCAAGGGTATCATGCCATGCACCAGGGAGAAGTCCTTGTTCTCAAGCTTCTTCATGTACCGCATCAACTCGGTCTCTGTGTGATGCGTGTTGAAGACCGGGTGCGCCAGGAAGGTGCTCTTCCGCTGCAGGTCCTTGGGTACCTCCGAGTTGGATCCGTTCGCGCTTGCCGTGATGGACGGCTTGCCCATGGCCTCGGCGAGACCGGCGAGCAGATCGTTCAGGTCCTTCGCCCGCACCGTCTCATCGAGTGTGATGGTCACCCCATTGCCGTGATACCGACCGTTGATCAAGCGTGCCTCGAACGCTTTTCGGACCGCATCGCCACTGGCGCCCGTGAGGGTGAGCGTGTCGAAGTAGCCGTTGTTCGACACGGCGTAGCCAAGCGCCTTGGCACCATGGGCCAACTGGAGCGTGAGGCCCTGCACATGGTGCGCGATCCGCTTCAGACCGTCGGGACCATGATACACCGCGTACATGCCGGCCATCACCGCGAGCAGGGCCTGGGCCGTGCAGATGTTGCTGGTCGCCTTGTCGCGGCGGATGTGCTGCTCGCGGGTCTGCAGGGCCATGCGCAGGCCCCGGCGTCCGCGGCGGTCCTGGCTCACCCCGATGATCCGGCCGGGGAGGAGGCGCTTGTATTCCTCCGTGGTACTGAAGAACGCGGCATGCGGCCCCCCATAGCCCATCGGTACACCGAAGCGCTGGCTGTTCCCCACGCACACATCGGCGCCCCATTCGCCGGGAGGCGTCAGGAGCACCAGGGATAGGATATCCGCGCAAACGGCGGTGCGCACGCCTGCGGCCTTGGCCTTGGCGACGATGCCGCGGTAGTCGTTCACGCTGCCATCGGCGGCAGGGTATTGCAGCGCCATGGCGAAATAGCCGTCCGCCGGGTCCATGTCCTTCGCATCGCCGATCACCAGTTCCACACCGATCGGTCCGCAACGGGTGCGGAGCACATCGATGTTCTGGGGGTACAGGCCCTTATCGGCGAAGAATTTGTTGGCGTGCGCCAGTTCCTTCGGGCGCGCGGCGTAAAGCATGTGCATCGCCTCGGCGATCGCCGTGGCCTCATCGAGCAGGGAGGCATTGGCGATCGGAAGGCCGGTAAGGTCGCTGCACATCGTTTGGAAGTTCAGCAGGGCCTCGAGCCGCCCTTGCGAGATCTCGGCTTGATAGGGCGTGTAGGCCGTGTACCATCCCGGATTCTCCATGATGTTGCGCAGGATCGGCTGCGGGACCACCGTGCCATGGAAGCCCAGCCCGATATAACTGCGGAAGCGCTTGTTGTTCATCCCGATGTCCCGCATGTGCTCCAGGAACTCCAGCTCTCCCATCGGCTCCCCCACATCCAGCGGCTCCGGCGAACGGATGCCTTTCGGCACGGTGCGGTCGATCAGTTCATCGAGCGTTGACACACCGATGGCCTTCAGCATGGCCTGTGTGTCCGCTTCGTTCGGTCCGATGTGGCGCTCTTGATAGGTGACGATGTCCATGGGGTCGAGGATTCAAGAAAAGCGGCCAAATATACGGGGCACTTTCACCCCTGTTCCTGACCTGTGTGGGGTGAACACATGCGGTCCATTCTTGTTCGTGTGATCCTTGTCTACATTGGCCCGGCGAATGCGCACGTTACTCCTTCCGCTCCTGTTCCTGCTCCTGCGGCCTGCCCTCTGTCAGGACCGCATCCTGCTCATGAACGGACAGGAGCTGAGCGGTCGCGTGGTGGGCCAGAGCACCCTTGAGGTACGCTATCTCGAAACGCACAAGGGGAGCCTGCTGGAGCGCCGGGAGCCCACGGAAAGCGTGTTCAGTGTCACCGACAGCCTGGGCCTGGAGAAGGTGTGGTACTTCCATGATCCCGCGTTCGGCAATGACCTCACCGTGGACCAGATGCGGTGGTACATCAAGGGCGAGCAGGATGCGCGGATCGGCTACAAGCCGCGTGTGCCGGTCTGGGGCGGTTTCCTGCTGGGTGCCGGCCTGGTGGTCGCCATGGACCTGGAAGTGAACTCCTTGCTCATTCCGCCGGTCTATGCCGGGCTCATGGCCTGGCCGCGTGTGCATGTGACCCCGGGTTCGGTGCGCGATCCGCTCATGGAAGGGGATGAGTACTACGCCACGGGTTACTCCGCAGTGGGCCGGCCCAAGCGCGTGGTGAACAGCCTGCTGAGCACCACGGTCGGCGTGGTGGCGGGGCTGCTCGTGCGGCAGCTCATCATCAACCCGAACCAGAACCCCTAGCGCCATGGTCCAGGGCATCCGGAACCCGGTGTTGCGGATCCTGGTGTACGGACATGTGTGGCTGGCCTTGGGTGCGGCCGTGCAGACCGCCTGGATGCAAGAGCTGTTGGACCTTGCAGGTTGGCGCGCACCCCTGTTGGCCTTCTGCGGAACGATCGTCGGCTACACCTTCATGCGGTGGGCACGGATGGACCATCCCGAGCTTGGGGGCGCACCTCACTTGGCCTGGTTCAGGGCGAACAAGAAGCCGTTGTTGTACTTCGCGCTGTTCTGTCTCGGGTGCGGAACGGCGCTCGCGTTGCCGCATGCCTTGGCGCTCTTTCGGCTCCTCTGGCCCGCAGCGTTCGTCACGCTGTTCTACGTGGTGCCACCACGGTTGGTGGGCGGAAGAACGACCGGGCTGAGGTGGGTGCCCTTGCTGAAGGCGCTGCTCATCGCGGCCGCGTGGTCGCTGGTCACCATCGGTCTGCCGTTGGCGATGAATGGAATGGACCAGCGTGCGGAACGCTCCGGATCGCTGCTCGCTTTACAGTTCACCTTCTTCCTTCCGCTGGCCATCACGTTCGATCTGCGTGACCAGGTATCGGACCCGCATGATCTGCGCACCATTCCGCAAGTGATGGGACCACGTTCGGCCAAGGCATTGGCGGTCGTGTTGCTGCTCTATCCGGTTTCCGTGCTCCTCCTTCTGGCCTACCTCGCAAGGGCCATGGATGAACCGGGCATCACACCGACGCCAGCGTGGGAGGACCTGCTCGGCGCATTGGGCTATCTGGTCACCTTGGTCCTTGTCGTTCGGTCCCGACCGGATCGCGGACCGCTCTACCACGACCTGCTCGTGGACGGTGTGCTTGTGCTGGTGCCCATGCTGTGGTGGCTGGGCACGCTTCTCTGATCACATCACCGCATCCAACGCCTCGCACATGGCCCGGGCCACCTGCTGCACCTGCGCATCGGTGTGCGCGGAGGAAAGGAAGCCGACCTCATATCCGCTGGGCGCCGCGTACACCCCCCGTTCCAGCAAGGCCGCGTGCAGCTTCGCGTAGGTCTTCATGCTCGCGCTTTCGATCGCGTCGGCCCGACGGATGTGATCCGCGTCCGCGAAGAAGCCCCAGAAGATGGAGCCGATGTGGTCCAGGTGGTAGGTATAACCCCTGGCCTTCGCATGGGCGTTCACGAGGGTACAGAGCAAGGCGGTCTTTGCTTCCAGTGCTTGGTAGAATCCTGGCTTCAGGCATTCGGTGAGCTGCGCATGACCAGCCGCCATGGCTACCGGGTTGCCGCTCAAGGTGCCTGCTTGGTACACCGGGCCTTCGGGAGCTACGTGCTTCATCAGGTCGAGCCGTCCGCCATAAGCACCCACCGGCATGCCGCCACCGATGATCTTGCCGTAGGTCACCAGGTCGGGCACGATCCCAAAGCTGCAGAACGAACCGGCGAAACCGACGCGGAAGCCGCTGATCACTTCATCCAGAATGAGCACTGCGCCGTGTTCCGTGCAAAGCTCGCGCAGGCGTTGCAGGAAGGTCCGTTCCTGGAGCAGCAGGCCGTTGTTCGCGGGGATCGGCTCGATGATCGCGCCGGCGAGCTGCGCACCGTGTGTACGGAACACCGTTTCCAACGCGGCCAGGTCGTTCAGCGGCACCACCAGTGTGAGCTTCGCCAATTCCTCCGGCACACCGGCGCTGGACGAGGTTCCGAAGGTGGCCAGCCCGCTGCCCGCGTTCACCAGCAGGCTGTCCACGTGGCCGTGGTAGCAGCCGTCGAACTTCAGGATCAGGTCCCGCTGGGTGGCGCCACGCGCAAGCCGGATCGCGCTCTGCACCGCTTCCGTGCCGCTGCTCACGAAACGCAAGCGTTGCACGAAGGGGATGTGGTCCATGATCAGTCGGGCCAACTTGTTCTCTTCTTCGGTCGGCGCACCGAACGTGGTACCCAGCGCCACGCGCTTGGTGATCGCCTCCACCACCGCCGGATGGGCATGCCCCAGGATCAGCGGACCCCAGCTGTGGCACAGGTCGATGAAGGTGTTGCCGTCCACGTCGTGCAGCAGGGCGCCCTCGCCGCGCGTGAAGAAGATGGGCGTGCCGCCCACCGATCGGAAAGCCCGAACAGGACTGTTCACTCCGCCGGGAAAGAGCTCCAGGGCTTCCTTGTACAACTGCTCCGACCGATCGCGCTTCATGTGATGTTCCTCATGTAGGAGGAGTGCGAAGCTCCTACTTTCGCACGCACTACAGGTCACATGCCGGTCATCTTCGAGAACACCCCCGCTTTCGCCAAGGCCCAGGACACAGCCGATCCGCTGCGCGCGTTCCGCGACGAGTTCCATTTCCCCCAGCATCAGGGGAAGCCCGTGATCTATTTCACCGGCAACTCGCTCGGGCTTCAACCCAAGGCCGCCGCTGATGCCCTGAAACAGGAGCTCGACGACTGGGCCCGTTTCGGGGTGGAAGGCCATTTCCTGGCGAAGCACCCATGGTACAGTTACCACGAGGAGCTCACCGCAAGCACCGCGCGGATGGTCGGTGCGCTTCCAGAGGAGGTGGTAGTGATGAACCAGCTCACCAGCAACTTGCATTTCCTGCTGGTGTCCTTCTATCGCCCTGCAGGAAAGCGGACGAAGATCCTCACCGAGACCCGTCCCTTCCCGAGCGACACCTATGCCTTCGCTTCGCAGATCGCCTTCCATGGCGGTGATCCGGAGAAGGACCTGGTGGAGGTACAGCCCCGTGCCGGTGAACACACCCTGCGCACCGAGGACATCGTGGCGAAGATCAACGAGCTGGGCGACACGCTCGCACTGGTCTGCTTCGGCGGTGTGAACTTCTACACGGGTCAGGCCTTCGACCTGTCCGCGATCACGAAGGCCGCACACGCAGTGGGAGCCAATGTCGGTTTCGACCTGGCCCATGCCGCCGGCAACCTGCACCTGAAGCTCCACGACATCGGCGCTGACTTCGCGTGCTGGTGTACCTACAAGTACCTGAACAGCGGGCCCGGCAGCGTGGCCGGAGCCTTCGTGCACCAGCGCCATCTCGGCAAGGGCTTGCCGCTCTTCGCCGGTTGGTGGGGACATGACAAGGCCGAGCGCTTCAAGATGGACCGCACCTTCAAGCCCATGCCCACGGCCGAAGCCTGGCAGGTGAGCAACGCACCGGTGTTCAGCATGGCCGTGCACCGAGTGGCCCTGGAGCAGTTCGACCGTGCGGGCATCGCGAACCTTCGGGCCAAGAGCGAACAACTGACCGGGTACCTGGCGTTCATCATTGCTGAAGTGGCGAAAGCCACGGGCACGAACCTCGAAGTGATCACCCCGAACGATCCCGCACAGCGCGGTTGCCAGTTGAGCATCCTTGCCCATGGACACGGTAAGGCCCTCTTCAACAAGCTGACCGAACGCGGCGTGATAGCCGATTGGCGTGAACCCAACGTGATCCGTGTCGCCCCGGTACCGATCTACAACAGTTTCGAGGATGTCTTCCGTTTCGGTGAAGCGCTTCGCGCCAGCCTCACGGTATGAAATGTGGAAATGTGGGAATGAGGACATGTGAACTTGACCTCGGTGGCTCCGGTCGTAGGATCGATGTTCGGTCAGCGTTCGTGAATGGCCGTGTTCCTTCGTTCATCCCCTCATTCCCTCAGTTCTCCCTTTCCCCCTTTTCATATTCTCCCATTTGCACATTCGCGATAGCGCCATGAAGAACATCACCATCGTCGGCGGCGGGCTGGTCGGCAGCTTGCTCTCCGTGTTCCTCGCCAAGCGTGGGCATACGGTGAACCTCTTCGAGCGACGCGCGGATCCCCGCAAGGCGAACCTGTATGCAGGTCGAAGCATCAACCTGGTGGTAAGTCATCGCGGCTGGACGGCGTTGAAGGCCGCGGGTGTCCAGGAGGCCGTGGAGCGCATCGTGGTGCCGGTGTACGCGCGCATGACCCATGACCGTGACGGCCAGACCACACGATTGCCCTACAGCATCGACGGACGCGCGATCCACAGCGTGAGCCGTGGCGAGTTGAACCGGGTGATGCTCACGGAGGCGGAGAAGTTCCCCAACGTGAAGCTCCACTTCAACCACCGATGTGCAGGCGTCCATCTGGATACCGGTACCTGCACCTTCGTCGATGAACAGACCGGCCAGGCCAGCGCCGTCCCGGCCGATGTGGTCTTCGGCAGCGATGGTGCGCCCAGCGCCGTGCGCCAGGAGATGATGAAGGGCCGCTTCAACTTCAGCCAGAGCTTCATCGAACACGACTACAAGGAGATCGCCTTCCCCAGCAACGCGGACGGCACGCCGAAGATGGACCCGCAGTGCCTGCACATTTGGGCGCGACGCTACTTCATGATGATGGGGCTCGCCAACCAGGACGGTGGCTTCACCGGCACGCTCTTCATGCCACATGACGGCGAGTTCTCCTTCAGTAGCATCAAGGATGAGAAGGACCTGATGCGCTTCTTCGAGGCGCACTTCGCGGACGCCATCCCCATGCTGCCCGATCTCGCCGAGCAGTACTTCCGCAACCCCCAGAGCAACCTCGCCATCATCCGCTGCGGCCCTTGGACGCACAAGGACAAGGTGGCGCTGATCGGTGATGCGGCCCACGCCATCGTGCCCTTCTATGGCGAAGGCATGAACGCGGGCTATGAGGATTGCAAGGTGCTGAACGACCTGCTGAACGAGCACGGCGACGACAATTGGGGCACCGTGCTCGACGCCTACGGCAAGGCCCGCAAGCCCAACGGCGATGCCATCGCCGACCTCAGCCTCCGCAACTTCGTGGAGATGCGCGACCTGGTGGCCGACCCGCAATTCATCCTGCGCAAGAAGATCGAAGGACGCCTGCAGGCCAAGCACCCGGACAAGTGGCTGCCGCTCTACAGCCAGGTGAAGTTCAGCGACATCGGCTACAAGACCGCGTGGGACGAAGGCCTGCGCCACGACCGTATCATGGAACAGGTGCTGGCGCTCCCGAACATCGAGGATCAGTGGGAGAGTGAGGCGGTGGAGAGGAAAGCGTTGGAGTTGCTGACGACCATGGCCTGACCCTCAGCGGTCGAGGAACCGGTACTCGGTGAATACCGGCCTGCCTTCGCGCAGCAGCTGATCGGGTGATACGAACTGGACCGTGATATTCCTGACCGTTGTGTGCGATGAGCGCTCATGCTCGCCACGGAGCAGCGCCTCAAGGTCGCTGCGGTGAAGGCCATGGCGCAGGTCTCCAAGGCGCTCGGTCACACGTTGCTTGAATGATGCATGATCAGCGGCATCGCTGACATGGAACGCCGCGTTGTAGAGCAGGTCGCACGGCTTGTGGTAGCGCATGAACTCGGCCATCACCTTGGGATGGTCGGTCATGAAACGTTCCAGTTCGATCCGGTCCCGCTCACCGATGGGGTCGATCAGTGAGATGTGGAAGCTCGACCGGTCGAAGGCGCGCTTGAAGCGGTCGTTCAGCAGCCGTTTGCAGAACACGATGCGGCCGTCGCTTTCGGTCCCATGGTCCAGCTGGTGGTCGATGCGCTCGATCTGCCAGATGCCGGGATCCATGGTCCTTACCCAATGCCCTGGCTCAAGTTCCATGAAGGTTCATAATGCGTTTCGCACCGAAATATATGCTCGTCCATGGCCTCACCGGATGTGTGGCTTTCCAACCTCAATACCCCACCACGTTCGGCTGGCTGAACGCGATGTCTCTTTTCCCTCAGGGTCTCACGGAGTGGACCCTGAGGTTGCCAGATCCGCTTCACAGGAATCCCTGATGCCCACACGCTCCCGTTGATACGTTCGGGCTTCGGGTGGCGTTGAGGACCTGATGGCGGAACCAACTTGCAGGGCGATGCAACGAAGCCTGCTGATCGTCCTGTTGTTCGTGTCCGGGCTGTCCGCCATGGGCCAGAGCCTTTATGACCGCAAGCGCAAGGACATCATCCCGTTGGAGGGCCAGGCCAAGCGCATCGGGTGGTTCGTGGCGCCGGGGCTCACCTACACACTGCCCCGTTTCAAGAACGAAGAGGAGGAAGTGTTCCGGAGCGCGGATACGGTGTACACCACCACCTACGACCCCGATGGCCGTCTTGGCTTTTACCTCGAAGGCGGGCTCACCTGGTACACGCGTGATCCAGTGGTCGTGGATTATTTCGATGTGGGGCTGGCCTACAAGAACCTGCGGGGGAGCGAGTCCTACGCGGGAAACCTGATGCGCGGCGACAGTGTCTCCACCATGACCGGGGAAGGCACCTTCGCAGAGCGCGTGCTCACCTTCAATGCCAACGCCAACAAGTTCATCCCCACGTTCGACTACCAGTTCGTGCAACTGAGCCTTGGCGCCAACGTGGACTATCGCCTGGGCAGTGACTACGAGCACACCGGCGACTCCCTGCTGAACGGCCACACCTTCCCGCCGGACCTATGGGCTCAAGTGCATTTCAAGCTGGGCTACGGATTCAAGCTCACCGGGAACCTGATCCTGATACCGGCGATCGAGACACCGGTGTTCAGCATGGTGCCGCAGGACGAGGGCTTGGGGCAGGTGCAGTGGTTCAGTAGCCGCTACCGCCCGCTGATCTTCAGTGTGCGCTTCCTGTTCCTGCGGGCCCGTGAAGGTTTCGACTGCCCGCCGCCGATCAAGCACAACGGGTTCGAGAAGAGCCGGACCGTGAAGCCGACGCTTCCGGGACAATAGGCCCGCGTGCCGATCAAGTCTGCTGCAGTGCCTTCAGGAACGGATTCCCTTTCCGTTCGGCACCGATGGTGGTGGACGGTCCATGACCGCAGTGGACCACCACATCATCCCCCAACGGCAGCAGCTTGGTGGCGATGCTCGTCAACAAGGTCTCAAGGTCGCCTCCGGGCAGGTCCGTGCGCCCGATGCTCCGCTGGAACAGCACATCGCCGAGGATCACGAAGCGCTGCTCCGTGTTGTACAGAGCGATGTGCCCGGGAGCGTGGCCAGGCACGAAGAGCACCTCCATTCCTGCATTCCCAAGCAGGACCTTGTCGCCTTCCGCCAGGAAGCCTTCGGGTTCCGGAGAGGGGTCGCAATGCACGCCGTACATCCGGCCCTGGGCCGGGGCTCCGTGAAGCAGGTCCAGGTCCGCCCGGTGCATCCACGGCTTCAGGCCGTAGCGCTGTTCCACCCACGCGCAGCCGAACACATGGTCGATGTGGGCGTGGGTGAGCACAAGTCGGACCGGCTTCAGCCCGTTCTCCGTCAGATAGGTCTCCAGTTCATGCTCCTCCCCGCCGTTCCAACATCCGGGATCCACCAGAATGGCCTCGCGACCATCGTGCACCACGTAGGTGTTCTCCTGAAAGGGGTTGAAGGTGAAGGAGGCGATGTGCAGCACGAGCGGAAAAGCCTGAAATTCGCGGAGCGGAAGCCAACAGATCGGCTTCGAAAGTAGTTAACTTCCCTACGGTGTTCTCCTGGTCGAAGCTCCCCTTCAAGCGCCTGATGCCCACGCTGGTCCTGCTGGCATTGGTCACCGGTGCGCGTGGGCAGTTCTACAACGGCTCGTTCCAGGAGTACGGAAAGAACCGGGTCCAGTACCAGGATTTCCTCTGGCAGTACTACCGGTTCGACCAACTGGAGACGTATTTCTACAAGGGTGGCCGGGATGTGGCCCGCTACGTGGCCTACAGCGCTCACGCGAACAAGAAGGACCTCGAGTCCTTTTTCGATCACACCATCGACGAGCGCCTGCAGTTCGTGGTGTACAACTCCCTCACCGACTTCCGGCAGAGCAACATCGGCATCACTACCGACGAGACCTACAACATTGGCGGGGTCACCCGGATCGTGGGTACGAAGATCTTCGTGTACAACGAGGGTGACCATGCTTCGCTCGATCGGCAGGTGCGATCCGGCATCGCGCAAGTGATGCTGGACCGCATGATGTACGGCGGTAATTGGCGCGAGGTGCTGCGGAACAGCGCCCTGCTGAACCTGCCGGAATGGTACACCAAGGGCGTCATCGCACATGCCACCGGACCCTGGGACCCCATTGCTGCGAGCCGCATCCGCGATGGCATTTTGAACGGGCGTTTCGACAAGTTGAACCGCTTGACCGGCGAGGATGCCACCCTGGCGGGACAGGCCCTGTGGGCCTACGTGGCCGAGGTGTACGGCCCCAGTGTGATCCCCAACATCCTGTACATGACGCGGGTGAGCCGCAATCCCGAGGGGGGCTTCCTGTATGTTCTGGGTGTGGGCCTCAAGTCCCTCCAACAGGAGTCCAATGCCTACTACCGCGAGCGCTACGCCCAGGAGGACCGTGCCCGGGATGAGGCCATCCTGGAGAGCATCCCGGTGAAGACCCGGAAGACCCGCACCTACAGCCAGTTCAAGTTGAGCCCCGATGGACGGCATGCGGCGTGGGTGAGCAATGAGATGGGTCAGTACAAGCTCTGGCTCTACGATCGCACCGAAGACAAGTTGCGGCGCATCCTGAAAGGGGAGAAGAAGCTTAACCGCATCGTGGACCGCAGTTTTCCCGTGCTCGCCTGGCACCCCACGGGCCGGGCGCTCACCTACGCGGTGGAACGACGTGGCGAGCTCTTCCTGGAGACCTACACGATCGACGACCGGAAGACCGTTTCGAAGCCCGTGTTCCTGCTGGAGAAGATCCTGAGCATGGCGTACAGCGCCGACGGCCAACGCATGGTGTTCAGTGCGGTGCGGGAGGGTCATACCGACCTGTACCTGTACTATGCCATCGGCAACCGGCAGGAGCAGCTCACCGATGACCTGTACGACGACCTGGAACCCCGTTTCGTGGATGGCGATGAGGGGGTGATCTTCAGCAGTGACCGCACGGATGACACGCTTCGTGTGGTGAAGGACGTGACCTATTACCGGGCCACGCGGGACATTTTCGTCCTCGATCTGCTGAACCGCGCACCGGTGCTGAAGCGGTTGAGCGGAACACCGGCCTACAACGAGACCCAGCCTGCGCAGTACGACAGCGCGAGCTACACCTTCCTCAGTGACCAGGGGGGGCTTCAGAACCGCTGGCTGGTGACCTATGACAGTACCATCTCCGGCATTGACACCACGGTGCATTACCGCTATTTCACCCGACAGAACAGGATCACGGACCTGAAGCGGAGCATCCTGGAACAGGAGGTGAACGCCCGTCGGAACACCTACAGCCAGTTGATGTACCAGGACGGCAAGTACCGCTTCCTGTTCGGTTCCACGACCGGTGCGCGGACGGCCCAGGGTCAGGATCCCCCGTTCCCCGGCCCTGACCAACGCGAGGACCGGACCGGCGGTGCGATCGCCGACGACATGAGCCCGGTGGTGAAGGTGGATCCGCAGTTCCCGGCGGACACCACCTCCAATGGCGTGGATGTGCGTGACTACCGTTTCGCGGACGAACGTGCCAACACGCAGCCGGGCAATGTGGCCATCACCGCCCCCCCAGGGCCCCCCGCGACCGTTCAGGGACAGGACAGCATCCCGCTCGCGGTCCGGGGTGTAGCGCTCCAGTTCCCGGATCAACGGAACTACAATGTGAACTTCGCCACCGATGAGGTGCTCACCCAGTTGGGCAACACCTATAACGCACAGTTCTACCAACCCCTGGCCGGTCCGGGGGCCATCAACCCCGGACTGAGCGGCATGATCAGCATGGGCGCCAGCGACCTGTTCGAGGATTACAAGGTCGTGGGCGGCTTCCGTCTTGCGCTCGACCTCAACAACAACGACTATATGCTCCGCTTCACGAACCTGAAGCGCCGCATGGACAAGGACATCATCTTCCAGCGCCAGAGCCTTCAGGATTTCAGCGGGCAGGCGTTGCTCAAGCTGCAGACCCACCAGGTCACCGGCCGCCTTTCCTGGCCGTTGAGCGAACTGGCCAGCGTGCGCGGGTCGCTGATGTACCGCAACGACCGCTATGTGGTCCAGAGCACCGATGGGGTCACCCTGCGCGCGCCCAACTTCAGCGATCACATGGCCGGAACCCGGCTGGAGTACGTCTATGACAGCTCGATCCCACGGGGGTTGAACCTCTGGACCGGATGGAAGCTGAAGTTCTTCGGAGAGTATTACATCCAGCCTGACGAGCGTGAAACCGATATGCAGGTGGTGGGCCTTGACCTGCGGCATTCGATGAGCATCCACCGGGAGATCATCTGGGTGACCCGCCTGGCCGGGAGCTCCTCCTTCGGCAGCAGAAAGGTCCTGTTCTTCATGGGTGGGGTGGACAATTGGTTCTTCCCCAAGATCGATGGTTCCGTGCCCATCGACTTCTCACAGAACTACACCTATCAGGCGTCCGGTGTGCCCTTGCGCGGCTTCTACTACAACGCCCGGAACGGAAGCAGCTTCGCCCTCGTGAACACTGAAGTGCGTGTGCCCTTGTTCCGCTACCTGCTCAACAAGCCGATCCGCAGCGACCTGATCCAGAACTTCCAGATCGTGGGCTTCGCGGACCTGGGCACGGCCTGGACGGGGACCGATCCGTACAGCCCGGACAACACCTTCAATCAACAGGTGATCGACCGCAATCCGCTCACCATCACCATCCTCAACCAGCGCGAACCCATCCTGGGCAGTTATGGCTTCGGGTTGCACACGCGGATCCTCGGCTACTTCATGCGCGGTGACTGGGCGTGGGGCGTGGACGACGGGGTGATCCAGAAGAGCATCTTCCATTTCTCCCTGGGCCTCGACATCTGATCCGCCATGCCTGTCGCAACCGTCCTCCTGCTCCTGCTCATCGGTCTTGCTGCCGGTTTGCTGAGCGGCTTCGTGGGGATCGGAGGTGGCATTGTGATGGTGCCCGCGCTCGTCTGGCTGCTCGGGTACGAACAGCATCAGGCACAAGGCACAAGCCTTGCCGTGCTCGTATTGCCGGTGGTGTTCCTGGCCGCGTGGAACTACCACAAGGTCCATCCGCTCGACCTCAAGGCCGTCGCCATCATCGCAGGGGCCTTTGTGCTGGGCGGCTTCATGGGCAGCAAGGTGGCGCTCGCGCTTCCAGCGGACATTGTGAAGAAGGTCTTCGGTGTGTTCATGATCGTGGCCGCCCTCAAGCTCATCTTCGGCAAGTGATCGACACGATCAAGGGCCAGCTGGCCGCCCTGCGGGAGCAACTCGTACAGTGGCGCCGGCATTTGCACGCGCATCCGGAGCTGTCGTTCCAGGAGACCGGCACGGTGCGCTATGTGGTGGAGCAATTGCGCGCTGAAGGCATCGAAGTGCGCGATGGCGTGGGCCGCTTGACACCGGACTCCGCAGGCACCGGTGCGATCGCCCTGGTGCGCGGCACACGTGGGCCGAGCGACCGCTGCTTCGCGTTGCGCGCGGACCTCGACGCACTGCCGATCTTGGAGGAGGGCAAGCCGGCGTACTGCTCCACGGTGCCGGGTGTGATGCACGCCTGCGGGCACGATGCGCACACGGCCATGGTGCTTGGCGCCGGGGTCGCGTTGCATCGCCTGCGCGAGCACTGGTCGGGCACCGTGATGCTCGTATTCCAGCCGGGGGAGGAGAAGGAACCCGGCGGCGCATCGTTGCTGGTGAAGGAAGGCGTGTTCAACGACCCGAAGCCTGCAGGGATCCTGGGGCAGCATGTGACGCCGGAGCTGGCCCTCGGCAAGCTGGGCTTCCGAAGCGGCCCCTTCATGGCCGCCGCGGACGAGCTCTACCTCACGGTGAAGGGCAGGGGCGGGCATGCCTCGGTGCGCGACCGTCTGGTCGACCCCATCCTCATCGCGGCCCGGCTGCTGCCTGCGCTCTATGCCGAGGCGCGCTCCGCGGTGCCCGAGGGTGAGCCCATGGTGATGAGCTTCGGTAAGTTCATCGCCAACGGTGCCACCAACATCGTTCCGGACATGGCCGTCCTGGATGGCACCCTGCGCACCTTCAACGAGGAACTGCGTGCCCGCCTGCACGAACTGCTCCCGCATGTGAGCGCGGCGATCGCCAAGGAGATGGGCGGCGAGGCGGAGCTCCGCATCGTGAAGGGTTCGCCCGTGGTGAAGAACGACCCGGAGCTCACCGCACGGATGCGGGCCGTGGCTGTGGACCTGGTGGGCGCTGAGAACGTGCTGGACATGGACATCCGCATGGGCGCGGAGGACTTCGCCTACTATACGCACGTGATGCCCGGCTGCTTCTTCCGCCTGGGCACCGGGAACCCCGCGATACCGGGCACGCAGAGCGGCCTGCACACGGCGGCTTTTGACATCGATGAGGATGCGATGGACATCGGGGCCGCGATGATGATCTTGGGGGCGCTGGCGGAATTGCAATGAGGGTAAACGTTGTTGGCACGGCAATGAATTACATGCCCGCGCTTTTCATTGCCTTGTTGGTGGGATGTGGCGCACCACCCGCGCCCGCAGAACTAGAGCTGGAGATTGCGGATACATGTGGGTCATGGCCTACCCCGGAACTGGAGGCGCGCATTGCCGAGTTGGATGCCGACACCACCGTAACCGAAACGACCCTGAGCCTTTACAATGTGCGCCATCACCTGCGCATCACCGGCGTGGGCAGCGGCGCATCGAACTTCGACCGTGCGTACCGGATCCAGTTGTCGAACGCGGATGGTATCGTGGTGGATACACTACTGACCAAGATCTCCTTCGCGGACAGCCTGGACGCCGACTTCACAGCCAGAGCCGGACTGTACGCGCTGAACTTCGACTTCGTACGGTCTCAAAGTCTCTACTTCAACGCCTTCGTCGGTGTGGATGAAACGGACTACATACAGCCCATCGGTTTTTTCCTCACTTACACTGGCGAGCGCAAAGGCCGCATGCTTTATTGGCTTGTGCCGGAGGATGAGCTCGGTTCGGAGTGAGCAGCAACACGAACGGTCCCGCCTCTCCGCTTCACCGTTGCACGATATCATCCAGTTCGATGACCGGCTTCCCGTTCTTTTCGTGCACCGTCATCTCCACCACATGGGTGGAGCGGCCGCGCGCCGTGTACAGGTCGACGTGGATGGAGAAGGCTCCGGGCCAGTTCCGGATGGCGACGACCTGAAGGGCGTTCCATACCGCGGCCGGTGGCATCACCAGCGGAGCACCGATGTCCTCCACCGCATCCATCATCGCATCCGCAGAAAGCCGCACACCGCCGGTGGCCTGCTCCAGTTCATCGTAACGCCGCTCCACCAGCAGCTTCATCACGTGCTTGGCGATGAGGGTGAGGTCGTTGGGGCTCATCGGACAGTCTACGGCGTGGCACCACCTCTTTGGGCGCCGTCTAGTTCAATAAGCAGCAGCATCACCAATAAGGAGGTGGAGCTGTAGATGATGAGCGCAGCGGTCTCCGACCGTGCCATCCAGCTCTTCAGGCCAGGTGACTTTGTGAAGCGTTGTCCACCTCTCCAAATGAGACCCCAGGCAAGGACGCTCAGACACCAGATCGCCGGTCCTTGATCGCTCAGGTTCAACCCTGGAAGCTCCATTGGTTCGTGTGAGCGCGTACCAGGTCGATCAGTTCGCCACCTCGCTCATGAACTTCAGGCGCATCAAGCGCAGTTCCTCCTCGCTGAAATCACCGTCGAATTCCTTGTGGGCCTTCTCGATGCTATCCGTGTCCGCGCTTCGGAAATAGTCCATGATCTCCTCCTGTGCATCGAGCTCCAGCACGTCGTTCAGGTGGTAGTTGATGTCCATGCGCGTGCCGCTCATTACGATGGTCTCCATCTCCGTGAGCAGCGCGTCCATGTTGATGCCCTTGGCCCGGGCGATCGCGTCCATGGGCATCTTCCGGTCCACGTTCTGGATGATGTGCACCTTCAGGACGCTTTTCGACCCCACACTGCGCACCACCATTTCCTCCGCGCGTTCGATGTCGTTCTCCTCCACGTACCGCGCGATCAGGTCCACGAAGGCCTTGCCGTATTTCTGGGCCTTGCCCGGACCCACTCCGGTGACCTGGGTGAGCTCTTCGATGGTGATGGGGTAGCGCACCGTCATTTCCTCCAGCGAGGGTTCCTGGAAGATGACATAGGGGGGCAACTTGTGTTTGCGCGACACCTCCAAGCGCAGGTCCTGCAACATCTTCATCAGGCGCAGGTCCGCCGCGGTCTCCCGCGCGATGCTGGCCGCTTCCTCCTCCGCGGCCTCGGTATCGCCCGTGTAATCGCGCTCCTTAACGAAGCTGATGCTCCATGGCTTCTTGTGGAACTTCTTCCCTTCCGCGGTCAGGCTCAGGTTGCCATAGGACTCGATGTCCTTGTGCAGGAACCCGCCCACCACCGCCTGGCGCACCACGGCCATCCAATGCTGGATCGACTTCTCGTTGCCCGATCCATAACAGGCGAGCTTGTCGCCCTTGTAGTTCTTGATCTCGCTGGTCTCCGTGCCCGTCAGCAGGTCGCAGATGAACTTGGCCCGGTGCCGCTCTTTGCTCTCCTTCACGGCCTCCAGCACCATGTCCAGGTCCTCCTTCCCTTCGAAGAACTCGCGCTGTACGGTGCAGTTGTCGCAGGCCCCGCAATTGTCTCCGGGCAATTGCTCACCGAAGTAGTGCAGCAGGTACTTCCGCCGGCACATGCTGGTCTCCGCATAGCTTACGGTGTCCGCCAGCAGCTGCTTGCCGATCTCCTGCTCCGCCACGGGCTTGCCTTGAAGGAACTTCTCCAGCTTCTCGATGTCCTTGTAGCTGTAGAACGCCACGCAGATCCCTTCGCCACCGTCGCGGCCGCCGCGACCGGTCTCCTGGTAATAGCTCTCCAGGCTCTTGGGGATGTCGTGGTGGATCACGAAGCGCACATCGGGCTTGTCGATGCCCATGCCGAAGGCGATGGTGGCCACGATCACGTCCACCTCCTCCATCAGGAACTTGTCCTGGTGGCTCGCCCGTTGCCCGGCGTCCATGCCGGCGTGGTAGGGCAGCGCCTTGATGCCGTTCACACTGAGCATCTCGGCCATTTCCTCCACCTTCTTGCGGCTCAGGCAGTAAATGATGCCACTGCGGCCGCTGTGCTGCTTCACGAACTTGATGATCTCCTTGCCCACGTTCACTTTCGGTCGTACCTCGTAGAACAGGTTGGGTCGGTTGAACGAGTCCTTGAAGGTCCGTGCGCCGGGGATGTCGAGGTTCTTCAGGATGTCCTCCTGCACCTTTTCGGTGGCCGTGGCCGTCAGGGCGATCATGGGCACACGCTTGATCTCGTCGAAAATGGTGCGCAACCGGCGGTACTCCGGCCGGAAGTCATGCCCCCATTCGCTGATGCAGTGCGCCTCATCGATGGCGAAGAAGCTGATCTGGATGTCGCTCAGGAACTCCACGTTCTCCTTCTTGGTGAGGCTTTCGGGAGCTACGTACAGGAGCTTGGTGACGCCGGACTTGATATCCTTCTTCACGCGGATGGCCTCCGTACGGGAGAGCGAACTGTTCAGGAAGTGGGCCACGCCCTCCTCCCCTCCGAAGCCGCGGATGGCATCCACTTGGTTCTTCATCAGCGCGATCAGCGGGCTCACGATGATCGCGGTGCCTTCGCTCATGAGCGCAGGAAGTTGATAGCAAAGGCTCTTGCCGCCCCCGGTGGGCATGATCACGAAGGTGTTGTTGCCTTCCAGAACGTTCTGGATGATCGCCTCCTGTTCGCCCTTGAAGCTGCTGAAACCGAAGAAGTGCTCGAGCGCTTCTTTCGGGGATGTCTCTACGTTGGTCCTCATTACGGAATACACGGCCTTGGAGCGCCGCCCTGCTGTTGAATGCTTAAATGTAAGGCAACCGCCTTGAACCGTAAAGGACCGTTAACAACGTTTACAAGGCGATGACGCCCCAGGCCATTGTTGCGCCCGTAACTGTTCATAGTTCAGGCGGTTGCGGCCCCGGCCGCCGGGGCATGCCGCTATCTTTGGGCCTGTGCGAGCTGCCCTGCGTCATGGCCGGCTGCGCCGCGCTCGCCTCACCCCGCATGGCCGACCAAGGCAAGGAAATGAGCTTTCTCCAGCACCTGGAGGAGCTGCGTTGGACGCTGGTGCGTTGCGCCATCGCCGTGGTGTTGGGCATGATCGTGGCCTTTATGTTCAGCACGGCGATCTTCGACACGGTGGTGCTGGCCCCCCAGCGTGCCGACTTCATCACCTACCGGTGGATGTGCGACCTGGGCCGTTGGGCCGGTGCCGGCGACGCCATGTGCATCAAGGATGTGGGCTTCACCTTCCAGAACCAGACCATGGGCGGGCAGTTCATGGCGGACCTCCTGGTGTCGTTCGTGGCCGGTTTCATCCTGGCCATGCCCTTCGTGCTCTGGCAGTTCTGGCGCTTCATCGGGCCAGGCCTCAACCCCAAGGAGCGCGGCGCCGTCGGTGGCATCGTGTGGGCCATGGCCTTCCTCTTCCTGCTGGGGGTGGCCTTCGGTTATTTCATCCTCACCCCCATGAGCATCCAGTTCCTCGGAAGCTACCGCGTGGGCACCACCAATGCGGTGGCCAACGAGATCAACCTGGACAGTTTCATCGGTACGGTGACCTCCCTCACCATCTGGACCGGCGTGGTGTTCCAGATGCCGCTGATCATCCTTTTCCTCACCCGCATCGGCCTCGTGGGCCCTGATTTCCTTCGCACGTATCGCAAGCATGCCTTCGTGGCCATCCTGATCCTCGCCGCCATCATCACGCCTCCCGATGTCACCAGCCAGATCCTGGTAAGCCTTCCCCTGTTCCTGCTCTACGAGGTCAGCATCCTTCTCGCTGCCCGTGCACATGGACGACAACTGCGCGCAGAAAAGAACACTACCGCCCTGGCCAGGAGCCGTTGAACCGCATGATACGCTGCCTGCGTTTGCTCTTTATCCTGTGCGCTCTCCACGTCCCGTTGGTCCTGTGCGCCCAGACCACGCGTGTCACCGGTGCGGTATCCGATGCGGTGACCGGCGAAACGCTGCCCTTCGTGAACGTGGGCTTCGTGGACAGTCGCATCAGTACGAACACCGATCTCGACGGGCAGTACGTGCTCGAGACCTACTACGCCACCGACAGTATCCGGGTGAGCTGTGTCGGGTACAAGCCGCTCACCAGACCTGTTTTACGGGACAAGGCACAGGTCATCGACCTGAAGCTGCAGCCCGCTGATGCCGAGCTCACGGAATTGGTGGTGAGGCCTTCGGAGAACAGTGCCTTCTCCATCCTCCGACGCGTGGTGGCCAACAAGCCGGTGAACAACCGCGAGAAGCTCTCGGCCTACGAGTACGAGGCCTACAACAAGATCGAGTTCGACATCAACGACATCACCGAGGAGTTCAAGCAGAAGAAACTCTTCCAGCCCATCGCCTTCGTGTTCGAGAACGTGGACAGCAGTGATGCCAAGCCGTACCTGCCCATTTTCATGACCGAGAGCCTGAGCGACCTCTACTTCCGCCAGACGCCCCGAAAGCGAAGGGAGGTGATCAAGGCCAACAAGGTGAGCGGCATCGAGAATGAAAGTGTGTCGCAGTTCATGGGCGACATGTACCAGAACGTCAACATCTACGAGAACTTCCTGGTCATCTTCGGCAAGAACTTCATCAGCCCCATTGCCGATGGGGGCCGCGGCTACTACGATTACTACCTGGTGGACAGTGCCTGGATCGGGCACAACTGGTGCTACAAGCTCACCTTCGCTCCCAAGCGCGTCCAGGAGCTGGCCTTCGAGGGCGAGATGTGGATCAACGACACCACCTATGCCGTGCGCCGCATCGAGGCCGGCATCGACGAGGGCGCCAACCTCAACTTCGTACAGGGGTTCTGGGTGAAGCAGGAGTACGAGGAAGTGAGGCCCGAGATCTGGATGCTCACGCGGGACCAGCTCGTTGTTGACCTGAACGTGGTGCGCGACAAGGGGGATAAGAACACGAACACCGTCCAGGGATTCTACGGGCGGCGCACCGCCACCTACCGCGACTTCCTCATCAATGAACCCCGGATGGACGCCTTCTATGAGGGGGCGGACGAGGTGGTGGTGGCCAAGGACCCTGCGGGCGAGACCGAGGCCTTCTGGGAGGAGAACCGCCATGTGCCGCTCACCGAGAAGGAGGCGAGCATCTACCACATGGTGGACACGATGAAGTCCATCCCGCGCTTCCGCACCTACATCGATGTCATCAGCACCGTGATCACCGGCTATTACAGCAAGGGTGACATCGACTATGGCCCCTATTTCACCGCCTACAGCTTCAATCCGGTGGAAGGGCACCGGTTCAGGGTGGGTGGGCGCACCAGTTCAGCCTTCAACAGGAGGCTCGAGTTCGAAGGGTACCTGGCCTATGGGCTCACCGACCAGCAGTTCAAGTACAAGTTCGGCGGTCGCGGGTTCGTGAGCAAACAGAACCGCCAGATCCTGGGGCTCTATTACAAGCGCGACATCGAGCAGCTGGGCCAGAGCACCACCGCCTTCCGGCAGGACAACATCCTCAGCAGTGCCTTCCGGAGCAGTCCCAACGTGAAACTTACCATGGTGGAGGAGTACCGCGCGAACTATGAGCGCGAGTGGTTCACGGGCTTCACCACCACGGCCATGATGCGCTATCGTACGCTGCTGCCCCGCGGTTCGCTCACGTATGTGAAGTTGATCCCCGACCCCCTGGAGCTCCAGGTGGTGGACGCCATCCGCACGGCGGAGTTCAGTCTCAACACGCGGTTCGCCTACCACGAGAAGTTCGTGAGCGGTGATTTCGAACGGATCAGCCTGGGCACCAAGTGGCCGGCCTTGGAGCTCCACCTCGCCTTCGGCTTGCCCAACCTGGGCAACAGCGAATATGCCTACCAGAAAGTGGTCGGCCATGTGTACCAGAGGCTGCAGCTCGGCACTGCGGGGTGGATGCGCATCAACGTTGAAGCGGGCAAGCTCTGGGGGGCCTTGCCGTATCCCCTGCTCATCATCCACAGCGGCAACGAGACCTTCTATTCGGACGACGCCTCCTTCAACACCATGAATTTCTTCGAGTTCCTCAGCGACCGGTATGGGCAGATCCAGGTGGAGCATCACTTCGAAGGGCTCTTCTTCAACCGGGTGCCCTTGTTCCGCCGCTTGAAGTGGCGGGAGGTGGTTGTGGGCAAGGCCGTGGCAGGCAGCCTCGACCTGGAGAAGCACCTGAAGGAAATGCTCCTGTTGCCCGGCATGTACACGTTGAACAGAGGACCCTACATGGAGCTCAGTGCAGGCGTGGAGAACATCTTCAAGGTGCTCCGGGTCGACGCCATCTGGCGCTTGCGCTACAATGACCACCCGAACACGTCCCCGTTCGTCATACGTTTGAAGCTCTTCATCAACTTCTGATGCTCCGCGCCACCGACCTGTTCAAGCGATACAAACGCCGCACGGTGGTGGGGGGCGTGAGCGTGGAAGTGAAGCAGGGCGAGATCGTGGGCCTGCTCGGCCCCAACGGCGCTGGCAAGACCACTACCTTCTACATGATCGTGGGCCTCATCAAGCCCAACGAAGGCCACATCTTCCTGGACGCCGAGGAGATCACCGACCTGCCCATGTACAAGCGGGCCCAGCGCGGCATCGGCTACCTGCCCCAGGAGGCCAGCGTGTTCCGCAAGCTCAGCGTGGAGGACAACATCCGCGCGATCCTGGAGATGAGCGACCTGCCGAAGACCGAGCAGGTGCGAAAGTTGGAGGAACTGCTTGACGAGTTCCACCTGCAGCATGTGCGGAAGAACATGGGCGACGTGCTCAGCGGAGGCGAACGCCGACGCACCGAGATCGCCCGGGCCCTGGCCACCGAGCCGAAGTTCATCCTGCTGGACGAGCCCTTCGCAGGCGTGGACCCCATCGCCGTGGAGGATATCCAGGGCATCGTGAGCCAACTGAAGAAACGCAACATCGGTGTGCTCATCACCGACCACAACGTACAAGAAACGCTCAGCATCACCGACCGCGCCTACCTGCTGTTCGAGGGCAAGATCCTGAAGCAGGGCACCGCCGAAGAGCTTGCTGCGGATGAGACCGTGCGGAAGGTATACCTCGGGAAGAACTTTGAGCTGAGGAGGGCGAAGACCCAATGAGCAATTAGGAATTCCTAATTGCTCATTCCTAATTGCCGGCCTCCTCGATCGCGAAGCTGTACTTCTCCATGATCAGGTTGGCGAGCAGCTTCTTGCAGGCCTCGTCCACCTTGGCTTCGGCGGCCTTCTTGTCGGCGGCCTCCACGTGCAGGGTGATGTGCTTGCCGATGCGCACGCCGGTGATCTCGGCCAGGCCCAGGTTCGGCATGGCGCCGGTCACTGCCTTGCCTTGGGGGTCCAGCAGGTTGTCGTGGGGCATCACATCGATGGAGGCGCGGAAGGTCTTCATGCCGCAAAGATGCAAAATGGTGACCGCAGCTGTAGCGTCGATCCACTGCTTCGACCTACGCTTGGTCAGGACGCGGCCTTCGGGAACAACCTGCCCCACAACGGGCTCAACACATAGAGCACCAGGATCAGCGGCACCGCCAGGATCCCGTACAGCACGACCAGCACCGCGCCGAGCACTGCCAGCACGTAGATCACCTGGTTGCCCCGCCAGCGGAAGTGCTTGAACTTCAGGCCGGGGAGGGGGAGCTCGGAGAGCATGAGGGTGGCTAGACCCAAGGCCGAGATCAGCTTTGCGAGCGGATCGTAGGAAAGCAACAGAGCCACCTTGTTGATCGAGCCCGAGAATGGCCCGGGATGAACGAGCATGCCCGAACCGATCAGCGCGAGAGAGATCCAGAACAGCGCGTTCGCTGGTGTCGCAAGGCCCAGAAATCCTGAAGCTTGTCGGGTGTCGATGTTGAATTTGGCAAGTCGCCAGCAGGACGCCACGGCAATGATGACGGCTGTAAGGGCCGATATCCAGAATGGGTCGCCGAAGAGATCCCCTGACCCTTTCCAGTCATCCCAGGAGCTTGGGAGATAGTCCCGATGCAACGAGATCACCTGCTGCAATGCCTTTCCGGGGTGGACCACGGCAATGAACGCCGGCGCCACCCCGAAGCTCACCATGTCCGCCAGGCTGTCCAACTGGGCGCCGAGGGGAGTGCCGCCGCCCATGGCCCGGGCCGCCAGCCCATCGAATACGTCGAACACCGCCGCAGCGAACACCAGCCAACATGCGGCTGTTAGCTGTCCTTGGGAGGCCAGAAGAATAGAGGCCACCCCGCACGCTAGGTTCGCGGTCGTGAGCAGGTCGGGGAAGCGGGGGAGGCGCATGGAACGGGCCGAAGTTGGGTATTTTCGAGGCAATAAAGGAGGCCACCTTCAGTTAGAAGCTGCGTCTAACCACAACGGAATGAAGACCTTGAGCTTGAGCGTGATGCGAGTAGTGGCCGCAACGGTATCGGTCCTGGCCCTGACGGGAGGGGTGGTGGCGCAGGACGCCCCCAAATACAGCAACGAGTTCCTCACCATCGGGGTGGGTGCTCAGGCGCTGGGCATGGGCCAGGCCGTGACCGCGAACATCAGCGATGTGAACGCCGGTTATTGGAACCCTGCGGGCTTGCTGGGCGTGCGCAGCGACCTGCAGGTCGGCGCCATGCACAGCGAGTTCTTCGCCGGCATCGCCAAGTATGATCACATCGGACTGGCGAAACGCATCGATAGCAGCAGCGTCATCGGGATCACCTTCCTGCGGTTCGGGGTGGACAACATCCCCAATACGATCGACCTGATCGACAATGCCGGCAACCTGAACTACGATCGGATCACCTCCTTCAGCGCCGCCGATCACGCCTTCCTGATCAGCTACGCCCGGAAGCTCTCGGTTCCGGGCCTGAGCCTGGGGGGTAATGCCAAGATCATCTATCGTCGGGTCGGTGAGTTCGGCAAAGCCTGGGGCTTCGGGCTGGACGCGGCGCTCAACTACCAGCGCAAGCAATGGCGCTTCGCGGCCGTTGCCCGCGATGTTACAGGCACCTTCAATGCCTGGAGCTATACGCTGGACCAGCGCACCATCGAGGTGTTCCAACAGACCGGGAACGAACTACCGGCCAACAGTGTGGAAGTGACCCTGCCTCGGTTGGTACTGGGTGCAGCCCGCGGGTTCCGCATCGGCGACAAGGTCGACCTGATGGCCGAGATCGATGTGGAGAACACCTTCGACGGACCGAGGAACACGCTGATCTCCACATCCACATGGAGCGCCGATCCCCGCATCGGAATTGAAGTGGGTTATTCCCGCATCGTATACCTCCGCGCGGGTGTGAACACCTTCCAATACGTTACGGACGACAACGATGCCCGCCAGCTCACCATGCAGCCCAACCTCGGCTTGGGCATCCGCATCAAGAGCTTCCACCTGGACTACGCGCTCTCGCGCATCGCATCGGGCAACGAGGACCTGTTCTCGAACATCTTCTCCATCCGGTTCGACCTCTTCAAGAAAGGAACCTCATGAAACGGATCCTGCTGCCCTTCCTCTTTTCATTCTGCGCTGTGGCCGTTCATGCCCAGCCCTACGGGAACCAATGGATCGATTACGGGAAGCAGTATTGGTCGTTCAAGGTCGCGGCGGACGGGCTGCTGAAGATCGACTCCACCACCCTGGCCAACGCGGGTTTCCCGGTGGCCACCGTGGATCCGCGAACGATCCAGATCTTTGCCAAGGAGCGGCAGGTGCCCCTCTATGTGGCAGGGGAAAGCGATGGTGTCTTCAATACCAATGACTTCATCGAGTTCTTCGCCGCGCGCAACGACGCGTGGAAGGACCTGCCCCTGTGGGATGACCCTGCCCACCAGAACAACCCGGTCTTCTCGCTGTACAACGACACCCTGCGGTATTTCCTCACCTGGGGTGCGGCGCCCACCACCGAACGTGTGGTGCCCTTCCTCAATACCGACTACGCCAGCCAGCCGGCGCGGGATTGGTTCCTTACCGACACCTATTTCCAGACCTACGACCGATACTACCAAGGCAAGCGCACGAGCATCCAGGCCTCCAGCGCGTTCTTCGGTGAGGCGGAGGGGTACTTCCATTCGGCCGAGCTCTTCAACGATGGCACCAACCCGAACAGTTGGCAGCAGGATTTCCCCTTCCCCTTCACTAATCCCAGCCTGGTCTTCGGCACCCCTGCGGCCCGCATCAAAGTGGTGACGGCCGGTACGAACAACGTGGGTGGCGATAACTGCGATGATCACCACCTGCAGGTCCTTTGGAACGGTTACTTCAAGGTGGATACCGTGTTCCGTGGGTACCAGCTGAACAAGTTCGAGTTCACCATGCCGTACGTCACCCTGTCGGCGAACAACACCCTGCGGCTGCGGGCCGTGCACGACCTGGGGCCCTGCGGATCGGTGACCGGCGCATACCCTGACCGGCAGGCCCATAGCTATACGGTGGCTCGTTATGCGCGCCTGTTCCAGATGGCGTTCCAGCAGCGCGTGGAGATGTTCCTGCCGGACCAGCCCGGCGATCCGCTCGCCCATATTGAATTCACGCAGTACTCCCAGGTACCGATCATGTACGTCTGGGGCGATACCGTTCGCCGTGTGTTGCCCGAGCTCAACAACGGCGTTTGGAGGAGCATGTTGCCGGCCGATGCGCTCAGCGACACCACCCGCATCTGGATGCAGGGGGAGGTCTACATCGAACAGGTGCCGCCGCTCTCGCTGGTGAACGGTACGGGGTACTTCACCGATTTCGCTGCGGCCGTGCAGGATTCCGCGGTGCTCATCGTATCCCAGACCGGCCTGATGAACGCCGCAGCGGCCTATGCCGCCTACCGCGAAACAAGCCCCGTGAATCCGTACAACACGGTGCTCGCCGATGTGGAGGAGCTGTACATGCAATATGGCGGAGGCGTCCGCAAGCACCCCATGGCCATCCGCGGTTTCGTGGACCACCTCATCGATGTGGCCCCCACCAAGCCGGAGGGCCTGCTGCTCATCGGCAAGGCCATACAGGCCCACCGGACCAACTTCCAGAGCGGCACCCGCTTCAACCAGGACACCGCGTCCATCCGCAAGAGCCTCGTGCCCACCCTGGGCTATCCGCCCAGCGACATCGCCTACACCCTGGGGCTGGAAGGCGATGGCCGTGTGATGGAGGTGCCCGTGGGGCGGATCGCGGCCCGGGACGAACAGGAGGTGCTCGACTACCTCGACAAGGTGCAGGCCTTCGAAGGCAACCAGGCCCAGCCCGAAGCATGGATGAAGAACATCCTCCATTTCCGGGGGGGCTTCAACCAGACCGAGTGGGTCGCCTTCGACCAGGCGCTAAGCGTCTTCCAGCAACATGCCGAGGACACCATGTTCGTGGGGCGGGTCACCAAGTTCGTCAAGAACGGTTCGGGCCTCATCCAGCCTGCCAGCGCGGACAGTGTTGCCGACATGATCGCCGCAGGCACCACGCTCATGACCTTCTTTGCGCATGCCACCGGCGGGGGCTTCGACATCACTGTGGACAATCCGCAGGACTACGAGTGGAATGGGAAGTATCCGATGATGATCGGTAACAGCTGCTACACCGGTAACATCCACCTGCTGAACAACGCCAGCGCGAGCGAGACCTTCGTACGGCCTGCCGGGGTGGGAGCGGTCGCGTTCATGTCCCCTGTGGACATCGGGCTGTCCAACCTGCTCCAGCAATACTGCGGGAAGTTCTACCAGAGCTTCAGCACACTGAACTATGGCAGGCCCATCGGCCAGCACATGAAGGAGTCCGTGTTCGACATGATGAACATCGGCGGCACCGACCTGAACCGCATCAACGCCGCACAGAGCTTCACCTTGCATGGCGACCCCATGCTGGTGCTCAACTCGCCCGCAAAGCCCGAGTTCGTGTTGAACACCGAGGACATCCGCCTGCTGCCGGATCCCGTGACCGCGGATGCCGATTCGTTCCAGGTGCAGGCCACCGTGCGCAACATCGGCCGTGGCACCTTGGTACCCATCAGCGTATCGGTCCAACGCACCCTGGTGGAGGAGGGCCTCGCCATCCAACCGGTGGTGCGCCAGCTTAGCCTTTTCGATGAAGGGACCGCAACGTTCACGCTGCCGGTGCTTGCCGATTCCGGTGGTTCGGGACAGAACGCTTTGACGGTGCGGGCCGACCTTGACCCTGACCTGGTCGATGAGGACTTCGATGACCTGTTCAACAACCAGGTCGACACCACTTTCCTGATCGTGAGCGGCGACATCAACCCGGTGTACCCCTACGAGTATGCGGTGACCCCCGATGCCGGCCCGGCGTTGAAGGCCACCACCGGTGACCCCTTCTCCCCGGCGCGCACCTACGTCTTCCAGATCGACACCACCGACCTGTTCAACAGCCCCCTGATGGAACAGGGTCAGGTGACGGCGCCCGGTGGCGTGATCACCTGGCAGCCGCAATCGGTGTACAGCGTGAACAGCACGGACAGCGTGGTCTTCTTCTGGCGCTGCAGCGTGGACAGCGCGGGCAACAACGGGTACAACTGGAAGGAGTTCTCCTTCCAGCACCTTACCAACAGGCGCGGTTGGGGACAGGCGCACCACTTCCAGTTCAAGAAGAACAACTATCAACAGATCGTCTTCGACCGCCCGGGCCGCGACTTCGACTACTTCGTGGGCCAGCGTAAGATCGCGGTGAACCTCAAGGGCAACACCGGTACCCTGTGCGACTGGTTCATCGACCTGAGCTGGCAGGACGGCAATGGCTGTGGGGGCACCCCTGCTTTCCACGTGGCGGTGATCGATCCCTTCAACTTCACGCCCTGGGGTACCAAGTGCGGCTCGGTGAATCCGGACCACGATTTCGGCAATGCGAATGGTGATTGCGTAAACCACCCATGCAATACGCTGAACCGCCCGATCAACTACTTCTCGTTCCGGCAGAACAACTTCCAGACCGAGCTCCAGTTCATGGACACCATGCTCACCCAGGACATCCCGGATGAGCATTATGTGCTCATCTACACCTATCTCTTCCTGAACAAGGACGCAGCGCCGACGCACTTCAATACCATCCGGGGCATCCTAGGCTCTTGGGGCGCCGATGACCTATTGAACGATGTGGTGCCCGACAGCGTACCCTACATCTTCCTGGTGAAGAAGGGCGACCCCAGCACGGCCGTGGAGAGTTATGGACAGACGCTCACCGATTTCCTGGACTTCAATTCCTTTGTGAACGTGACCTCGCGCAGCGGCACCATCTCGGCGCCGCTCGCGGGTCCGGCCTTCGAATGGAACGGGATGTACTGGAACGATGTGCTGCAGCCCACCGACAGCACCACCATGAACCTGGTCGGCCGGAACATCTTCGGCGCGGAGCAGCAGTTGCACACCAGGCCTTCTCCGGAGGACTCGCTCACCGCCTTCACCTCACCCACCTTGAGCGTGGACGCGAACACCTATCCCGATGTGCGCCTCATCGGCAACTTCGCACAGACCAGTGAGCTGGATACCACGCCTTCGCAATTGAAGCGTTGGCACTTGCTGGGTGCGCCTGCCCCGGAGTGCGCCATCGACCCACCGTTGGGCTTTGTGGAGGTCCTGGACAGCATCTTCGAAGGGCAGCCCGGAACGGTGATGGTGGCGGTGAACAACATCAGTGAGTTCGACATGGACAGCCTGTTGCTCGCGGCCTGGGTGGTCGACGCAACCAACCAGCGTACGCTCGTCCACTACCGCTACAACGCACCGTTGCCTGCCGGTGGCGTGGCCCGCGACACCATCGTCTTCAACACCGATGGCTTCGCGGGGGTGAACACCCTCATCATCGAGGCCAACCCGCTGGACACGCTCACAGGCCTCTACGACCAGATCGAACAGTACCACTTCAACAACATCGCCCACATCCGCTTCATGGTGCAGGACGACCGGGAGAACCCGATGCTGGACGTGACCTTCGACGGCATGCACATCCTCGATGGCGATGTGGTCAGCGCACGTCCGGAGATCCAGGTGACCCTGGACGACGAGAACACCACTCTGCTGCTCGATGCGCCTTCGGACACCATCCACTTCAAGGTCTTCCTCACCGATCCCGGCAACGTCACCCGGCGCATCTACTTCCGCGAAGGCACCCTGGACATCATGCAGTTCATTCCCGCTGACGGGTCCGCGAACATCAGCAAGGTCATGTACCGCCCGGTGTTCGCAACGGATGGATCCTACACCCTCACCGTGCAGGCCAGCGACATCAGCCGCAACCAGAGCGGCGACAACGATTACAAGGTCCGCTTCGAGGTGATCAACAAGCCCACCATCACCGAGGTGCTGAACTACCCGAACCCCTTCACCACCAGCACACGCTTCGTGTTCACCGTCACCGGCCAACAGCCACCGACCTACATGAAGATCCAGATCATGACCATCAGCGGCCGTGTGGTGCGCGAGGTGGGGCTCGATGAGCTGGGTCCGATCCGGGTGGGCCGCAACATCACGGAGTTCGCATGGGACGGCACCGATGCCTTCGGCGACCGCCTCGGACGGGGGGTATACCTGTACCGTGTGGTGGCCAAGTTGAACGGCGAGGAGATCGAGTACCGCTCCACGAGCGCAGGTGGCTACTTCGAGCGCGGCGTGGGCAAGATGTACCTGCTGCGCTGAGCCTGCGGGCCCTTCCGGATATCTTCGCCGCCATGGCGCGCAACCGCGGGATCTTCCTGCTCGCATCCCTCACCACCGGCCTGCTCTGGATACTGGCCTGGCCGGCCACCGGTGGGTTCACGCCCCTGGCCTTCATCGCCTGGGTGCCCTTGCTGCTCGCCGGGCATCGCTTCCTGCACGAGCCACCCAAGGAGCGGCCAAAGCACTGGCTGCCTTACGTCTACCTCGCGGTCTTTCTTTGGAACGCGTTCACCACCTATTGGCTCGGGCTGGTGGATGAGCCGTGGAGCACGCGGCTCTTGAGCGGTGGCTTTCCCATGGTGGCCAACTCCATGCTGATGGTGTTGCCCTGGTGGATGTATCGCGCGGCGTACCGTCGCATCGGCCCCCGTACGGCCCCGTTCGCGCTGGTCGCAGGATGGCTCGCCTTCGAGCACCTTCACTTCGACTGGGACCTGCAATGGCCCTGGCTCACCCTGGGCAATGTCTTCGCCATCCGCACCGGTTGGGTGCAGTGGTATGAATGGACCGGTGCCCTCGGTGGCTCGCTCTGGGTCTGGCTGGTGAACCTCCTGGTGTTCCGATCGATCCTCGCACAACGGCAGGGGAGGGCAGGCTTGTTCCGGCGCCTGGGAGCCGCCGCGCTTTCCGCGGTGCTGCTGCCCATCATGGTGTCCTTCGTCATCGATCGCTCGCGTGCGGATCACGGTGGACCTGCAGTGGAGGTGGTGGTGGTACAGCCCAACATCGACCCCTACACTGAAAAGTTCGGAGGCATCGATCCACTGGCCCAGTTGGAAGCCATGCTCGCCCTGGCCGAAGGGGCCATGACCGACAGTACATTGCTCGTGGTGCTGCCGGAAACGGCGCTGCAGGAGAACGCCACCATGGACCGGTCCGCTGGTGAGCCGCTGCTGAAGGGGCTTTGGGAGAATGACCTCACCCGGTCAGGGAGCTATGCGCTCATCCGCCGCTTTCAGCAACAGCATCCGCGCGTGGCGGTGCTCACTGGCATGTCGTCGGCCTACCTGTTTCCCAAGGATGAGGCGCCGTCCGCCACAGCCCGCTACCTGGAAGGCGTGGACCGTTGGTTCGATGCGTACAACGCTGCGATGCTTGTGGATGATCAGGGCCGTGTGCAGGTCTACCACAAGTCGAAGCTGGTGGTGGGTGTTGAACTGATGCCTTTCCAATGGTTGCTCAAACCCCTGATGGGCGGGATCAGCATCGATCTGGGGGGCACCAACGGCAGCCTTGGTTCCAGCGAAGCCCGGCCCATCCTGCGCACCGCCGGGGATCGCATCGGCCTGGTGCCTGCCATCTGCTACGAGAGCGTGTTCGGGGATCACCTTGCCGAGCACACCCGACAAGGCGCGAACCTGCTTACGGTGATCACCAACGACGCGTGGTGGGGTGATTCGCCAGGTTATCGGCAGCACCTGGCGTTCGGCAGGTTGAGGGCCATTGAGCTCCGGCGCTGGATCGCACGGTCCGCGAACACGGGCATCAGTTGTTTCATCAGTGACCGGGGGGAACTGGTGCAGCCCACGGCATGGTGGCGTCCAACGGCCATCCGCATGGCCGTGCCCACCTCCACGGAGACCACGCTCTTTCTGCGGTACGGTGATGTTGTCGGTCGGATGGCCGTTGTCCTGGCCGTGCTGCTCTTCGCGTGGTTGTTCGGCTCCTGGCTGTTGCGCCTGTCCCGAAGAGTGAAAACGTAGTTTCGCGGCCTGAACAACACGGCCTTCCGTGCGTTCGCATGAACACCATGGGAACTTCCGCTCGCACCGGCGTGGTGCTGATCAATGTAGGCACGCCAGACAGCCCAGCCGTGGGCGATGTGCGCCGCTACCTCCGTGAATTCCTGGGCGATGGGCGCGTGATCGACGTGCCGTGGTTGCTGCGCAAGGTGCTGGTGAACGGCATCATCGCCCCGTTCCGAGCGCCGAAGAGCGCCAAGGCCTACCGCAAGTTGTGGACGCCCGAGGGCTCCCCGTTGATCGTGCACGGCAATGCCTTGGTGGAGGCTCTTCAGGAGCGGCTGGGACCTGCGTTCAAGGTGGTGCTCGCGATGCGCTACCAGAACCCCCGGATGAAAGCCGCCCTCGACGGATTGGTGCGGGAAGGGATGGACCGTGTGGTACTGGTGCCGTTGTTCCCACAATACTCCAGTGCCGCTACCGGTACCGCAATGCAGGAGGCCATGGCCTTACTGGGGCGCTATACCGATGTGCCTGCGGTAAGCACCGTGCCGCCGTTCTACACGGATGAAGGTTATCTGAGCACCTTCGCGGAGCGCATCCGCAGCCATGGTCCTGAAGGCTACGACCATGTGCTGTTCAGCTTCCACGGATTGCCCGACCGCCACATCCAGCGGTCCCACAAGGCCTGTTCCACGTGGACGCAAGGCTCCGTGGACAAGACTCCGATCGCCGGCTGCGCCTGCGAACGAGGGGAGTTCCTGAAGTACCCGAGCTGTTACAAGATGCAGTGCCATGCCACGGCACGCGCTCTCGCTGATCGATGCGCCATACCCCGTGAACGTTGGTCCGTGGGATTCCAGAGCCGCCTCGACCAGAAGTGGGTGACCCCCTTCAGCGACAAGCTGGTGGAGCAGTTCGCCAAGACCGGCATGAAGCGCCTGCTGGTGGTGAGCCCCGCCTTCGTAGCCGATTGCCTGGAAACGGTGATCGAGATCGGCGATGAGTACGACGAACTCTTCAAGGAGCACGGTGGCGAACACCTTCAGCTTGTGGAGAGCCTGAATGCACACCCGGCCTGGGCTGATGCCCTGGCCCGCTTGGTACGGCAGGCCTGTTGAACGCGAAAGGGCCCCGACCAGCGGAGCCCTTTCCATAGCGCTCGCAACGGATCAGTACACCATCACCCGGCGTTGCATCAGCTCGGTGGTGTTCTGCAATTGGAACACGTAGATGCCGGTGGCCAGGTTCTCCTTCGGGAAGGAGATCGTCGTCATGCCGTTCACGATGGACTGCTTCGGCTTGAAGCCCATCGTCTTGCCCTGCATGTCCACCAAGGTCACATCATGGACCACCTCATCGGTGCTGCTCACCAATACGTTCACGTTCGTGCCATCATCCCATGTGGTAACGATCTCCGTGGCGTTGGTGCCACTGCAGCCGGCACTGATCATGCCCAAGGGGCTCACCGTGCCATCCAGGTCGGTCTGCGACAGGCGGTAGTAGGCCAGCTCGTTGGTCTGCTCATCCACAAAGCTGTAGTTGGTGAGCGTGATGCTGTTGCCCGCTCCGTTCACGGTGCCGATCGGCTCCCAAACGGTCAGGTCGCGACTTTTCTCGACCGTGAAGAAGTCGTTATTGCTCTCTGTCGCAGTGGACCAGACCAGCTTCACGCTGTTGTTCTCGCAGGCACCAGAGTAGGAAACGAGCTCGATGGGCAGGGGGGCCCCGGAGTTGCTCAGCGTCCAGCTCTTGAAAAAGTTCGCGGCGCTCACGGGTACGTCCGCCACGCGGCTCACGCCGGGTGAAACGTTCGGAATGTAATTCGCAGGAAGGAGCACGTCGCCCCATTCGTTCGATGGGGTCTTGAAGCGCTGCGCGATCAAGGAGGTGACGCCTGGAACGATGGCATTGCTGGGTTGTATGTCGCCATGGGCATGATCGAATGTCAATTCCGCCACTGGATTGGTCGTATACGCCCACCCGGCCTCTTTCGTATCGATGATCCAGAAGCGGTCGATCGCCTGGGAGGAGTTGTTCACCGAGCCCGAGGCGTAATCGTTCATGTGCGTTACGTTGGCGGCAGCCATGTACTGGGTGTTGTCCCAAGCGGTCGCTGGTGCCACGACCCCACCCAAACCACTGGAGGTCAAATAAGGGAAATAGCTGTAGGTGGACAGGACCAGGGAGCCAGGACCGGTACCCCCTGTGATGAGGTTAACGGTCAACGGGAAGCCTGTGCCTGCTTGATTGCTGTAGTTAATGACATAGGCGCCGGTCGAAGTCCCCGTATTCCAGCGGATCTTGTTCTGCGCGGCCTCCGTGCGGAAGTTTCCGGTGGTGTTGGCTCCGGTGTAGGTGATCGCGTTCGTTGCCGGGTTGTCGATCACCAGGTAGGCACCCGCGTTGTCCGCAGCGTCCGGGTCCGGGTTCCACACGAAATAGGGATCGGTCGCGCCAGCGTTGTTCAACACGATCCGCGCTGCCTGTCCCCAGGCCATCACCGTGATCGTCGATCCCAGAAGGAGGAGTACGGATTTCTTCATGGTAACCTCAAAGGTAGGTCATTCGCCAGTCGATGATACGCCGGGATCCGCAAGATGGATCCATTGTGGGACTCCTGTCAAGTTGGGCACTTGTTCAACGTATTTCATCGCCCTGAACATCAACGTGTTCCGTGCCTCTTTGTTCATGGGGTGGAGGGACGCTTGACCGGTTGGTCCGAGGCTTTGACGCAGGCACCCCCGAACGGTTGCCCCGCCCCGGGATAACTTCACGGCCTTGTTGACGGAACGTGTCATCCTTCCCTGGTCCGGGACCATCGCGTGGAACGCCTTGGAGCCTTACCCCGATCTGCTGGTGCGTCGCTTGGACAGCGGTGCCTGGTTGGTGGGGGTGGGAAGCGCCCGGTATCATGCTGCGCCGCCGGCCGGGCTGTGGAGCTTCGGACATTTGGCCTACGACCTGAAGAACTGCCTGGAACCACTGAACAGCCGGCACCCGGTCGAGGACGGTTTTCCGGATGCTTCGTGGACGGAAGCTCGATGGATCGTGCGCCTGCAGGAGGATCGGGCCGAGCTATGGGTGGGAGAGCAGGATGCCGCAGAAGCCCGGGCTTTCCTTGAATGGCTCATTTCACCCACGATGCCGCCTCCCGGAGCGCCCTTGACCGGTTGGGTCGTACACACGCCACGCGAACGCTATCTGGCACAGGTGGAGCGCATCCTCCATCACATCCAGCGAGGCGATGTGTATGAGTTGAATTACTGCACCGGCCGAACCACCACGTCCTTGGGCTGGGATCCCTTCGCCGGTTTCGCGCGCCTGATGGCCGCCAATCCTGCACCGCATGCCGCCTTTTACCGGCGCGGACCGCTCTTCGCCCTGTGCGCCAGCCCGGAACGGTATCTCAAGGCGGAAGGGGACCTGCTGACGGCCCAGCCTATGAAAGGCACCCGGCGGCGCAATGCCGATCCTGTGGAGGATGCTCGCCTTGCCCATGAGCTCGCTGCCGATCCCAAGGAGCGGAGTGAGAACATCATGGCCGTGGACGTGATGCGCAACGACCTCAGTCGGGTCGCTGCGGCTCGCTCGGTGCACGTTGCGGAGCTTTGCGGGGTGCATCCTTATCCGCACGTCCACCAAATGACGAGCACCATCAGCGCCCGCTTGAAGGCCGGGGCCACGACGTGGGACGCGGTACTCGCTTCCTTTCCCATGGCCAGCATGACCGGTGCGCCCAAGTTGCGGGCGATGCAATTGATCGACGAGATCGAGGATCTGCGGCGCGGCCTCTTCAGCGGTACGTTGGGATTCTTCGATCCTGAGGGCGACGCGGACCTGAACGTGGTGATCCGCACGCTCACCTACGATGCGACCACCGGACGCGTCGCGCTGATCACCGGTAGCGCCATCACTGCGTCCAGTGTGCCCGAGCAGGAATGGGAGGAATGTGAGCTGAAGGCCCGATCGGTGCTCAACGCCCTCGGTGATGCGCGATGAAGTGAACCGCTTCATCCGGCGCCACCACCTGCTGCCGGAACGGGCCCACGTGCTCGTCGCTGTGAGCGGTGGCATGGACAGCATCGTGCTGCTTGACGTCCTCCGGCACCTCGGCCACCGATGCCAGGTGCTGCATGTGGACCACGGCCTTCGAGGAACGGAAAGCGAAGCCGACCGTGCGTTCGTAGAGGAGCATTGCGCGGCCTTGGGTGTTCCGTGCCACACGCGCAAGGTGGCGGTGAAAGACCTGGCGGCCACGGCCGGCACCTCGGTCCAGATGGCCGCGCGGGAACTGCGGTATGCCGCCGCCCGCTCGGTCGCTGCGGAGCTTGGCCTTGGGCACATCGCCCTGGCCCACCATCGCGATGATGCCATCGAGACCTATCTGATGGAGTTGATGCGCGGCGGTCTGTCGACCATCCCGTTGCGCTCCGGACCCTTCGTGCGACCGCTGCTTTGCGTTGGGCGCTCGGACCTTGCGGAGCACGCCGAACGCCATGGGTTGATGTGGCGCGAGGATGCCAGCAACGAGGATCCGAAGTACCTCCGCAACAGGGTACGCCATGAGGTGCTGCCCCTGTTGGAGGCGCTCTCGCCATCCCTGCGCCGTGTGCTCGGGCGCTCGCTGGACCGGTTGCGCGCGCAGGGCCTTGTTGCGGATGCGGTGTTGGACGAACTCCTCGAACCTGTTGGTGATGCCCTTCCGCTTGAGCTGTTGGAGGATACTGGTCGGGGGGGCTTGCTGCTGCACCATTGGCTTCGGCCGCTGGGCTTTCATCCTGACGTGATCGAGCGCGTGCTGGATGCGGTGGAGGCCGGGCATGTGGGGGCCGCGTTCACCTCCGGAGCCCATCGGTTGACCGTGGACCGTGAGGCCTTGTTGTTGTCCGGAGCGGCGGAACCCATGCCTTCCATTTCCTTCGGCAGTGACCTTGCTCTTCCGGCGGCAGCACCGTTCACCGTGCAGCGTTGCTCTCCCGATGCCGTGAACCTCAGTTCGGGGTCTGGCGTGGCTTGGCTCGATGAGCAAGCCTTGGACTTTCCCTTGTTGTTCCGGCCTTGGCGGCAGGGCGATCGGATCCACCCCATCGGCCTCGGCGGCAGCAAGTTGATCAGTGACATCCTGATCGATGCGAAGGTTCCTGCACCGGAAAAAGAGCGCACGGCCGTCCTGGTCAGCGGCGACCGCATCGTGTGGCTGGCAGGGCACCGCGTGGCCGAAGGTGCACAAGCCAGAGCGCAGAGCCATTCTGTGCTTCGTGTGTCGCTGAAGTGAATGCGTTGCATTGGATCGCGCAGGGCCTTATCTTGGGGCAAAGACCGCGTGCCATGATCCCCGCCACCGCCGAGAAGATCGACAAGGAGGACCTCCCCAGCCTCAGCTTTCCCAAGGAACCCGTGCACCTCAGCGAGGAGCACCGCCAAGAGCTGGATGCCAAGCTGGAGATGGCCAGGAAGCTCGGCAATACCGATCGCAACAAATGCCGCATCCTGTTCAAGGATGGTAGCGGCTTGAAGTACGTGGAGACCACCGTGTGGTCCTTTGACACGCACAATGTGGTGGTGAAGTACGGCCATGTCATCCCGCTCCAACGGGTGCTGGATGTGCAAATGTTCTGAATTGGCGAGGGCGGGTAGGATCACAATTGTGTAACGGAACGATCGGAAAGGCGACCTTCCGAGGGGCTACTTTTGAGCCTGTCAGAACGCACATCATGCTCCGGTCCATCCTCATTTTCATTGCGCTGCTGGCCACGGCATTGGTATCCAGGGCCGGTGGACCCGTGACTTGGACCTTTGAGCCATCGGTCCATGCGGATGGCCGCGTGGAGGTGCTGCTGAAGGTGACCTGTGAGGAGGGCTGGCACATCTATGCGATGACCCTGCCCCGTGATGATGGGCCCATTCCCACGTCGATCCAGGTGGCCGCCTCCACGAGCTTTTCGGCCGGCCCGGTGTTCGAGCCGACACCGGAAACGGCGTATGACGCCAACTTCGCCATGGAGCTGCGCTTCCACTCCGGTGTCGTTGTGTTCTCCGTGCCTCTGCAACGCCTGAACAACGGACCGCTCACGGTCTCCGGCGAAGTGGAGTACATGGCCTGCAACGACAAGACCTGCCTGCCCCCGAAGGTGGTGCCCTTTTCCGTAACCGTTCCTGCACTTTAGTCCATGATGAGAACGTGGTTGACGATCCTGCTGGCCGCCTTCGCTGGCCTGCTCCAGGCCCAGGTGCCCGGCTCGGTGGCCGCTGAGGACCCCGTGAAGTGGTCCATCAGCATGGTGAAGGTGGAGGAGGGTGCGTGGGACGTCATCTTCCGCGCCGACATCGAGCACGGCTGGTACGTTTACTCCCAGCAGAGCTTTGGTGACATGGGGCCCATTCCCACCACCATTGTGTTCGACACACTGGCCCATGCTACCACGAGCGGACCCTCCATTGAGTCCGGCGAGAAGGTGATCGAGGGGCTTGACCCGAATTTCGACGACATCAAGGTGAAGAAGTTCAAGGGCTACGCGCTCTTCACCCAACGCCTGAAGGTCATCGACCCCGCGAAGCCGATCACAGGGCGCCTGGACTATCAGACGTGTGACGATAGCAAGTGCATATTCCCCGATCCGATGTACTTCCGCGTCACCCTGAGCGCGGACAAGGGCGAGTTCGCGGCGCTGCCGTTCAAGGGCGATGCCGCTGCGGTCAACGCCCCGCCCGCAGAGGAGGAACCGGTGACCTGGTCACTGGCCACGGAGAAGGTGAAGGATGGCCTGTGGCGTTTCCGGTTCACGGCCACGGTGCAGGACGGCTGGGCCATCTACTCCCAGGAGAGCTTCGGTGACGGTCCGATCCCCACGAGCATGGTGCTGGACAGTACGGTGGCCCATGCGCACTTCGTGGGAAAGGCCACGGAAGAGGGCAAGGACATGCACGAGGGCATGGACGACATGTTCGGCATCAAGGTCCGCAAGTTCAAGCACACCGTCACCTTCGTGCAGGAGGTCCAGGTGACGGATGAGGCGAAGGACATCACCGGCGTGGTGAACTTCATGACCTGCGATGACAGCAAGTGCATCTTCCCAGATCCGCCGCCGCCCTTCACGGTGAACCTGGCCACCGGGGTGATCTCCATCGGTTCCAAGACCATGGCGCCCGGTGGCGAGTGCCGGTACAAGCTGAACACGGTGGACCTGAACGCCCCGGTGGTGAAGAGCACCGGATCGGACGAGCAGGAAGTGCGCGGGTCGGCCTCGCTGTGGCGGATCTTCTTCCTCGGTTTCCTCGGTGGCTTGGTGGCGCTGCTCACGCCCTGTGTGTTCCCCATGATCCCGCTCACGGTGAGCTTCTTCACCAAGGGCAGCGAGGACAAGGCGAAGGGCCTGAAGAACGCGCTCACCTACGGCGGCTTCATCCTCGGCATCTACCTGCTCTTCAGCCTGCCCTTCCACGTGCTGGGCTCGGTGAACGCGGAGATCTTCAACGAGATCAGCACCAACCCCTGGCTCAACGTTTTCTTCTTCGTGATCTTCCTGGTCTTCGCGGTGAGCTTCTTCGGCTACTTCGAGATCACGCTCCCGAGCAGCTGGGTGAACAGCATGGACCAGAAGGCCTCGAAGTTCGGTGGCCTCATCGGCATCTTCTTCATGGCGCTCACCCTGGCGCTCGTGTCCTTCAGCTGCACGGGACCGATCCTTGGTTCATTGCTCGCAGGAGCGCTCACCGCGGATGGTGGTGCCTGGCAGTTGACCGCGGGTCTCGGTGGTTTCGGCATGGCCCTCGCGCTTCCTTTCGCGCTCTTCGCCCTCTTCCCCAGCTGGCTCAATAGCCTGCCCCGCAGCGGCAGCTGGCTCAACAGTGTGAAGGTGGTGCTCGGCTTCGCCGAAGTGGCGCTCGCGTTCAAGTTCCTCAGCAACGCCGATCTGGTGAAGCAATGGATGATCGTGCCCTACGAACTCTTCATGGTCGTGTGGGTGCTCTGTGCCCTGGGCATCACGTTGTACCTCTTCGGCCTCATCAAGTTCCCCCATGACAGCCCCGTGAAGTCGCGGAGCACCGTGCGATGGAGTTTCATCGCGCTCTTTACAGCGGCCACCTTCTACCTGGCCTTCGGCCTGCGTGTGGATAGCAAGGCGGGCACCTTCACGCCCATGGCGCTGATGAGCGGATTGGCTCCTCCCGTGGGCTACAGTTGGATCCTGCCCAAGAAGGCCGAAGCGTTCCACGACCTCGATGAAGCCCTTGCCCATGCCCGTGAGGTGGGCAAGCCCGTGATGATCGACTTCACCGGTTGGGCCTGTGTGAACTGCCGCAAGATGGAGGAGCACGTGTGGCCTGAACAAGGGGTGAAGGAGTTGATCGAGAACGACTATGTGCTCGTGTCGCTCTACGTGGACGACAAGCGTGAACTGCCGAAGGAGGAACAGCACGAGTACATCACCTGCACCGGCAAGCAGAAGCTGATCGTGACCAAGGGCAACAAGTGGAGCACGGTGCAGCTGGAGACTTTCGTGATCAGCAGCCAGCCCTACTACGCGCTGTTGAGCCCGGAAGGCAAGCTCCTCACCGATCCGGTCGGCTACACCCCGGATGTGCCCGAGTACAAGGCCTTCCTGGAGCGCGGCCTCGAAGGCATGCGCGTGCTGAACCAGCAGGCCAGTCGCTAAGGGTCCCGAGATGCGGGGCACAGGACCGATTTGGTCCTTATGTTCCTGTTTGCCATCTTATGCATCCGATGATCGACGGCAAATCCGTCGAGCGTGAAGAGGATGGAGGTGGAAGAGAGGCTACCTGAAGAGGCGATCGCCGCACGGACCTGCCTTGCCGGCAGGCAGGTCCATTGGGTCCGCAGCCAGAAGGTGATGTTGGATGCGGACCTGGCGCGCCTTTACGGGGTCCCGACCAAGGAGCTCAACCTCAAGGTGAAGCGGCACCTGGAGCGTTTCCCAGCGGACTTCATGTTCCAGTTGACCGATGATGAATGGAGCGGTTTGAGGTTTCAAGTTGAAACCTCAAAGGGCCGGGGAGGTCGTCGTTACCCACCCTATGCATTCACCGAACATGGCGTCCTGATGTCGCCGACGCGCCAAAGCCGCTTTGGCGACGGCGCGCTCAGCAGCGTGTTGAACAGCGAACGGGCCATCGCCGTCAACACCTGCCTGTCCGGCAGGCAGGTCCGCATCATGCGGGTCTTCGTGCGCATGAACCGCCTGTTGCAGAGCGACCTGGAGCTTCAGCTGCGGATGGAGCGCATGGAAAGTCGCCAGGGCCGGATGGAAGAGGACCTCGGCGGCTTGTTCGAAGCGGTGAAGCAGCTGATGGAGGAGCCCGGTGCGGAGCGCAGGCGGCTGGGCTATAAAGGAGGAGACACGATCTGACGCATCTTTGGAACCATGAGCCACGACCGCATCCGCACCCATTTCGAAGAGGCCGCCAGCGTGCTGCAACGCTTCCTGGCCGATCCGGAGAACCTCACCAACGTGGAGCGCGCCTCCGCGTTCATGAGCTACTGCCTGAAGCAGGGAGCGAAGGTGATCAGCTGCGGGAACGGCGGCAGCATGTGCGATGCCATGCACTTCGCGGAAGAGCTCACCGGCCGCTACCGTGACGACCGGCCGCCGATCGCAGCCATGTCCATCAGCGATCCCAGCCACCTGACCTGTGTGGGCAACGACCATGGCTTCGAGCACGTGTTCGCACGGTTCGTGGAAGCGCACGGGCGCGAAGGCGATGTGCTCCTGGCCATCAGCACCAGCGGCAACAGCCCGAACGTGCTGCGCGCTGCGGAGGTGGCACGCGAGAAGGGCATGCACGTGATCGGCCTCACGGGCAAGGATGGGGGGCGCCTTGCCGACCTGTGCACCGTGGAGGTGCGGGTGCCCCATGACGGCTATGCCGACCGCATCCAGGAGGTGCACATCAAGGTGATCCACGCCTGGATCGACCACATCGAGCGCGATCTTGCCGCGCCCCGCCGTTCCGAGCAGGCCTGAGGCGATGGTCATCAAGAACTTCGGATGCGCCGTGTTCGGCATCAACGCCACCATCGTGGTGGTGGAGACGAACATCAATTCCGGCAAGTACTTCTTCATGGTGGGCCTTCCGGACAATGCGGTGAAGGAGAGCCACCAGCGCGTGAGCGCCGCCATCAAGAACATCGGCCTGCACATGCCTCGCGGGCGCGAGATCACGGTGAACCTGGCGCCTGCCGATATCCGAAAGGAAGGCAGCGCCTATGACCTGGCCATCGCCTTGGGCATCCTAGCGGCGAGCGAGCAGCTCAGTTCCACCCGTTTCCCGGAGTTCGTGGTGATGGGCGAGCTTTCGTTGGACGGTGAGGTGCGGCCGATCAAGGGCGCATTGCCGATCGCGTTGGAGGCGAAGAAGCATGGCTTCAAGGGGGTGGTGGTGCCCCGGGCCAATGCCCGCGAGGCCGCCATCGTGGAGGGGTTGGAAGTGATCGGCGTGGATCACCTCAGGCAGGTCGTGGACTTCTTCGAAGGCACGTCGGACCTGCCCCGCACCACCGTGGACATCGCCGCGGAGTTCGCGGCCGGGAGCGCCAATCACCTGGTGGACATCAGCGATGTGAAAGGGCAGGAGAACATCAAACGGGCCTTTGAGATCGCCGCTGCGGGAGGGCACAATGTGATCCTCATCGGACCCCCGGGCGCCGGCAAGACCATGCTGGCCAAGCGGCTGCCCACCATCCTGCCGCCGTTGCATATCGATGAGGCGCTGGAGACCACCAAGATCCACAGTGTGGCGGGCAAGTTGCGCAAGGACGACAGCCTCCTGAGCGTTCGTCCCTTCCGGTCCCCGCACCATACCATCAGCGATGTGGCCCTGGTGGGCGGCGGTTCGTTCCCGCAACCGGGCGAGATCAGCCTCGCCCATAACGGGGTGCTCTTCCTCGATGAGCTGCCGGAGTTCCAGCGCACCGTGCTCGAGGTGCTGCGCCAACCGTTGGAGGACCGCGTCATCACCATCAGTCGCGCCCGGTTCACGGTGGAGTACCCGGCAAGCTTCATGCTCGTGGCTGCGATGAACCCCTGCCCGTGCGGCTACTACAACCATCCGGACAAGGAGTGCGTCTGTCCTCCGGGGATGGTGCAGAAATACCTGAACAAGATCAGCGGCCCGTTGCTGGACCGCATCGACATCCATGTGGAGGTGACACCGGTGCCGTTCAGCGAACTGAGCAGTGAGCGCCAGAGCGAGAAGAGCGCCGATGTGCGCGAACGGGTCATTCGTGCCCGAAAGCTGCAGGAGTACCGCTACGCGGAGGACCCCATCCACTGCAATGCCCAGATGAGCAGCCAGCAGCTGCGCCGGATCTGCCGGATCGACGCCACCGGCCAAGCCATTCTGCAAAAGGCCATGGAACGCTTGGGGTTGAGCGCCCGGGCCTACGACCGCATCCTGAAGGTGTCGCGCACCATCGCTGACCTTGGCGGTTGCAACGAGATCCGCACGGAGCACCTGGCGGAGGCCATCCAGTATCGAAGCCTTGACCGCGAAGGTTGGGCCGGTTGAGCCGTACGTAACCTTTTACCGGAAGATGCGTTCGACGGGGCGGAACCCTGTTCCAGATCCGCCATGCACGCCCCCTTCCTCATCGCCCTCCTGTCCCTGGCCCTGTCCGGCCCGTCCGGTGCGCAACGGACCTACCTCAGCGCGACCCTGGAGCCGACCACCAAGGGCAAGGCGTCCTTTTACAAGGAATCCGCCGGCAAGGTGGGCGACAACTTCCTGGGGAAGATCTACACCATGGATGGCAAGCTCAAGGCGGAAGGCCAGTATGCCGATGCCGAGCTGAATGTGCCGAACGGCACCTTCACCTTCTTCCACCCGAACGGGAAGAAAGAGAGCATCGGAGAGTACCGCATGGGGCTGAAGGCCGGTGTCTGGCAGCGCTACGACCAATGGGGCCTCGCCCTTGCCGAGAAGGTCTACGACACCAGACCGATCGAGAACCTGGTGTACACCTATGCGCCCACCATGCCTTCCTATCCCGGTGGGCAGAAGGAACTGGTCCGGTATATCCGGAAGCAGGTGGGTGATGAACCCTTTCGGAACGGCGATGCCACGGCTTCATTCGTTGTGGAACGCGACGGTGCGCTCACGGACGTCAAGGTGAAGGCTCCGGATGAGAACAGTGCGAAGGCCATTGAAGAGGCCCTTGCGGAATCGCCGAAGTGGCAGGTGGGAAAGAAGGATGGTGTACCTGTGCGCGTGTCCGTGACGGTGCCGATCAAATAGAACCAGCTCAAATACACCATAGAAGTAGGAACGCCCCGACTCGTCGGGGCGTTCCGCTGTTCGGGCAGATCGGTTCAGGCGTCCTTGCCGTGGCACTGCTTGAACTTCTTCCCGCTACCGCAGGGACAGGGGTCATTTCGCCCCACCTTCTTCTCCACGCGCACGGGCTGTGACGGTGGACGGGGCGGCCCCTGGGGGGGCATGGGCGTGCGCTGCTGCGCAGCAGCTCCGGCGGCGCGCTGTTGGGGTGGTGCGGAAGTTTGGCCGCCAGCGAACTGGGGCACCTCCGTGCGGCTGGTCTGTAATTTCTGCTGGGGTTCCCGCCGCGGTGCGGGGGCCTGTTTCACCGCTGGTTCCGCGGCGGGAAGCCCTGCGCGGGACAGGAAGGAGACCACCTCCGCGTTCACCCGGTCGATCATGGCCTGGAACAGGTTGAACGACTCCAGCTTGTAGATCAGCAACGGGTCCTTCTGCTCGATGGTGGCGTTCTGCACGCTGCGGCGCAGCTCATCCATTTCGCGCAGGTGTTCCTTCCACTCGTTGTCGATGATGGCCAGGGTGATGTACCGCTCGATGCTGTTGCCCAGTTCCCGGCCTTCGGTCCTGTAGGTCTTCTCCAGGTTCGCCACCACCTGCATCGTCTTGATCCCGTCGGTGATGGGCACCACGATGTTCTCGTACTGCGCACCCTGGTTCAGGTAGACGTCGCTGATAACAGGAAGGGCCTGGCGGGCCATCTGGCCACTGTGCCGTTCGTACGCGCTCATGGCCGCCTCGTACAGCCGCTCGCTCACCTCATCGGCCTTCAGCTTCTTGAACTCCTCTTCGTTAACCGGGCTCTCCACGAACAGGCGGCGGAAGAGGTCCAGCTGGTAGCCGTCGAAGTCGCCAGCGGCATGGTGCTGTTCCACGATGCTGCGGCCCACGTCGTTGAACATGTTGAGGATGTCGAGCTTCAGGCGTTCCCCGAACAGTGCGTTGTGGCGGCGCTTGTAGATCACCTGGCGCTGCTTGTTCATCACGTCATCATACTCCAGCAGGCGCTTCCGGATGCCGAAGTTGTTCTCTTCGACCTTCTTCTGCGCACGCTCGATGCTGGCCGTGACCATGCTGTGCTGGATCACCTCGCCTTCCTTCAGCCCCAGGCGGTCCATGAGCTTGGCGATGCGTTCGCTGCCGAACATGCGCATCAGGTCGTCCTCCAGGCTGATGTAGAACTGCGAGGATCCGGGGTCGCCCTGGCGACCGGCGCGACCACGCAACTGGCGGTCCACACGGCGGCTTTCATGCTTCTCGGTGCCGATGATGGCCAGGCCACCCGATTCCTTCACGCCGGCCCCCAGCTTGATGTCGGTGCCGCGACCGGCCATGTTGGTGGCGATCGTCACCGTGCCGGGAAATCCCGCGTGCGCCACGATCTCGGCCTCGCGCGCGTGCTGCTTCGCATTGAGCACGTTGTGCTTGATGCCTTTGCTGCTGAGCATGCGGCTCATCAGTTCGCTCACTTCCACGCTGGTGGTGCCCACCAGCACCGGCCGGCCGGCCTTCTGGAGCCGGTCGATCTCCTCGATCACGGCCGTGTATTTCTCGCGCCGGGTCTTGAAGACCATGTCCTCATTGTCCTTCCGGACCACTGAACGGTTGGTGGGGATCACCATCACGTCCAGCTTGTAGATGTCCCAAAGCTCCTGGGCCTCGGTCTCCGCCGTTCCGGTCATGCCCGCAAGCTTGTGGTACATGCGGAAGTAGTTCTGGAGCGTTACGGTGGCATAGGTCTGCGTGGCGGCCTCCACTTTCACCTTCTCCTTGCTTTCGATGGCCTGGTGCAGCCCGTCGCTGTAGCGGCGACCGTCGAGAATGCGTCCCGTCTGCTCGTCCACGATCTTCACCTTGCCGTCCATCACCACGTACTCCACGTCCTTCTCGAACAGCGTGTACGCGCGGATCAACTGGTTCACGGTGTGGATGCGCTCGCTCTTGATGCCGAAGTCGCGCAACAGTTCATCCTTGCGCCGGGCCTTCTCCTCGGTCTGCAGCCCGCTCTTCTCGATCTCGGCGATGGTGCCGCCCACATCGGGCATGATGAAGAACGAGGGGTCGTTCACATCGCCGCTGATGAGGTCCACACCCTTCTCGGTGAGTTCGATGCTGTTCTGCTTCTCGTCGATGACGAAGTAGAGCTCCTGGTCCACCTTGGGCATCTCCTTGCCCTGGTCCTGCAGGTAGTAGGTCTCGGTCTTCTGCAGCAAGGCCTTCATGCCGGGCTCGCTGAGGAACTTGATGATGGCCTTGTTCTTTGGAAGGGAGCGGTGGGCACGCAGCAGGGCCATGCCACCCTTCTCCTGGTCCTCCTTCGACGCGGTGCCGCCTTCGAGGTTCTTCAACAGTTCCTTGGCCTCGGCCAGCAACTGGGTGGCCAGCTGCCGTTGGGCGCTGTACAGCCGCTCCACACGGGGCTTGTACTCGTCGAACTGGTGGATGTCGCCCTTGGGTGTGGGCCCACTGATGATCAGCGGCGTGCGGGCATCGTCGATGAGCACGCTGTCCACCTCATCCACGATGGCGAAGTGGTGCTTGCGTTGCACGAGCGCGTTCGGCGCATGGGCCATGTTGTCGCGCAGGTAGTCGAAGCCGTATTCGTTGTTGGTGCCGAAGGTGATGTCCGCGAGGTAGGCATTTCGGCGGGCGGGGCTGTTGGGCTCATGCTTGTCGATGCAGTCCACGCGCAGCCCGTGGAACTCGTACAAGGGACCCATCCACTCGCTGTCGCGCTTGCTGAGGTAGTCGTTCACCGTGACCAGGTGTACACCACGGCCCGCCAGGGCATTGAGGAACACCGGCAGGGTGGCCACCAGCGTCTTGCCTTCACCGGTGCTCATCTCCGCGATCTTCCCCTTGTGGAGGGCGATGCCACCGATGAGCTGCACGTCGTAGTGCACCATGTCCCACGTTACCGGTGTGCCGGCCGCGCTCCAGGTATTGCTCCAGATGGCATCGTCCCCGTCCATGCGCACACTGTCCCTCCGCGCGGCCAGTTCGCGGTCCAGGTCCGAGGCACGCACGCGCAGTTCGCTGTTCTCCTTGAAGCGGCGGGCGGTCTCCTTCACGATGGCGAAGGCCTCGGGGAGGATGTCCAGCAGCCCGGTCTCGAGCTTCGCCACGATCTGTTCCTCCACCTTGTCGATCTCCTGATAGCGCTCCTCGCGGGAGTGGATGTCCATGTGCGGATCGGCCTCGATCTCGGCGCGCAGCTGGTCCACGCGGGCCTGCTCCTCCTTCACCAGGTCGCGCAAGCGCTGCTTGAGGTCCAGGGTGCGCTGGCGGAGTTCGTTGTTGCCGAGGGACGCGAGCTTGGGATACTCGGCCAGTACAAGGTCCACGAGCGGTTGCACCTCCTTCAGGTCGCGTTGCGCCTTGTCGCCGAAAACTTTCTTGAAGACGTTGGTCAGTGTGCCGATCATGGCCGGGGAGGGGTGGGTGGGGATGGCGGAGAGGAACGTGCACCGCCGTTGAAAAGGCGGCCAAAGTTAGACGGCTTCCGCGAGGGGCCGCTGAAGCCCGGGAACACAGACCCTGCCAGAGGAGCACCGCTGACACTTCGGCAGAAGGGGCAAGAAAAAGCCCCCCGGTTCACGGGGGGCTTCCAGGGGTTCAAGGCGTTGGTCAGTATTCGTCCTCGTTGAAGAAGAAGTCCTCTTTGGAGGGGTAGTCCGGCCAGATGTCCTCAATGGATTCGAACACCTCCTCATCGTCCTCGATGCTTTGAAGGTTCTCAACGACCTCCAATGGAGCGCCGGTGCGCATGGCGAAATCGATCAGCTCGTCCTTCGTGGCGGGCCAGGGTGCATCCTCCAGGTAGGAGGCCAATTCGAGTGTCCAATACATGTCAGGCCGTGTAGGGTCCTTGAAATCGGCGGCAAATATAGACGGATAGGAATGCGGAGGGCGGCTTCTTTTCAACCGCTGTTGATGAGCGGTTATTAGGCTCGTTATCAGGGGGATGCTTGCTTCAGCCGCGAGGCTTCCAAGGATGCTCGGCCACCCCAAGCTCGTGCCCCAAGGACCGTGCCACCACAAAAAGGAGGTCGGAGAGCCGGTTGAGGTAGCGGATCAATATGGCCGGCACCTCCTCTTGCACGCCAAGCTGTACGCATCGGCGTTCGGCTCTTCGGCAGACCGTGCGGCAGATGTGGGCCTGCGAAACGGAGGGATGTCCACCCGGCAGGATGAAGTTCCGCATCACCGGAAGGTCCTTGTCCAATTCGTCCATGGCCGTTTCCAGCGCCGTGATCTCGGCGTCCGTGACCTGCGGCACCTTGAAGCTGTCCGCTTCCGCATCGGAGCCGGAGGCGAGCCGTGAGCCGATGCTGAACAGGGTGGTCTGCACCTCCTGGAGCATTGCCTTGTGGCGTTCCGTGCTCCAGTCGCGCAACAGGCCCAGGTGGCTGTTGAGCTCGTCCACTGTGCCATAGGCTTCGATGCGCAGGTGGTCCTTCGGCACACGGGACCCGCCCAGCAGGGAGGTCTGTCCCTGGTCGCCGGTGCGGGTGTAGATCTTCATGGGGTGCGGTTCAATAGCGCAAACGGAAATGCTCGCGCGCTTGTTCGCTGCGGAGGAAGACCAGCCCCATGGTGTACAGGTCGATCGTCACGCTGACCCGGGGATGGTGCTTCACTTGCTCCCAAGCCTCCTCCATGCCCTGGCTCCAGTGAATGTCGTCCAGGATGAACACGCTGTCGTTGTGCGCTTTGCCGAGGCACTGCTCGAAGTAGTCGAGCGTGGGGTCTTTCAGGTGGTGCCCATCGATGAAGACGAGATCGAGCGCGTCCACATTGCGAAGCACTTCAGGCAGCCGCGCCCGGAAGCTGCCCAGCAGTGGCGTGATGTTGCGCTGGCGCAGCTCATCGAAATGGTGACGTGCGATGTGGTGCGTTTGTGGACAGCCTTCGATCGTGATCACGTGGCCGTTCTCAGCCCCCCGTGCCAGGTAGAGCGCGCTCAGGCCGAAGGAGGTGCCCAGTTCGAGGACGGTACCAGGGTCGAAGTACCGCGCCAGACGGAAGAGCATCCGGGCCTGATGCGGGGGCTTCAAGGCGGTCCGGGCCATGTCCGCCACGCGACGGCCCGGCAGCTCCAGTACGCGGCTTCCCGCCCCCAGGTCGTTCACGCGGATGGTCTGCTCGCTGTCCAGCAGCTCTTCGCGAAGTGCTTCGATGGCCGTGTATTCCTCGCGCTCGCCCGTGTCGCGCAGGACCTGGTCCGCGAGTTGGAACACGAAAGGGGAGTGCACGGCGTGCCGCGAACGGGCCTTCACCAAGTGGTTCAGGTAGCTGCCGATCTGCCGGAGTTGTTCGCCCATGTGCGTTGCGAATGTAGGTGCGGGTCGCTTCGCCCAGGCACCTTCCCGTCGCTGGGGTCAACAGGCTGATGTTCGTCAGTTCCCGGGTCTTGCCAGGCCGCCATCTTCGCGGCCATGTCCACCCGCGCCGCCACGGAAACGAAGTGCTATCACTGCGGGGATGCGTGCGGTGAGGAGCATCTGGTCCACCAGGAGAAGGACTTCTGCTGTGGAGGATGCCAATTCGTGTACGACCTGCTGCAGGAGAGCGGCATGTGCGAATACTATTCGCTGGAGGACCGGCCGGGCACGAAGAGCAAATTGAACGCCGAGGAGGCGCGTCCGGAGCTGTTCGACCTGCCCGAGGTCCGCGACCGGCTGGTGGAGTATCACGAGGACGGCATCACACGTGTGCGCCTGCACATCCCGCAGATGCATTGCAGCAGCTGCATCTGGCTGTTGGAGAACCTCCATCGCCTGCAACCCGCGATCATCCGTTCGCGTGTCCGGTTCACCCAGAAGGAGCTCACCATCACGTTCCGCGAGGAAGCGTTGAGCCTGCGGGCCTTGGTGGAGCTGATGCGCCGCATCGGTTACGGGCCACTGCTGACCAGCGATGGCACCGGCACCCGGACCGGCCCGGTGATCCCGCAGTTGATGTACGTCAAGCTCGGCGTGGCGGGATTCTGCTTCGGCAACATCATGCTCTTCAGCTTCCCGGAATACCTGGGGGCCGATGTGGAGGATGCCACGCTGTTGAACGGGTTCAAGTTCCTGAACTTCGTGTTCAGCCTGCCGGTGGTCCTGTTCGCCAGCACGGAGTTCTTCAGCTCCGCCTGGGCGGGCATCAAGGGACGACGGATCAACATTGACCAGCCCATCGCCCTTGGCATATTGGCCTTGTTCCTGCGAAGCACTGCGGATGTGCTGACCGGCGCTGGTCCGGGGTACTTCGATTCGCTGGCGGGGCTCATCTTCTTCCTGCTGATCGGCCGCTGGTATCAGGCCTATACCTACAATGCGCTGAGCTTCGACCGCACGCTGAGCGATTTCCTCCCCCTGGCGGTGCTTCGCCGTCGGGGCGACGTGGAGGAACCGGCCAGCGTGGGCGACCTGCGGCCCGGGGACATCATCGTGGTGCGCGACCAGGAGCTGGTCCCTGTGGATGCGGTGCTCCGCTCCGGGATCGGCAACATCGACAACAGCTTCATCACCGGTGAGCCCTTGCCGGTGAAGCGTTCCGTGGGTGATCCGGTCAAGGCGGGCGGTCGCCAGCGCGGTGCCGCCATCGAACTGGAGGTGCTCCGACCCTTCCAGGACAGTCATCTGAAGCGGCTCTGGGAGGAGCATACCGGCGACCATGAGCGTCCGTTGATGCCCCGCACGATCGATGCGGTTGCCCGCCGCTTCACCGTGGCCGTGTTGCTGATCGCCACGGGTGCCGGGCTCTATTGGTGGGGGCACGATGCCGCGCAGGTGTGGCCCGTGGTCACGGCGGTATTGATCGTGGCCTGTCCCTGTGCGCTGGCGCTGGCCATGCCGTTCGCCTATGGGCACACCATCCGGCTGCTGGGTGGCAGGGGCCTGTACCTGCGTGATGCCGAGGTGGTGGAGCGGATGGCCTTTGTGGATGCGGTGGTCTTCGACAAGACCGGAACGCTGACCGCACGGGAGGCCTACGCCATGCACTTCATGGGTGTTCCGCTCACGCTGCACGAAGGCTCCCTGGTGCGCTCCGTGGCGCGGAACAGCACCCATCCGCTGAGCGCGGTGCTCTACAACGGCCTGAAGGCCCCCTTGATGGACGCCGTGCTGGTGGAGGAGACCCCCGGCGCAGGCATCCAGGGCCTGGTGGACGGCCGGAGGGTGCGCATCGGTTCCGCAGCTTTCACGGCAGGGCCGAACGCGGAACGGGTGCAGGGGCAGGCGCATGTGAACGTGAGCATCGATGGTGTGCATCGGGGGAGGTTCGAAGTGCGCAAACGGGCCCGCTCGGGCATGGCCGAAAGCGTGGCAGGGATCAGCGCGCAGGCCCGCACCTACCTGTTGACCGGGGATGCCACCGTGGATGCCGATGTGGCCGTGGCGTTCCAAGCGGACCACATGGTGACCGGACAGACCCCGCCGGAAAAGGCCCGCTTCGTGCGCGGGCTGCAGGCGGAGGGTCGGCGGGTGATGATGGTCGGCGACGGGTTGAATGACGCCGGGGCCCTGCAACAATGCGACGTGGGCGTGACCGTGAGCGAGAGCAGCGCGGCCTTGACCCCGGCGAGCGATGCGATCCTGGACGCGAATGCCCTGGGCGAACTGCCACGGATGATGCACCTGACCCGACGCGCCCGGCGCATCGTTTTCGCAAGCCTGGGGATCTCCCTGATGTACAACGTTACCGGCGTTTCCTTCGCCGTGAGCGGCCACTTGACCCCGCTCGTCGCCGCCATCCTGATGCCTTTGAGCTCGGTGACCGTGGTCGGTTTCATCTCCCTGGCCATCTGGCTGGCCGCCCGTGACCTCGGTCTGCGGGGTAAAGCATGACGAATGTCATGTTCCGCAATGAGCGACATCAGGCCTGCACTGTCATGGATGGGTCAGTTTTGGCGCACTTTCACCTTCGGCCTCGATGAACGTCATTTTCCTCCTGATCACGGCCAGCACCCTTGTTGCTGCCGTTTTCCTCATGGCGTTCGTGTGGGCCGTGAAGAGCGGCCAGTACGATGACGATCGCTCTCCTGCGGTGCGGATGCTGGCCGAGAACGACCTCCCTCAAACACCACCCGAAACCAAGTGACCGATGATCGAGCGCTTTCACTACGATAACCGCATCGTCAAGGCCTTCCTGTTCGCCACTGTCCTGTTCGGGGTGGTGGGCATGCTCGTCGGCCTCATCGTCGCCATCGAAATGGTGGCGCAGAACACCTCGGTCGATGCCTGGTACTATTGGCTGGTCCGGCCTGTCACCTGGTTGGGTGAGCAGCAATGGTTCACCTTCGGCCGCCTGCGGCCATTGCATACCAATGCGGTGATCTTCGCCTTCGTGGGCAACGGGATCTTCGCCGGTGTCTACTACAGCCTGCAGCGCCTGTTGAAGACGCGCATGTTCAACGATACGCTGAGCTGGATCCACTTCTGGGGCTGGCAGTTGATCATCGCCAGCGCGGCGATCACGCTTCCGCTGGGCTTCACCACGGGCAAGGAATACGCCGAGCTCGAGTGGCCCATCGACATCGCCATCACCTTGATCTGGGTGGTGTTCGGCATCAACATGATGGGCACCATCCTCAAGCGCCGCGAGCGGCACCTGTACGTGGCCATCTGGTTCTACATCGCCACCTGGGTGACGGTGGCCATGCTGCACATCGTGAACAGCGTTGAGATCCCGGTGAGCCTGTTCAAGAGCTACAGCTGGTATGCCGGTGTGCAGGACGCGCTGGTGCAGTGGTGGTATGGACACAACGCGGTGGCCTTCTTCCTTACCACGCCCTACCTGGGCCTGATGTACTACTTCATGCCCAAGGCGGCGAACCGCCCGGTGTACAGCTACAAGCTCTCGATCATCCACTTCTGGGCGCTGATCTTCATCTACATCTGGGCTGGGCCCCACCACCTGTTGTACAGTTCCCTGCCCGATTGGGCGCAGAGCCTGGGCACCGTGTTCAGCATCATGCTGATCGCACCCAGTTGGGGTGGCATGCTCAATGGTCTGCTCACCCTCCGGGGCGCATGGGACCGTGTGCGTGAGGATCCCATCCTCAAGTTCTTCGTGGTGGCCGTGACCTGCTACGGCATGAGCACCTTGGAAGGTCCGCTCCTGAGCACCAAGCTCCTGAACAGCATCAGTCACTTCACCGACTGGACCATCGCCCACGTGCATGTCGGTGGACTTGGCTGGAACGGCTTCCTGACCTTCGGCATGGTCTACTGGCTGATCCCGCGTCTCTACGGCACCAAGCTTTACAGCAAGGGCCTGGCCAACGCGCACTTCTGGGTCGGTACCCTCGGCATCGTGTTCTACGCCGTACCGCTCTACTTCGCCGGGTTCACACAGGCCCTCATGTGGAAGCAGTTCACGCCGGACGGTTACCTGGTCTACAAGAACTTCCTGGACACCCTCCTGCAGATCGAGTACGCCTACTGGTTGCGCGTTCTGGGCGGTCTTCTTTACCTGTTCGGCGCCTTGCTGATGGTCTACAACGTCTGGCGCACGGTCGCCCAAGGCAAGCTCATCGCCGATGAGGCCGCGGAGGCCCCGGCACTGGAGAAGAGCCCTGCGGCGCAGGAGGCCGGACACTGGCATCGCTGGATCGAGCGTCGCCCCATGTTCATGTTGGTCTTCAGCCTGGTCCTCGTGGCCATCGGTGGACTGGTGGAACTGGTCCCGACCTTCCTGGTGAAGAGCAATGTGCCCACCATCGCGAGCGTGACACCGTATTCGCCGCTTGAATTGCACGGACGCGATATCTATATCCGCGAAGGCTGTTACACGTGCCATTCCCAGATGATCCGGCCGTTCCGCAGCGAGACCGAGCGCTACGGCGAGTATTCCAAGGCCGGAGAGTTCGTTTACGACCACCCCTTCCAGTGGGGCAGCAAGCGGACCGGACCGGATCTGTTGCGCGTCGGTGGCAAGTACCAGAACAGCTGGCACTTCTACCACATGCTCAACCCCGGGAAGTTCGTGAAGGGTTCGCTCATGCCGCCCTATGCGTACCTCTTCGATGCCGCGATCGATACGGCCGGCACCAGGGCGCGCATCGAGGCCATGCAGACGCTCGGTGTTCCCTATGAAAAGGGTTATGAGGAGGTGGCGGTGGACAGCCTGATGGCCCAGGCGAACCTCATCGCCGAGGACCTCCGGAAGGGCGGTATCCCGATCGAGAGCGACCGCGAGATCATCGCGCTGATCGCCTACCTGCAGCGCCTGGGCACCGACATCAAGAAGAAGCCTGCCACGATCGCCGGCACCAACCCCTGATCCCCGGAGCCATGCTGAAGTACATCAAGAGCCACCTCGATACCATCCAGGGCATCGACGTGTATCCGCTCATCTCGTTCGTGCTGTTCTTCGGGTTCTTCCTGGTGATGCTTTGGTGGGTGCTCACCTCGGGCAAGCACGCGTTCGATCACATGGAACAATTGCCGCTCAACGAAAAGGAGAACTGAAGCCATGAACACGCGGAACTTCCTTCCCCTCGCGATCACCGGTCTGACACTTGCCTGCCTGCCCGGCATGGTCGTGGCACAGACCGCCTCAACGACCGCAGCGTCCACATCGGGCGGCATCGATCCGAACTACCTCCTGCTCGGCGCGGCCATCCTCCAGGTCGTCATCATCCTCTCCCTGAGCAGTGTCATGCGCCTGCTGGGTGGTTCCGGCAAGGTGTGGTCGGACCGCGCCCGCAAGACCGGCACCGCCATGCTTGTGCTGTTCATGATGAGCGGCACCAGCGATGCCCAGGCCGCTCCCGGTCCCACACAATGGACGCCCGACCAGTTGTTCTATGTGCTGGTGATGGTGAACGTCTTCCTGTTCATCCTCCTGTTGGCGCAAGTGAACCTGTTACGCAGCATGACCCGCAGCCTCGTCGGTCGCCCGGAGGAGGCCGCTCAAGCCGCAGCTGCGGTGAAAGGACCCTCGTTCGGGTCAAGGATCCTGCAGGCGCTCACCCGTCGCGTGTCGATGGAGAAGGAGCAGGATCTGCTGATGCACCACGAGTACGATGGCATCCGCGAACTGGACAATGCGCTTCCGCCCTGGTGGCTGTGGCTGTTCTATGGTTGTATCGCGTGGAGCGTCGTTTATCTCGTGAACGTGCACGTGACCGGTGTTTGGCCCGACCAGAAGACCGAGTATGAGCAGGAGATGGCGGAGGCCAAGGCCGAGGTCGCCGCTTACGTGGCCCGGTTGGGTGCGAGCGTGGACGAGAGCTCAGTGACCTTGTTGACCGACGCCGTGAGCATCACTGCCGGCAAGGGTCTGTTCGAGGCCAATTGCGTGGCCTGTCACGGTGCTGATGCCGAAGGCAAGATCAGCCTGGGGCCGAACCTTACGGATGCTTATTGGATCCACGGTGGTGGCATCAAGAACGTCTTCACCACCATCAAGTACGGCGTGACCTCAAAGGGCATGATCGCGTGGAAGACACAAATGAAGGCGAACGAATTGCACGCGGTGGCCAGTTACGTGCTCAGCCTGCAGGGAATCAACCCGGCGAACGCCCAGCCTGCCCAGGGTGAGCTGTGGAAGGAGGAGGGTGCCGCGGCCACCGACAGCACAGCGACCGTTCCGCCCGATAGCACCCTCGCACCGGCCGATAGCCTGAAGAGCCAGCCCAGTTTGGCGCAAGCACAATGAGCGAAGGCCAGGACCCGGTGACGGAGGAACGGGACGCGGAAGGCTTCCGTGACTCCATCGCCACGGTCGACAAGAAGGGGAAGCGCATCTGGATCTACCCCAAGAAGCCCTCCGGGCGCTTCTTCAACTGGCGCAAGTTGTTCGGCTATGCGCTGATCGTGATGTTGCTCGCAGGGCCGTTCATCCGCATCGCGGGGGAGCCCCTGTTGATGATCAACATCCCGGAGCGGAGGTTCGTGTTCTTCGGCCAGACCTTCTGGCCACAGGACATCCACCTGTTCGTGCTCGGCTTCATCACCTTCATCCTTTTCGTCGCCCTCTTCACGGTCGCCTTCGGCCGCCTCTTCTGTGGCTGGGCCTGTCCGCAGACCGTGTTCATGGAGCTGGTCTACCGCCGCATCGAGTATTGGATCGAGGGCGACCGGCAGCACCAGATGGCCTTGAACAAGGGGCCTTGGACCTGGACGAAGCTGGGTAAGAAGACGCTGAAGCATACACTCTTCTTCGCCATCGCGTTCGTCATCGGGAACACGCTCTTGGGCTACATCGTGGGCAGCGATCAGTTGCTGCGCATCATCACCGAGCCCATGTCCGCGCATGTCGGCGGCTTCCTGACGATGATCGGGTTCTCCCTTGTGTTCTATGGGGTCTTCGCGTTCATGCGCGAACAGGTGTGCACCACGGTCTGTCCGTACGGCCGGCTGCAAGGCGTGCTGTTGGACCGCCATTCCACGGTGATCGCCTACGACCATGTACGAGGGGAGCAACGCGCCAAGTTCCGCAAGGGCGAGGAGCGGAGCACGGCCGGCAAGGGCGATTGCATCGACTGCAAGGCCTGTGTGCATGTGTGCCCCACCGGCATCGATATCCGCAACGGCACCCAGCTGGAGTGTGTGAACTGCACGGCCTGCATCGACGCCTGTGACCACATGATGGACGGCGTGGGCCTGAAGCGAGGCCTGATCCGGTACGCCAGCGAGTCCGAGATCGCGGAGAAGCTCCCCTGGCGCTTCACCACGCGCATGAAGGCCTATTCCGCCGTGCTCACCCTGCTGGTGGGGGTGATCGTGGTGCTGCTCGTGACCCGCACCGACGTGGAGGCCACCGTGCTGCGCAATCCGGGTACGCTCTTTCAACGCCAGGACGATGGGCGCATCAGCAACCTTTATCAGTTCAAGGTGGTGAACAAGACCTCGCGGGACATGCCCATCCAGTTCCGGTTGCTGGACGCGCAGGGCGAGGTGCAGGTGGTGGGCAGGGAACTTGACCTGATGAACGCCCAGATGATCGAAGGCGAAATGTTCATCGTGCTGGACCCCGGACAGATGAAGGGTTACACCACCGAGCTTTCGGTGGGCATCTTCTCCGGCGACAAGTTGATCGATAAGGTGCGAACTTCGTTCATCGGACCCATGACCAAACGATCATGAAGCTCAATTGGGGACACGGCATCTTCATCACCATGACGATCTTCATCGTGCTGATGACATCGTTCATGGTGCGTGCATTCAACAACCAGGAGGAACTGGTGGCGGAGGATTACTACCAGCAGGAGCTGAAGTACCAGGACCGGATCGACCGGATGAACAATGCGAGCGAGGCGGGCGAGGCCATGCGCCCCGTGGTGAGCGAGGGTTCCCTCACGCTCATCTTTCCGTCCAGCGTGCAAGGCAGGAACATCAGCGGTCAGGTACACTTGGTGAAGCCGAACGACAGCCGTGCGGACCAGGTCATCCCGCTTTCCGTGGACAGTTCAGGTCGTAGTTCGTTCGATACGCGCAGCTGGATGAAAGGCGTCTATCATCTTCAGGTGGATTGGAACATGGACGGCGTGGACCACTTCAGCGAGGAGCATATCCACATCCCGTGATCGCCTTCCTGGGTCCTGCGTTCCTGCTCGGCGCCCTGGGCAGCGCTCATTGCGTGGGCATGTGCGGGCCGATCGCCTTGGCGGTCCCTTCGGCACGCACGTCGTTCCTCGGCAGGACCGGTGATGCGCTGCTGCTCAACGGTGGCCGCGTGGTGACCTATGCTCTTCTCGGAGCCCTTTTCGGTGTCTTCGGACGGGGGGTGCATCTCGCCGGGTTGCAACAGGGTGTCTCCGTGGTGCTCGGTGTCATCATGCTTCTGGTGGTGATCGTGCCGGCGCTCTTCCGCAAGGACCTTTTCGCCGGTGCTGCGCTGGGCTCCATCGGGGCCTTGCGTGGTGCCATGGCCCGCAACCTGCGGCGCACCTCGCCGGAAGGTCTGATGGTCACGGGGCTGCTGAACGGCTTGTTGCCATGCGGCCTGGTGTACCTCGCCATCGCCGGAGCATTGGTCCAGGACGGGGCCTGGAACGGAGCGTTGTTCATGGCCGCCTTCGGACTGGGTACCTGGCCGGCGTTGTTCGCCGTGCGACTGGGGAGCACGTGGATCACGGATCACTGGCGGTCCGCTCTTCGGCGCTCGCAGCCTTATGTGTTCGCCATCATGGGCCTGCTCTTCATCCTGCGGGGATTGGGCCTGGGAATACCCTACGTGAGCCCGGTGATCCACGATGTGCCCGTCGGGCAGCAGGACTGTCCGTGAAGTGCGTTCAGGCGCGGGCCTCGGCCTTACGGCTCTTGAGGACCTCGCGATAGTACTTCATCGGCACCAGCAGCATGCCGAAGCACTCGCCATCCTCCTTGCCAAGGTGCTTGTGGTGCACCTTGTGCGCCCTGCGGATCGCGAGGAAGTAGCTGTTGTTGGTGTTCCGCAGCCATTTGATGCGCTGGTGGATGAACACCTCATGCACGAAGAAATACGCCAGGCCATAGATCAGGATGCCCAGGCCGATCCACAACCAGGGGGTGTGCAGGCCCAGCAGGCTGCCCACGATGAACAGGATCATCGAGGGTACCGCGAAGATCAGGAAGAACGCATCGTTCCGTTCCAGGAAATTGTAGTGATCCTTCTTGTGGTGGTCGCTGTGCAGGGACCAGAGGAAGCCGTGCATCACGTACTTGTGCGTGGCCCATGCCACGAATTCCATTCCGAAGAAGGTGCCTGCTACGATGAGGATGATGCTCCAGGTGCTCATGTCATGCGTTCGAAAACCGTTCAGCTCAGTGATGGGTCCGCACCGGGAACATCTTCTGCAAGGTGTTGAAGCGGAAGGTGAAGATGTCCTGAAGCCGACGCTTGACGAAGATACGATGAGCCATGTCCCCCAACGGCCCCAACGGAAGTTCGTACTCCACGCGGTCGCGCATCATCACCCCGCCCGGAACCGCCTCGAAGGTGTGCATGTGCCACCAGCGCTTGTAGGGGCCTTTCTGCTGGGTATCCACGAAGCGGTGCGGTGCTTCCACCGTGTCGATCCGGGTGATCCAGGTGAGCGGCACGCCGAACACGGGCTTCACAGTATACCGGATCCGCTGGCCCGAATACATCGCACGGTCGTCGAAGGGCTGGCGGATCACGAACCCCATCTCGGGCGGGGTGATGACCGCCAGGTTCTTCGGGGACGAGAAGAAGGACCACGCCTCCTCCAAAGCGATGGGCAGGAACTGTTCCCGCTCGAGGACGTGCATCATGCGTTCAGGACCTCCAGTTTCGGGTAGCGCTGTTTCCAGAGATCCAACGCCTTGATGTTGCTCAGCGTGATGATCGTTCGTGCATCCAGGCGCACCTTGATGGCCTTGATCCCTTCTCGTACCGGTTGGGTGAGGATGAGGTTGCGTTTCTTGCGCGGCATGATCAGTTGAATAAGGTCGGTTGACGTCGTTCGGCCTTCATGCCTCCATCCAATGCCTTTCGGTAGGTCTCGATGGCGAGCTTGCGGGCCACTTCATGAACGACGATCGGCCGCGCGTAGTTCACCGTGCCGTATTCCTTCACCCACCGCTTAACATACGTTAACGCGGGGTCGAACCGCTGGAGCTGGAGCGTGGGGTTGAACACCCTGAAATAGGGCGCCGCATCGCAGCCACCACCGCTGGCCCATTGCCATCCACCGTTGTTGCTGCTGAGCTCGAAGTCGAGCAGGTGACGGGCGAACCAGGCCTCCCCCAGCCGCCAGTCGATCAGCAGGTGCTTGGTGAGGAAACTGCTCACCACCATGCGCACCCGGTTGTGCATGTGCCCTGTTGCGAGGAGCTCGCGCATGCCTGCGTCCACCAGCGGATAGCCGGTGCGCCCATCGCACCAGGCCTGCACGTGTTGCTCGTCGTTCCGCCACGGGATGCGGTCGTACGCCGGCTTGAAGGAACCGCCCACCACATGCGGGAAGTGCCACAGCACCTGCATGTAGAACTCGCGCCAGATGAGCTCGTTCACGTAGGTCTCGCTCAAGGACAGGGCCTGGCGCAACAAGGCCCGTACGCTCACCGTCCCGAAGCGCAGGTGCACGCTCATGCGGCTGGTGCCTTCCACCCCGGGAATGTTGCGGGTGTCCGCGTAGTTCCTGATCAGCCCGTCCTCCACCTCGATCGCGGGTTCCTTCAGGTCCGTGGGCGTGAAGCCCAGTTCCGCATGGGTCGGAAAGGGCAGGGGTGACGTTCGCCAGAGCAGGTCGAGGTGCTTCTCACTGGGGAACGCCTGCGCCATGTCTGCGGTGAACCGTGCGCGCCATTTACGGGCGTACGGAGTGAACACGGTGTAGGGACCGCCGTCGTCCTTCATCACCTCGCTGCGCTCGAAGATGCTGATGTCCTTGTAGGTGGTGAACGGGATACCCTGCGCGGCCAGCAGCTCCGCCACGGCCTTGTCGCGCAGTTGCGCGTAGGGCTCGTGATCATGGTTGGCCGTTACGCCGGTGATCTCGTAGCGCTCCAGAAGGCGCTGCCAGACCTCCTCGGGGCGCCCGTGCTCCACGAGCAGGCTGCCGCCATGCCGTTCGGCCTCGCGCTTGATCCGGAGCAGAGCCCGATGGATGAAGTCCACCCTCCTGTCCGACTTATCCTCCAGGCGATCCAGGATCCCTGTGTCAAAGATGAACAGCGGCAGCACGTTGCCCTGTTCCTGAAGCGCGCGCAGCAGGCCATGATTATCCGTGGTCCGAAGGTCACGTCGGTACCAATGGATGCTGATGCGGGGAAGCGCGCTCACCGCCGGCGGATGTAGGTCAGGAACTCGTTGCGTACGCTCTCCTGCTCAAAGCGGCCTCCGTAATGCACGGTGGTGGTGAGGCTGTCGTCATCCTTTACACCGCGCAACTTCACGCACATGTGCTCGGCCTCGATGAGCACGGCGACATCCTCGGTCCGGAGCACACGCTTAAGTTCGGCTGCGATCTGCTCGGTGAGCCGCTCCTGCACCTGCGGCCTTGCCGCGAAATAGTGCACGATACGGTTCAGCTTGCTGAGCCCGATGACCTTGCCGCTGCTGTGGTAGGCGACGGATGCCTTGCCGATGATCGGGACGAAATGGTGCTCGCAGAAGGAATGCACGCGGATGTCCGTCTCCACCAGCATACCGGAGTAGGCATAGGTATTGTCGAACAACGTGGGGGACGGCCGTTTTGCGGGATCGAGCCCCCCGAAGACCTCC
>JBIIYP010000047.1:0-26885 GCA_044346705.1 Flavobacteriales bacterium
CTTACGATACCAATATCATACGGAAAATCCTGGCAAAAACCCGTTGCCAAAATTTTTCCATCTGCTTGAATTGCAATCGCTTCAAGCTGATTGAATGAACTCGAAAGAGCAACCATAAATACACCATTTATCCCAAACGATAGCACAGGATTTCCACTCAAATCAAATTGACTCAGGGTAAAGTTAAAATTACCATTATCATTTGCTGTTCCGCCAACAACAATTTTATCACCTTTTATTTTGATGTCTTTATATAAATCGTGTTGAGCTATATTGTTAATTAAAATGCCGTTTACACCAAAACCAAGACTAATATTTCCATCATAATCATACTTTACAAGGGTAGAGTTACTAGTAGAATCAATCGAGAAACCACAAGCATAAATACCGTCTTGGGTTAATGATATTCCATTGATTATTGCTTGGGATGCTGTGAAGATGTAATTTGCAACCAAACCATTCGCGCCAAATGTAATGTCCAGACTACCATCATTCAGATATCTTGCCAATGCCATTCTATCAGCTGAAAACCCGCCTGCAACTATTTTCCCATCGGATTGAAGCGTTACAGAATTAATCCAATCCATGGTGTTTCCAAAGCTTGTAAAAACAATTCCGCCTGTCCCAAAGGAATTGTCGAGACTTCCATCCGAATTGTAGCGTACTAATGCAAAATCATCAAAATCATTAAAGTCAGAATAGGAAAATCCGGCTAGAATAATTTTTCCGTCAGCCTGAATAGCCAAACTTTTTCCGATTCCGCTCTTATTCAAAAAAGAAGTAGTAACAATACCTGAATTGCCAAATGTTGCATCAAGACTTCCATTGCTATTATACCTGATCAGTGTAAACTCGTTATAATCGCCACCCCACGAATGCCCACCTGCGATAATTTTTCCGTCATCCTGTAATGCGATACTTGAAGCGATGCTTGTAGAAGCCAAAGTTGTGCTAACAACACCATTCGAACCAAAAGAATTGTCAAGAGAACCGTCTCCATTTAACCGAACAACATTAAAAAGATTGATTGAGGTGGTAGAATAACCAGCTATCAAAATTTTTCCATCTGGTTGAATAGCAATGGCTTTTGACGCATTATTTGAGTTATCTACATCGATGACGACAATTCCATTTATTCCAAAGGAAGGGTCTAAAATTCCATTCTGAGCGTTTATAGCAGTAAATGCTGTTATTAAAAAAAATAGGCAGATCGTTCGTTTCATCATTCGGTAGATTTTGTTGTTTTATAATTGCTCATAACTGCGGATATACGAACCTGTTTCACATATACCCCCAGAACAGGGTGAATATACGCAACTCCTCCCGTTGGCTGGTTCGTTCGTACCGGATGCATTCATCACCGCCAAGATAACGGTAGTGCCTTGCCTTCAACAAGCAGGCGGCCTGCAGCTCCCCGTGCGCTTCGGTACCTTCGCGGCCCGAAGCGCCAGACCCCGTGAAGGAACCCGCCCGCCATACCGTTACCGCCGCACTGCCCTACGCCAACGGCCCCCTGCACATCGGCCACATCGCCGGGGCCTACCTGCCTGCGGACATCTACGTGCGCAGCCTGCGCCAGCGCGGCAAGGAGGTGCTCTTCGTTTGCGGAAGCGATGAGCATGGCGCGGCCATCACCATCCGGGCACTGAAGGAAGGCACCACGCCGCGCGCCATCGTGGACAAGTACCACGCGCTGATGGGCAGGGCCTTTCAGGATTTCGGCATCCACTTCGACATCTATCACCGCACCAGCAGCGAGCTGCACAAGGAGACCAGCCAGGGCTTCTTCCTGAAGCTGAACGAGAACGGCGCCTTCACCCAACAGGAGGAGCAGCAGTACTACGACGAGGCCGCGAAGCAGTTCCTGGCGGACCGCTACATCATGGGCACCTGTCCCACCTGCGGCAATCCCGATGCGTACGGTGACCAATGCGAGAAGTGCGGCAGCGCGTTGAGCCCGAAGGACCTGATCGACCCACGCAGCACGCTCAGCGGTGCCAAGCCCGTGATGAAGCCCACCACGCACTGGTACCTGCCCATGGAGCGCAGCCAGCAGTGGGTGGACGCGTGGATCAACACCGGCGTGCTGGACGGGGTGCAGCACCACGACGCGGATGAATGGAAGCCGCAGGTGCTGGGCCAGTGCAACAGCTGGTTGAAGGATGGCCTGCGTCCCCGTGCGATGACGCGCGACCTGGACTGGGGCGTGCCCGTGCCACTGCCCGGCGCGGAGGGCAAGGTGCTCTACGTGTGGCTCGATGCGCCCATCGGGTACATCAGCGCCACCAAGCAGTGGGCGAAGGACAAGGGCCAGGACTGGGAGAAATGGTGGAAGAGCGACGACACGCGCCTGGTGCAGTTCATCGGCAAGGACAACATCGTCTTCCACTGCATCATCTTCCCCATCCTGCTGAAGCTGCATGGCGGCTATGTGCTTCCGCAGAACGTGCCGGCGAACGAGTTCCTCAACCTGGAAGGCCGGAAGATCAGCACCAGCCGCAACTGGGCCGTGTGGCTGCACGAGTACATCGAGCGTTGGCCGGATCGGCAGGACGAGCTACGCTATGCGCTGGCCAGCATCATCCCCGAGTTCCGCGACAGCGAGTTCACGTGGAAGGACTTTCAGGACAAGAACAACAATGAGCTGGTCGCCATTCTTGGCAACTTCGTGCAGCGCGTCTTCGTGCTCTGCCACAAGTACTATGGAGGAAGCGCACCGGCCGCAGGGGAACGCACGGAGCAGGACCTTGCCCTCTGGGGTTCGGTGCATGGCAGTGTAGAGGAGGTCGCGAAGCACATCGACGAATTCCGTTTCCGGGAAGCATTGGGCAGCGCCATGAACGTGGCACGGGCCGGCAACAAGTACCTCAGCGACAATGAGCCCTGGAAGCTGGAGAGGACGGATCCGGAACGTACGCGGACCATTCTGGCGAACAGCCTCAACGTAGCGGCCACGCTCAGCATCGTGCTGGACCCCTTCCTGCCCTTCACCGCACAGAAGCTGCGGCGGATGCTCGGCATCAACGCACTGCCCTGGGACCAGGCCTTCCGCAGTGATCTGGTCGGCGAAGGTCAGGTGCTGGGGAAAGCCGAGCACCTCTTCAAGCCCATCACCGACGAGGAGATCTTGGTGCAGGTGGAACGCCTGCATGCCATGGAGCCTGCGACGCCAGCACCCACCCGGCCGAACAACGACCAGCCAGCAACGAACAACGCTCCTGCCGCCAAGCCGAACATCACCTTCGACGACTTCGCGAAGCTCGATCTGCGTGTGGGCACCATCACCGCTGCGGAGCGTGTGCCCAAGGCGGACAAGCTGTTGAAGCTCACCATCGACCTGGGTGAAGCGTCACCGCGCACCGTTGTGAGCGGCATTGCCATGCACTACGCGCCGGAGGAACTGGTCGGTCAGCAGGTGGTGCTGGTGGCCAACCTGGAGCCCCGCAAGATGCGCGGTGTCGAAAGCCAAGGGATGGTGCTGATGGCCGAGGATGCCACTGGAAAACTGGTGTTCGTGCAGCCCAAGGACGCGATAGACCCCGGCAGCGAAGTGCGCTGAGGACCGGGACTTGATCGCCAGGTTTGATGCCGTTGGCGGATCAGTTCTTCACCAGGCGCGTGGTGCGCACCTCGCCTTCGCCGAGCAGCTGAAGGAGATAGACGCCTTCTTGTTCGCTGCTCAGGTCGATCGTGTTCAGGGTGGCATTGAACACGCCCTGTTGCACCGAACGACCACCGAGGTCGAGGATGCGGTACGGCACCTCTTGGCCGCCGAGCTCCACCTGGAAGCGGCCGGTGGATGGGTTGGGGAACACGGCCAAAGGCGATGTGCTGACCGCCTCGCCTACGCCTGTGGTGAGGGAAGGAGTGACCAGCTGGGAGCCCGAGTAGATGAGATCTCCACTGCCCATCCCATTGTTGTTGGAGGCATTGCCCGCGAAGTAGAAGGTCACATCACCTATGTTGGTGGAGGGAGCGGTCCAGTTGAAGGTGAACGCCTTCGACCCGGTGCCTGAACCACCGCCCAAGGTGTGCACCAGGTTCCTCCGTGAGTTGCCCCCGACAGTGACGTTCAACAGCTGTGTGGAAGCCGGGTCCGTGATGCTCAAGGAGCCGGCGTTGCTCCCAGCGGAGGTGAGGCATTCCAGCCCGATGCCGAACAGCACGCTGCCGGTAAGGCTCACGGTGGCGGTGACCTGGTAGGTGATGCCGGGCTCGTATTCCCAGTTCGGCATGTTCGCTGCGGTAAGGACCACGCTGCCGGTGCCGCTGTTCAAGGCGAACGTGTTGTGGCAGCTGTTCACGCAGGTGGTCTCACCGGGCGATCCGGTCCGCCCGGCACGACCGTCATCGTTCTGGGCGCCGCTGGCCAGCAGCAGCACCAGCAAGGCTGATGAGAGAATAAAGGAGAGCCTGTTGAGCATATCGGAACCCGAGCGCATTGAGGGCGCTCAAAGACCGTAACGTTTTGTGCGCGCGCCCTGTTCATTTCGCCAGTGCCGCAAAGCAACGCCCCCGAACAGCCAAGGAGGGCCGTTCCGGGGGCGTGCCAGGGATCGTGGACCACTGCTTCACGAGGCGCACGCAGGATACCTGCCAGGCGAGTTTCCAACGACTTATCCGAACAGTCGCCCCTTTGGTCGACGGATCCAGAGCCTAGGTCGACAGCATTTACCCTGGGCCCTCAACCTGTTCCCGGAGCAGGAAGGTGCCCGTATCACCGCGTCCCTGCGCGTTCAGCAGGCGGGCCTGTTTCCTGAATCCCTTCAATTGGGCGGCCGTGAACGGGTGTGCAGGGTCGTTCAAGGCCAGGCCGGCCCGATAGCGTTCGCTTCCGATGAACTGGAATTCCGTGCTGTCCGAAACGGCCTGCGTCAGTTCCAGCCCGCTCTGGTCGGCCAGCTGCTGCATGCTCTTGCGGGTGTGCAGGAAGAAATGGCGCGGGGCATCGAGCTGGACCCAATCGGTACCGTAATGCTTCCAGGCATAGGAGTCCGCCACCGGGATCCGGATGAGCACATGGCCGCCCGGTGCCAGCAGCTCCTTCAGGCGCCTCAGCACAGCCAGCGGATCAGCCATGTGTTCGAAGGCGTGGTGCAGCATCACGAGGTCGAAGGTCCCTTCCATTGCGAAAACGTCCTTCTTCAGAATACGGACACCGCCCTGGTAGAGGATGTCCGACCCGATGAACGGATCCGCTCCGGTGAGCTTGGTGAAGCCGCAATCGCGGAGGGTGAGGAGCAGCGCTCCCGTGCCGCAGCCCACGTCGAGGATCCGTGACCCGAACGTGAGCGCTCCACGCGGCACCCATTTGAATTTGTCCTGCACCAGGCCAATGGCCCAGCCCAGGGCATCGCCTCCGTGCATGCGGTGCGCGAGCAGGTGGTGCATCGCACGAAGTTTCACACGTTGCAGTGGTCCGGCAGCCACCGGCTCGGAAGGCGCATAGGAGTAGTAGTCCTTCGGGTAGAAGCGGGAAAGGTCATCCGGTACGGTGACGAGCTGAAGGCAACCGCATGCGCCGCACTCGAGGTAGTTGAACGGTTCGCGCGTTCCGAACATCATTTCCCGCGCTTGATGCAGGTGGTTGTGGTGTTCGTTCCCACAGATGCGACAGGTCATGGCGTTGCGATGCTTTCTGCGCAAGCTAGGCGATGAGTTGATCGGTCGACCGGTGTTCAGGCCTTGATGGAATGCTTGAGTCCCAGGCGTTGCGCAACGGTCGGCAGGCAGATGAGGAAGTTGTAATGCCCGCTGCGGGAGAGCTGCTCCACCTGGCGGGGTGGAGCGACCTCGTCGATGTTGAAGTACAGGTATCCCAAGCCGTTCACGAGGGCTTCGACGCGTTGGGCCACGGTGTCGTTCAGGATCTCGATCAACAGGGTGGGCCGGTCGCGTAGCAGGATCATGCGCATGCCGTCCAGCACCTCCGGTTCGTGGGTCTCCGTATCGATCTTCACCAGGTCGACCCGGGGCCACTGGCGTTCCTCGGCGATGCTGTCAAGCGTTCGGGTGGGCACCGGAACGGGTCGCAGGGTGGGGTCCCAGGTATTGAAGTCCTTGTTCAATGAAACGGAAAGCACGTGGGCATCGGGGGGTTCGTAGATGAACGCCGTGCCATCGCTGGAGCTGGCCGCTGCCTGGAGGGCATGCACGGTGTATCCGTTCAGGCGCAGGTTGTCCTCGAGCATGCGGAAGATGCGCTCCACGGGTTCGAGGGACACGATCTTCGCCGTGGCGTTCACACTGCGCGCCATCAGCGTGTATACGCCGGTATTGGCCCCCACGTCGATGATGGTGCGGGCCTCACGGCTCAGGGTGATCCAAAGCGCTGCGGATACTTTTTCCCACCCCTCCAGCCCGCGCCAGAAGAGCTCGTTCTCGATGAGGTAGCCGAGGTGCCTCATCCGGAACGACTCCCGCGAGGAGATGTTCACCCGTATGATGCCTTTGAAATGCAGGTGCTTATAGATGCGTTCCGGGGGATGCAGGAACCTGAGCAGCGTGAAGACCGGTTGCTTGAACGGCAGCGCCTGGTAGGCCTGTTTGAGCGCGTACTTCAACGTCATGGGACGAATTTCGCGATCATCCGGCCCATTCGGTGCACGGCCCTACTTTTGCGGCCCGTTGCCTAAGGGCAGCGACCGGCCCCATAGTTCAACGGATAGAATAGGAGTTTCCTAAACTCTTGATCCAGGTTCGATCCCTGGTGGGGTCACCGTTTCGCCGATGAAGGCCGGTTCCGGGCCCATCGGCAGGGGCATGTGGGGTTTGACCCACGCGCACGGCCAACACGTCGCTGTGCGTAACTGCCGCACCCTCAACGGGAAGCGCCCCCGGGCACCCGTCTACCTTCGGCTCCATCGCAGAGGCGCACGGGCGCGGTGCGTTGCCTCGTCCATGATCCGAGACCTCCTGACCTGTCTGTTGCTGCTTAGTGGAGCGGCGCTCAAGGCCCAGCCGCCGAATGACGACTGCAGCACCGCTGCGTTGCTTTGCGCAGAGCTACCGAGCTCCGGGGACAACACGGGAGCCACCGGGTGGCCGGGCTTCTGTCCGGGTACGGCCAACGTCCTTTGGTACAGTTTCACCACCAACAGCGTCGGTGGCGTGGTGAACGTGACGCTGAGCAACATCGTTTGTCCGCAGGTGGCGGGCATGGACAATGAGCTGAGCATGGTCGTGCTGAGCGGCGATGGCAGTTGCACACCGGGCTCGTTCGCTGCGGCCTCCTCCTGTACGCAGGATTCCGTGGACTTCACCCTGACCACACCGGCGTTGCTGCCCAACACCCAGTATTGGGTGATCGTGGCCGGCGTGGCGAACAACGGCGCCTTCATCCCTGCGCAGTGCGGTTTCGATCTGGTCACCAATGGCCCGGGTTCCGATATCGTGAACGTGGACCTGGATGCCGGGCCCGATGTCACCATCGCGGAAGGGGAGGTCACGCAGCTGCAGGCCATCGGTTGCACGGCCTGCGACTGGTCACCCACCTCCGGCCTGAGCGGCGACCTCATCCCTGATCCGATCGCTCAACCTACGGAGACGACCATCTACAGCGTATCTGCCGAGATCGCGGGCTGTACCTACACCGACCAGGTCACCGTGGAGGTGAAGCGCCTGATCAGTCCTTCCAACACGATCACCCCGAACGGTGACCTGATCAACGATACCTGGGAGATCAACGGCATCCGCGACTACCCGGATTGCGAGGTCCTCATCTTCGACCGCTGGGGCCAGAAGGTGTTCAGCGACACGGGTTATCGGAACTCCTTTGACGGCACGAAGGGCGGCGCCGCGCTGCCGGTCGCTACCTACTACTGGTACATCGAGCTGAACCAGGTCAAGGGGAAGTCCGCACCCTACACCGGATCCCTTACGATCATCCGATGAAGAGGATGGATGCCCTCCTTTTGCTGCTGCTCGCGTTGAACGCGAAGGGGCAGCAGGTCCCGCAATACACGCAGTACGTCTTCAACCACTTCAGCATCAACCCGGCGGTGGCCGGCAGCAAGGATTGCCTGGATGTGCGCCTGGGTTACCGCAAGCAGTGGGTGGGTTTCGAGAACGCACCGACCACTTCATGGGCCAGCCTGCACGGGGTGATCAAGCAGAAGGGCAAGCCCTACCAGAAGAACCGTCACGGCATTGGGGCGTTCGTGGAAGCCGATGACACCGGGCCCATCGGTTACACCCAGTTCCTGCTCGCCTACGCCTACCACATCCAGATGGCCAAGGATACCTACTTCGCCATGGGCTTTTTCGGTGGGGTGAAGCAATTCAAGTTGGATGTGGCGGACCTGACGCTGGACAACTACACTGATCCGGTCCTCGACAGCCGGGGTTCGGGGATGGTGTTGCCGGTGATCTCGCCAGGTGTCTGGATGTACTCCAAGAGCGGTTGGGCAGGGCTTTCCCTGCACCAGTCCCTGGGCAACCCCATCCCCGATGTGGGGACGGATTCGCGGCTTACCCGCCATTTCCTATTGAGCGGGGGGTATCGGTACAAGTTCAGCAAGAGCTTCGCCTTGGTGCCCAGTACGCTCTTCAAGATCTCCCCGGCGTCGCCCGTGGCCGTTGACGTGAACGCGCTGGTGGAGTGGAAGCGGAAGCTCGGTTTCGGCATCGGCTATCGCAATGTGGACGCTGTGGCCTTCATGCTGAAGGTGCCGTTCCTCTCTTACTTCAGTTTCGGCTACAGCTATGACGTCACCACCAGCAAGTTGCGGGTGGCGAGCTCCAATACGCACGAGTTCATCCTCGCCATCTATCCGTGCAAAGCGGAGGACCCCAACAAGACCATCGTTCGCTGCCCCGTATTCGAATGAGCCCCAACGGAACCCCCATGCAATATCGTCGCCCGTTCCGCCTGCTGCAGTTGCTGCTGGTGCTGGTCGCCGTTCCGACCGATGTCCACTCCCAGGAGCGAACGCTCCACTGGACCGGTGCCAGCGGCCGTTGGAGCGACGCCGCCCATTGGTCCTTTGCACCAGGCGGGCCGGGAGGTGCCGGTGTGCCCCGTAATAACGGGCGTGCGGTGGTGGAGCCCAGCGTTCCGGTGAACATCCGCCTGGAGGAGGTGAACTGGTGCGGCGACCTTGTGGTGGATGCGACCAGGGCACCCGTGGTGTTCCGCGGCGATGCGAGCAGTGAGCTCAACATCACCGGAGGATGGGTGATGAAGGGTGATGTCAAGTGGGAGCTGAACGGCACCGCACGCCTGGGAATACGCCGGGGTGTGGCCGACGTGGACATCGGAGGAGTGCTGCTGCACGGCGATGTGGTGCTTGACGGTGCCGGTGGTTGGAACCTGTTGAGCGACCTGAAGATCGCCGATGATCGTGCGCTCGTTCTGAAACAGGGCACCTTGGTGACCAACGGGAACCATGTGGTGTGCGGTGACCTGCGCTTTGCGGGCAATGGCCGCAAGAGCCTGCTGGCCGGGAACTCCGTGATCGAGGTGAAGCGGTCGTTCGAACCCGGCACCACCCGCGGAGCCGTGGATCCGGGCTCCTCGAATCTGCTGGTGCGTGATGTGCCCACACCGTGGGGCGGACTGGCGACCCGGCCTCCCGACCTGGCGCGGGGGATCAGCAGTTGCGGCAACGGGCCCGGTCAGACCCCCTTCACCATCAACGCGCAGGTGCTCACGAACTACAACGGGTTCAACGTGACCTGTTCGGGATCCTGCGATGCCACGGTGACGGTGACCGTGATCGGTGGTGTCGGACCCTTCGCCTACACCTGGTCCGCAGGGCCCACCACGCAGACCTGGACGAGCACCTGCGTGGGGAACAAGCTGGTCATCGTCACGGACCTTGGGCAGAACATCGGCTGCGCGGCCACGGTGCAGGTGCTCGGCCCGCCTCCGGTCGGCGTGATCTTCTTTCCGGCCCTCACGCCGCCGACCTGTGCGCAGGTCTGTGATGGAACGGGGAACGCCATCGCCGTGGGCGGTACCGGCGGCGGATATGCCTATGACTGGAACAACGGCACGGGTACCGTTTCCTTCTTCAACCAGCTCTGCGCAGGTTCGAACACCTTGGAGATCGTCGATCAGAACAACTGCCTTTTCGATACCACCTTCGTCATTCCGCTGCTTCCCGTTGCACCCCTGTTGACGATCACTGACGCCACCTGCAATGGTGGATGTGATGGGGAGGCCGACGTGACCGTGAGCGGCGGCACCGGTGGCTTCACCTATACATGGTCGCCTGCGCCCCCGTTGGGCCAGGGCACACCGAACGTCAGCGGCCTCTGCGCCGGACCCTGGAGCGTGACCATCAGCGATGCGAACAGCTGCGATACGACACTGGCCTTCCTGATCGCACAGCCGCCGCCGATCATACCGAACGAAGCGCATACGGATGTGAGCTGCGGTGGTGTTTGCGATGGCACCGCTACCGTTGCGCCGACCGGTGGTGGCGGCAGCTACACATACCTGTGGTCGCCAGCTCCCGGCGCCGGGCAGGGCTCGGCGAGCGCAACGAACCTGTGCGCGGGTATCTACACCTTGCTCATCACCGACCTGGCAACGGGCTGCGATACGCTGGTGTCCATCACCATCGCTTCACCGCCTGAACTTGATCCGCAATTGACGGTCACCGATGCGAGCTGCGCCGGTATATGCGACGGCAGCGTGATCCTCGTGGTCACCGGTGGAGTGCCGTCGTACACCTACCTCTGGTCACCGACCCCGCCGATCGGCCAGGGCACCCCGAACGTCAGCGGGCTTTGTGCCGGGCCTTGGACCGTCACGGTCACCGATCTGTCCGGCTGCGATACGACCGTCCAGTTCACCATCGACGAACCGTCGCCGATCCTGCCGAACGAGAGCTTCACGGATGTGTCCTGCACGGGCGCCTGTGATGGCACTGCAACGGTGGCTCCGACGGGTGGCGTGGGTCCGTACACCTATCTGTGGAGCCCCGTCCCGCCGGTCGGACAAGGCACACCAACGGCCTCGCAACTGTGTGCCGGGCCATGGGCCGTTACGATCACGGACAGCAACGGGTGCGACACCACGGTGCAGTTCACCATTACCGAACCACCGCCGCTGACACAGACATCCAGCCAGACGGATGTGAGCTGCGGTACGAATTGCGACGGTACGGCCTCCGTGGTCATCGGAGGAGGTGCGCCAGGCTATACGTATGTCTGGTCACCGGCCCCAGGAGGCGGTCAGGGCACGCCGAACGCAACGGGACTGTGCGCCGGCAACTACAGTGTGCTGGTCACCGATCAGAACGGCTGTACACTGCCGGTGCCGTTCACGATCAATGCCGCTGTGCCCTTGTTGCTTTCCCTGCAGGTGAACGACGCGAGCTGCCCGGATGTGTGCGATGGGGATGCGGGGATCATCGTTTCAGGCGGCGTGGGACCTTATTCCTACGTGTGGTCACCTGCTCCGGGTGGTGGGCAAGGCACACCGAACGCCACGGGCCTGTGTCCCGAGCCCTATCAACTCACGGTGACCGACGCGGTGGGCTGTGACACCGTTATCGCCTTCACCATCGATGCTCCGCCGGCCATTTTGCCGAATGAACTGGTGACCGATGCGGTGTGTCCGGGAACATGCAACGGTTCCGTAGTGCTGGCTCCGACCGGTGGCACTGGAACGTATACCTACCTCTGGTCACCTGTGCCTTCGAACGGTCAGGGTACGGCACAGGCCTTGGGTCTTTGCGCCGGTGTTATCCAGGTGACGATCACGAGCGGTGGTTGCGACACCACGCTCACGTTCACCATTGACCAGCCACCGCCCATCAATGCCACGTTGGTGGTCACACCTTCAACCTGCTGGAACAGCTGCGATGGCTCGGCCACTGCGACCGCAGCAGGCGGCACGCCGGGCTACACCTACCTCTGGTCGCCTGCTCCGGGTGGTGGCCAGGGCACACCGAACGCTACAGGCCTTTGCGCCGGAGCCTACACGCTCATCATCACGGATGCGGCCAGCTGTGATACCACCATCGCGTTCACGATCACGGCACCCACGCCGATCGACCCCGTGCTCACGGTGATCAATGCCAGTTGCGGGGGCACCTGTGACGGTCAAGCCAATGTGGCGCCTGTTGGTGGATCACCGTCCTACACGTTCAATTGGGTGCCGCCGCCCGGTGGAGGCCAGGGCACGGACACGGCCACGGACCTCTGCCCAGGAGTGTACACCGTCACCATCACGGATGTGGCGGGCTGTGATACGACCGTGCAATTCACCGTGGTCACGCCATCGGGCATCGTCTCCACGCCCACTGTGTCGCCGGCTTCCTGCGCTGATGTTTGTGACGGCACGATCGACCTGGTGACCCAGGGAGGAGTGCCTCCCTACACGTATAGTTGGGTACCAACGCCGGGTGCGGGTCAGGGAACCGCGAACGTGAGCGGGCTCTGCGGTGGAGACTACACGGTGATCGTCAGTGATCAGGCGGCCTGTGATACGGTGTTCGTGGTGAACGTGCCATCGCCTTCACCGCTCATCCCCAACGGCAGCTTCACCAATGAGAGCTGCAATGGCCCGTGCACAGGCACGGCCAGTGTATCGCCCACCGGCGGTTCGGGTGCATATGCCTATGTATGGTCACCAGCTCCAGGCGCCGGCCAGGGCACGGCGAACGTGACCGGGCTTTGCGCGGGCAACTGGACCTGCACGGTCACCGACGCGACGGGCTGCGATACGGTCTTCGCTTTCACGGTGCTGCCCGAACAGCCCATCGAACCGAACCTGGTATTCGCTGATGCGACCTGCTACGACATCTGCAACGGCACGGCATCGGTGGCCCCCACGGGTGGTGTCGGTGGGTTCACGTACCTCTGGAACCCTACGCCCGCCGTGGGTCAGGGAACGCCGTCGGTCAGTCAGTTATGCCTCGGTTTCTGGGAGATCACCATCACCGACAGTGTGGGTTGCGATACCACCGCGAGCTTCATCATCGTAAAGCCGCAGCCCATCGTGGCGAACCTACAAGTGGAGCCGGAGGACTGTTCCGGACCGTGTACGGGCCAAGCCGCGGTATTCCCTTTTGGCGGTACGCCGGGCTACAGCGTCCTGTGGCAACCGGCGCCCGGTGGCGGTCAGGGCACCAACATTGCGACCGGGCTTTGCAACTCCGTGTATTCGGTCACCATAACCGACCTGAACGGCTGTGATACCACGATCGTCTTCAACGTCGATCCCTACACGCCGATCACGGCCAACCTGAGCACCACTCCGGTCTCCTGCAATGGGGTCTGCGACGGCACAGCCACGGTCGGACCCACCGGCGGGGAGCAGCCCTATGCGTACCTATGGGTACCTGCTCCGTTGGGAGGGCAAGGCACACCGCAGGCCACTGGCCTGTGCGCCGGGGTGTACAACGTCACCATTTTCGATGCCTCGCTCTGCGACACGACGGTAGCGGTCCTGATCACTGGTCCTTCACCGCTCGACGCATCTCCCGTCGTGCAGCAAGTGACCTGTTCGGGGGCGTGTGATGGATCGATCACACTGAACACGCAAGGAGGCACACCGAACTACCAGTACACGTGGTCACCGGTGCCGTCGAACGGCCAGGGGTCGAACAGTGCCACAGGCCTCTGTCCCGGTCCGTGGAGCGTGACGATCGCGGATGCGAACGGTTGCGACACGACCTTGCAGTTCACCATCACCGAGCCTGCACCGCTCACCAGCGTGCCCACGGTGGGCGTGAGCCAGTGCCTGTTGTGCAACGGTTCCATCACCTTGAGCACAGCGGGAGGAACGGCGGGTTACACGTACATCTGGGGAGCGCCGCTGAACATCACGACGAACAACCCCATACAGGCGAACCTCTGCGCAGGGTTGTATCCGGTCGTGGTTCAGGATGCCGCGGGTTGCTCCCTGCCCTTGGTGGTACCGGTGACCGACAGTGATGGCGAGGTGCTGACCATCACCGATGGCCTCACGTCATGCCCGAACGTCTGCGATGGTCTGGTGGTTGTGGACTTCGCATGCGGCGTGCCCAACTGCTCGGTGCAGTGGATCGACGGCCTGGGCACGTTGCTTCCGGTCACTTCGGATACGCTCTCCGGCCTGTGCGTGGGGAACTACTTCGTGCAAGTGACCAATGGCGAAGGCTGTATCAGTATTGACACAGCGCAGGTCATCAGCCCGTCGCCGCTCATCGGCCTGCTCAGTAGCACGGCTGCGACCTGCAGCGGGATCTGTGATGGCACCGCGACGGTGGGCCTGAGCGGAGGTCAGGCGCCCTATACCATCAACTGGACACCAACCCCGGGTGGCGGACAAGGAACGCCGTTGGCCTCCGGTCTTTGCCCGGGTGTATATGGTGTGCAGATCCAGGATGGAAGCGGCTGCGACACCACGTACAGTGTGCTCATCCTGGGTCCTTCGCCACTGCAGGCGAACGCGACCGTGACGCCGGTGACCTGTTCCGGTCAATGCGACGCGAACATCACGCTCGCACCTTCTGGAGGCACCGGCACCTATGCAACGATATGGTCGCCGGTCCCCCCGAACGGACAAGGGTCGCTGCAAGCGCTGGGCCTGTGTCCGGGCACCTGGACCGTCCAGCTTGAGGACGCAGCCGGTTGTGACACGACGATCAACTTCATCCTCATCGACCCGGCACCGCTGGTGCTTTCCACCAGTGCCACACCGAGCCAATGCCAGGTGTGCAATGGGACGGTCACCGCCAATGCTTCAGGCGGCACTTCACCGTTGTCGATCACGTGGACCGATGCGGGCGGCACGGTGGTGGGCTCCGGTATCACCCTCGGCGGTCTGTGCGCCGGGTTCTACACCGCCACGGCAGTGGATGCGAGCGGGTGCGATCAGCAGTCCACGGTCGCCATCAGCGATTCCAACGGCGAGGTGCTGACGATGCTCGATGGCCAGACCTTGTGCTCGAACGCGTGCGATGGTGAGGTGGGCATCTCCTTCACCTGCCAGAACGGTCCATGCAACATCAGTTGGACCGATGCGCTGGGCAACGTGATCGGGCTGAACACCTTCACGGTGGGCAACCTATGCACCGGCACCTATGTGGCGCAGGTCATCAACGGGGCCGGTTGCGTGAGCATTGATAGCGCCTTCGTGTCACCTTCCACGGTGATCATCCCCAACCTCAGCACCACACCCGAGACCTGTGCGGGCGACTGCGACGGTACCGCAACAGCAGGGCCTTTGGGTGGCGTGGGACCCTACACGTTCCTCTGGGCACCCGCTCCTCCGTTCGGACAGGGTACACCCCAGGCCTCCGGTCTTTGCCCCGGCGTCTATCAGCTCACGATCGGCGATCAAAGCGGTTGCGACACCATCATCGCCGTCCTGATACTTGCACCGCCGGCCATCACGGCCACCGCTTCGGTGCAGGACCTGGGCTGCAACGGTGCTTGTGATGGCAGCATCAATGTGCTTGCACAGGGTGGTTCCGGTGCGCTCACCTACGCATGGACCCCGGCACCTCCGACAGGGCAGGGTACCGCTTCCGTGGACAGCTTATGCGCCGGTGTTTGGTCGGTGACCATCACGGACGCCAATGGATGCAGCGATACATTCGCATTCACAGTGACCGAACCCGCAGCGCTGGCAGTGGCTACCAATGCCACCCAGAGCGCCTGCAGCTTGTGCATCGGCACGGCCGCCGCCACGCCTTCGGGCGGAACAGGACCATATGTGTACAGTTGGAGCCAGGGCGGTGCGGTGTTCAGCACCGATAGCCTGGCGACAGGCCTTTGTGCAGGTCTGTACAGTGTGACCGTGACGGATGCCAACGGCTGTTCCGTGCTGACAGCGGTCCCGGTGACCGACAGCAACGGCGAACTGCTGACCATGACCAACAGTGTGACCGGTTGTCCTGGTGACTGCAACGGTGTGGTCAGCGTGGCCTTCGCATGCAGCGTTCCTTCCTGCACGATCGCCTGGTACGACGCGTTCAACATCGATCAGAACGAACCTGGGAACGTGCTGGACAGCTTGTGCGCCGGAAACTACTTCGCGTTGGTGACCAATGGTGACGGTTGCGTGAGCATCGATACCGCCTTTGTCACGGAACCGCCGCCCATTGTGGCGAACTTGAGCACCTTGGCCGCTGGTTGCGCCGGTGCGTGCGATGGCGAGGCCACGGTGGGTCCGACCGGCGGTGCCGGAGGGTATGCCTACTCATGGAGCCCCCTTCCGCCCAATGGCCAGGGAACGCCGCAGGCCACGGGCCTCTGCGCGGGCATATGGACCGTGACCATCACCGATTCGGCGGGGTGCAGCATCGTGGTGCCGGCCTTGATCACCGAGCCGCAGGCACTGACCGTTGCGGCTACTGTTACGCCGATCACGTGCAATGGCGCCTGTGACGGTTCCATTGATGTGGTGGTCGCTGGCGGTGTGGGTCCGTACGTGTTGAGCTGGTCGCCATCACCGCCCATCGGTCAAGGCACGGCCCAGGTGGACAGTTTGTGCGCCGGTGACTGGACACTGTCCGTGACCGATGCGAACGGATGCGACACCACGGTGATCTACACGCTGCTTGACCCACCCGTGCTGCTTCCTGTGGTGAGCACCACGAACAACCTGTGTTTCGGGGATTGCCAGGGCACGGCGACCGGACAGGTGACCGGTGGCGTTGCGCCCTACACGCTTGCCTGGACCACGAGCGGGGGTACGGTGATCGTCCAGAACACGGATTCGATCGCCAACCTCTGTGCGGGTGATTACCTGTTCGTGGTGACCGATACCAATGGGTGCAGCATAAGCACCCCGTTCACCATTACGCAAGGGCCGACGATCGATGTGGGCCTGGTCTTCACACAAGAGACCTGCAACGGCCCGTGTGACGGCACGGCCACGGTGAACCCGAGCGGTGGTTCCGGCAGCTTCACCATACTCTGGCAACCCGCTCCCGGCGGTGGTCAGGGAACCACAACTGCCACCGGTCTTTGCGCCGGCAACTGGAGCGTGACGTTGACCGACTCGTTGGGCTGTGACAGCACGGTGACCTTCACCATACTGCCCTTCCAACCGATCACACCGAACGCCACGGAGAGCGACGTCAACTGTGCGTCCGCATGCGATGGTTCCGTAGTGCTGAACCCGACCGGTGGGGTGGGTGGCTACGTGTATGATTGGTCGCCTGTTCCTCCCAATGGCCAGGGCACGTCACAGGCCACAGGCCTTTGCCCAGGCGCCTGGTCGGTCACCATCACGGATCAAGTGGGCTGCGACACCACGGTGGTGTTCAACATCACCGAACCGGCCGCCTTGGTGGTCGTGCTCGATGCGGTGACGGACGCCAGTTGTGCACCTGCGAACGACGGGGCGATAACGATCACCGTGAGCGGTGGAACGCCCGGATATGCGTTCGCATGGACCGGACCCGGGTTCGTTTCCTCGCAAGAGGATATCGCCGCGCTTCTGCCGGGGCTCTACACCGTGGTGGTTACGGACACCAATGGTTGCCAGGCGACATTGCCAGTGACGGTCAATGCGCTGATCAGCGTGGTGTCGGATGCCGGCGCCGACGTCGCCGCATGCGAGCAAGTATCGGTGACCTTGGACGGCAGTGCCAGCGTGGGGGGCACCGCGTTCGTGTGGACCGATGAACAGGGTACCGCCGTGGGTCAAGGCCAGGTGCTGCAGTTGGGCAACCTTCCTGCAGGCATCTATACCTACCTGTTCACTGTGACCGATGGGCCGTGCAGCGATGTGGACACCGTGGTGGTCTCCATCCTGGCTCTTCCATTTGCGAATGCGGGACCGGACGGGACGATCATCGGCTCCGGTCAGGTCCAACTGGGCGGATCACCGAGCGGTCCGCCGGGCAGCAGCTTTGCCTGGGCGCCCGACAGTGTCTTGAACGACGCCGCCGCTGCGAACCCCACTGCGTCGCCGTTGGAGAGCACCTCCTTCGTGCTGACCGTGGTCGCCCCGAACGGCTGCAGCGACACCGACACTGTGCTGGTCACCGTTCTTCCGGAGATCAACATCACCAGTGGATTCACTCCGAACGGAGATGGATACAACGATGCCTGGCAGATCGACCTGATCGATCTTTTCCCGGACTGTACGGTGGAGATCTACAATCGTTGGGGCGAACTGTTGTTCAGAAGCGTGGGCTATGCAACGCCGTGGGATGGCCGCTACAATGGCGGGGTCGTCCCTGTCGGCACCTACTACTATGTGATCGAGCTGAACGATCCGAAATTCCCCGAGCCTTACACCGGTCCGCTCACCGTGATCCGCTAACCCATGCGCACGATGCGAAACCTCCTTTTCCTGCTCGCGCTCTTCAGCGCTTTCGTCCTTCGGGCACAGCAGCTTCCGCAGCTCAGCCAGTATGTGAGCCAGGATTACCTGTACAACCCGGCGGTCGCAGGTAGCCGGCCCTGGTTCGAACTGCGCAGCGCGCACCGCAACCAATGGGTCGGCATCCAGGACTCACCGCGCACCTTCATGATGAGCGCCATCACGCCCATCGGCACGAAAATGGGCGTAGGCGGATTCCTGTACACGGACAACGTGGGTCCGACCCGCCGCACCGGAGCGCAATTCTCTTATGCCTACCACCTGCGCCTTACCGAACGGGTGAAGCTGTCCATGTCCGTCGCTTTGGGCATGCAACAGTTCCTGATCGACGGCAGCAAGATCACCTTCCGCGATGGCGGCGATCCGGCGATGGACGCCCAATTGCGTGGCGAGATCGTTCCTGACGCCACGGCCGGCCTCCTGCTTTACCATGACGATTGGTGGTTCGGCGCCACGGCACCTCAACTGTTGCGTAACCAGATCTATTTCTTCGATGATCGCGATGCGACCATGAGCCGGTTGGAGACGCATTATTATGCCATGGGAGGGTACCGTTGGGCGATCAATGAGGACTTGAGATTGGAGCCTTCGTTCCTGGTGAAGTATGTGGATCCAGTGCCTGCCAAACTGGACGTAACGGCCACACTGAGGTATAAGGACACCGTATGGCTGGGAGCATCCTACCGGACCAATGACGCGGTCGCCTTGATGCTGGGGTATTGGCACAAGCGCATGTTCCAGTTCGGTTATTCCTACGACCTGACCACGACCAACCTGCGTAATTACAACAGCGGAACACATGAGGTGATGCTCGCACTGACGTTCGGCAAGGCTCCGGCCGAGCGTGCGGCGCAGCAGGCCGCGCAAGCCGTTGAAGGGCAGTGATCCGGCGTTCTGGAAACCAATTCGTGGTCAGTTCCAGCAGGTGTGATGCCGTCGTCGATACGCCAATGGCGCTGGTCGACGTGTGCATTGCGAACGGCGATCCCTAGGCCGGGACTGGCGCTGGCGCTCCGGTTCTACATATCTTGCACGGCCTCTTACCGGGCCTAGTTCAAACCTGTGGTCAGATCCTGGTCATTCCTGCGCCCCCTGCAGGTCGGTCTTCTCTCCGTCCTATCCTGGGTCGTCATCACCACGCAAGCGCATGGGCAGGTGTTCAATATGGCCGATGGTGCCGCTTGGGAAAGCTGCGCGGGTGCTTTCCACGATAGCGGCGGCCCTTCCGGGACTTACGCCAACAACGAGGACCTGACGGCCACCCTGTGTCCGACCGGTGGTTCAGGTAGTGGGCCGCTCACCAGCGTCACCTTCACCGCCTGGAACGTACAGTCCGGCACCGCCGACCAGCTTTTCATCTACAACGGAACAAGCACTGCGGCGCCTTTGCTGGCCACCGGTTCCGGTGCGAATTCCCTGTTGAACCAGACCTTCACGGCCACCGGGAGTTCCGGTTGCCTCACGTTCCGCTGGGTGTCCGACGCCTCCACGGTGGCGGCCGGATGGACGGCACTGATCGGCACGGGACCTGATGCAGGTACCAATGGCACCTTGACCGTATGCAGCAGTGCTGCTCCGGTGGACCTCTTCAACAGTTTGGGCGGCACACCGGATGCCGGCGGTTCATGGACCGCACCGGGCGGCGGGCCATCCACGGGCACCATTGATCCGCAGAGCGCGGTATCCGGGGCCTATGTGTACACGGTCCCTGGCATTACGCCATGCCCAAGTGCTTCCGCCACCGTTGCGGTGACCGTCGTGCAGGCTCCTGATGCGGGGAGCGATGCACTGCTGTCGCTTTGCAACCCGGGTGTACCGGTGCAACTGTTCAACAGCTTGGGCGGTGGTCCGGACGCAGGAGGGACCTGGACCGCCCCTGGTGGCGGGCCGTTCAGTGGGACCTTCACGCCGGGCACCAGCGTGCCTGGCACCTACACCTACACGGTGACCGGCACGGCGCCTTGCACCAATGCACAGGCCACTGTGCAGGTCACGGTGAACCAGCAACCCAATGCCGGATCCAACGGTGCTTTCAGTGTTTGCAGCAATGCGGCCTCGTTCGACCTGTTCACGAAATTGGGAGGAACGCCAGGTGCGGGCGGATCATGGACCGGGCCGGGGGGAGCGACGGTGGGCAACACCTATGATCCAGGCACATCGACGCCGGGGGTGTACACATACACGGTCACAGGCTTTCCACCGTGCACCAGCGCTTCGGCCACTGTCACCATCACCCAAGTGGCGGCGCCTGACGCCGGCATCAGTCGTGCGATCACCGTGTGCAGCAGCGATGTTGCCTTCGGCATGCGCCAACAGCTGAACGGCACGCCCCAGGCAGGAGGCACTTGGACGGACCCATTGGGAGCCGTGCACGCGAACACGTTCGACCCTGCTGTGGATATCGCCGGTATCTGGACCTACACGGTGAACGGGACGGCACCATGCGCCAATGCCGTAGCAACGCTGACGATCACCGTACGGATGGCCCCCGATGCCGGTGCGAACGGCACATTGACGGTGTGCTCGATCGACGCGAACGTCAGCCTCTTCAGCACGCTGGGCGGAACGCCTGATGTGACCGGGACATGGACACTTCCCGGTGGCGGTCCGCATTCGGGTGTGTTCGACCCTGGGGTGGATCCCGCTGGGGTATATACCTACACAGTGCTGGGCCAGGCACCTTGCGCGAATGATGCATCCACCGTCACCGTCACCGTGATCAGCGCGCCCAATGCCGGAACGAACGCCAATGTGGTGCGCTGTTCGGATGCCGCGAGTTTCTCGCTGTTCAACCAACTGGTCGGTGGGCCTAACACCGGTGGCACTTGGACAGGCCCCACTGGACTTCCCCATTCGGTGACCTTTGATCCCGGCGTGGACCCCCCCGGAGTATACACGTATACAGTTCCAGGAACGGCTCCATGTGCGAATACGTCCGCCACGGTGAACGTGTCCATCATCGAGGCCCCGGATGCTGGAACGAACGGGACACGCACCGTGTGCAGTTCGGATGCCTCGTTCAGCCTGATCACCGTCCTGGGGAGTGGCCCGGACCTCGTGGGGACTTGGACCGCGCCAGGTGGTGGAGCCAGCAGTGGCACGTTCATTCCGGGTACGTCGGTGGCGGGTATCCACACCTATACCGTGGTGGGCACTGCACCTTGTGTGAACGATGTGTCCACGGCCACGATCTCGGTCTCGCAACCCGCCAACGCGGGAACGAACGGGTCCTTGACGATCTGCAGCGATGATCCACCGGTGGCGCTCTTCGGCCTGCTGGGAGGAAGTGCTCAGTCCGGAGGTACTTGGACGAGGCCTGGAGGTGGGGCTTTCGGTGGTACCTATAACCCGGCCAACGTGAATCATCCGGCCGGGGTGTACACCTATACGGTGACCGCCGCAGCCCCTTGTCCCGTGGCGACGGCCACGGTGCTTGTGGTGGAGAACACGGCGCCCAGGGCGGGTACCGACGGCACCATCACGGTGTGCAGCACAAGTGCCGCGTTCAACTTGATCACGTTGATCGGTGGTGGTCCGGACCTGAACGGTTCCTGGTTGGGTCCTAACCTGCTTCCTGCTGCCTCGGTGTTCACTCCGGGCACGAGCGCACCAGGCGGTTACCGCTACGTGGTGCCCGGTACCGCACCTTGCGAGAACGATACGGCGCTGGCCACGGTGCTGGTGAACATTGCCCCCAATGCCGGCACGAACGGGTCCTTGAACATCTGTAGCAGCGGCGCCCCCGTGAGCTTGTTATCTCTTCTCGGTGGAAGCCCGAACGCAGGTGGCGTATGGACAAAACCGAACAACCAGGTTTTCGGCGGCACCTACGACCCTGCGAACGCGACCCACCCTGAGGGCGTCTACACCTATACGGTCAGCGGGCTGGCTCCGTGTGCCAACGCCACGGCGTTCGTGGTCGTCAACGAGGAACAACAGCCGGTTGCCGGATCGAACGGCACCGCAGCGGTCTGCTCCGACGCCCCGGCCTTTGATCTGTTCGATGAGCTGGGCGGTAGCCCGAACAACGGTGGTGCCTGGACCGGTCCTGGAGCAAGCCCATCCAGCGGTGTGTTCATTCCGGGAACGAGCCTTCCGGGCGTCTATACCTATACGGTCGCTGGTGTGGCTCCCTGCACGAACGCCAGCGCTGCGGTCACCGTTACGGTGAACCAAGCACCGTTCGCCGGGAATGACGGCAGTATCACGGTCTGCTCCGATCAGCTCGTCGTGAACCTCTTCGCAGCCTTGGGGGGAACGCCGGACGCCGGAGGCGTGTGGGCCGATGAGGACAACACCGGCCAGATGAGCGGGCAGTTCTTCAGCCCCTTGGGGTTGCCTGCAGGCAGTTACGAATTCGCCTATACCGTTCCGGGAAGTGGGCAGTGCAATGCGGATCAGGCCGAAGTGACAGTGATCATCGTGCCCGGCCTGGACGCGGGCACGAACGGCAACCTGACCGTATGCAGTTCGAACACGCAGGTGAACCTGTTCAATGGCTTGGGAGGCACCCCGCAGCAAGGGGGTACCTGGCAGGACCTGAGCGCAACAGGTGCGTTGAGCGGCCAGTTCTTCAACGCTTCCGTTCCGGGGTTGGGCGTCTATGGTTTCCGGTACAAGCTCACCGGCACCCTATCGTGCGCCTCCGACTCCGCAACGGTCACCGTCACGGTGGTGGCCGGTCCGAATGCGGGGATCAATGGCACGGCGGTGTTCTGCAGCACCGGAGCAGCGTCGAACCTTTTCCCTTTCTTGGGCGGCACCCCGCAGGGCGGTGGCTCCTGGACACGCAGTGGGAGTCCGGTATCCGGCGTTTACAACCCGGTCCTGGATAATCCTGGGGTGTACACCTACACGGTCAGCGGTACACCGCCCTGTGCGAACGCGACCGCCACGGTCACGGTGACCGAGGTCCCTGCACCAAACGCTGGTCTGCCCACGCAGATCTCGGTGTGCACCAATGGGGCCTCCTTTTCCATGACCTCCGTGCTCGCCGGATCACCTTCTCCGACGGGTGTCTGGACCGACCCTTTCGGGTTGCCGCATGGCGCCGCGTACGTGCCAGGGCTGGATGTTCCTGGTGTGTACATCTACACGGTCGCTGGAACAGCACCGTGCGGACCGGCCACGGCCACATTGACCATCACGCAGTACACGGCCGCGTTCGCCGGCAACGACGTGTCCACCACAGTGTGCAGCAATGGCCCTCCTTTGCTGTTGTTCGGTCTGCTCACCGGCGGGCCTGCACCGACCGGCACCTGGCAGGACCCCTCGAACCAGCCTTACCCCAGCGGCCTTTACACGCCTGGTGTGAGCACTCCGGGTGTCTACACCTACACGGTGATCGGACAGGCTCCTTGCGCCAATGATCAGGCGACCGTCACCGTGTTCGAGATCGAGCGGGCGGATGCGGGCACATCGGCGAGCGTTACGCTATGTGCGGGCGGAGCCGCGGTGAACCTGTTCACCTTGCTCGGGGGAACGCCTTCACCCACCGGCACCTGGACGACGCAGGGTGGGCAACCGTTCAGTGGCACGTTCGTGCCGGGCACGACCGCTCCCGGAACATTCACTTACACGGTCACAGGCGTGCCTCCCTGCGCCACGGCCACGGCCACTGTATCCGTTGCGGTCAACGCCCCGCCGAACGCCGGGTTCAGCGCGACCTTCACCACCTGTTCCAACCAACCGCCCTTCGCGCTGATCACCAAGTTGGGCGGAACACCACAGCTCAACGGCACCTGGACGGCTCCGGGAGGTACCCCGCACAATGGCATTTTCACACCCGGCTCCAGCACAGCGGGTGCATACATCTATTCTGTCCCGGGCACGGCTCCCTGCGCGGCGGCACAGGCCACGGTGACGGTCGTTGTGAACGCGGCGCCGAACGCAGGATGTAACGGTGCGCTGACCCTATGCACCAACAGTGGGGCGGCGAACCTCTTCCCATCGCTCGGTTGTTCACCCCAAACGGGAGGCACATGGACCCGGCCTGGTAACATTCCCCATTCAGGGACCTTCCTGGTCTCGGTCGATCCTCCCGGGGTGTACACGTATACTGCACCAGGACAGGCTCCTTGTTCCACCGCGACCGCCACGGTCACGGTAACGATGAACCAGGCGCCGAACGCAGGTTCCAATGGGTCGGCGACCATCTGTGGGAATACCATCCCGTTCCCGCTGATCAATGTGTTGACCGGATCACCCCAGTTGAACGGCACTTGGACGAACCCGCTCGGTGTCCTTCATTCGGGCATCTACGTTCCAGGTGTCGATCTTCCGGGCGCATACACCTACACCATTCCGGGAACGGCTCCTTGCATAGGCGCTTCCTCTGTGGCCACGGTGATCCAGAACGATGCGCCTGACGCTGGTTCGGATGGCATCACGACACTGTGCAGCGATCAGCCCACGGTGCTCCTGTTCTCGCTGCTCGGCGGAAGCCCGGACGCCAGCGGAACATGGATCGCTCCAGGTGGAGGTGGGTCCAGCGGTGCGTATGTGCCGGGTTCTTCGGTGGACGGTGTGTACACCTACGTGGTACCAGCAGCTTCGCCCTGCGTGAACGATACTTCCCGGGTCACCGTGGTGGAGAACACGGCTCCTGATGCGGGGTTCAGCACTGCGCAACTGATCTGCTCGGACGCTCCGGCACAATCACTGGTGGCCATGCTGGCCGGTGCGCCCGATCTGAACGGGACATGGACCGGACCCGGTGGAACGGCCCAAGGTCCGGTCTTCGATCCCGCAGTGAACACTTCGGGGGTCTATACCTACACCGTGGTCGGGTTCGCTCCGTGCATCAGCGACCAAGCCTCCGTGCAGATCACGATCACACCGGCGCCCCAAGCGGGTGGCAACGGTGCGTTGGCGAGCTGTGTGGATGACCCCTTCATCGATCTGTTCATCGGGCTGACAGGCGCTCCACAGGCCGGTGGCACATGGACCGATGACGACAATACGGGCGGTCTTTCCGGTGGCGTCTTCAACAGTACGGGTGTCGCACCCGGGACCTACGACTTCACGTACACGGTGTTGGGTGGCGGCACGTGCGCATCGGCGAGCGCCGTGGTGACCGTTCAGGTGGCAAGCGCCCTGGATGCCGGTTCGGATGCCGCAGCCCAGGTTTGTCAGAGTGAGACCGCTGTGGCCCTGTACTCCCTGCTGGGTGGGACGCCCCAGGTCGGAGGAAGCTGGCTTGATGTGGACAACAGCGGTGGGTTGAGCAACGGTACGTTGAACGCCACACAGGCGGGTATTGGCGTGTTACACTTCATCTACATCATCGCTGCCTCTGCCAATTGTGCGGCGGATTCCGCGACCGTGACCGTGGAGGTACTGGAAGGTCCCTACGCAGGCACCGATGGGTTCACGTCGTTGTGCAGCACGAGCGCTTCGCTGGATCTGTTCACGCTCCTCGGTGGCGGACCCGATGCGGGCGGTTCATGGACCGACCCTGTGAACGCTCCGGTCGGTGCGTCCTTCGATCCGGCCACGGACCTGCCGGGTGCATACACCTACACCGTGCCGGCCATCGGCAGTTGCGCTGCGGACCAGGCCGTGGTCACCGTGCAGGTCACTGCCGCTCCGAACGCGGGCGATCCAGGCACCTTGACGATCTGTTCCAATGGTGCCCCGTCGAACATGTTCCTTCAATTGCTCGGCACGCCGCAGATCGGTGGTTCGTGGACCGGCCCCGGCGGACCACCGCACCCGAACGTGTACAACCCCGCCATCGATGTGCCCGGTGTCTACACCTACACCGTTGCGGGACAGGGCGTGTGCCAAAGCGACCAGGCGGTGGTGGTGGTCACGGAGAATCCCGCACCCTTCGCTGGATTGGACAACGCGCTGCAGGTGTGTACCAGCGCGGCGCCCTTCCCGCTGTTCTCGGGCCTGGCCGGCAGCCCGCAGTCGGGTGGTACCTGGACCGACCCCCTGGGTGGGCCGCACGGCTCCAACTTCGATCCTGACGTGGACATCGCCGGTGTGTATACGTATTCGGTGAGCGGGCTTTCACCCTGCCTGAGCGATGTCGCGCTCCTGACCATCGGCCTCACGAACGCTGCGTATGCCGGGGAGGATTCCACGTTGGCCAGCTGCTCTTCGACGCCCTCGGTCGATCTGTTCCTGGCGTTGGGTGCTGGTGCTGCTGCGGGTGGTACATGGACCGACGTGAACGGCACGGGAGCGCTCAGCGGAAGCGTGCTTTCGCCGATCCTGCTGCCATCCGGGACCTACACGTTCATCTACACCGTATCGGGCACGGGTCCCTGCCCGGGTGATGATGCGACGATCACCGTGGAGATCAGCGCTGGCGGGTTCCCCGGCATCGGTGGCACCGACACGCTTTGCGGCGGCCTCACCGCTTACAACATGTTCAGCTCGTTGAGCGGTGGTGCGGATGCGAACGGGGTGTGGGCGGATGTGCTCGGCACCGGGGCCTTGGACTTCTTCTTCCTGAACGCTTCGTTGCTGCCCGTCGGAGGGGTGTTCCCGTTCACTTACACGGTCACCTCACCGGGTTGCGGCGATGCCACCGCGACGGTGTTCATCACCACCACCCCTTATCCGGACCCGGGGGGGGACAGCACCTTGGTGGTGTGCG
>JBIIYP010000013.1:0-84221 GCA_044346705.1 Flavobacteriales bacterium
CTTCGGTCGTCTCCTGCTGACGGCAAACCTATCTACTCAACAACATACCTTCGACATGCCCACTACTCGTTGTCCGATAGTTAGGGGGTTAGACCACTGCTACGGCTATCAGCACGTGGGGACAATAAGTTGTCTTGATGATGGCGCATTACGGATCAGCGATGGGCCTTGTCAATAAACCAGGCAACCATGAAACAGATGCTCAGAGTAGCCATGGTATGCCAAGCGTACCTCATGGCGGGTGCGATCTTCGGTCAAATTGGAGAAACCCACTACTTCGACAAGTGGCGATTGAGCGAAGGGGTCATGCTCAATTTCAATGGGCCCCAGATGCCGACCGTTTCAAACGACAGCACTCCCTACCTTGAAGGGTGGAACCACATGATCAGTGACCCCTTGACCGGTGAACTGTTATTCACCACCACAGGCCATGGGATATACGACCGCTTCGGTCAGTTCATGCCGAATGCAAGCGATTTCATTGACGGTTCTCCACGAGCGATAATCCCACATCCCGGGAACATGAACCTGTTCTATGTGCTATCGTGGGACGAAATAGTCGTTGGTCGGATCTCGTACAGCGTGGTGGACATGAGCCTGAACGGTGGCCTTGGCGACGTGGTTGCTGGCCAGAAACGCATCGGCTTTGGTCCTTTGGTCACGCAGTCCATGAAGGCCTTCTCGGACCCCAGCGGCTTGCGGCATTGGTTAGTTGCGCATGAACAGTTCTCTTCGGATTTCGTGGTGTTCAGCATAAACAACCAAACCGGGCTTGATACAGTTCCGGTCCGATACACTGTTCAACCGGCCGTAGGTGGAGTGTACACGTTCTATTTACAGGCGCTTACCGTTAGCGGCGACCGGCTTGCAGGCAGAGCCCAGCCCAGCAACGGTACCTGGCTATATACCGTGGACCCATTCAATGGCACGATCTCTGGAGGCATGCAATTGCCCATACAGCCGCTTGACTACCAGCTCGAATTCTCTCCCAGCGGCCGGTATCTCTACACCACCTCGCAAGGAGCCACAGGGGCTCCTTTGTACCAGTTCGATCTTGCGGCAGGGGATGCGAGTGCGATCGTCGGCTCTCAGTATTCATTCCCTGAAGTCTCCAACTTCGGCCCTAATGGAGGAGCCCAGATACGCCTCGGCCCTGATGGTCGTCTTTGGATCAGACCGCCAGGCAATATGTGGGGGTTATCGCACATGGCTTGGGTGGAGAATCCTGACACGCAAGGTGCTTCTGCGGGGCTGGACAGTACCGGACTATATCTGGACCATGAGTTTCTCTGGAGCCAGTATTTGCCTTGGACCTTCTGGCCCTACGCACCGCTGGTCGGTATTCCGCACCTTACCCAGGCCAGGCCTGCCATTGAGCTACAGGCTGTGCCCAATCCTGCGAACACCACCTGCACATTCATTGTGAAAGGCGATCTGAACGGCGGTCAGTTGCGGATCTTCGACCTTACCGGCAAGCTGGTGGGCCAGCACCGCATCCCGGCTCATGCCGACAGGATACCGGTCGATGTCTCTGCGCTACCCCCCGGCATCTTCGTCGCACAGGTGCTGTCCTCAAGTGGCGTGCACCAAGCTATGGCCCGGTTGGTCAAGGAATAGCACTGGATCACTTTCAAGGGAAGGCCGGTCGTGTGATCGGCCTTTCTTCGTTTTAGACTGGCCACCCTCCCCTTCTCACACCGGCTCGATCCCCAACATCTCCTCGCCAAAGTAGTGGCCGAAGGCGCGCATGTGCTTGGCCATATCCTTCTCGCCGGTGGCGCGCTCGAAGGTGTCGGCCATGGTGAGCAGCTGGCGGTGGAAGAAGCTCTTCATCTCGTCGGTGGTCATCTCCTTGGTCCACAGGTCGATGCGCAGCGCGTTCTGCTCCTGCGCGTCCCACAGGCTGATCAGCACGCTCTTGCAGGTGCTTTCGGCGCCCCCATCTTCCGCCTTCCAGTCGATGCGTTCGGGCACCTGGTTCTCGTCAAGCGTTACGGTGAAGCGGATGTCGGAGGTTTTCATGAGAAATGCAAAGTGCGAAGTTCAACGTGCGAAGTGGAGGCCGAATGATCGGCTCACCTCGGCTTGTACGTCTTCAAGATCGGCAGCGGATCCTTCATGGCGAAGAGCTGCGGCAGCGTGACATCGGGGTTGGCGCGCAGGTAGCTCTGCACCATGCGCAGGCCGATCCACTCGCCGACATGTCCGGGACTTTCGCGGGGGAAGCCGTTGGTGAAGGGTGCGTCGTTCATGATGCGCGAGATGTCCTCGTCCTTCTTGCTGTAGAGCTGCTCGGCATCGAGCAGGGCCTTCCACATCAGGAACTCGTTGGCCTCGCACCAGGCCAGCTGTTCCGGCGAGAAGGCGAGCTTGAGCGCGGGCTCGGTATCGGGCAGGAGCGCGTCGAGCAGCACCATCACCTTGCCGGTCTCCACCAAATTGGTGAGCAGGTCGGCGCCTTGGATGTCGCGGGTGTAGTGCACCTTCAGCCAGCCACTGAGGGCGCTGGGCACGAGCAGCTCGGGGCGCATGCGGTCCTTCACGTACTGGGGGAAGTTCTCCGGCGCCAGGTACTGGATCACGGGCTGGTGCGGACCGATGAACCACTCCACCCCGAAGGACAGCACGCTATCCGTGGGCACGATGCCGTAGTTGTAGCCCGAGTTGAAGGCGATGATCCGGGGCGTAAGACTGTCGGGGAACAAGGCCTTCAGCCGGGAAAAGGCCGCCTCGAACTGCGCGCGTTGGGGCTCCAGATCACCCAGCACGGAATCGGCGGCGCGTTGGGCGGCGCTCCAGTCCGGGTCGTTGGCAAAGCGCGTGAGCACCACGGACAGCCGGGGATCATCAACGGGAGCGCCCTGCAGGATCTGCTCCACGTAGATGCGGAAGAACTCGCCGTACTGGGCGTAGAGCTTCAGCGTGAAGCGTCCGGAGCTGTCCGCCGCGCCGCGGAACAGGTCCTGGTCCAGGCGTTCGATACGAAGGGGCTGGGCCAAGGGCACCGGATCGGGCGTCCGATCCGGCTGTGAACAACCTGTGGCGAAAGCGGTCGCGACCGCGAAGAACAGGGCCTTAGTTTTGTTCCACACCATCATCTTGTCGCAAACCTATGCATAAGGCACTCCCCCTCCTGACCGGCGCCGTTATGGCGGCCTCCACGCTCTGCGCCCAGGACACCAACGAAGGCGTCCGCTTCGGTATCAAGCTTGCCCCCAACATGGCGTGGCTGCGGGCCGACACCAAGGGCATCGACGGGGATGGCAGTGTCCTCGGCTACACCTTCGGCCTGCTCACCGAGTTCCCGGTCGGGCAGAACGGCAATTACCGCTTCGCCACGGGCGTGTTCCTGAACAACATCGGCGGCAAGACCAAGAGCACGTTCAGCGCCGACGTACTGGGCGTGAACACGTCCTATGTGAACAGCGCCACCGTGCACCTGCGTTATGTGGAGGTCCCGTTCTCCATCAAGATGATGACCAACGAGATCGGCCTGATCCGCTATTACGGGCAGCTCGGGGTGAGCACCGCGGCCAACATTCGCGCAAAACAGGACTACGAGCTGACCACCACGGCCAACGGCATCAGCAGCACCGTCTCCGACACCAAGATCGACATCAAGGACAACACCAACGTGTTCAAGGCCTCCTTGGTGGTGGGCGCTGGCCTGGAGTACAACCTTTCCGGCACCACCTCGCTCCTCGCGGGCATCACCTACAACAACGCGTTCACCAGTACCAGCAAGAAGGACGGGGTGGAAGGCTTCGATAACCCGAAGGTCTACGCCGACTACCTGGAACTCACCGTGGGCATTTTCTTCTGAGCAGCACCGTGATCATCACGAAGCCCTGCATCCTGCGCTAGCCGAAGGACGCGGGGCTTCTTCATTCCACACCCCATGCACACCGAAAAGGTCATCGACCACATCACCGCCTGGCTGAAGGAGTATTGCCATGCGAACCGCCAGCAGGGCTTCGTGATCGGCGTCAGCGGCGGCATCGACAGCGCCGTGACCAGTGCCTTGTGCGCCCGCACCGGCCTGCCCACCCTGTGCGTGGAGATGCCCATCCACCAGGCGCAGAGCCATGTGACCAGGGCCTTGGAGCACGTGGCCAGGTTGCAGGAACACCACCCGAACGTTTCGCTTGAACGCGTGGACCTGACGCCCCCGTTCGAGGCCATGAAGGCCGCATTCCCTACGAACGCTCCCCAGACCGCCGTGGACCTTGCGTTGGCGAACACACGCGCGCGGTTGCGGATGACCACGCTCTACTACCTCGCGGGGCTGCACGGCCGCTTGGTGGCGGGCACCGGCAACAAGGTGGAGGACTTCGGCGTGGGCTTCTACACCAAATACGGCGACGGTGGCGTGGACCTCTCCCCCATCGCGGACCTCACCAAGACCGAAGTGTACGCAGTGGCGAAGGCGCTGAACGTGGTGGAAAGCATCCTGCAGGCGAAGCCCACGGACGGCCTCTTCGGCGATGACCGCAGCGACGAGGACCAGATCGGTGCCAGCTATCCCGAGCTGGAATGGGCCATGGACCTGCGCGACCGCGGGCTCGACCCGGCCAACATGGACCTGAGCGCACGCCAACAGAAAGTGCTGGCCATTTTCGACCGGCGTCGCGCCGCCAATCGCCACAAGATGGAGCCCATCCCCGTGTGTTTGATCCCGGATGATCTCAAGAACTAGCGGAAAGGGTCACCTTTTCCGGGCACCCACATCAAGGGGTATGAACCCCAGCGTTCCATGAGCGACCCCGAGATCCTGGAGGCCATCCGCAACGGAAGCGACCACGCGGCCTTCGTGGCACTTTACACCCACCTGCCCAAGGTGGCGCACCTTGTCCGCCAGAACAGCGGCTCGAAGGACGACGCCAAGGACCTCTTCCAGGACGCGCTCGTGATCTTCCACCGGAAGGTGCGCGGTGAGGGCTTCACGCTCTCCTCCAGCATCAGCACCTTCCTGTTCGCCGTCTGTCGCAACCTGTGGCGCGAGGAGCTGCGCCGCCGCAACCGCACGCTCACCAACTGGAAATTGGAGGACGCCGCCGATGAGCCTGCGGACCTGACCGCCTTGCTGGCGCGTGAGGGCGAATACAGCGTGGCCGAGAAGGCCTTGAAGTCGCTCGGTGAAAAATGCCTGGATGTGTTGAAGCGCTTCTACGTCCTGCACGAACCCCTGCAGGCCATTGCCAAGACCCTCGGATTCGCGGGTGAAGGAGCGGCCAAGACACGCAAATACAAATGCCTGGAAGCGGCCCGCAGACGGTACAAGGAACTGCTTGCCGCAAGCCTGCCAGCCGGTGAGGCAGGAAACACCATCCAACACGCCTGAACGATGCGGAACGAGCTTAACCTGATGGAGCTGGTGGACCGCTACTTGGAAGGCGCGATGGACGCCACCGAACGCGCGACCTTCGAACAACGCCTGGGCACTGAGCCGGAACTGAACGCCATGCTGCTGGACCAGCGCAGCCTGCGTGAAGGTCTGGAACGTCTTGCTCTTCGCCCGGCCGTAGCGAAGGCCTACCAAGCGCACCGCTTCGGCAAGTGGAAGCCTTGGTTGGGTGGTGCATCCGTGGTGATCATCGCCGCAGCGGGATGGACCCTGTGGGACCGAATGCCACGTGAAGCACATGAAGAGCCGGTCATCGAGCAAGTGCTCCCCGCTCCCGTCGACGCGGGCACTGTTCTCTCATCGGACTCCGCGCGACGCACCATCCGCTATGAAGTCGATACGATCATCGACACGGTATACCGCGTGCTGGAGAACGGAAAATGGCGCACGGTGAAGGAGCGGCCGGAGGGAGCGCAGGTGATGCAGGACAGCACGACCGCAACGGAGGCCATGACACCGGCCGAGCACGTAGCCTTGATCACTCCACAACCGATCCTGACCGGAGCAATGGTGGAACAGAAACCGGAATTCCCCGGCGGCATGGATGCGTTCTACCGCTACCTCGAAGCCAGCATCAAGCACCCCGAGCTGAAGCAGCCCGTGAACGGCACCGTGGAGGTAGGCTTCGTGATCAACGAGGCCGGTCGGGTTGAAAGCGCCGACGTGGTGAAGGGCTTGAACGCGGCATACAATGCCGAAGCCCTGCGCGTGATCAACGCCATGCCCATCTGGATCCCGGCAAAGCAGGGCGGAAAGCCCGTGAAGTGCCGGCTCCAGATGCCCATGCAGTTCAGGAACCCGGGGGTTGATCCGGGGCCGTCGTTGAAGTGATCCCGGACTTGCGGAACTTTCTTCGTGTGTTGGGGTCACCTTTCCATCTTCCCGACACCTGCTCAAGAACGGACCCATGAACGACGCGGAGATCCTGCACGCACTGCGCAACGGAAAGGCCGAACAGGCCTTCACACGCCTTTACAGGCACCTCGATGAGGTGTCGCAGATGGTACGCAGCCATGGCGGAAGCCGCACGGAAGCGCGCGACCTCTTTCAGGATGCGCTGGTGATCCTGCATGAAAAGGTGCTCGCTACGGACTTCGTTCCAACGGGCACGATCGCGGGATATCTGTACGGTGTCTGCAGGAACCTCTGGCTCGCCGAACTGCGCAACAAGGGAAGGGAGGCACAGGTGCAGAAGATGCTTGCCTTGGAAGGGCGAGAGGACGCGCTTGACCTGATCGAGGAGAGCGAGCTGCGGCTAGCCGAACAAGCCATGCAGGCACTGGGCGAAAAATGCCGGGAGCTTCTGACCCGCTTCTACCTCAAGAACGAGCCCTTGTCCGTGGTCGCCCTGGCCCTCGGCCTCGCCGGTGAGGGTGCCGCAAAGACCCGCAAGTACAAGTGCCTGGAACAGGCCCGTCAGCACTACCGTCAATTCACCACGTCCACCAACAACGCCTGAAGCCATGCGCAACGCTCTGGAACATATGGAACTGGTGGACCACTACCTGGACGGCACTATGAACAGCACCGACCGCACGGCATTCGAGGATCGACTCCGGAACAACAAGGAGCTACAGGACCTTGTGGAGGACCAGCAACGGTTGCGCCGCGCGGCACAACGTTCTCCGGCGAGAGCCTCAGCGAAAAAGGCCCGGCGCAACTACCAAATGGCCAAGTCCGCTCCATGGCTGGGCCTCGGAGCCGCGGTGTTGATCGGCATCACCGCAGCACTGATCCTCCTGGACCCATTCGGTCCATCAGGACCGCGCGAGGGCATGGTGATGATCGATGGGGTGTACCAACCCGTACTGCCGGATACGTCGGGCACCGGCTTGGAACCGTTCGTGCTCACGATCGACCCGGAAAAGGACACCACGGTAGTCACACCCAACGGCATCGTGCTCGACATCCCACAAGGTGCCTTTGTGGACAGTCTCGGTGCGGCGATCACCACACCGGTGCGTGTCACCTTGCTCGAAGCGTTCGATCCGCTTGAAATCATGAAGGCGGGCCTCGGCACAATGAGCGGTGACACGCTGCTTGAGACCGGTGGAATGTTCTACCTCGATGCGCACGCGAACGGAGTGAAGGTGGGGGTGGATCCTACCAAACCATTGACGGCCATGGTTCCGGCCAACGAGGCCAAGGAGGCCATGCAGCTCTACGAGGGCGTGAAGCGCGATAACGGTGTGATCGACTGGCGCAACCCGAAGCCCCTGAAAAGGTCGTTAGTGCCTGTGGACATCACCACGCTCAACTTCTATCCACCGGGCTACGAGGCCAAGCTTGCGGAACTAGGAAAGGATGTGACGAACAAGGCGTTCAAGGACAGTTTGTACTTCTCGTTCAATACAAGCCAAGGTCCAAGTGCTGGCCGACCGAATTGGACAATTGAACCAAGCGAGTTCGTCACAGCAGACACAACATACTCACCAGAGGCTTGGGGACAACGTCTATTCCTTAAGCATTGTAGCGCATGCCATAAGGGAGACCGAGACATGACCGGACCCGCGTTGAAGGGATCAAAGTTGCGATGGGTAGGTCGCGGGAATATTTACGACTACGTACGCAACTCTGTGGCGGTCATTGGCGCAGGAAACCAATACGCGAACGAGCTGTTCAACCAGTGGAATAAGTCGGTCATGACTCCAGTGGACCTAAGCGATGTTGACATCGACGCCATCTTACGATGGGCAGACGGAACAGGTGGAGGCCAAGATGGCATCGACCCCGCCAAGATCAAGACGATCTGGAACGCGCGCTTCAACAACTCCAACTTGGCCACGAAGGAATTCGAGGAGCGACTGGCATACATCTTCCGAACCTGTGACAACGCGTTGCTGGATGTATACGTGAACAACCTGGACAAAGACCTCTACTGGTGCGATTCAGTGGCTACGCTCATGCATTCCGAGCCAATGAGCATGTTCCTGAGCCCCGCATACGGTCATGTCGACCTGCCTAAGCATGCTGCTGATCGGTTGCGCACCTTCTACGAGAACAACAGCCGTGCAGAGGCCGAAGCCATCCGCAAGACGCAGGAGAAGTTCTGGAACGAACAATGGAAGCAGGATGTGAAGAGCGATGCCAAACGCGCGGACCATATGACGGCCGAGAGCGTCAGGGAAAGGGAACTGTTCCAGAAGGAGCTGGCCGCGAACCTGGACACGGTGTATAAGCAGCTCGGATACAAGCGCGTGCAGATGCCTCGTGCGGCGTGGGTGGTGCCCGTGAACAACCTCGGCTGGTGGAACGTGGACAAGGCGGTGATCCAAGCCACGACCACGCGCAGCAGCATGACGTACACGGACGACCAGACCGGTAAAACCGCGACGCTCACCTACACTCCGCTCACCGTCGAGGTCGCGGATCGGGCGAGCTATGATGAACTGGTGGTGTACCTGATCCCGAACCAATTGAACAGCTACCAGCGGATGAAGGAAGGAACTGGCGGTTTCTCAGAGCGCCTGAATAGCATCTTCACCTACGAGTTGTTCTGTCTGGGGATGAAGGGAAAGGATCAGTTCGCCTTCAAGACCACATTGAACGGGCAGTCGACGGTTTCCGTGTCCCTTGAACCGGCCGACGAGAATGCGCTGCGACAGATGCTCCGAACCAGGGGGCCACTTGAGACCAGGCTTCTGGACGAATCGCGTTACCTCAACTGGCTGGTGGCGGACAAGGCGCGAACCCGAGCGAATGCCGCTCGGATCGAATTGCGTCAAGCACTTGAGCCAATCGTTTTCCCTTGTGCAGTAAATGCAACGGCTGTTCCATGAGGTGCGGAATAAACTGTCAACCTTCAAGTGATCACTTCCGCCTCCGCGCCACCTCCTCCCGCAGTCCCGTTGAAGAAGCGGTTGCGTTCCTTCTCGCCGATGCTGCTGATGAGCACGCTGCGGCGCATCACGTTCTCGATGCTCAGGCGCCTCTCTTCGCAGAACGCGGCATACGTGGTGCTGATGTCGTTGATGGCGCTGTGGTTCACGAACACCATGGGGGGCGCAGGACCAGAGAGGTGCCCCGGTCCAATTCGACCGACCCCGTTGTAACCTCAGGACCTAGACCGGCACCGCCAGCATAGGACAGCTCACCGACCGCATCACCCGCTCCGTGGTACTGCCGCGCAAGGCGTCCAGGAAGCCATCGTGGCCCTCGGTGGTCATCAGCACGAGATCGGCCTTGGTGGCTTCCGCCACATGCACGATGGTTTCCACCACCTCCCCCTCCCGTACCACACGATCAAAGGTCCAGCCCTTGCGCACCGGCAGCTCGATCATGGGGTCCGTGGCATCGTCGCCCACGTGCAGGAGCGTGAACACCACCTGCTCCAGGCCCAGCCGGTCCGCGAGCCTGAACGCCACATCCAATGCGCGGCGGGGATCGGGCTGCATGGCCACCGGCACCAGGATGCGACCCATTGAAACTGCACCCGTGCCAGCGTCGACAAAGCCCGGGCGATCGCTCGGAATGAACAAGGTGGGTTCCCGGGCACCGCGTGACAAGGGCTCGGCCACCTTTCGGTCAAGCCAGCTCACGCGGCCCTCCTCCTGGTGTGTGGAGAGCACGATCAGGTCCGTGGGGTGCTTCTCCAGGTGATCAAGGCACGCGCCTGCCGGGTCCTTGCCCGGGTAGAGCACCTTGCGCACCCCGACCCCCAAGGCCATCAAACCTTCCATGTCCTGGTCGTGCTGGATCATGCCCCACCGCGCCAAGGTGGAACGGACACCGGGCAGCTCGCTCCACTCGGTGCTCTCGTCCTTTGTAACGTGCATGATGGTGAGCACCGAGCGCGTTACCGTAGCGATGCGCAAGGCGTGCAGGAAGGCCGTGGTGCTGCCGGGGCCCAGGTCGGTGGGATGGAAGATGCGTCGAACGGTGGTGGTCGGTTCCATGGGCGAAAGTGATGAAGAATGAGCGCGCGTTCCTGTTGGAGTGGTTGCCCGTGCCGAGCCTACTCATGGGTCACGCAGGCTCAGCCGCTTCCTCGCGACAAGATCAGCAAAAACAAGATGTGCAGGTCGAATAGCGCGGCCTTCGTCGATACTGCCACACAGAAAAACCCACCTCAGGATGGCCGCTATCGAAGACCTGATGCCCCGGGGACCCTACCCGATCGTCCACGTATGCTCGCCCTTGAGCAGCGCGTCCAGATCACCGGCACCTTTCTTCTCCTTCGCCAGCGCGACCTGCGCGATAAGCTTGGCTTCGTGCGTGGGCCGGTCGTGTACGTAGAACACACCGAAGGGCCGTGGCATCGCGCCTTCCAAGCGTGGGTCATCGAACAGGCGCACGAGGATGCTGGCCTTGAACGCGTCGCGTTCGTCGTGGACCCAGAGGTCCTCGAGGCTGGTGCCGCCCGCGTAGGTGTCCACGATCACGGGCGTCATGCCGTTCAACTTGATGCCGCGCGTACCGTTGGCGAACACCAAGGGTTTGCCGTGCTCCACGAAGATCGTGTTCATCGGCTTGTTGGCCTTCTCGGTGAACACCTCGAAGGCGCCGTCGTTGAACACGTTGCAGTTCTGGTAGATCTCAACGAGGCTGGTGCCGCGGTGCGCATCGGCACGAGCGAGGATCTCGCGCATGTGCTTCGGATCGCGGTCCATGCTGCGGGCAATGAAGGTGCCATCGGCGCCTTTCACCAAGGCGAGCGGATTGAAGGGATGATCCGTGCTGCCCATCGGCGTGCTGCGCGTCACCGCACCCTCGGGACTGGTCGGCGAGTATTGGCCCTTGGTGAGTCCGTAGATCTCGTTGTTGAAGAGCAGTACGTTCACGTCCACGTTGCGGCGTAGCAGATGGATGATGTGGTTACCCCCGATGCTCAGCGCGTCGCCATCGCCGGTGATCATCCATACGCTGAGGTCCGGGCGGACGCTACGCAAGCCGCTCACCAACGCGGGCGCACGGCCGTGGATGCTGTGCAGTCCGTACGTGTCCATGTAGTACGGGAACCGGGACGAGCATCCGATGCCACTGATGAACACGACCTCCTCCTTCTTCTTCCCGCTCTGCTCCAGCAAGGTCTGCACCTGTTTCAGGATGCTGTAGTCACCGCAGCCCGGACACCAGCGGATCTCCTGGTCGCTGCTGAACTTCTCGGCTCCGCTCGAAGTGACAGCAGCGCCCCCTGTAGTTCCGTTCACTGTACTCATTGGTTCAACAGGTTGAGCGCAGCCGCGCGGATCTCCTCACTGGTGAAGGGCATGCCTTGGATCTTGTTGAGGCCCTGTGCGTCGACCAGGAACTCGGCGCGCAGCAGCTGCCGCATCTGGCCGCTGTTCATCTCGGGCACAAGGATCTTCTTGTACTTCTTCAGCAATGGACCCAATCCCTTGTTGAAGGGAAAGAGGTGGCGGATGTGCACATGCGCGACGGGCTGTCCTTCCGCCTGTAGCTGAAGCGCCGCCGTGCGGATAGCGCCGTAGGTGGATCCCCAACCGACGATGAGCAACTCCCCTTCCGGCGGCCCGCTGTCGAGGCGGATGGGCTTGTAGCGATCGGCGATCTTGGCCACTTTCTCTGCGCGCAACGCCACCATCTTCTCATGGTTCGCCGGGTCGTAGCTGATGTTGCCGGTCCTGTCCTGCTTCTCGATACCACCGATGCGGTGCTGCAGGCCAGCCTGTCCGGGAAGTGCCCATGGGCGCACACCACGCTCGTCACGCGCGTAGGGCAGGAACGCCTCGGCTGCGCTCGGCGAGCCAGCCTCCCGTGAAGGGATGAAGTTCGGGGTGATCTCCGGAAGGTCCTTCGACTCTGGGAAGCGCCAGGGCTCCGAGCCATTGGCGATGTAGCCGTCGGTGAGGAGGATCACGGGGGTCATGTGCTCGACCGCGAGCTGCACAGCCTCGAAGGCCATCTCGAAACAATCGATCGGCGTGCTGGCCGCGATCACGGGGATCGGTGCTTCGCCGTTGCGGCCATGCACGGCTTGCCACAGGTCGGCCTGTTCCGTCCTTGTGGGCAGCCCGGTGCTGGGACCGCCGCGTTGCACGTTCACGATCACCAGCGGGATCTCCAGCATGAAGGCCAGGCCCATGGCCTCGGTCTTCAGCGCGATGCCGGGTCCGCTGCTGGCGGTGACACCGAGCGCACCGCCATAGCTGGCACCGATGGCCGAGCCGATGGCCGCGATCTCGTCCTCCGCCTGGAAGGTGAGCACCCCGAAGTTCTTGTGGCGGCTGAGCTCGTGGAGGATGTCGCTGGCCGGCGTGATCGGGTAGCTGCCGTAGAAGAGGTCGAGCTTCGCCTTCTGCGCGCCTGCGATCAGGCCGAGCGCCGTGCCCTGGTTGCCGGTGATGCTGCGGTAGGTGCCTTTCGGCATCGGTGCGGCCTTCACCTCGAAGCGCGTGGTGAAGGTCTCGCTGGTATCGCCGTAATGGTAACCGGCCATCAGCGCCTTCAGGTTCGCATCGAGCACGTCGGGCTTCTTGCTGAACTTCTTCCGCAGAAACCCTTCGGTGAGCGCGTTCTCGCGGCTGTACATCCAGTTGATGAAGCCGAGCACGAACATGTTCTTGCACCGGTCCTTCTCCTTCATGCCGAGGGTGGTGCCCTCCAGCGCGGTGCGCGTGAGCTTCGTCACATCAACACTGTGCAAGTGGAAGTTCGCGAGCGAGCCATCGGTGAGCGGGTCCGCCTCGTCGATGTAGCCGGCCAGGCGCAGGTTCTTCTTGTCAAAACCGTCGGTGTTGGCGATGATGGTGCCGCCCTTCTTGAGCTTGCCGAGGTTGGCCTTGAGCGCGGCGGCGTTCATCACCACCAGCACATCGCACTGGTCGCCCGGGGTGAAGATCTCCACGCTGCCGAAGTGGAGCTGGTAGCCGCTCACACCGGCCAGGGTGCCTTGCGGTGCGCGGATCTCCGCGGGGAAGTTGGGGAAGGTGCTGACGTCGTTGCCGAACAGCGCGTTGGTGTCGGTGAACTGGGCGCCGGTGAGTTGGATGCCATCGCCGGAATCGCCGGCGAAGAGGATCACGACGTTCTGGCGTTGCTCTACGGTCTTGGACTTGACGGGTGTCTCCATGGAAAAGCGCCCCAAAGGTAGGGCCGGGCGCGCGGCGGGTCGTGACCTCGGTCACAGGGTTCCCGGGAGAACGCGGGATGACCCGAAATGTTCTGGACAAGACCGAACCGCCATCCCTCAACGTCTCCAGCCTCGATCAACAGGCTCGGCCAGCCTGGACATGCCCGGTCTCTTTTCAGGATGGTGTCCGCAGAGCGACCGCTTCAGGTGCAGCTGCGCGCCATCCCTATACCCCTTGTCATACGCCGATCGGATCTGGTCCATGCCGTCGCCATTGTGATCCGGTTCAGTCCAGCCATCGTAGTGATCCTTGACCTCCGTGTAGCTCAGCAGCAGCGTATCACCGCTCACCTGCCAAGTGCCACGCGCTTCGAATCTCCACGTACAGGACGATGCCCCAAGCCAGAACGTGCTGTCCGGCTTCAGGTCAAGACGCTCTTGATCGTACATGAGGTGCAGGGCATACTTGCCCGACCAGGACGTTTGCCCCGACAGAGAGCCGGAGGCGAGCATAAGAAGGGCAAAGATCCATGCCTTCATGCGTCAACAACGTGAAGCTACACCACCTCCCCCATGTTCACGGCCTCCACGGACTTGATGGAGGGGGCGACGCGCTTGATCGCCTCTTCGACCCCGGCCTTCATGGTCATGGGGCTCATGGCGCAACCGCAGCAGGCTCCGTGCAGGCGCACCCGGGCGATGCCATCGGCGGTCACCTCATCCAGTGTGATGTCGCCACCGTCCGCGGCCAGGAAGGGGCGCAGGTCGTCGAGCGCTTCGCGGATGCGCTGTTCAACGAGCTCGGCTTCCTTGCGGGGCATGGTTCACGCGGTGACGGGCTGCTGAAGGCGGTCCCACACGGCCGTACAAAGGTCGGTGAACGCGGCGGCGCTCAGCGTATCGTGCTGCAACACGGCGGGGCGGCCCACATCACCGGCCTCCCGGATGCTCTGCACCAGCGGTATCTCGCCCAGGAAGGGCACCTTCAACTCCTCGGCCAGCGCACGGGCACCGCCGCGACCGAAGATGTAGTACTTGTTGTTGGGCAGTTCCGCTGGTGTGAACCAGGCCATGTTCTCCACGATGCCGAGCACGGGCACCTTCACGCTTTCGAGCTGGAAGAAGCCAACACCCTTCCGTGCATCCGCCAATGCCACAGGCTGGGGGGTGCTCACGATGATGGCGCCGGTGAGCGGCACGGCCTGCACCAGGCTCAGGTGGATGTCGCTGGTACCGGGGGGCAGGTCCACGATCATCACATCGAGCGCGCCCCAATCGGCATCCTTGAAGAGCTGTTCAAGGGCTTTGCTGGCCATGGGCCCACGCCAGGCAATGGCCTGATCGGGATCGGCGAAGAAGCCGATGCTCAGCAGTTTCACCCCGTGGCTTTCAACGGGTACGATCCAGTTCTTGCCATCGCGTTCACGCACGGTCGGTTTCTCGCGCAGCACATCGAACATCAGCGGCATGCTGGGGCCGTGGATGTCGGCATCGACGAGGCCCACCTTGAAGCCCTGTTTCGCCAGGCCGGCCGCGAGGTTGGCGGTGATGGTGCTCTTGCCCACGCCGCCCTTGCCGCTCGCGATGGCGATGATGTGCTTCACGTCCGGCAGCACCTTGCGCACGTTGGCGCGCTCACCGCTCAGCGGGTTCACGGTCACCACCACCTGCACCTCGTTGCCGAGCTGTTGCTTCAGCTGGAAGGAGACCGCCTCCTCCATGCGCTTGCGGCTGTGCATGGCGGGGTTGCTCACCTCTACGACCACGGTCACCGTGTTGTCGTCCACCAGCACATCGCGCACCAGGTCGAGTGTGACGATGTCCTTCTTCAGGTCGGGTTCGATCACGCGGGATAGCGCGGTCTGGATGGCTTCTTCGGTGATGGGCATGGTTCGATCCTCCTTCGCGCTGACCTCGACGGACCGGAAGAGGCGCGAATTTAACGCCCGGTGAAGGTGGAACGTTCGGAACGGTCTCAGCCTAAAGCCCCCGTGCCTTCGGGCAGGCGCTCCATCAGCCACAGCTGGGCGATGGCGGGGTCTTGGAAGAAGGCCACTTGGTACGGCGCCTCGGGCGGGGTGGCGCTGACCATCCGGTCCACAGCGGCATAGTTGGGGTCCTCGGCGCTGTTCACAATGGCGATCCGCACCAATCCAGCGGCCATCACCTGCGGCGTGAACTCTCCGGTGGTCCAAGCCTCGTCATCCGGCTGGATATCGCCCAGCAGCCGACCGTCGCTGAGCCAGAGCTTCAGCCCCTGCCGCTTCACCAGGTCCAGCACCATCAACAACACCGAACGGTAGTGCTCGCCCTGTGCGCTGCCTTTCCAGGTGAGCCGCAGCAGCTTCTGCACCGGGCGCACCTCGAAGGTGGCCAGGGAGTCCTCGTGTTCGACCTTGACGATCATGGCACAGCAGGTTTGATGCCTTGAAGATAGGACTTCCTTGGGATGGACGGTTCGTCACAACCCCAGCTCCACGACCGGATCCCAAAAGCGCCTCGCGAAGTCGAGCACCTGGTCGTCCTTCACCTTCACGCCTTCCTTCTCCAGCAGCTCCTGGTGGAAGTGAACATGGCGAGTTGCCGCTCCCCGTCATCGCGTTACTTTTGAAGCATGCTCAGCCCCGAACAACAACGGCTTGTGTGCGAGGTCCTCGCTCCCTTCGGTCCGCGGATGATCGCCGTTTTCGGATCCCGTGCCCGCGGTGATCAGCGGCAGGACAGTGACCTGGACCTGCTGGTGGACCTGAGCGCACAGGTGGATTTTCTCGAATTGGTAGGCCTGGAGCAAACACTGAGCGAAAGACTCGGCATACCCGTGGATCTGGTCTCGGAGCGATCGGTGGACCCTAAGCTGCGGCCGTTCATTCTACGCGATCTGGTACGCATCGATGCACAAGCATGAGCGCTGTGCACAGTGATCGTATCCTGTTGGAGCACATCATCGAAGCGATGGACCAGGTGCTGCTTTACACCAACGGCATGGACATCCATGCTTTCCTCTGCGATCGCTTGGTGCAGGATGGCGTGATCCGCAACTTCATGGTCATGGGTGAAGCCGTGAAGCGGTTGTCGCCCGCCATCCGCGAGCAGTATCCGGATGTGGAATGGAAGCGCATCGCAGGCATGCGCGACAAGCTTGTACACGACTACTTGGGCATCGACAAGCACGCGGTCTGGCTCACGGTGGAGCGTATCCTTCCTACAGCACGCGCTCGTCTGATGCAGATCCGGGACCTGACGCCCTGAACCCGTCACAACCCCAGCTCCACGACCGGGTCCCAAAAGCGCTTCGCGAAGTCGAGCACCTGGTCGTCCCTCACCTTCACGCCTTCCTTCTCCAGCAGTTCCTGCATGCGGGTCTCCGTGGCGAAGTGGTGCTTGCCGGTGAGCAGGCCGTTGCGGTTCACCACGCGGTGCGCGGGCACTTTCGGCTTCACAGCGTGCGCGTTGTTCATGCAGTACCCCACGATCCGGCTGCTGCGCGTGGCACCGAGGTAGCGCGCAATAGCGCCGTAGCTCGTCACCCTTCCCTTGGGGATCTCGCGCACCACGGCCATCACGTCGGCGAAGAAGTCGCGTTGTTGGATGGCACCGTTGATGAGCTGGTTCTTTGCCATGCTCACTGTGCCTTGCGCGCGGCCAACCACACCAGGAAGCGCTGTTCAGCCTCAGCATCCGGGAAGGCCGACTTGTCCAGAATGATCATCTGGCCAGCGGTCAGGTAGAGCAGGTGGCGTCCATCGATCTCCATGGTGCGCTGGATGTAGGACCAGGGGATCTCGCTATGTCCGCCGCCCGGTGTGGTGCCCACGAGCTTCTCGGGATCCAGCACGAAACGGCGCTCCTCGAAGATCCGCTGGTTGTCCTTGCGGTGCGCCCAAGCGTAGAGCCACACGAGCATGATCAGCGGCCAGGCAAGGCTGAAAAAGGTGATGAAGGTGTGCAGGGGCTCGCCGTCCCACGTGAAGAGGTAGAAAAAGCCCATGAGGATCAGCAGCCCGTAAAGCCACCCGCTCTTCCGCAGTTTCAGACGCACGATGAGCCGGAAGTAGCTCATGGGTGTCAGCTGCATCGGGCGCAGCGTGATGGCTTCGGTGCTCATGGCAAGGCGAACCGAACGTAGTGGATCTTCCGCCCTTCGGTCAACCACATCTGCTCGTAGAAAGTGCGGATGTTGAGCACGTCCTGTTCGGCGGGTAACACGCGGTTGACGAGGTCCGCATAGACGTCATCGCTCTTCTCCAGAACCGGCAACTTGTGCTCGGCGTTCTGCTCCAGCGTGTATGCATAGCGAAGTCGCGTTCGTGACCGGCACTGTGGAGGAGGGTCCGTTCGGGCATGCGGCATTGTAAGGGCGAAGATCGCTCTTGTCATCACGCAAGCTAATTTGTGCCGCATGGCCGCCATCCCCGAGATACGCCTTGCCGTTGATGCCATCGTGTTCGGCTACAAGAGCGGCGAATTGCTCGTGCTGTTGATCAAGCGGCGCTTCGGATCGACCAAAGGTTCATGGGCGTTGCCCGGAGGATTCGTGCTGAAACACGAAGGGCTCACCACCGCCGTCCACCGCGAGCTGAAGGAAGAGACCGGCATCACGGTGAGCTGGATGGAGCAGCTCTACACCTTCGGCGATGATGTGCATCGGGATCCACGAAGCCGTGTGATCTCCGTGGCCTACTTCGCGCTTGTCTGCCCTTCCACCCTGGAGCCTCAAGCGAACACGGACGCATCGGATGCCCAATGGTTCCCCTTGGAGCACATGCCACCCCTCGCGTTCGACCATTCCGTGATCGTTAGCACCGCCCTCTCGCGCTTGCGTGCGAAGCTCTCCTATCAACCCGTTGGGTTCGAACTCCTGGACAAGGAATTCCCCTTCTCGGATCTGGAGACCTTGTACTCCACCATACTGGAACGCCCATTGGACCGTCGCAACTTCCGGAAGAAGTTCATGACCCTGGGCCTGTTGAAGTCCACGGGGAGAATTCGTCGACTTGGCGGCGGAAGGCCCGCACAGCTCTTCCGGTTCGACAGGCGCAAGTACGAGCAGCTTCAGCGGAAGGGCATTCTGCTTGACCTGACATAGGACACCTCGATTTGCAAGATCCAAAGAAGTTCTCCATATTTGCGTATATTTTACACAAATGGAGCTTCGACTGGACCCCACCTTCGATGTCCGCAGCGGTCGTCGGACGGTGCGCTTCGATTCTTCGGTATTCCCCGGTGGGGAACCGCACATACGGATACTCGAAGAGCTCGTCAGTGATGATGAAGTGCTCGTCACCCACCGCATCAACTCCTTCAACGACCTCGGCCTCCTCTTGATCGCCATCGACGCCTTACGCCGCATGCGGATCAAGGCCGTTCGGGCAGTGATCCCCTACTTTCCGGCAGCGCGCCAGGACCGCGTGATGACACGGGGTGAAGCGCTCACCAGTAAAGTCTACGCGGAACTGATCAACGACCTCGGTCTCGATGAGGTGGTCATCTTCGACCCACACTCCGAAGTGGTGCCGGCGTTGCTTGATCATTGCACCGTGCTACAGAACCATGGATTCATCGCTCAAGTGCGGAAGCGGCTCCCAACCCCCCCCTTGCTCGTATCACCGGATGCTGGTGCGTTGAAGAAGATCCACGGGTTGGCCAAAACACTCGGCGACATGCGCGTGCTGGAATGTGGCAAGAACCGGGACGTGCGCACGGGCGCGTTGTCCGGCTTCACCGTGCCTAACGTGGACCTGGGTGGTCAACCCTGCTTGATCGTGGACGATATCTGCGATGGAGGGGGCACTTTCCTGGGCCTCGCTGATGCCCTTCGCCTGCAGAACTCGGGACCCTTGTATCTGGCGGTAAGCCATGGCATCTTCAGCAAGGGCACCACAGCGCTGCTGCAAAAGTTCGATCGCTTGTTCACGACGGACTCCATTCGTTCAACGGAAGAGATCGGTGTGGAACGCATCGGTCTGGCCGACTTCATCCACTGAATACCATACGCATGAACTCCCTGCTCAACACCGATGGGTACAAAGTGGATCACCGGCGGCAGTATCCGTCCGGCACCACGCTGGTCTATTCCAATTGGACACCGCGCAGATCACGCATACCCGGGATCGATGAAGTGGTCTTCTTCGGCCTTCAGTACTTCATCAAGCGCTATCTCATCGAGGATTTTCAGGTGAACTTCTTCGCCCGGCCCAAGGAGGAGGTGGTCCGCTCCTACAAAAGGAGGATCGATACATACCTCGGTCCGAACTCCGTCGGTATCGCGCACATCGCCGCACTGCACGACCTCCGTTACCTTCCGATGGTGATCAAGGCACTCCCAGAGGGTTCATCAGTTCCGTTGCGCGTCCCGATGTGTACGATGTACAACACGAAACCCGAGTTCTTCTGGCTGACCAACTACTTCGAGACCCTTCTTTCCACGACCCTCTGGTTACCGTGCAACTCGGCCACCGTCGCGCGCGCGTACAGGAAGAAACTCGATCACTACGCGGCTTCAACATCTTCATCAGAGGGTTTCGTCGACTGGCAGGCGCACGACTTCTCCATGCGCGGCATGGGCGGTGCCGAAGCTGCGATGCTATCCGGGGCGGGTCATCTGTTGAGCTTCTATGGCACGGACACCATACCGGCCATCGAATTCCTGGAGCAGTATTACAACGCGAATGCCGAGAAGGAGACCATTGGTGGCTCGGTGGCAGCGACCGAACACTCCGTGATGTGCATGGGCACGGATACCGGTGAGCAGGACACCTTCGAGCGCTTGATCACGGAGATCTACCCGGGCGGGATCGTGTCCGTGGTTTCAGATACATGGGACCTGTGGAAGGTGCTCACGGAATATCTGCCCAATTTGAAGGATATAGTGCTTGCTCGTGACGGGAAACTCGTCGTACGTCCGGATAGCGGCGACCCTGCTGACATCCTCTGCGGTGACCCCAACGCTCCAGAAGGTCCGGCACACGAAGGCGTGATCCGATCACTTTGGAACACGTTCGGCGGTACGACCAATGCCAAGGGCTACCGTGAACTCGATGGCCACATCGGCGCGATCTACGGCGACAGCATCTCCCTGGATCGTGCCGAGGAGATCTGTAGCAGGCTAATGGCCAATGGATATGCGTCTACGAACGTGGTGCTTGGCATCGGGTCCTATACCTACCAATACAACACTCGTGATACGTTCGGCTTTGCGATGAAAGCCACGTATGGTGAGGTGAACGGTTCAGGCCGTGCGATCTTCAAAGATCCGATCACGGATGATGGCACCAAGCGGTCAGCAAAGGGATTAATGAAGATCACCAAACAGAACGGTCGCTTCGTACTTCAAGAACAAGTCAGCTGGAACGAAGAGCGCGAAGGGGAATTGTGCGAAGTGTTCAGGGATGGACGCTTGCTGATCGATGACAGCCTGAACGCCATACGGCAGCGGATCAGGAACCACGCCTGAACTTCACATGGGATCGATCCCGAACCGAACATAATGGATCTTCCGCCCTTCGGTCAGCCACATCTGCTCGTAGAAAGTGCGGATGTTGAGCACGTCCTGTTCGGCGGGTGACACGCGGTTGACGAGGTCCGCATAGACGTCATCGCTCTTCTCCAGAACCGGCAACTTGTGCTCGGCGATCTGCTCCAAGGTGTATTCATAGAGCAGCGGGCTGTCGGTCTTCAGGTGGATGAGGCCACCGGGCTTGAGCACCTCCTTGTAGCGCGCCAGGAACAAGGGGCTGGTGAGGCGCTTGCGGGCCTTGCCGATCTGCGGGTCGCTGAAGGTGAGCCAGATCTCGCCGACCTCGTGCGTGCCGAAACAACGAAGGAGATGATCGACGTGGGTGCGAACGAAACCGACGTTGTGCAGCCCGAGCTCCTTGGCCGTCCTGGCACCGCGCCAGATCCGCGCGCCCTTGATGTCCACCCCGATGTAGTTCTTCTCCGGCTCCAGCTGCGCCAGGCCCACGGTGTACTCGCCGCCCCCACAGCCCAGCTCAAGCACCAGCGGGGCTTCGCGATGGAAGAAACCGCTGTTCCACTTCCCCTTGAACTTCAGGTCCGCAGCCTGCAGCTCCGTGAAGGTGGGTTGCACCACGTGTTCGTACGTGGCATTGTCAGCAAAGCGGCTGAGTTTGTTCTTCCCCATGGTGGTGCGCGAAAATAGACCACCGATCTTCGCCCCACGCCTTCGCACTGTGCCCAGCAGCGCTTCGGCGGACGAAGCATGCTCCGCAACGCCCGCATCCTCGTTGCACCCCTTGATTGGGGCCTGGGCCATGCCGCGCGCTGTGTGCCGGTGGTCCGTGCTTTACTGTCCGAAGGCGCCACGCCGATCCTGGGTGCGGACAAGGGTCCGCTGCAGCTGCTGCGGGCGGAGTTCCCCGAGCTGGAGCATGTGCGGATCCCCGGGATCAACATCCGCTACGGCAGCGGCAGCAGCCAGGTGTGGAGCATGGCGCGGCAGTTCCCGGCCATGTTGCGCAGCATCCGCGCGGAGCACGCCGTGTTCGAACGCTTGGAACGCGACCTTCGGCTCAACGCGGTGATCAGCGACCAACGCTTCGGTCTGCATAGCGATCGCCTCCCCTGCGTGCTGATCACGCACCAGGTCTTCCCCTTCACGCCCCTCGCACAGGGCGCCATGCGCAAGGTGAACCTCCGCCACATCGGCCGCTTCGATCGCTGCTGGGTGATGGACGAGCCCACCGCACCGGGCCTTGCCGGCGATCTTTCGCACGGTCCGCGCATGCCTGCGAACGCCCGTTACATCGGTGCGGTAAGCCGGTTCACCATCGCGAAGAGCAGGCCGACCGAGGCTGCCTACCGCATCGTGGCGGTGATCAGCGGCCCCGAACCGCAGCGCACCCAACTGGAAGGCCTGCTGCTCGACCAGTTGCACCGCATCGACGGCCGGCACCTGTTGGTGCAAGGGCTACCGGCATCGCCTGGTGAGCGTGTCGCAGGAAATGTCCGCATCGTGAGCCACCTACCGGGCGAGGCCCTTTCCGCGGCCATGCAGCATGCCGAGCTCATTGTTTCGCGCAGCGGCTACACCACGTTGATGGACCTCGCGGCGATCCAAAGGTCCGCGTTGATCATTCCCACACCGGGACAGCCGGAGCAGGAATACCTCGGCGACCTGCACGCCCGCACCGGCCGTTTCCTCGTGCAAGGCCAAGAGGCCATCGACCTGGCGGCCGCGTTGACGTGGGCCCCGCCTGCAAGCGCACCGGTGATGGAAGCACCGCTTCTGGCACAGGCGTTGAAGGACCTTGGCGACCTGCTCGGCCGTTGAGCCCGATGCAGCTATTTTTGGTCACCATGTCTGTCCGCCCAGCGCTCTTCACGTTCGCCGTGTCCCTGCCCTTCCTGCTTTCCGCACAGGAGGATCTCGACAAGCAGCTGCTCGACCTGCAGGGGCGCTACGAAGCCCTGAGGCAACAGGAAGCGGCGCTTGCGCTCCCGATCGAGCAGGCCAAGCTGGCGATCCTTCGTCGCGACCTTGCCGCCATCGGACTTCCGGCCTTGACGGCGGGCGACCAGGTGATCACGCATCCCGGCCATGCGCTGGTGTACAGCGAAGCCCACGAAGTGCCGAAGTGGACCGCGCACATCGCCAGCACCGAGCTCATCCAAGGCAACCTCGCTCGCATCGACACCTTCCTCAAGGACCCGCAGGTCTCCTCCGGAACGAGCACGGTGGAGGACTACTGGAACAGCGGCTTCGACCGGGGCCACATGGTGCCGAGCGCCGACATGCGCTGGAGCCTCGAAGCGTTGACCGCCACTTACCTCTACAGCAACATCGCACCGCAACGCCCCGAGTTCAACCGCGGTTCGTGGGGCGAACTGGAGGACTGGGTGCGGCGCACCGTCCGCTATGGCAACGAACGCGTGTTCGTGGTCACGGGACCGGTGCTGCGCGATGGCCTGCCGAAGATGACCAACCCCGGGCACAAGAACGAGGTCAGCATCCCCGAGCTCTTCTACAAGGTGATCGCCGACCTCGATGGGGATGAGAAAAAAGCCATCGCCTTCGTGATGAAGAACGGCGTGAACGAATACCCCACCATCAGCTACGCGGTGCCCATCGACAGCGTGGAGAAGCTCACCGGCCTCGACTTCTTCCCGGCCTTGGACGACGCCACGGAAGCACGGCTCGAGGCCCAGAGCGACCCGAAGGCCTGGTACCACGAAGGCGACCCCTTCTTCGGCGAGGTGGCACCGATGAAGGCTCCGCTGCCGAACGGCATGTTCAACACCGTACAGGCCAAGTACCACATCGGCAACAGCGCCACCATCTGCGGCACCGTCGTGAGCACGCGCCGCACCGCCAAGGCCAACGCCATCTACCTCAACCTGGACCGCGGCCACCCCAACCAGAACTTCTACGCCACCGTGTGGGACTACAACGGCCCCAACTTCCACTACGACCCGGAGACCTTCCTGGTGAACAAGCAGGTCTGCATCACCGGCAAGCTGACGATGTACGACGAGATCCCGCGGATCAGCGTGAACAACGAGAACGCGATCATGCTCTGGGAGGAAGCGGTGAAGTAGGCCGCCGGGGTACCTTTGTGGCCCGCCATGGACAAGCTCCTTACTGCCACCGCCACACTGCTGATCACCCTGTTCCTTGGCGCCTGCGGCACCGGGGACAAAAGCGGGGACAAGACCAGCAGCACCTCCGCAGGTCCCCTGATGCAGGTTGTGCCGGCCGAACGCTCGGGCATCACCTTCAACAACACCATCACCGAGAGCCCGGAGATGAACTACTTCACCTACATCTACGCCTACAACGGCGGCGGTGTGGCAGCGGGCGACATCAACAACGACGGGCTCACCGACCTCTACTTCACCGGCAACCAGGTCCCGGACAAGCTCTACCTGAACAAGGGAGGCCTGAAGTTCGAGGACATCACCGAGCAGGCGATCGGAACGAAGGCGAAGGAAGGTTGGCGCACCGGGGTGAGCATGGCCGATGTGAACGGCGATGGCTGGCTGGACATCTACGTGTGCCGCAGCGGCCCCACGAGCGACACGGCGCTCACGCGCAACCTCTACTACCAGAACAACGGCAACGGCACCTTCAGCGAGCGGGCCCATGCGCTCGGCATCGCCGATACCACGCACAGCACGCAGGCCGCCTTCTTCGATGCGGACAACGACGGCGACCTCGACCTGTACGTGATGAACCACCCGCCGGGCCGCAAGCTCGGCCTCAGCAACTTCGCCGCGCTGAAGGCGATCCAGGACCACACCGCACCCACCGATCGCTTCTATCGGAACGAAGGCGGGCGCTTCACCGAGTCCACCTACGCCGCCGACCTTCAGAACTACGCGTACAGCCTGGGGCTGGGCATCGCGGACATCGACCAGGACGGGTGGAGCGACATCTACGAGGCCAACGACTTCGACGCGCCGGACCTGATGTACCTCAACCGCACCGACGGCACCTTCGGCGAGCGGTCGCAGTTCCGCACGCGCCACACGAGCAACTTCGGCATGGGCTGCGACATCGCGGACTACAACAACGATGGCCTGCCGGACATCATGGTGCTGGACATGACGGCGGACGACCACAAGCGCAACAAGACCAACATGGGCAGCATGAGCCCGGAGCGGTTCTGGGCCAACGTGCGCGGCGGTTACTTCTTCCAGTACATGGTGAACACGCTGCAGCTCAACAACGGCAACGGCACCTTCAGCGAGGTGGCGCAGCTCGCCGGCGTGGCGCGCACGGACTGGAGCTGGGCACCGCTATTCGCCGACCTGGACAACGACGGCTGGAAGGACCTGATGATCACCAACGGCTTCAAGCACGACGTGCGCAACAATGATTATGCGCGTGGTACCTACGACAAGTTGAAGACGGGCGCCGACTTCTACGGCACGCTGGACCTGATCCCCAGCACCAAATTGCGCAACTACCTCTTCCGCAACAACGGCGACCTCACCTTCGCCGACAGCTCGCAGGCCTGGGGCTTCACTGTGCCCGAGAACAGCAATGGAGCGGCTTATGCGGACCTCGACAACGACGGCGACCTGGACCTGGTGATCAACAACCTCGATGAGGTGGCCACCGTCCACGAGAACACTGCGACCAGCCGCTTCCCGGACCGCCACTGGTTGCGGCTGAAGCTGACCAGCGGCAAGAGCGCCGCGTTAGCGGCAAAGGCGTATGTGCGCCACAAGGGCAGCCTGCAATACCAGGAACTCTCCCCCGTGCGCGGCTACCAGAGCACTGTGGAACCGTACCTGCATTTCGGCCTCGGGAGCGCCAGTACCGTGGACACCCTCGAGGTGCGCTGGCCCAACGGCACCCACAGCCTGCTCACCGGGGTGAAGCCCGACCAACTGCTGACACTGGACCAGAAGGACGGCAGACCGCTCCCCACCGCCCCGGCGGTCCAAACGCTCTTCACCGACGTTCGGAGTTCGCTGAACGCCGACATGGTTCACGTGGAGAACGCGTACGATGACTTCGCGCTCGAAGTGCTGCTTCCCCACAAGCAGAGCGAACAGGGCCCCTTGCTCGCCACGGCCGATGTGAACGGCGATGGGCGCGAGGACGTGTTCATGGGCGGCTCCTACGTGAAGCCCGCGTCGCTGTGGCTGCAGCGTGCCGATGGCGGATTCGAAGCGGCGCGTTCACAACCCTGGAAGCAATACACCATGCAGGAGCAGTTGGGCGGCGTGTTCTTCGATGCGGACAAGGACGGTGACATGGACCTGGTTGTCCTCGCCGGCTCCAATGAAGCGGACCTGCGCGAGGCGGCTTACACGCAACGCCTCTACCTCAACGATGGCAAGGGCGCTTACCGTGAGGTGAAGGATGCCCTCTCCTTCGTGATGACCAGCGCGCACAGCGCGGCCGCATCGGACATCGATGGCGATGGCGACCAGGACCTGTTCATCGGCGGGCGACAGACACCGGCGCACTACCCGTTCGCACCACGCAGCTACCTGTTGATCAACGACGGCACCGGCAGGTTCACCGACGCCACCCAACAGCTGGCCCCTGCCGTGATGGGCCCCGGGATGGTGACCGGCGTACGCTTCGCGGACATGGACAACGACCGCGATCCGGACCTTGTGATCGCTGGGGAATGGATGGGCATCATGGTCCTGTTGAACGAAAAGGGCCACTTCCTCGATGCCACTGTACCTGCGGGCCTGCAGGGCATGAAAGGCTGGTGGAGCGCGCTGACCACCGCCGATGTGAACGGTGACGGGCGCATGGACATCATCGCCGGCAACCTGGGCTGGAACAGTAAATTCCATGGTACCGCGGAACACCCGGTGCACATCTACTGGGCCGACTTCGACGACAACGGACGGCACGACATCGTGCTGGCCAAGGAGAAGGCCGGGAAGCAACTGCCCGTGCGCGGCCGCGAATGCAGCAGCCAGCAGTGCCCGCGGATCCTGCAACGCTTCCCCACGTACCAGCAATTCGCGGATGCCGATCTCACCGCCATCTATACGCCCGAGAAGCTCGCCGGATCGCTTCACTTGCAGGCCACCTGGATGCTCAGCACCGTGCTGCTATCCAACGCCGATGGCACCTTCACGCCCAAACCCCTGCCGAACGCTGCGCAGGTATCACCCATCAACGGCATCGTTGCGCTGGACGTGAACAGCGACGGCCACTTGGACCTGGTCTGCGCCGGCAACCATTGGGGCGCAGAGGTGGAGACGGTGCGTTACGATGCCAGCATCGGCAGTGTCCTGTTGGGCAACGGCAAGGGGGATTTCCATGCGATGCCGGCCACCAGAAGCGGCTTCGTGGCCTGGGGCAACGTGAAGGACCTGGCACTGATCCAGCGCAACGGAAGGCGTACCGTGCTGGTGGCCAACAACAACGACGCCGTGCAGGCCTACGAACTGCGCGGCACCACGAAGCCTACTTCGACCGCTGCAAAGTGAACGAGAAGGTGGTGCCCTGGCCCTCTTCGCTCTTCACCACGATGCTCTGATCGTGGGATTCAATGATGTGCTTCACGATGGCCAGGCCGAGGCCACTGCCACCTTCGTGGCGGGAACGGCTCATGCCCACGCGGTAGAACCGCTCGAAGAGCCGGGGCAGATGCTCCGGGCCGATGCCGATGCCGTCATCGGACACCTCGATCAGCACCTGGTCCTCCAACGGAAACGTGCGCACCTCGCACAGGCCGCCGGACTTGCCGTAGTTGATGGCATTGGTGAACAGGTTGAGGAACACCTGTGACAGCCGGTCGCGATCAGCCTTCACCCAGACCGCTTCGTTCAACTTCGAGACGATCCGCACACCCTTCTCGCGGGACTGCATCTCCACCTCGTCGATCAGCTCCTTCACCAGCGCAGTGAGGTCCATGCGGTCGATGGACATCGCCATCACCCCGCTCTCCAGCTGCGTGATCATGTCCATGTCCTCCACGATCTTGATGAGCCGGTCCACACCATTGCTGGCGCGGTTCAGGAAGTCGCGGTTCACCCGGGGATCCTCCAGGCCGCCTTCGAGCAAGGTGAGGATGTAACCCTGGATGTTGAAGATGGGCGTCTTCAGTTCATGCGCCAGGTTGCCGATGAACTCGCGCCGGAAGCGTTCCCGTTCCTTGAGCCCGGAGATCTCCGTGCTGCGCTGGTCCGCCCAGGCGCCCACTTCGCGGTCCAGTTCACCCAGCACATCCACGTCCGCGTCGGACCGGTCCGAACCTCCTTTGGCCATGCGGATGTCATGCACCGTGCGCAGGATCAGGCTCACGCGGGCCTGGATGAACCGCTGAACGAGATAGAGGCCTATCCCATAGGCGAAGCCTGCGGCCACCAAGGGGATGACGAACGCCACCGACCAGGGCCAGCTTCCCGCAAGGCCCATCAATACTGCGAGCAAGGCGGTCCCGGCAAGGGTCGCCAAGGCGATGAACAAAGCCGTACGACGAGGGGTAAGGGACCACATGCGCCGGCGAAGATATCGACCACGACATGCAGAACACCGTGTCCATCAGGGGTTTCAAAGCTGAGGCGCGCTTAACCTTCCAGCAACAACCAGGTGGTAATTTCACAGCCCCGCCTGCAGGCGCGTGCTCATGCATTTCGGCATCCTCGAGTTCCTCATGTTGGCCGGTTCCCTGGCCCTCTTCATACATGGCATGAAGCTGCTGAGCGAAGGCCTGCAGAAGACCGCCGGAGGAGGCCTGCGACGGATCCTGGGGGCCATGACGGCCAACCCGTTCCGCGGGCTGCTCACCGGCTTCACCACCACGGCCCTGGTGCAGTATTCCTCGGTGACGACGGTGATGGTGGTGAGCTTCGTGAACGCCGGGCTCCTTTCCCTTCGCCAGTCCATTCCCGTGATCATGGGTGCCAATATCGGCACCACGCTCAAGGCGTTGCTTTTTGCTTCCGCTGGCGTGGCGAGCATGAAGCTATCCGTCGTGGCCCTGCCGATCCTGGGCATCGCCTTCCCGATGTTGTTCCTGAAGGGGGGACGGTTCAAGGCGGCCACCGAGATGTTGCTGGGCATCGCCCTGCTCTTCCTGGGTCTGGACCTGTTGAAGGAGAACGTGCCGCACTTTTCCGCCGATGCGCTGACCTTCCTGTCGGACCTCGGGGATAACGGCATTCTCAGCGTGCTTTTGTTCGTGGCGATCGGTGCGGTACTGGCGATCGCTGTACAGTCCAGCAGTGTGGCCTTGGCGCTCACCATGGCCATGTGCCAGAACGGGACCATTGGCTATGAGATGGCGGCCGCGATCGTGCTCGGCGAGAACATCGGCACCACGCTCACCGCCAACATCGCGGCCATCGTGGCCAACGCCTGGGGAAAGCGCGCGGCACGGGCCCACTTCCTGATCAAGGTGATCGGCGTCGGTTGGGCTGTTCTGCTGTTCGGGCCCTACCTCGCCGGGATCGACCTCCTCGTTCAGGAATGGAACGGTGCATCCCCCTACACCAGCCCCAATGCCGTGCTCTGGGCGCTCACCTACCTGCACATCTCCTTCAACGCGCTGAACACCGTTCTGCTCATCGGATTCCTGCCCTTCATTGAGCGCATCGTCACACGTATGGTGCGTTCCCGTGGGGAGGTGGATGAGGAGTACCGCCTGGAATACATCGAGGACCCGATGATGTCCCTAAGCCCCGAACTATCGCTGTTGGAGGCCCGCAAGGAGGTCCACAAGTTCGGACGCCTCACCCAGAAGATGCATGGCATGGTCCGCGACCTGCTCATCGAGAAGGATGCCGCCGAACGCAGCCGCCTGCTCCTGCGCATCGCCAAATACGAGGACATCACCGACAGGATCGAAGTGGAGGTGAGCAAGTACCTCACCAAGACCGGTGCCGAGGCCCGCAACGAGGAGCTCAGCGAGCGCATCCGAGCCATGTTGTCCATCATCGGCGACCTGGAACGTGTGGGGGACATCCTGTTCCAGATGAGCAAGAGCGTTGAACGCAAGGTCGACGAACGCCTTTGGTTCAGCCCGGAGCAGCGACAGAACCTGCTCGAAATGATGCAGCTCCTGGAGAAAGCCTTCGAGGTCATGAACGAGAACCTCGGCATGGACGACGACACCGTGAAGCTCGACGCCGCAACGGAGGCCGAGCAGCGCATCAACCAGCTCCGTGACCAGCTGCGGCGCACCCACCTGAAGAGCGTGGAGAGCGGCGACCACAACATCAAGAGCGGCATGGTCTATAGCGACCTCTTCAGCAGCTGCGAAAAGATCGGGGATCACCTGATCAACGTGAGCGAAGCGCTGGCCGGGGAGGTCTGAACAAGTATCAAGTCACAAGTAGCAAGGGTCAAGGGTTCAATGCCCTTGTGACTTGACACTTGATACTTGTTACTTGAACCTTGACCCTTGGGTGTGCTCAGGGCACCACCACCGCCTCCGTATACACGAGGTTGCTTTCGTGCAAGGCCCTGTCCACCAGCTTCACGCTGTAGCGGATGGTATCGCCGCTGGTGCCGGGCAAGGTGGGGTACGGTTTCAACGCGACGGCGATCTCCCCTTCCAATGCCTTGTTCTGCCCCGTAGGCGTCACCACCGGAACGCGGTAGTAGAGCGGCAATGCGAATACGAACGGGGGAGACCACACGTCATTCTCAAGCGTGTAATACTCCACGAAAAAATTGTGGTAATAGGTCTGCCCCGGGGCGAACGCGCCGGTCGTGTCGCCTTGTCCGAGGCCGATGTCGCCGTCGCCATCCGTGAACTTCACCACGATGGAGGCGGAATCACCGAACTGTTTGAACTCCTTGTAGCTGATCACGGGCTCCACGGGGAACTCCTCGGTCTTCAGGCAACCGGAAAGCAGGGTTCCGCACACGGCGGTGACCACGGCTAACTTGCGGGCGGTGCGGGCTGTTGGACGCATCAACACAAAGGTAAGGCCTCCGATGCACCCTCCCCTGCCCCCTCCCTACCAGGACCTGGCCGATCGGGTGTTCGCGGTAACGGATGCCGAAGCGTTCAACGCAGTGGCGCTCGACCTATTTCGTCTCCACGCCGCCCACAACCTCGTTTACCGTGGATTCCTGAAGGGATTGGGCACCACCGTCGAGGCGGTGGAACGCGTGGCCGACATCCCCTGCCTGCCCATCGGCCTGTTCCGCAACCACCGCGTGTTGCTGGAAGGGCTGGAGCCTGCCGTCACCTTCACCAGCAGCGGCACCACAGGAGCCGTCACCAGCTCCCACCATGTGCCATGGCCTTCGCTGTACGAACGCTCCTTCCTCCGCTCGTTCGAAGCGGTATACGGCCCGGTGGCCGAATGGCGGATCCTGGCGGTGTTGCCCGCCTACCTGGAGCGCACTGGCAGCTCGCTGGTGTACATGGCCGAACAGCTCATCGCCCGTAGCGGCGATCCGATGAGCGGCACCTACCTCTACCAGTACGATCGCCTGGCTGAATTGCTGAAGCAGAGCGAGGCCGAAGGGAAGAAGACCCTACTGTTGGGCGTCACCTTCGCGCTGCTCGACATCGCGGAACAGCACCCCATACCCCTGCGCCACACTACCATCATGGAGACCGGCGGCATGAAAGGGCGGAGACCGGAGCTGGTGCGCGATGAGCTGCATGCGCTCCTGAAGCAGGCCTTCAGTGTACCTGCCATCCACAGCGAATACGGCATGACGGAACTGCTGTCCCAGGCGTGGAGCACGGGTGAAGGGACCTACCGTTGCCCACCCTGGATGCAGGTGCTCGTGCGCGACCCCAACGACCCCTTCGAACGCCTCGGCACCGGTCGCACCGGCGGCGTGGACGTGATCGACCTTGCCAACATCGCCAGCTGCCCCTTCATCGCCACACAGGACCTCGGTCGGGTGGCCGCGGATGGCTCCTTCGAAGTGCTGGGCCGCTTCGACTTCAGCGACCTGCGCGGGTGCAACTTGTTGGTGGTGGAGTGAGTGGCCAAAGTCTCTTTCCGCTGAACGCGCAGATGAGCCCTCCGGATCCGAGGATCATCCTTTGAGGCGCATGGCCTGCCGCGCCACATCGACCAATTGCGGGTCGCCTTTGGCAAGCAAATAGAACTGAATGAACCAGTAGGGCATCTGTTGAAGGTCCCAGGACCATTGCTGGCCACCATCGCCCACCTTCATCTCTGCGAACATCACCGGCTCCTCCCCACTATTGTCGAACAAGAACGCGTGGTAGCACAGATCCAACGCAGGTACCAGTTGCTTCAAGGACCTCCAGTACCGTTCCATGATCTTCTCGGTTGGAACATCATGACCGCCTTGCTTGACCCTGGTCTTCACCCGGTCAATATTCATGAGCGGGGATTCCGTGGCCACGAAATAGAGGTAAACCTTATAGCCGTTCTTCCTAGCCTTGTCCATTACGGCCAACTTGGAGGAGTGGCTGAACACCGTTTCGAACGAGAGCTTCTTGGCTCGTTTGATCAACAGGTGAACAATGTGCTGGGCAAGGAGCTGGGCATACCGTTGTGAGTCAACCGGTGCCTTGATCTTGAACACGTTCACACCCCAAGTCTGCCCTTTGCGGAACCAGAGCAGATCAGCGGGGCCTGGCAACAGACCACTGCTACGCGCGAATCGTTCGAAGACAAGCTTGTTGCTGTGGACCCCGAAATTCAGAAGGTTCAAGTGCTTGGTCGTGCGAAGGATCCGCTCGATCTCATCCGGGTTCACATACACGCCCATGTCCACCGGACGGCCATTCACAAAAGCCTCTCGCACCTTGGTGTACATGGTGCTCTATCCCCGAGCCGTTCGGACCAGCGAACACACGCAAGCGCAAGGTCTTGGCCATGCGGGATCCAGCCTACGGCAACTTCACCGGCTCCAGACGCTGGACGCGTTTGGTCACCTTGCCGGCCTTGTTCACCATCACCAACCACCCGTCGCGCTCCACCATGATGGTCTTTCGAACCGTAAAGGCCATCGCTTTGGCCTGTTTCGCCGCCTTCTTGAAGGCTGCATCCATCGCGCGACCTTCCGCGGTCGGTTTGCGAAGCGTCTTCAAAGCCTGCTTCTTGGTTGCCATGGTCCAAAGTTAAGGACGCCACTAATGCTTGAGGTGGACGCTGCTGGGCCGCTTCGACTTCAGCGACCTGCGGGGATGCAACTTGTTGGTGGTGGAGTGAACGATCACCTCCCTGGCACGAGCAGCACTACAAATGGTAGTAGTACAGGTTGCCCTCGAAGTTCGTGTCCAGGTTCGCCTTGCTATCGAAGAAGACCTGCTCCGTGGGAGCCTTGCAATACCCGAACTCATCATGCGCGGTGATCAACCGGGCATAGGCCGAGGCGATCACTGCATGTGAGCCATCGGAACTGCTCCGCAGCAGCTGGTCCTCCGTGTGGAAGAAGCAGGTAACGGTGCTTCCGAACCGATCGAACATCCAGACCCCATGCTCGGCGAACTGAACGACCAATGCGTCTATCTGCGCTTGTGGGATCCGCTGGTTGCATTCCGCCTTGGCGATGGGCTCGAACGCAGTGATGATCAGGAAGGGCTCGGAGCCGGTGCTTCCTGATGAAGGACCAACGGGCAACTGTGCGATCGCGCTCGCGTGGAAGGCCTTCCATATCCTGGCTTCCTTGGCGCCATCGATCTGCAGCGGACCTGACCAAAAGCCCGCCGCTTCGGCATAGCGTTCGAAGACCACCATCAACCTGGCCCGGCCGGCCGTTGCGACCCACTCGTAAAGGATGTTGAGCGGCCGCATGCCGAACTCCTGTTGGAGCCGATCCGCCAATTCGGACCCCGGCACGCCCATGCGATCAAGTCCCTGCTTGATCCGTTTCGTGGCTTGATAATCCGGGTCGGAAGGAACGATCATGCGTTCTCGATCAGCGAAGGGCCATGTCCTCGCTTACACCACCTTCACCAGGAAGTAACTCTTCTTCCCCCGCTGCAGCAGCACGAAGCGCTCGCTCAGCAGGTCGGAAGCGTTCACCACGCGGTCCTCGGCGGCCTTGGTGCGGTTCACGGCGATGGATCCTTCCTTCAGGGCGCGTTTCGCTTCGCCCTTGCTGGGCAGAAAGCCGGTGTGGTCCGTGAGCAGATCGATGATGCCGATGCCTGAGGTGAGCGCGCTGCGCGGCACTTCGGCCTGGGGCACACCGTCGAACACCTCCAGCAGTTGCTTCTCGCTGAGTTGGCTCAGCCCGTCCGTGGCATTGCTGAAGAGGATCTCGCTCGCACGGAGGGCGGCGTCCTTCTCAGCTTCCCCATGCACCAGCCTGGTGATGAACGCCGCCACCTCCTTCTGCAATTTGCGTCGTCCGGGATCCTTGGTGTGCTCGGCGATCAGAGCTTCGCATTCCTCCTGGGTCCAGTGCGTGAAGATCTTCGCGAAGCGCGCGGCCTCATCGTCCGAAGCGTTCAACCAGAACTGGTAGAACTTGTAAGGGCTGGTGCGCGCGGCATCGAGCCACACGTTGCCGCCCTCGCTCTTGCCGAACTTGCTGCCATCGCTCTTGGTGAGCAGTGGCGTGGTCACAGCGAAAGCCTCACCCCCTTCCATGCGGCGGATGAGCTCCGTACCCGTGGTGATGTTGCCCCATTGGTCGCTGCCTCCCATCTGCAAGCGACACCCGAGCTGCTTGTAGAGGTGCACGAAGTCGTAGCCCTGCACCAGCTGGTAGCTGAACTCGGTGAAGCTGATGCCGCTCTCCATGCGGTTCTTCACACTGTCCTTGGCCATCATGTAGTTCACGGTGATGTGCTTGCCCACTTCGCGGATGAAGCGGAGGAAGCCCATGTCCTTGAACCAGTCGTAGTTGTTGACGAGCTGCGCGGGGTTGGTGGGGCTGTTGAAATCGAGGAAGCGCTCCAGCTGGGCCTTGATGCAGGCCTGGTTGTGGCGGAGGGCGTCCTCATCCAGCAGGTTGCGTTCAGCGCTCTTGCCGCTGGGGTCGCCGACCATGCCGGTGGCGCCGCCAACGAGCGCCACGGGCTTGTGACCGCAACGCTGGAAGTGCACCAGGATCATGATCTGCACCAGGTTGCCCACGTGCAGGCTGTCCGCCGTGGGGTCGAAGCCGATGTAGCCGAGGGCCGGGGCCTGCTTCAGGTGGTCGGCGGTTCCGGGCATGCTGTCGTGCAGCAGTCCGCGCCAGTTCAGTTCGTGCAGAAAGTCGGTGGGCATGGGGGGAAATGCGGGTTGCGAAGGTAGACAGCGGACAGGAGGCAGGGAGCAGCCGCAGTGGCCAGGAAGAGAGGAACCACCGATGGACACAGATGAACACAGATACTGATAAGAGCTGGCTGCCGGACCTACGCCCGTGGCTCGTGGCTCAGGGCTCGCAGCCAAAAGCGAAGGAAACAAGCTCTGCTGCCGAAAAGCCTTTTCACTTGACCCTTGTCACTTGCGTGTTGTCACTTACCACTTCTCCCCTCGCCCTACCTTTCCCCGATGGATCTGGTGACCGGCGGAACGGGGATCGTGGGCTCGCACCTGCTGCTGCACTTGGTGGCTGCGGGACGTGATGTGCGGGCCACGCGCAGGCCGGAGAGCAACGTGGACGTGGTGCGTCGGGTGTTCAAGCATCACCGTGCCGATGGCGAGGCGCTCTTCGACCGAATTGCCTGGGTGGAGGCCGACATGCTGGACCCCATCGCCCTGGAGGACGCCATGCGGGGTGTGGAGCACGTATACCACAGCGCCGCGCTGGTGAGCTTCGATCCACGTGATGACCGGGAGCTTTTCGCTCAGAACATCACCGGCACGGCCAACGTGGTGAACGCAGCGCTCGCGGCCGGTGTGAAGCGCTTGTTGCACGTGAGCTCCAACGCCAGCATTGGCAAGATGGTCGATGGTGTGCCGGCCAACGAGGCGAACGAATGGGAACGCGACGCCAACACTTCGGCCTATGCCGTGAGCAAGGTGGAGGCGGAACTGGAGGTGCAACGCGGCATCGCCGAAGGGCTGGATGCGGTGCTGGTGAACCCCTGCATCGTGCTGGGACCGGGCGTTGCGGGGCGCAGCAGCATGACGATGGTGGAGCGCGTCCGTAAGGGCACGCGCTTCTATCCGCCGGGCAGCAATTCCGTGGTGGACGCGCGTGATGTAGCGGCCTTTTCCGTGGCGCTGATGGAGAAGGGCGCGACCGGGGAGAAGCACCTGCTCGTGGGCGAGAACCTCTCCTACCAGCAGCTCTTCACGCTCATCGCCACGGCCTTCGGCAAGCCCGGGCCTGTGTACAAGCTGCAGAGCTGGATGCTCGGCCTGGCCTGGCGCATGGAACGGTTGCGCACGCTGTTCGGCGGCAAGCCGTTGATCACACGCCACACGGCGCATACGGCGATGATGCTGCGCAGCTATGATGCTTCCAAGGCCATGCGCATCACCGGCCTGCATTTCCGCAGCGCCAAAGAGTCCGTGGCGGATGTGGTGCGCTACTTGGGCGCCGAGGGCTGAGGCCGGTCGTTCTCCTTCAGGCTGTCGAGCTCGACGAGGATCTCCGCATAGATGGCCTTGAGCTCCTCCGGGTGTTCCGCGTAGTACTGGAAGGTGCGCTTGAACTGCTCCTCCGTGATCTGCTCCTCGGTGAAGAGTTCGGCATAGTAGTCCTTCACGGGGCTGTCCGGCCGATGGTCGATGACCATCTCGTGGTTCAGGCGGGCCTCCACCAACTGGGCGCGCAACAAAACCTGCTTGAACTTCCCCCGCTCCAACACATCGGTCGGTGGGGCCTCCGCATTGGAGCACGCCGCCAACAGCAGGATGAAGGGCAGGAGGAAGCGCATCACCGGGTGAAGAGCAGGCGTTCACCACGCACATTGCGGTCCAGCTTCCCGTTGGCGTAAACGTGATGGCCGTTCACGAAGGTGTGCTTCACCTGCGCCTGGAAGGTCTGCCCTTCAAAGGGGCTCCAGCCACATTTGTAGAGCAGGTTCTCGCGGCTCACGGTCCAGGGTGCGTTAAGGTCCACCAGAACGATATCGGCATGGTGGCCTTCGCGGATGAACCCACGGTCCTCCACCTGGAAGAGGCGGGCAGGCGCATGCGCCAGCTTCTCCACCACCTGTTCCAGCGTGAACACGCCTTGATGCACCAGCTCCAACATGGCCACCAACGCATGCTGCACGAGCGGACCGCCGGAGGGGCACTTCGCATAGGGGCGGGCCTTCTCCTCCAACGTATGCGGTGCGTGGTCCGTGGCCACCACATCGATGCGGCCTTCCACCACGGCACGACGAATGGCATCGCGGTCGGCGCGGGTCTTGATCGCGGGGTTCCACCTCACCAAGGGGCCTTTGTCGATATACGCCTGCTCATCGAACCACAGGTGGTGCACGCAGGCTTCGGCGGTGATCTTCTTACCGTCCAACGGCCCGGGCGCGAACAGCTCCAGCTCCTTCGCGGTGCTGATGTGGAGCACGTGAAGCCGCGTTCCGAACTCCTTCGCCCTGGCTACTGCCCTGCTGCTGCTCAGGAAGCAAGCCTCCTCACTCCGGATGAGCGGGTGCTCGGCAATGGGGATGTCCTCACCGTAGCGCGCAATTGCAGCGGCCATGTTCGCCTTGATCAGCGGATCGTCCTCGGCGTGCACCGAAATGATCATGTGCGCCTGGCGGAAAAGTTCATTCAGCACGGCCTCATCGTCGATGAGCATGTCGCCCGTGCTGCTGCCGAGAAAGGCCTTCAGCCCGCAGACCGTGCGCGGATCGGTACGCAACACCTCGTCGAGGTTGGTGTTGCTGATGCCCATGTGGAAGGAATAGTTGGCCAGGCTGCTTGCGGCGCCGAGCCTGTACTTGTCGGCCAGCAGCTCTTGGGTGAGCGCGCTGGGCACCGTGTTGGGCATCTCCATGAAGCTGGTGATGCCGCCGGCCACGGCCGCTGCGGAAGCGAAAGCGATGTCGTCCTTGTGGGTGAGGCCGGGCTCGCGGAAGTGCACCTGGTCATCGATGGAGCCCGGTAACAGGTGAAGGCCTGCGGCATCGAGCTCCTTCGCGCCGCGGGCCTGGCCGATACCACGTTGCTCGATGCGTTCAATGCGGCCACTGCGCAGGAGCACATCGGCCTGGTGGGTGGTGCCCTCGTTCACCACGGTGGCGTTGCGGATCAGCAGGTCGTTCATCGCTGGGTGATGGTCCTCATCCGCCAAACGCCGATGATGGCCTCACGGAAGATGTTCGTGCTCATCTTGCTCTTGCCCTTCACCCGGTCGATGAAGGTGATGGGCACCTCGGTGATGGTGAACCCGGCGAGCTTGGCCCGGTACTTCATCTCGATCTGGAACGCATAGCCCACGAACTTGATCTCGTCCAGCGCGAGACGCTCAAGAACGTGCCTGCGGTAGCACACGAAGCCGGCCGTGGTATCACGCACACCGAGCCACAGGATGGAGCGCACGTACAGCGACGCGCCCACGCTCAGCATGATGCGGTCCCACGACCAGTCCTTCACCTCTCCGCCTTTCACGTAACGCGACCCCACGCTCATATCGGCGCCACCTTCCGCGCATGCCGCATGGAGGCGAACAAGGTCATCCGGGTCGTGGCTGAAGTCCGCATCCATCTCGAAGATGAAGTCGTACTTGCGTTCGATGGCCCACTTGAAGCCGGTGATGTAGGCAGTGCCCAGGCCCAGCTTGCCCGCACGTTCGATCAGGTGGAGGCGGTCCGGCCATTGCTGTTGGAGCCGCTTCACGATGGCCGCCGTGCCATCGGGCGACCCGTCATCCACCACCAGCAGATGGAACTCCGGCACCAGACGGAACACATGTCCGATGATGTCGGCGATGTTCTCCTTCTCGTTGTAGGTGGGGATGATGACCAGCCGTTCAGGCAAGGGAGCGGGGAATGGTCGGCAAAGATAGACCCGCCCCGATCGCCGTTGTCAACGCACAAGGGTCACACTGCCTGTGCGGTCCAGACGCTCTCCGGAATACGCATCCTTACCCGTGATCTTCCACACGTAAACGCCGACCGGCACGGGGTCACCATTGGGGAAGTTGCCGCTCCACTGCGCATCGGGATCGGCGGTGTCGAACAAGATCTGTCCCCAGCGATCCAAGATGAGGAAGCGGTGGTAGCGCCGGTCGACCCCTTGCATTACGGGGAAGAAGCGGTCGTTGATGCCATCGCCGTCCGGAGAGAAGGCGGTCGGCACGAACAAGCCGGCACCGGGTTCGATCGTCACCAGGGCGCAGGCGGTATCGAGGCAGGTCGGCGACACCGCGGCCGTCAGGCAGACCAGGTAGCTGTCCGAAAGCGCCGAGGGGAACTCGATCACCGGCTCCTGCTCGGTGCTCGCGGCGAAAGTGCCGAAGGACCAGAGGAAGGACGTGGCACCAAGGCTGTTGTTCTGGAAGGTGACGAGCGGCGCATTGGTGGTGATGACCTCCGGTGCGCTGGTGAAGCTGGCCACGGGCGCTGCATAGACCGCGATGGGCGCCTGGCCGGCCACCGTACCGCTGCACCCCGATCCAACATCGACCGTGAGGGTGACGACATAGTTCCCCGGCACATCGTAGACCACGGTATCACCGCCGCATTGGGAGGAGGTCTGTCCATTCCCGAGATCCCACAAGCAATTCCCTGCCACGGGCTGGTCCGTGCTGAACACCACCGACACCGGCGCACAGCCCTCACCCACCAAGCTGGTAATGGTCGGTTCCGGTACTGCGATGATCGTCACATCCACGGTGCTGCTCGCTTGAGGACACGGTGCCGGGGCGCTGACGGTATAGACATAGGCGCCGCCCATGGCGGAGGAAGGATCAAGCGCAGGGCCGCATGGAACGCCCCCAGGACCCATCCATGCGCCACCGGATTGTGGAGCTCCACCCAACGCTTGAAAAAGGTCGATCGGCGTTCCATTGGAGCAAGCGGTGACGCTGCCCGGTGTACCCGCATCGGCCACCGGGCTCACTCCCACCTGTACGACCGCATTGTCCGATAGGCAGGGCGCGGTACCATCCACGGTGTAGACATAGGCACCTGGCGCATCCGTTCCGGGTTGGAAGGTCCCGGAAGGCACTGCGCCGTTGGGCCCGGACCAAAGTCCACCCGCCTGGGGTGCGCCACCCAATAAGATGAACAAGGACTGCGCGGCATCCGCACTGCAGAACATGACCATGGCATCCACGCCGGCAGAGGGTGCCTGGGAAACGGCCATGGTCACTGTGGCCGAGACCGAAGGACAAGGCAACGAAGGCGATACGGTGTAGACGTAATTGCCGGGGGACCCGGTGGCCGGCAAGAAGATCGCGCTCACTGCGCCACCGCCCGGACCGGTCCAAGAGCCACCGGGATCGGGTGTGCCACCGAGCAGGGTGAACAGGTCCACGGGCTGGGCCACCGAACACAGCGTCGAACTGCCATCGCTGCCTGCATCACCGGCCTGCCCGATGGCCACGGTGACCGTGGCCTGGTCACCAGGACAACTGCCCGCACCAGGCAGGGAATACTGGAAAACACCGGCCGGACCGAGGGCTGGGTCCAAGGTGCCGGACATGGCCACACCACCAGGCCCGGTCCACCAACCCGTGGTGTCCGGCGTACCGCCCAAGGATGCGAAGAGGTCCATCACGGGGCCTGAGGAGCAGGCGGAGACAGCTGCGCTCTGTCCTGCATCCGGGCCGGCCAGAACACCGACCGTGACAACGGCTTGATCCGTGGGACAGCCCGGGCTCGAGATGGTATAGGTGTACGCTCCGGGAAGCGTATTCCCGGGAACGAACGGCCCGAAGAAGGGTGCTCCATTGGGATCGGTCCAGGTGCCGCCGACATCCGGAGTGCCGCCCAAGGCATTGAACAGGCCGAGCGGTGCGGTGCTGGTGCAGACCGAGAGCACCGAATCGAGCCCGGCATCGACCGACAGCGAAACAAGGACCGTGAGCGTGGCAGTGGGCAGTGGACCCAGGCATGTGCCCGGAGCAGGAACGATGTACGTGTACGTGCCCGGGAGCCATGTGGCCGGATCGAAGGTCGAGGATACCACGGTGTTGTTGGGGTCCAGCCAGGTACCCGTACTATCGGGTGAACCAAGCAGGGAATCGGTCATGAACACGGGTGCTCCGGTCGCGCACAGCACGATGGAATTGCTGAGGCCCGCGGTCGGATCGGGCACCACATCCACGGTGATGATAGCGGTATCCGAAGCGCAGGCGATACCCTGAACGACATACGCGTAGGCTCCCTCCAGGGCGGAAGCAGGATCGAAGAGCCCGATGAACGGGGCTCCGTTGGGATCGGTCCACGTGCCCGTGGTCATGGCGCCCGGAGCCAGCACGGAGCTCAAGGGGAAAGGGATGTAGTTCCCACAGACCACGAACTGCACATCCGCTCCGGCCAATGGCTGCGGCTCAACGGAGACCGTCACCGCGGCTTGATCGCTCACGCATGGCGCTGTCGCGGAGATCAGGTAGGTGTATGTGCCCGGAGCATCCACCGCGGGGTCGAAGCTCCCGTTGAAGACCGTACCCGCGGGACCGGTCCATGCACCGCCGCCCTGCGCACCTGCCAGCAAAGCGAAGAGGTCCGTTGATGCGGCGCTGGAGCACACCACGACGGCGGAATCAGTACCGGCGGAAGGTGATCCCGTCTCGCTCACCGTAACGGTCGCCTGATCGTTCGGGCACGGCGCTGTGCCGGTCACCGTATAGCTGAACACACCTGGTGCATCCAGCTGCGGATCATAGGTGCCGCTGAAAGCCACACCCCCAGGGTCGGTCCAACCGCCACCGGATTGGGCACCGGTCAGCGCGCTCTCCAAACTCACCGCCCCGCCTTGGTCGCAAACGGTCAACGTACCGTCGACACCCGCATTCGCCGCATTCGTCACCGTCGTGGTCACCGTGGACTGGTCGTTCAGGCAGGGGGCGACACCCTGCACCGTATACGTGTAGACCCCTGGCACGTCCGTTGCCGGATCGAAGGTGCCGGAGAAGGCCGCTCCACCAGGGGCCACCCATGTGCCGCCGGCCTGCGCACCGACCAAAGCGGTGGACAGGTCCGCTGGAGGACCGCTCGAACAGAACGCAAGGGACCCGTTCAGGCCTGCGTTCGCTGCGGCATTTTCGATCACCGTCACCGTGGACTGCGCATTGGGACAGGGCGCCGTTCCGTTGACGAGGTAGGTGTAGATGCCAGGGGCATCGACCACGGGATCATAGATACCGGCGAAGGCACCACCGCCAGGGGTGCTCCAAGAGCCTCCCGGGGAAGCACCGTTCAACTGCGTGAAAAGGGAGATCTGCGCTCCTGGATCACAAACGGAGACCGCCGCGCTCGTGCCCGCATCCGGACCGATGACCTCGGCAACGGTGACGGTAGCTTGATCGCTGACGCAGGGCGCTGCCGCACTGATGAGATAGGTATACACGCCCGGAACATCCGACGTGGGATCATAGGTGCCGGTGAACGCAGCACCGCCAGGGGCGGTCCAGACGCCACCGGCCTGCGAACCGACAAGTGCAGTGAACAGATCGGCAGGTGCCGCGGTGCTGCACAGGGTGAGCGAACCATCGGCACCGGCGTTGGGCGAACCGGTCTCGGTAACGGTGACCGTGGCCTGGGAGCTTGGGCAAGGAACAGTACCGCCCAAGGTGTAGGTGTAGCCGCCGGATGCGTTCAGGGCAGGATCATACGTGCCTGAGAAGGCCACGCCGCCAGGCCCGGTCCAAACACCGCCAGGTTGCGCGCCCACGAGCAAGGCGAACAGATCCACCGGGGTGCCCAGGTCACAGACGACCGTCGCCAGATCCACGCCTGCATCGGAGGCCACGACCTCCGCAACGGTCACTGTGGACTGGTCGTTCGCGCATGGGGCGGAGCCGGGCAACACATAGGTGTACACCCCGGCTGCATCCACGGCCGGATCATACGTGCCGCCGAAGGCCGCGCCACCCGGTGCCGTCCAGCTTCCACCGGCCTGGGCACCGCCCAACGAGGTGAAAAGCAATGCAGGGGCATCGCTGCTGCAGAGCGTGAGCGAGCCATCCGTTCCGGCATCCGCCGAAGCGGTGACCGACACCGCTACGGTGGATAGATCGTTCACACAGGGTGCTGTGCCGGTCAACGTGTAGGTGTAAAGGCCAGAGGCATCAATGGCCGGGTCGAAGGTGCCGGAGAACGCCGCGCCACCCGGTGCGGTCCAGTTGCCTCCGGCCTGCGCACCGGTGAGCGAAGCGAACAACGCGACCGGCGCTGCCGTGGTGCACAGCGCCAGCGATCCGTTCGTTCCGGCGTCCGGGGCAAGCGCTTCCGTTACTATGACCGATGCACTGGTGTTGGGACAGGGCGAGGCTGAGGCCACCGTGTAGGTGAAGACACCCGGCCCGTCAGCAGCGGGATCATAGGTACCACCAAAGGCTGCGCCACCCGGAGCGGTCCAGCTGCCACCGGCCTGGGGGCTTCCGCCGAGCGCGGTGAACAGTGCAAGGGGGCCATCCGTGCTGCACAACGCGACAGCTCCACTGGAACCGGCATCCGCGATCGTGATCTCCGTGACCGTTACCGCCGCCGTGGCGTTCACACAGGGCGCAGCACCGATCACCGTGTAGACGTAAGCCCCGGATGCATTGACCGCGGGATCGTAGGTGCCTGCGAAGGTTCCGCCACCCGGAGCGATCCATGACCCACCGGCTTGGGCAGTGCCACCCAACACCGGAAGCAAGGCTTGCGCTGCAGCCGTGGAACAGATGCCCAGGGACCCGCTCACACCGGCCACAGGCTGGGCAAGGACAGTTACGGTCACGGTGGAGGCATCGCTGATACAGGGCGCCGAAGCGGGGATGGTATAGGTATAGAGGCCCGGGGCATCAGAGGAGGGGTCGAACCATGCACCGACCGGTGCGCCGAGGGGATCCGTCCATCCACCACCAACCTGAGCACCCGTAAGCGCCGCGAACAAGGACGTGGGCGCGCTCGTGCTGCACAGATCCAGAGTGCCATCGGCGCCGGCATTGGGGGCCAACAGCTCGTTCACTGTAACCGTCGCCGTGGCATCCGGACAGGCTCCACCACCGCTCACTCCATAGACGTAGGCGCCGGGTGCATCGATCAACGGATCGTACGTACCACTGAACGGGGCCCCACCCGGAGCGGTCCAGGTACCGCCGGACTGTGGCGCTCCTCCAAGTTCACCGAAGAGTCCCTGGGGAACGCTAGTGGAGCAGAGGTCCACGCTGCTGTTCGCGCCGGCATTGGGAACGGCAAGCACCGTTACGGTGACCGTCGCATCGGCTGTGGCGCAGGAGTTACTGACCGTGTAGACATAGGCTCCTGCAGCGTCGGTCAGGGGGTTGAACGTGCTGGCATGCGGCGCTCCACCTGGCGCTGTCCACGCGCCACCGGTGGCCGGTGCCCCTCCCAATGAAGCGAAGAGGTCCACCGATGGACCACCGGCACAGGCATTCACGGCGGCGTCCGCGCCGGGATCAGGCAACGGTCCTCCTGCATCCACTGAAATGATGTTCACCGCAACGGACACCGTGTTCACGATCGGACAGGAGCCATCGTTCGCCTCCACGAGCACGTTCACCGGGCTGTTCAGCGGGTCACCGACCCAGCAGATGGTCGCAATGGCCGGGTTCGAACCGGTCACCGTAAAGGTGGCGCCCGGCAGCAGGATGGTGGCTTGGGAGATCACTTGAAGCACCGTCGCTGGATCGACATCGGTGAACACGATGTCCACGCAGAAGGGTTCCCCTTCGCAGACCTCGATGCTGGCCGGTCCGGTGATGGTGCCTCCGGTATTGTTGGTGATGCTCGATGCCGTGGGTGCAATGCCGGTGCAGTTCAATACAACGAAGAGGATGTCACGCTGTACCGTACCGATCAATTGACCGTTCGCATCGAACTCCTCCACCAGCACCACCACCACATAGTTCCCCACCACGGTGGGCGTGAAGGTGAGCTGTCCGGTGATCGGATCCAGGAGCACACCGGGAATGGGCACGGCACCCGAGTAACCGGGGTTGTAGGTGACCGCCGTGGGAGCCGGAGCCGCGTACTGACCGCTGACCAGCGAATAGACCAGGCTGTCGCCATCGGGCTCGGTAACACCGAAGTTGTAGTCCACCGGTTGGTTCACACACACATAGGGCAGCGACTGGTCGGTGAAGACCGGGGAGTTGTTGCATGCTGCGTTGAGGTTGTCCAGGGTGGCCTCTACATAGATGCCGGGCAAGGCGGCCACGTTGATGGTCGTGTTCCTGCAGCAGATATCCCAGCTGATCGTCCATGAATCACAGGGCGCAAGCACCACCACCACATCGAACTGGTAGAGCTCAATACCGGGCAGGGCACCACCATTGCACGTGCTGTTGGGCAGCGCCGAGGGACAGAGCTGCGACACCTCCGTTGCCACGGGGGGCGGCAGGTTGTTCAACGTGAATTGCGAACCGCAATCGCTCTGGAGATCGAGGCTTTGGGAAATGATCTGGAAGCCCGAGCAATCCAGGAACAGGTCCAGGTGGACCAGGTACTGATTACCGCCAAGGCATTCGTAGGTGATGCTGGCTCCGGAATAATGGGCTGCACGCGCCGGCATCACCCACACCAGCAGCAACGCCGGCAGTGTTGTGCGCCACTGGGGACGGCACCGGGAAAGGAGGCGCGCGCACATGGTCCTTATCCTTTGGCCCGGCACCGGCCGACCCGCAGGGCCGCAAAGGTACCCTGTTCACGTGGGCCTGTCATCTTTTATTCATCGACTAACCGCTTGACGGTCAGCGGGTATGAACAAAGTTCAGGATCCACGCGACCCTCACCTCGAAGGAACATGATCGAAGTGCCCGGGGAATGTACTTTTGCCAGCCTTTCGGACAAGGCATCCTCAAGCAGGATGCAGGCCCGGCGGACCTGTGCACGAACGACCGGCTGAACACCGCGAACCTCCTTCGCCCTGCATGAACTCGATCTCCCTCCCTTCATTCGCGGTCTCCGCCATGCTTCTTGCGGGCCTTCCGGTGGCAGCGCAGTTGGACTCCACGGTGACCACCGCCCCGGACACATCGGACGCCACCGCCCAAGGGCGCCTGCTGTTGACGACAGTGACCGCGGACGACCTGGAATCCGAGCTTGGGTCACAGGATATCAGCGGCATTCTCCAAAGCTCGCGTGATGTGTTCACCAGCACGGCGAGCTTCAATTTCGGTGCGGCACGTTTCCGGATCCGCGGCCTTGACCCGGAGAACACGTTGATGAGCATCAATGGTGTGCTGGTGAACGACCTGGAGACCGGTTGGGTATCGTGGACCAACTGGGCCGGCCTGAACGATGTGACCCGTTGGATGACGGTTCGCAGCGGCATCAGCTCATCGCGCTTGAACTTCGCGGGGATCGGTGGTTTCGTTGAGTTGAGCCTGAGGGCCAGTGAGCTCCGTAAGGGCACACGCGTGAGCTACGCGAACAGCAACCGCATCTACAGCAACCGGGTCATGGCCACCTACAATACCGGCCTGATGGCGAACGGTTGGGCCTTCACCGCGAGCGCCTCCAGCCGTTGGTCCGACGAAGGCTATGTGGACGGCACCTACATGCGGGCCTTCGCCTACCTCTTCGGTGCGGAGAAGAAGCTCAACGACCGGCACAGCCTGGGCTTCACGGCCTTCGGTGCGCCCATTGAACAGGGGCGCCAGACGCTCGGCCTGCAGGAGAGCTACGACCTCACCGGCAACAACTTCTACAACCCCGCGTGGGGCTATCAGAACGGCGAAAAGAGGAACTCCCGTGTGAGCTACGACCACAAGCCCACCTTCCTGTTCACGCACTACTACACGCCCACCGCGAGCACCAAGCTCACCTCCACCCTCTTCTACTCCTTCGGGCGCGACGGAATGACGAACCTGAACTGGTACGACGCCCCCGACCCGCGCCCCGACTACTACCGCAAGCTGCCCAGCTACTACACCCCGGGGCTATCCACCAACACCCAGAACGACCCCGACTACGCGGCCCAGCTCACACAGCTCTGGCAGCAGGACCCGAACACCCAGCAGATCAACTGGGACCAGCTCTACTTCGCCAACGGGAAGAACCTGTACTCGCTGCAGAATGCCGAGGGGATCGCCGGGAACACCGTCACCGGGAACCGCAGCAAATACATCCTCGAGGAGCACCGCACCGACCCCACACGCATCGGCATCAACAGCGTGTACAATAAGGAGATCGACAGCAAGCGGCACTATACCATCGGGGGCAGCTACAACAAGCAGGTCTCGCACAACTTCAAGGTGATGAAGGACCTGCTGGGCGGCGATTTCTACGTGGACATCGACCAGTTCGCGGACCGCGACTTCAACAACGACACCATCTCGCAGAACAACCTGGAGAACGTGAACAACGCGGTCTATACAGGTGATGAGTTCGGCTACAACCACGACATCCACGTGCGCTTGCTGAACGTGTTCGGCCAATACGAGATCAAAGGCGAGCGCATGGAGGCCTACGCCAGCGGCTCCTTCTCCATGACCGACTTCTGGCGCGACGGACAGTACGTCAATGGCCGCTTTCCGGAGAATTCGTTCGGCAAGGGCGAGGTGCACAACTTCGTCAACTTCGGCCTGAAGGGCGGGGTGGTCTACAAGCTCACCGGCCGCCATTTCATCACGGCGAACGCGGCCTACATGACCCGCCCACCGTCGACACGGACCGCTTACTTGAGCCCCCGCACCCGCGATGCCGTGATCAATGGCCTCACCAACGAGGTGGCCTACAGCGCCGATCTGAGCTATGTGGTGCGCATGGCCCGCCTGCGGGGCCGTGCCACCGTGTTCCTGGCACAGATCAACGACCAGCTCTGGTCGCGAACGTTCTATCACGACGATTACCGCACGCTGGTGAACTATACGATGACCGGTGTGGATCAGCAGCACATGGGCGCGGAGATCGGGCTGGAAGGCAACATCACCAGCACCTGGGTGGCCACTGCCGTCTTCGCCGGCGGGCGCTACCTCTACGACTCGCGCCCCACCGCCACCATCACGCGCGACAACAGCGCGGAGGAGCTCGCCAACCGCACCGTGTATTGGGAGAACTACCGCGTGGGCGGTGTACCACAGACCGCCGCCTCGCTGGGTCTGAAGTACAACTCGCCCAAATTCTGGTTCGTGGGTGTGAACGCGAACTGGTTCGGCGACATCTACCTGGACCCGAACCCCGACCGCCGCACCGCGGAGGCGCTGCAGAACTTCACCACCGAGGACGAACAGTGGGACGCGCTGCTGGAGCAGACCGAGCTGGACCCGGGAATGACCCTGGACCTCTATGCCGGCAAGAGCTGGATGCTCCAGCGGAAATACCGGATCGCCGTCAACCTCAGTGTCAGCAACATCCTCAACACGACCGACCTGCAGACCGGCGGTTTCGAACAGATGCGGTACGACCGCCAGGACGTGGGCAACTTCCCACCGCGCCTGAGCTACATGTTCGGCACCACCTACTTCGCCATGGTCACCTTCAGCTTCTAACGCACATGCGCTTGCACCCCTCCACCCACCGCCGGAAAGCGATCCTCGGGATCGCCCTTTCCCTCGTCCTTCTCGGTGCCTGTAAGAAGGAATTCGATACGCCGCCTGAACGCACGATCCCGGTGGGAGGTGTGCTCACCATTGCGGACCTGCGTGCACTGTACACCGGCACCACGGTGCACTTCCCGGAGGACAGGAGCGTGTACGCCGTGGTGACCGCGGACGAGGAGAACGGCAACCTGTACAAGAACGTCTACGTGCAGGACGGCACCGGCGCCATATGCCTGCGGTTGTTGAGCGGCGGTGGGCTTTACCAAGGGGACAGCATCCGCATCTACCTGCCGGGCACGATCCTGAGCAGCTACAATGGGTTGTTGCAGCTGGACTCCGTGGACGTTGACAACAACGTGGTGAAGCAGGCCACCTTGGTGAACGTGGAACCCCTGCATGTGACCATCGACCAGATCACGCCGGCCATCCAATCGATGCTCATCAGCCTGGACAGCGTGGAGTTCGTGACCAGCGAGCTGGGACAAACGTATGCGGACGCCGTTGGCCAGTCGAGCGAGAACCGCACCCTGACCAGCTGCGGAGGCTCCCAAGTGCTTGTGCGCACCAGCGGGTATTCCAACTTCGCCGGCACCGTGATCCCCTCCGGCAACGGCAGCTTCGTGGCGATCGCCGGCCAGTTCGGCTCGGACATGCAGCTCTACATACGCAACATCAACGAGGTGAAGCTGGACAGCGCTCGCTGCACGGGCAATCCCATCGAGCCCTGTGATCCGGCCGGTCCGGTGGCGGAGGACTTCTCCACGGTGACCGATAACGTGGATATCGGGCTGCCCTGTTGGTTCAACATCTCCACCATCGGAAGCCGCCTTTGGCGTGGTAACGCCTACAACGCCGAACTCTATGCCGAGGCCACGGCCTTCGGCAGTTCCAACAGCCTCGATGAGGCCTGGCTCATCAGCCCCACCATGCAGGCCAGCGGCGCCAACACGCTCCAGTTCAAGACCCAGCGTGGCTTCGGTGCGGCCGGTCACGATCCGTTCGCCGCCTTCGTAAGCACCAACTTCAACGGGCTGAACGCGTCCTCCGCGGTATGGATCCCCATACCCTGCACGTACGCCACCCCAAGCACCCCTGACTTCACCTGGATCTCCAGCGGTTCCATCGACCTGTCCCAGGTGCTTCCGCAAGGCTACACCGGCACTTTCGCGGTGGGCTTCCGCTTCCAAGGCAGCGACCCCAACGGGCAGACCACCAACATGCGCCTGGACGATGTCCAGCTCCAATAGGACCTTTTCGAAACGACCCCAACACACCGATCCCATGAGAACAGCAGTACTCCTTACGATGCTCGCGCTCGGCAGCGCACTACAGGCCCAGACGGTCTTCACCAGCGACCTGGAAAGCTGGACCGGCAACGTCCCCAATGGCTGGGTCGGCGCCAAGACCAACCTTCCGCAACAGGACATCACCCAATCGAACACCAACCCTCACGGTGGACTGCTTGCCGTGCGGTTGAACAACGACACCTCTTCGCATCGCCGCTTCACCACCGTACAGCAGACCGTGGTGGCCGGTACCGCATACACCATCAGCTTCTGGGTGCGCGGTCAAGGCGAAGTGCGCACCGGGCTGTTCGATGGTCGTCCGGGTGGCAGCTCCGGCTATTCCCCCTATAACGGTTACACCACCGTGAGCAGCAACACCTGGCAGCAGGTCACGCAGACGGTCTCCTGCACGAACGACACCGTGGGTGCCGAGTTCATCATTTCCGTGCGCAATACCATCGCCCCCGATCACCTGTTGATCGACGACGTGAACATCGAAGTGGCGGGAGCTCCCAGCCCCAGCAGTATCTATTCCGTCCAATTCACCGCTGACCCGAACGGCGCCTCGCCAGTAGCCAACCAAGGCGTGATCACGGGAGGCCGGGTCACCGGTGTGGTGCCATCCGGCACGGCGAAGGGCTACTACCTGCAGGCCGGCACCGGTGGATGGAGCGGCATCTACGTGCTCGACCCCACGAACACCGTGAACCGCGGAGACAGCGTGACGCTTGGCGCGACCGTGGAGGAGAGCTTCGGATACACCCGCCTCACCAACGTGACCAACTTCACCATCGTGAGCACTGGCAACCCCGATCCGGCGATCACCGATGTAACAACGGCCCAGGCCAACACCGAACCGTACGAAGGGGTGCTCAGCAAGGTGACCAACGTTCCTTGCGTGGTGGCTCCCAACAACTTCGGGGAATGGAAGCTGTTCAACGGCGATTCGCTCATGGTGGACGACCAGATGTACGCTTACCCGGCCATGGTCGGCACCAGCTACAGCGTGACGGGTTGCATGTTCTACTCCTTCGGAAAATACAAGATCGAGCCGCGTGACCTGAACGATGTGGAAGTGGCCAACAGCATCGCCGATAACGCCTATTTCGCCAATGTCACCGTAGGTCCAGTGCCTGCGAACGAGGTGCTGTACATCTCCGTTGGCGAGCTCGCCAGCGACCGCGTGGAGTACATGCTCACCGACCTGCAGGGCCGTTCGATCGCCAACGGAACCTTCACCAGCGACCGCAACATCATCAACGTGTCCGGCTTGAACACCGGCAGCTATGTGCTCACCCTCCGGACCACGGAGGCCACGCGCAGCACGATCGTGATGGTGCAGCGCTGATCGACCTCGTAGCTGAACTTAGCGGGGCGTCCAGAGGGCGCCCCGCTCGCATTTCAGCCGGTCAGCACCACCGATACAGCCGACCTTTCCAGTGCCATCGGCTTCGCTCCGTATCCATCCGTGTTCAACCACTGTCGAAGATGCACGGCGACCTTCACTTCCCGCGCACCAGTATCACGAACACTGGCCAGTGATGCCCGCAACAGGACACGGCATGCTATCCGTGTTCGTCCGTGTCCACCTGCGTGCCGGCAGGCAGGTCCTTGGTTGAACGCACCTGGTATCGCTCACTTCTCGCGCACCAGGATCACGAACACGGGAAAGTGATCGCTCCAGCCATCGGTGTACTGATCCCCCACGAAGGTCCGGTGGGGATAGCCTTGGAAGTTGCCGTCCGTCTGTTTCAGGAAGGGCTCGTTGAACACGCGGGTGCCGTAGTAGCGGTAGTACCCGCCTGCGCCGCTCACCATGTTGGGGCTCAGGATGATCTGGTCGAACAGGTTCCAGCTGTCCCTCCACGCCAGCGAACCGATGCCCTTGTTGTACAGCTCGAACATGGGGTTGTAGAGCAGGGGCCCCACGGCCTTGTTCTTGTCGCCTGTGCTCTTCAGGGCTCTTTTCACGCTCTCATCCACGGGGTCGTCATTGAGGTCGCCCATGTAGGCGATACGGCCTTGCGGATGCACTGTCGCAAGTGAATCAACGATGTGGCGGCCCAAGGAGGCGGCCAGCACGCGCAAGGGTTTCGAACGGGCCTCGCCACCGCGCCGTGAAGGCCAGTGCGCGACGATCACGGAGAGCGTATCACCGTCGGCCAGGCCGGTCACCACCAGTTGGTCGCGGGTGCGCCAGGCGGTATCGGCGGGGTTGCTCAAGCGGTAGGCGCGCTCATGCAGCACGGTGAAGCGCGCGGGATCATAGAGCATGGCCACGTCCACGCCCCGCCGGTCGGGCGAATCGTGGTGCACGATGCCATAGTGCTTGTTCGCGATGGCCTTGGCCTTCACCAGGTCCTCCAGCACACCGCGGTTCTCCACTTCGGCAAGCCCGATCACCGCGAGGCCGTTCAGGTCCTTGCCCATGGCACCGATCACCTCCCCCATCTTGTCCACCTTTCGTCCGTAACGCATAGTGCCCCATTGCTTCGCGGCGCCCGGCAGGAATTCCGCATCATCGGTATCCGGCGAATCGATGGTGTCGTAGAGGTTCTCGATGTTGTAGAACCCGATGCAATACGGCACCAATTCCTGCTTCGCCTTGCCATCGGCCTGTGCGTGCAACGAATAGGAACCAAGCAATGCGACGGAGAGAAGAAGACCGTAACGGATCATGAGGGCGCGAATGGCGGGCAAGATAGCCGATCGCTCAAGGGGCAAAGCCCATGCCTTCCGGCTCCCCCTCCTCCCCTCGCTGATGGCGAGGGGGATGATAGGATGCATGGGCTTCGCCAAGTTCGCCAACGAGATCTGCGGATCGCTTCTATTCATCCCCCGCGCCCCGGCCGTAGGACGGGAAACAGCGAGGGGGCGGAGGGGGAGCCAGCCTGCGATCCGCCCTCATCCCCGCTCTCACGGCCGCGTTGCCGGGAAGTACAGCGGATGCAGCTCGTTGTAGCGCCGCATGTACTGGAAGATGACCTCCTCCTTCCGCTTCTTCACCGGGATCTCGCTCCATTGTGCGTAGAGCACCTCATCACGCTTCAGCAGTTGCTCCATGGTGGCTGCGGTGATCGGCAGGAACGTACCCGTCTCCATATCAAGAATGCGCTGCTCCTGAACGGTGCGGGTCACCGGGCCGCCCATCATGTAGCCGTAGTTGTTCCAATCCTGGTAGCTGCTCTCGTACAGCACATGGCACAAGGTGCCCATCATGCCGATGCGGTAGAACCCATCCCCCACGTGCAGGTGGATCGCGTTGTTGCTGCACAGGCCCCACACCGCGTCCAGATCCACCCGCACCCGTGCGCCCGTGCTGTCCAGGTGGTAGAGCTTGTCGCCCCGGAGCAGGTCCTGAACGGGCGTGCCCTGTGCATCGGTCAGCGCCTTCAGCGGCAGGTCGGGCGCATTGTCGCGAAAGGCCTCGAAGCGCAGGTAGATCCCCTCGGCGAAGTCGAAGCCACCTCGGTAGCGCACCAGGCCCGTGTCCACTTGCGCGACCAGCGAGGACGCGAGGCCCAATGAAGCGATGGCAGCGAAGCACCTCATGACACGGAGCGGATCAGCTGCACCACTTCGTCCGGTGCCTGGGCATGCACCCAATGGCCCGCGAAGTCGATGGTCTCCACGCGGCACTTGGGGAACTGCTCCTTGATCTGCGGCAGGTCCTCCCGCGTGATGTAATCGCTCTGGCCACCGCGGATGAAGAGCGTCGGCGTGCGCACCGTCTCCGGACCGATGGGCGCCAGGATGTCCTTCAGGTCCCGCGCGATCACCGGCACGTTGAAACGCCAGGCGAGCTGCTCCGGCGTTCCCCAGTATAGGCTCTTCATCAGGAACTGCACCACCCCGGGCTCGGGAATGAAACGCGCCAGGTGCTCCTCCACCTCCTGCCGCGTGTGCTTGGTGGCGAGGTCGATGTCCTGCAACGCGGCCAGGATGTGGTCGTGGTTGCGCGTGGTGTACTCGCGCGGACCGATGTCGATCACCACCAGCTGTTTCAGCAGGCCGGGGTAGAGCTGCGCGACGCGCATCGCCGTCTTGCCGCCCATGCTGTGGCCCACGAGCACCACATCGCGCAGACCTTCCTTCGCCAGCAGCTCGAACACATCCTCCGCCATCAGCGGGTAGGTGATCCGATCGGTGTGCGGGCTTCGACCGTGGTCGCGCTGGTCCACCAGCATCACCTCGTGGTCCGTGGCCAGTTCCTTGGCGATGGAGCCCAGGTTGTCGCTGCTGCCGAAGAGGCCGTGCAGGATCACGATGGGCTGACCTGTGCCCATGCGGCGGTGGAAGAGGGGGACGTGCGTGGAGGACATGGTGCGGCTTCAAAGGTATCGCGGGGTCACGCACCATCCCCTCAGGTGCCACGTCAGCACTGTTAGTAATGGGATGCACGCATTGCTCGATCGACCACTTTACGCCACCATCCCCCTCACAAACACCTCCACATACTCCTTCATCCGCTCCACGATCCGTTCCCCGATCTCCCGCGCCTTCAACACGCTCGGTCGTGCCTCAAGACATTTGAACACATCGTCCTTCAGCGGTTCCTGACCGCTGAAGATATAGGACTCGATAAGGTTGGCGAACTGCTTCTGATCCAGCCCTTCCTCTTCGCAGAGTGCTTGCAGGGCTAGTACGCGTTGGTCCTCCCAATAGCGCTCGAACTCGTCCTGCACGCGAGCTGCGTCCTCGATCGTCGGCAGGTGCTCGGCGATGAACTTCTCGATCAGTTCGCGTTTGCTGCGCAGCTCCACCTCGCTGCCCAGCAGGGCGGCGATCTGCTTGCGGACCTGTTCGCCGCCGCCGGTGTGCTCCTTCTCTTTCAGACGCGCCAGCAGCTTTAGGATGTACGACACGTTGATCTCGTCGCGGTGCACCAGCACCAGCTCGAAGTCGATGTCCTCCAGGATGCTGTGCTTCTCCTTGGTGCGTTGGCGCTGCACGCTATCGCGAAGGTCCAGGTACTTGCTGGTATAGTCGGCGAACTGCTGCTCGGTCAGCGGCAGGTCGCGCCAGTCGAACTCGGCGTAGGTCTTCAGCACATTCAGCAGGCGGATCAGCTCTCGGAAGGCGGAGACGAAGGCCAGCTGTTGTTCCTCGTCGTGCAGGTCGTCCACCGAGCGCACGGTGGGGGCTACTTCCAGCAGCTTCTTATAGGCGGCGATGAAAGCGGCCACCAGTTTCTTATAGGGTGGTAGGAAGATCACCTCCTTCGCGTCCTTGTTGCTGAAGAGGGCGAGCGCATCGTCCGTGGCCTTTTTCAGGTTGCGGTAGGCCACGATGTTGCCCTGGCTCTTCTTCTCGTTCAGGATGCGGTTGGTGCGGCTGTAGGCCTGGATCAGTCCGTGGTAGCGGAGCTTCTTGTCCACGTACAGGGTGTTCACCTTCTTGGCATCGAAGCCGGTGAGCATCATGTTCACCACCAGCACCAGGTCGATGCGGTCGCTGTCCTTGGCGTTGGCCTTCTCGCGCTCGCGCAGCTTCTTGGTGATGTCCTTGAAGTAGTTCTCCATCCCCTTCTGGTCGCTGGTGCTGAAGGCGGTGCCGAACTGCGCGTTGTAGTCGCGGATGATGCGCTCGATGCCGTCGCGGCTGTGGCCGCTGCCATAGGTGGCGGGCGGCTCGCTGGCGAGGGTCTCATCCTCGGGCAGGGCGCCCACGGCTTCCTCATCCTCCTCGTTGGTGCCGTAGCTGTAGATGGCGGCGATGCGCAGGTCGTGCGCGCCGGCCTCCTTGCGCTGGCGGAAGAGCTCGTAGTATTTCAGCAACGTGGGGATGCTGCTGATGGCGAAGAGCGCGCTGTATTCGCGGTTGTGGGTCTTGCGGTCGTGGTACTGGAGGATGTGGTCCACGATCTTGCCCAGGCGGGTATCGTCATCGAAGACCTCCGCGCGGTCGATGTCCTCCACCTCGATGTCCAGCTCCACGCCGTCCTTCTGTTTGTAGCGCCCAACGTACTCCACACTGAAGCGCAGCACGTTCTCGTCGCGGATGGCGTCGGTGATCACGTACTTGTGCAAGCACTCGCCAAAAAGCTGCTTGGTGGTGCGCTTGCCCAGCTCGTTGGTGCTGGCGTTCTCGGCGAAGATGGGTGTGCCCGTGAAGCCGAAGAGCTGCGCGTTGCTGAAGTAGCTGGTGATGGCGCCGTGCGTTTTGCCGAACTGGCTGCGGTGGCACTCATCGAAGATGAAGACCATGCGCGCGTCCTTCAGCGCTTCCACCTGCCGCTCGTGCCGCACCTTGCTGATGGCGATGTGCAGCTTCTGGATGGTGGTGACGATCAACTTGGTGTTCGGGTCGGCCAACTGCTCCACCAGGCCGCGCGTGTTCTCGGTGGCGTCCACGCTGCCTTCCTTGTACTCGTTGAAGTCCTCCATGGTCTTGTAGTCGAGGTCCTTGCGGTCCACGACGAAGACCACCTTGGCCACCTCGGGCAGGCCCATGATCACCTGGCTGGCCTTGAAGCTCGTGAGCGTTTTGCCGCTGCCGGTGGTGTGCCAGATGTAACCGTAGTTGTTCACGCGCTCATCACCCGTTTTGGGTGTGTACTGGCGCACCTTCTCCACCAGCCCTTCCACGGCGTACACCTGGTAGGGGCGCAACACCATCATCCGCCGGTCGCGGTCGTTCATCACCACGTAGTGGCCCAGCATGCGGCCCAGGCGGGCGATGTTCAGGAAGTCCGTGGCGAAGTCGGTCAGTTCGCTGCGGCGCCTGCTGTGGGTATCCGTCCAGTAGAAGGTCTGCGCGAAGGTGAGCGCCTCAATGGGGTTGTTCACGTAGTACTTCGTGTTGACCCCGTTGCTGATGGCGAAGAGCTGGATGTACTGGAACAGCCCGCCGTTGGCCCAGTAGCTGTGGCGCTTGTAGCGCACGATCTGGTTGAAGGCCTCCTTCAGTTCCAGCCCGCTGCGCTTCAGCTCCACCTGCACCACGGGCAGGCCGTTGCACAGGATGGTGACATCGTAGCGGTTGGTGTAGCTGCCCACGTTGGTCACCTGCTGGGTCACCTGCCATTTGTTGGCCGCAGGCTCGCCGCCATCGAAGAAGCGCACGTAGCTAACGGTGCCGTCCTCGCGCTCCAGCGCATAACGGTCGCGCAAGATCTTGCTACGGTCGTACAGCGTACCCTTCTGCAGGTGGTTCAGGATGCGGGTCATGTCCCGCTGCGTGAAGGTGGTGCCGTTGAAGGCCTCCAGCTGCGTTTGCAAGTTGGCCAGCAGGGCGGCTTCGTCCTGGATAGTCACAGGTCCATAGCCCATGCCGCGCAACTGGCTTACCAGCTCGGCTTCGAGGAGGGCTTCGGGTTGGGTGGTCATGCGGGGGCAGCGCAAGGTCGGGAATGTGGACTTTACAACAATTAACTGCCTGGCGGTGAATATCTGACGTTCATCGGTCACCCTGCATCATTGGTGATCGTACTTTAGTGGCATCCCTACCACGGCACCTCTGAACATGTTCGAGAATTTCCCGGTCAAGGTCGTTGACCCCTTGCCCTCGCGGATAGATCCATGCCCTATTGTGCAAGCGATCTTCGAGATACGCTTCACAACGACCACGCCTTGGGCTCAACTGCCAGGCAGGGTGGAACGATTGCTGGGGGATGAGTACGTAGGTCAGGAACTCCCCCTGTTCGAACTGCCCAACCAATTCAAGCAGCAGATCCCGGGCAGTGTTTACCTACCTCAGTACCAGTTCCACTCGGAACAGTTCGTAGTGAACCTTGCACCACAGATGATCGGGCTGGGGGTCCAAACCATGAGCTATCCGGGTTGGTCGGTGGTGCAAGCAGAGTTGAGCACATTCCTAGACAAGATCGTTTCCGATGGATTCATGGAAGAGGGCGCACGGCTTGGCATCCGTTACAGTGACTTCTTCGAGCTGAACATCTTCGAACATATCGATCTTGACATCCATGTGAACGGGAAGGCCATCAAGGACAAGGATCGCCAGTTCACAACCGTTTTCCAGGAAGGTCCAATGACCATTCGTTTGGTTCTTATCAATGGCGCCATCATGGAGAACTCACATGGTCCACGTCGTGGCTCGGTGTTGGATATCGATGTGGCTTTCGGTCCATTGGACTTCGATCTTAAGACCAATGTGCTGGACCGCTTCACAGAAGCCCACGATGTGATCAAGAAGCTGTTCTTTGGCCTCGTTAAGCCTGACATGCTGGATTCACACAAGCCCGAGTACGTATGAGCAACAAGATCCACTTCGCTGAACCCCGGGTGTACAAGTTGGACGAGGATCTCCAAACCAACATGGATCCCGGCATGTGGTCCACCACGCTATCCGCAGATGAGCAGGACCTGCTTATCAAGAAGCTGGGCGACCGCGGTTGGGGCCGTATGCTACTCTTCTCCAAGTACTACACGCCCGATTGGGGTGAAGGGAATAGGCAGGTCTCTCCGCGTGCACAAGCCACAATGATGCGGTTCCTTGAGCATGTGACTTTCCGCAAGGGTGCCGATCCAAGTGTCTTCCTCTCCAACGATGGCGAGTTGCAGGTGGCATGGAGCGACACGAGCGGCAAAGCTGTTCAATTGCTCTTTGGCCCGAACTCGATCGAAGTGTTACATGAGGCGCAACTCCGTGAAGAGTCATTGCCATTGTCCGCTTATGATAAGCTCGCCCAGGAATTCAGTCATGTCTGAGCAACTGGTCGGTGATGAGGAAGAGTTGGTTCGCGCTGTTTGCAGTGCAGACATGAAGGACAACGACCGTATCTCTTCCCTCCTCATGACTGGTAAGGACACATCGGTTAGCCGCACGAAGCTCATTCCTCTTACCGACCACTGGGATCTGTTCCGCCGCTGTGTAGAGAAACCCGATGTACGTAAGCTGGAGATGATCGCCACGATCACCATTCCTGAGCTGCGCGCCATAGCGGAAGAACATTCCAAGGAGTTTAAAACACCCAAGCGCGAGATCAAAGTGCTTGTGAAGCCCAACAGCTGCTGGCGACCACCTGAAGGCCATGCGGAGATCGAGGGTAAGCTGAGCCAGGGGCTCGCGAACACCATCATCAAAAGGATGCTCTATCACAAGGAGGATAACTCCAAGTGGAACTTTGACGGCACTGGCTTGGTGGCCAATCTCTGAGTAGGGCTGTTCTTGCGCGATTCCGTGTCAAGCCCGTAATGACAGCCTACACGAACATCTGCGAACAGCCCCTCAGCGGCCTCATCAAACAAACATCTGTTGTAAGAGGCCGCGCTTCCACCGCTGCGCCGCCGCCACCGCCTGCGCCACGCCCGCCACCTTCGCATCCAAGGCCATCAGGAAGCCCGCGATGCGGGATTGCTCTTCGAGACAAGGAAGTGAAATGGGCATGCCGGTGAACATCGGCAGACGCAACGATTTCACGGTCGACCCAACGGCTTGAGTAAGGAAGTACGCCCGGTGCTTGTCGATGTACTGAAACAGGAATGGACCTGTTGCTCCCTTGAAGTTCATTATCGCATAGGCTCTTTGGTGCAGGTCGAACTTTCCGGTGAAGTGTTTCGGGACGAACTCTTGCCCCTCACCGCCTACGATGATCGCCTCGGTGTCGTACAGGAATATGCTACTCCTGCGCACATCCACGGAGCGATCGAAGAAGGTGTACTGCGCGTCCAAGGATGAATCGACGCGGTTAGAAGTTCCAGTGGTGATATACGCGATCTCCCCCAACCTCTTCTCCTCCCAATCCGGGAACTCCCCGCCATCCTTCCGCTTGAAGCGCAGTTCTTGCGCGAACAGTTGTTGCACCACGCCCTTTTTGTACTGCTCCAGCAAGGCCTGCTTGCGCTTCAGCTGCTGGATCTTGCGGTCCACCGCACCCAGGAAGGCCGCGATCTTCTGCTGTTCGGGGAGGGCTTCCGGAATATTCAGTTCAAGAGCACGAAGGTCATTACTGTAGATCCTCGTGATCGTGGTCGAGTTCAGCTTCGACCAGTCGATCTTCGACAATAGCAGGAAGAGGAAGTCGTTGATGACATGCTCCTCAGGATTGTCTATCCAAACAATGTTCGAGTCCTGGTAGTAGCTATCGTGTCCATCAAACTGCAGACACTTTCCCACTGTGCCAGCGCAAGTGATCAGCGTTTCACCAGCTCGCGGATAGTTGTATCTCTCCTTGAAGTCCTCAAAGTGCTTGCGGGTTATGTACGAATCCGGCTTCCCACCTAAGGTCCCGATCTTGTAGAATGGTACGTCTCCGCTCTCGGCGGTCTGGTTCGCGAAGATCCTCTTGCACATGAGGATCTCGCACCCATCACCAAGAGCACGCTTCGACCAATTCCCTTTGAACGCAGGGAACCGCAGCATTGGAACTTGTCGGTGCACCTTCTCCGTCACTTCGTTCATCACGCGGTTGGTGTTTCGGTATCGGGGGCTTCGCCTTCGAGAGCCTCAGGCATCGCCCCAGCCTCAGGCATCGCCCCAGCCTCAGGCATCGCCCCAGCCTCGCCTTCGAGAGCCTCAGGCTTCGGCATCGCCGGATCCGTATTCGCGTTGGCTGAGGCACTCGAAGCCAACGCTAGCAGGGCTTTGACGTCGCGGTAGGCCTTTGCGTATTCGGGGAGCTTATCGAAATCGCCGTTGATCAACGCTTCCTTCTTCTTCCTGCTCCAGCCTTGCACTTGCTTCTCGCGGTAGAAGGCTTGGTCCACGCGTGGGTACCACTCGTAGTAAACGAGCTTCACCGGTGGATGCTTGCGGGTGTGGTTGGCACCTTCGCCGGCTTCATGCTGTGCAATACGTCGCTCCAAATCGTTGGTGCTACCGGTGTAGTAGGAGCCATCGCCGCAGAGGAGTATGTACATGAAGCCTTGCATGGTGATTCAGTGTATGCTGGCTTCGAGTGCCTCAGCCAGCGGCGAGATCGGGCCCTGAGGTTCTCGAAGGGCCATCACGCGAACGGCTTTTCAATTCCCAACTCCTTGCAATACCCCGCCAAATCGGCATCGGTCTCTTTCATCCCCGTCTCCAAAGCGACGAGCTCCTTCGCCACGGCGTTCAGGTCCACGGTTTCCTCGGCCTCGAAGGTGTCCACGTAGCGTGGTATGTTCAGGTTGTAGCCGTTGGCCTTCACTTCTTCCAACGTGGCCAGGTGGCTGTACTTCGGCTGCGCAGTACGCTCGCGGTAGGTGCTCACGATGCGGTCCACATCCGCAGGCCGCAGCTTGTTCTGCGTCTTCACCTTCTCGTAGTTCCCTTCGCCACTGGCATCGATGAAGAGGATGTTGTCGCGGTCCTTGCGCCCGCGCTTGAGCACCACGATGCTGGTGGGGATGCCGGTGCCGTAGAAGATCTGGGCGGGCAGGCCGATCACGGCATCGAGCACGTTGAGGTCGCGGATCAGGTATTCGCGGATGTGCGCCTCGGCCGCGCCGCGGAAGAGCACGCCGTGGGGCAGAACGCAGGCCAGCGTTCCTCCCTCGGTCGCCGAAGCGCCGCGCGAAGGCTGACCCTCGTCCAGGTGGTGCAGCATGTGCAGCAGGAAGGCGAAGTCGGCCTTGGTCTGCGGCGCCAGCTTGCCGGGGGCGCTGAAGCGGTCGTCCGTGGCCTTGGTGGGGCCGGGTTTCCAGTGCGCGCTGAAGGGCGGGTTGGCCACGATGGCCTCGAAGCGGTGCTCCAGGTGCTGCGGGCGCTCCAGCGTGTCCTCGTTGCGCACATCGAACTGCCGGTAATGCACATCGTGCATGATCATGTTCATGCGGCACAGGTTGAACGTGGTGGGGTTCATCTCCTGCCCGTAGATGGTGCCCACGTCCAGCACTTCGCGCTTCACGCGCAGCAGCAAGCTGCCGCTGCCGCAGGTGGGGTCGTACACGCTCTTCAGCCGTTTCTTGCCCGTGGTAACGATGCGCGCCAGCACGGTGCTCACCTCCTGCGGGGTATAGAACTCACCGGCCTTCTTGCCCGCGCCGCTGGCGAATTGCGCAATGAGGTATTCGTAGGCATCGCCCAGCACATCGTGCGCGGGGTCGTTCAGCTCGAAGTCCACGGTGGCCAGCTTGCGCAGCACCTTCACCACCAGGTTGTTCTTGTCCTTTTCGCCCTTGCCCAGCTTGCTGCTGGTAAGGTCCAGGTCCTCGAAGAGGTTGGCGAAATCATCCTCGCTCTCGTGCCCGCGCGTGCTGTCGCTGATGCGGTTGAGCACCTTTGTGAGTTTGTCCAGGATGAAGGGCGCATCGGCACCTTCGGCCTCTTCGCCGCTGGGCACGATGTTCTTGAAGAGCTCTTCGGGCTCCAGGAAGTAGCCGAGGTGTTCCACAGCCAAGAGGCGTACCTCGTTCAGGTAGGCATCACGGTCGGCGTCCTTCACTCTCTCACCCTTTCCCTCTTTCACTTTCTCACCTTTCAGCAGGTCATCATAGCTCACGCCGTCCGGGTGCAGGATCTCGTCGGCATAGATCTCCATCTTCTCGCTGAGGTACTTGTAGAAGATGAAGCCGAGGATGTAGTCGCGGAAGTCGTCCGCGCTCATCTTGCCGCGCAGGGCGTTGGCGATGTCCCAGAGGGTGGCTTCGAGGCGTTGTTTGGAGGTCATGGTGGGGCTCGCCGAAGTTTCGGCGGGGGTGAAGGGGTGTAAAATACCTATGCGGAAGCGAACGGGAGCCTCGTGGCTTGCCTGCGCATCCTGCTCCACCCCTACCGCAACTCCCGCAAGTACAACCCCACCGTATTCTCCAACCCGAACCGCAGCGCATCGCAGATCAGCGCGTGGCCGATGGAGACCTCCAGCAGCCCGGGCACCTGCTGCGCGAAGTAGCGGAGGTTATCGCGGTCCAGGTCGTGGCCGGCGTTGAGGCCGAGGCCGAGTTGGGCGGCGCGTTCACCTGCCCGTACGAAAGGTGCGACGACAGCCTCGCGATCGGTGTGATAGCCTGCGGCATAGGGCTCGGTGTAGAGCTCGATGCGGTCGGTGCCGGTGTCGGCGGCGTGGCCGATCAGCTCCAGGTCGGTGCCCATGAAGAGGGAGGTGCGGATGCCGGCGCCTTTGAAACGCGCGATCACGTCCTGCAGGAAGGCCTTGTGCGTGCGCGCTTCCCAGCCGGCGTTGCTGGTGAGCGCCTCGGGCGGATCGGGCACCAGCGTCACCTGCGCGGGGCGCACCTCCAGCACCAGCGCGATGAAGTCGTCCGTGGGGTAGCCCTCGATGTTGAACTCCGTGGTGAGCAGGGGCTTCAGGGCGCGCACATCGCTGCGGCGGATGTGGCGTTCGTCAGGCCGGGGATGCACGGTGATGCCCTGCGCGCCGTAGCGCTCGATGAGCAGCGCGGTGGCCACCACATCGGGGTTGTTGCCGCCGCGTGCGTTGCGCAGGGTGGCGAGCTTATTGATGTTGACGCTGAGCTGGGTCATCGGTTCAGTATACCTTGCTCCCGCTAACGAAGCGTCCAAAGGTAGAACGGACGCGGCCCGCAGCCCATGCACGCCATCGACCTGATCACCAACGAGATCCCCCCGCTCCGCCCGAACGACACGGTGGCGCGTGCCTTGGACTGGATGGAAGAGTTCAAGGTGAGCCACCTGCCCGTGGTGCAGGAACAGCGCCTGGTGGGCATGGTGAAGGACAGCGTGCTGATCGACCGCAACGACGCCAAGGCCTTGGTGGAGAGCATCATGGAACGGGTGGAGGTGCCGTTCGTCCGGGGTGGGCAGCACATCTACGACGTGATGAAGCTGATGGTGGAGCGCGGCCTCACGGTGGTGCCTGTGCTGGACATGACCGGCAATTACCTGGGCGCGGTGAACGAACACATGGCGCTGCGCCGCCTGGCCGAGGTCACCAACATGCGCGAGCCCGGCAGCGTGGTGGTGCTGGAGCTGAACATGAACGACTACAGCCTGCAGGAGATCGCCCGCATCGTGGAAGGCAACGACGCGCGTGTGCTGAGCGTGTACTGCCACACGATCGAGGAGAGCGCGCGGCTGGAGGTGACCCTGAAGATCAACCGCGAGGACATCAGCGACATCCTGCAGACCTTCGAGCGCTTCGAGTACGAGGTGAAGACCACCTTCCAGGGATCGCGCTTCAACGATGACCTGCGCGGTCGTTTCGATGAGCTGATGCGCTTCATCAATCTCTAACGGGCGCCGCCCATGTCCGCGGCACGGACCCTTCACTGCCTGCTGGCACTGGCGCTCGGCCTTGGGCTCTGCGCACAGGAGCAGCGTGTGGTGAGCGGCATCGTGGTGGAGGGCAACAAACGCACCCGCGAACGGATCATCCTGCGCGAACTGGTGTTCCACGAAGGCGACACGCTGACCACGGACGCCTTGTACGAGCAGCTGGAGCGCAGCCGCCAGAACCTGATGAACACGGCCCTCTTCAATTCGGTGGTGCTCCTGCCCACCTACCTGCCGGGGAGCGACGTCTTCATCACCATCACCGTGAACGAGCGCTGGTACTTGTGGCCCTCGCCCATCATCCAGCTCGCCGACCCCAACTTCAACACCTGGTGGCTCACCAAGGACTTCAGCCGGATCAACTACGGGGCCTACCTCTACCAGTACAACTTCCGCGGGCTGAACGAGACCATCTACCTCAAGATGCAGTTCGGCTATGCGCGCCAGTTCGGGTTGCGCTACAAGGTGCCCTACTTCGACAAGCGGCAGCGCTGGGGCTTCAGCATCGGCGGGCAGTTCGCCGAGCAACGCGAGATCACCATCGGCACGGTGGACAACAAGCGGGTGCTGTTCTCCCAGCCCGACCTGAACGCCCGCACCGAGTGGAAAGGCGATGTACAGATGACCCTGCGGCCCACCCACGACCTTCGCCATACCTGGACCCTGGGCTACGTGCAGGCGGGGGTGCAGGACACCATTGGCAAGCTGGCACCGGACTACTTCGGCCAAGGCGTGCTCGACACCCGCTACCTGGTGCTCGGCTACGGCCTGGTGCATGACGAACGCGACTCACGCGCCTACACCCGGGATGGTCACTACGCGGAGCTGCGGCTCTGGCGCTTCGGTCTGGGCCTTGGCGACCTGAACGCACCCGACCTCACCACCGCCTACGCCACCATCAAGCACTGGCAGAAGCTGAGCGAACGGTGGACCGTGAGCCTCACGGCCCGGGGCAAGACCACCTTCGGGGACCCTGTGCCCTATTATGTGCAGGAAGGCCTGGGCTACGACAACTTCATCCGGGGCTACGAGTACTACGTGATCGACGGCCAGCACTATGTCCTGGGCAAGGCCGATGCCGCCTTCGCCCTGATCAAGCCGCGCCAATACACGGTGGACCAGGTGCCGATCGAGTCGTTCCGCACCCTGTATGTAGCGCTCTACCTGGACGTGTACGTGGACCTGGGCTATGTCTGGGATGACCAATACGACGATGTCAACTTCCTGGCCGGCAGCTGGCAGAGCGGATATGGCGCGGGGCTCGACCTGGTGACCAGCTACGACCAGGTGCTGCGCATCGAATACAGCTTCAACGCCTTGGGCGAGGGTGGCCTTTTCCTACATTTCACCCAACCTTTCTGAACCATGCGCATCGGTGTTCACGGTCGATCGATGGCCTCCGCCATGGCCCCGGAAGTGGCGCGCGTGCTGGAGCGCATGAACGCCCACGGCCTGCAGCCGTGCCTGGACGAGGACCTCACGGCGTGGTTGACCGCCAATGGCCTCTCGGTGAAAGGCGGCACCCTGACCCGAACGGCCGGTCGGCTCAAGGACATCGACATGGTGCTGAGCCTGGGCGGCGACGGCACCTTCCTGGACTCCGTGGCCATGGTGGGCCGGGCAGGGATACCGGTGCTGGGCATCAACCTGGGGCGGCTGGGCTTCCTGAGCAGCGTGCCCTTGGAGGAGACGGACCAGGCCTTCGAGGCCATTTCGAAGGGACGGTTCACGCTGGAAGAGCGCAGCGTAGTGCAGGTGGATGGCGCTGCCGCGCAGCTGGGTGAGCGCAACTTCGCCCTCAACGAAGTAAGCCTGCACAAACGCGACAGCTCCAGCATGATCACGGTGCACGCCACAGTGGGCGACCGGTTCCTGAACACGTATTGGGCGGACGGGCTCATCGTGGCCACACCGACCGGTTCAACGGCCTACTCCCTCAGCTGTGGAGGGCCCCTGCTCGACCCCCGATGCGACTCCCTGGTCATCACCCCGATCAGCCCCCACAACCTGAACGTCAGGCCGTTCGTGGTGCCCGACCACTATCCGATACGGCTGATCGCGGAGGCCCGCGGCGGAAAATACCTGGTGAACCTGGATTCGCGGAGCGTAACCCTGGAGGCAAGCACGGAGCTCACCATCACCAAGGCCCCGTTCAGCGTGCAGTTGGTGCATTTGGAAGGCCATGACTTCATGAGCACCCTGCGCGCCAAGCTCATTTGGGGGCTGGATGTTCGCTCTGCCCCCCCATTGCTGCGCCCCAACGACTAAATTCGCGGCCGGAACGGTATACGAAGCTGAGCTTCAAGCCGTTGTTGAGCCGATGCGCCGCCTACTCCCGATCCTCCTCGCCCTCCTGCTGGCCGCGCCCCTATTGGGCCAGGTGAGCGAGTTGGGCATCACGGGGGGGGTCACCTACTACATCGGCGACCTGAACCCGCTGAAGCACTACCCCAAGAACACGCACCTCGGGGGGGGACTGGTGTACCGCTACAACTTCAACGACCGCTACGCCTTCCGCCTGCAAGGGCTCTACGGCAAGCTGGAAGCCTACGACAGCGACTCGGACGACAGCCTGCAGGTGCGACGCAACCTCAGCTTCAGGGCCAACCTCTTCGAGGTGTCCGGGCTGATCGAGGTGAACTTCTTCAAGTACCGCAGCACAGCGAAGGATTCCCGCCGGTGGACACCGTTCATTTTCCTGGGGCTCGCCTACTTCCGTGCAAGTCCGCAAGCGCAACTGGACGACACGTGGTACGACCTGCCGCAGCTGGGCACCGAGGGTCAGGGCAGCTCCTTGGGCGAGGACACCTACAAAGTGGACCGTATCTGCCTGCCCTTCGGAGCGGGCCTGAAGTTCAACCTGGGCAAGCTCGACCTGCAGATGGAATGGGGCCTGCGCCGCACATGGACCGACCATATCGACGATGTGAGCGGCACCTACGTGGACAACGCCCTGCTCTCCTTCGAAAGCGGCGAGCTCACCGCCCAGCTGGCCGACCGCAGCGACCTTCGCGAGACCGGACTGAACACCGGACGTGCCCGGGGTGATTCCCAGACCCGGGACTGGTACCAGTACACCGGGTTGACCCTGACCTACCTGCTCACCCGCTTCACCGAGTGCGATGAGCTCTACCAGAAAATGAACCGCCGCTGAGCATCTTCCCGTGGGCAACGCACAACCGACCCCCCTGGACCAGGCGCTGCGCGAGCAGATCGATCCCGCACGCGTTCCCCAGCACGTCGCCATCATCATGGACGGCAACGGCCGCTGGGCGAAGCAGCACGGGGAGCTCCGTGTGGTGGGCCACAGCAGCGGTGTGCGCAGTGTTCGCGACACCCTGGTGGGTGCCACGGAGATCGGGGTGAAGTACCTCACCCTTTACGCCTTCAGCACGGAGAACTGGAACCGACCGCGCGCCGAGGTGGACGCCTTGATGGACCTGTTGGTGAACACGCTGATGAGCGAGCTGGACAGCCTGCATGAGAACGGCGTGCGCCTGAACGCCATCGGCGACCTGGACAGCCTGCCCGGGAGCTGCCAGGCCACCCTGAAGGAGGCCATCCGACAGACGGCGAAGAACGACCGCATCACCCTTACGCTGGCCCTGAGCTACAGCAGCCGTTGGGAGCTGGTGAACATGGTGAAGCGCCTGGCGCGCTCCGTGAAGGACGGCTCCTTGGCCTTGGACGACATCGACGACCAGCTGGTGAGCGACCACCTGACCACCGTGGGCATGCCCGACCCCGAGCTGCTGATCCGTACCAGCGGCGAGCAGCGCATCAGCAACTTCCTGTTGTGGCAGATCGCCTATGCCGAGCTCTGGTTCAGCCCCGTGCTGTGGCCCGATTTCCGGCGTGAGCACCTCTACCAGGCCGTGTTGGACTACCAGCACCGCGAACGCCGATTCGGCCTCACCAGCGAACAGCTCGACCCCGCATGAACCAGGCGCTCCGGAGGTCCGACCTGCTGAAGGGTCGCTTGAACGCGTTGGCCGTGGCCGTGCTGTTGTGCCTTGGAACCCCCACCGGAGCGCAGGCCCAGAAGATCAAGGGTCCCACCATGGACTACGCCTTCCCGAAGGAGTACACCCTTGGCGGCATCACCGTGAGCGGTTGCGTGACGCGCGAGCCCAACGCCGTGAAGCTCTTCAGCGGCCTGAAGGTGGGCGACAAGATCACCGTTCCAGGGCAGAAGATCACCGACGCGATCAAGAACATCTGGGAGCAGCGGCTCTTCAGCGACGTGACCATCGAGGCGGCCGAGGTTCGCGGGCAGACCATCTTCCTGAACATCATCGTGACCGAGCTGCCGCAACTGGCGGCGTACAAGTTCGAGAACGTGAGCAAGAGCGAATCGGAAAAACTGCGGGACGAGATCGAGCTGGTGCGTGGCCAACAGGTGAACGAGGCCGCCATCAGCGAAGCGCGCGAGGCCATCCGCCGGTATTACGTGGAGAAGGGCTACCTCAAGACCAAGGTCATTACGCGCCAGCAGAAGAGCGACTCGTTGATGGCCAACAGTGTGCTCCTGTTCTTCAACGTGGAGCGTGGCCCCCGGGTGCGCATCGCCGACATCACCTTCACCGGCAACGAGCATGTGCCTGCCAGCAAGCTGCGCAAGGCCATGAAGAACACCAAGCGCAAACGGGCCTACAACATCTTCGGTTCGTCCAAGTTCATCGCCAAGGACTACCTCACCGACAAGCAGAACGTGGTGGATGTGTTCAACGAGTTCGGCTACCGGAACGCGGCCGTGGTGTGGGACACCCTGTACTATGTGGACGACGACAAGATCCAACTGGAGCTTCGGGTGGAGGAGGACAAGCAGTTCCACTTCCGCAACGTCACCTTCACCGGCAACACCAAGTACGACGCGGATACATTGAGCAAGGTACTGGGCATCAAACGCGGTGACATCTACAACAAGAAGCGGCTGGAGACGAAGCTCTACATGAACCAGAGCGGGCAGGACATCAGCTCGCTTTACATGGACAAAGGCTACCTCTCGTTCAACCCCGAACCGGTGGAGGTGGTGGACGGTGACAGCATCGACCTGGAGATCCGCATCCGGGAAGGCAAGCAGTACCGGATCCGCAACGTGACCATCTCGGGCAACAGCAAGACCTACGACCACGTGGTGCGGCGCGAGCTGCGCACGAAACCCGGGCAGCTCTTCGACCGCAGCGAAGTGATCCGCTCGCAGCAGCAGCTGATCGGGCTGGGCTATTTCGACCCGGAGCAGACCACGGTGAACCCGAGCCCGGACCCGCGCACCGGCCTGGTGGACCTGGAATACGTGGTGGCCGAGAAGCCGAGCGACCGACTGGAACTGAGCGGAGGCTACGGTGCGGGGCGACTGGTGATCAGCCTGGGGTTGTCCTTCACCAACTTCAGCATGCGGAAGTTCTTCACGGATGCCTGGAGGCCGCTCCCCTCCGGTGATGGCCAGACGCTCAGCCTGCGTGCACAGACCAACGGCAGGTTCTTCCAGAGCTACAACATCTCCTTCGTGGAACCCTGGCTCGGTGGCCGCAAGGCCAACTCCCTGAGCGTCTCGGCGTTCCATTCCGTGCAGACCAACGGGGCGAACAAGAACATCCAGACCTCCACCGGGCCCATCCCCAATCCGCTTTACCAGTCCTTGAAGATCATCGGGGGCACCGTGGGCTTCGGCAAGCGTGTCACCTGGCCGGACGACTACTTCTCCGTGAGCCACACGGTGGGCTACCAGCAATACAACCTGAACAACTGGAACTCGCTGTTCTCCTATAACAATGGGCGCAGCAACGTGCTCACCTACCAGTTCCGCATATCGCGCCGTTCCATCTTCGCACCGTTCTGGAACACCCAGGGGTCGGACATCACCTTCAGCATGAAGCTCACTCCGCCGTGGTCCCTCTGGTCCTGGACCGGAGCGTTCCCCGAGGGTGAGGAGATCTCCGAACTGCCGGATGCCGTGAAGTACAAATGGGTGGAGTTCAACAAGTGGAAGTTCACCACGCAGTGGTTCGTTCCCGTGACCCGCGCACCGGCAGGAGGCTCTCCGGACAGGAGGCTCGTGCTGATGGCGCGTGCCGGCTTCGGCTATCTGGGCATCTACAATCCCGAGGTCGGCGAGTCCCCCTTCGAGCGGTTCTACCTGGGCGGCAGCGCCCTTACCGGGTTCCAGCTGGACGGCCGGGAGATCGTGGCGTTGCGCGGCTACGATGACCTGTCACTGTCCCCCCAGACCGGTTCGTTCTTCATCAACAAGTACACGGCCGAGCTGCGCTACCCGATCAGCCTGAACCCTCAGGCGACGATCTTCGGATTGGGCTTCATGGAGGCCGGCAACACCTGGAACCAGCTGGACCGTTACGACCCCTTCCGCCTGTACCGGTCCGCGGGCATCGGTCTGCGACTTTTCCTGCCCATGTTCGGTCCCATGGGCCTGGACTACGGCTGGCGCTTCGACGATGTCCCAGGGCGCCCCACCATGGCCCAGAGCCAGTTCCACTTTACGATCGGCATAGATCTTGGCGAGCTCTAAGCAGGATCGTCTAATTTCGACGGCTGTCCACATGAACCATCTCCTCCGCTGCTTTGCCTTGCTGGGCGTGCTTTCCACAGCACTGACGAACCAGGCGCAACGCATCGCGTTCGTGAACTCCAAGTACATCCTGGAGCAGATGCCGGATTACCAAAGTGCGCAGAGCGAACTGGACCGGTTCAGCACCCAATGGCAGAAGGAGATCGACGACCGTTGGGCACAGGTGAAGCGCCTGCGTGATGCGTTCAACGCCGAAGCGATCCTGCTGACGGAGGACATGAAGCGCACGCGCATGGAGGACATTGAAAAGAAGGAGCGCGAGGCCCGGGAACTGCAGAAGAAACGCTTCGGCGTGGAGGGCGACCTGTTCAAGAAGCGCCAGGAACTGATCCAGCCGATCCAGGACCGGATCTACGACGCGGTGAAGGAGGTGGCGGGCACGAGCTACGTGGCCATCTTCGACATCGGCGGCATGGGCAACAACGTGCTCTATGCCAGCGAGAAGTACGACAAGAGCGACGCTGTGCTGCGGAAACTGGGGATCAAGCCCGGCAAGAGCACCAACAGCGGCAACCTGCGCGAGGACGAAGAGGCCCCGGATGAACCCGAAGAGACCCCGCCGCAAGAAGGCGGTGGTCGTGATGGTGGCAGCCCCCCGCCACCCCGATCCGGTGGAGGCGATGGTGGTGGATCCACTCCTGTTACGAAACCCCGTTAGTGAAACGACAACAATGAAGAAGTTCCTGATGACCCTCTGCCTGGCCGCGATCACCGCACCCGCGTTGATGGCCCAGAGCCCCAAGCTCGGCCACATCGACCGCCAAGCCATGATGCTGATGCTGCCCGAGCGCAAGGATGCCGAGGCCAAGATGCAAGCCTTCGCCAAGACCCTGGAGGAGCGGCTGAAGGCCATGGGCACCGAGTACCAGACCAAGTTGGAGCAGGCGAACGCCGGCCAGGCCACCATGACCAACACGGAAAAAGATGTCGTCATGCGCGAACTGCAGGACCTGGAGAAGCGCATCACCGATGCGCAGGAAAAGGCCCAGGAGGACCTGGCCAAGCAGGAACAGGAGCTCCTGGCCCCGATGGTGGACCGCACGAACAAGGCGATCCAGGAAGTGGCCACCGCAGGGAACTTCACGTACATCTTCGACACCAGCGCGGGCATGGTGCTCTACTACGACAAAGGGGAGGACATCCTTCCTGCGGTAAAGACCAAGCTCGGCATCCAGTAAGCGCGAACCTGCGTGGCCGATACCCTCCCCACCTCGCCAGGCCGAAGGCTCCGCGAAGGCGCGGTCGGCATCTTCGACAGCGGCATCGGTGGACTTACGGTGGCCAAAGCCGTTCAGCAGGCGCTCCCCACGGAGCGCCTGCTCTATTTCGGGGATGGTGCCCACGTGCCCTACGGTGAACGAAGCACCGAGCAGATCCTGTCGTTCAGCACGGCGATCACGGAATTCCTGTTGGCCCACGACAGCAAGCTGATCGTCATCGCCTGCAATACGGCCTCGGCCGCGGCCTTGGCCGCCTTGCGCGAGCGGTTCCCCGTTGTGCCGTTCGTCGGGATGGAACCGGCCGTCAAGCCTGCAGCTGAACACACCCGGTCGGGTGTGGTGGGTGTGCTCGCCACGGTGTCCACGGTGCAGAGCGCGGTGTTCGCCAGCGTGGTGGCCCGTTTCGCCCAGGGGGTGCAGGTGATCCAACAGGCCTGCCCGGAGCTGGTCCGCCAGATCGAGGTTGGTGCCTTCGACACCCCACGCACGGAAGCAATGCTGCGCGGCTGGCTGGAGCCCATGCTCGAGCGCGGGATCGATGCGCTTGTGCTGGGCTGCACGCACTACCCCATCGTCCGTCCGCTGATCGAACGCATCGTGGGGCCCGGGGTACGCGTGATCGACCCAGCCCCTGCGATCGCAAGGCGAGTGCAGCACATCCTGGATGAACGCGATGCGTTGGCGCCTGCCGGTGCACAGGGATCACTGACCTGTTGGACGAGCGGCCCCGTTCACACGTTCCGCTCCATGCTGGAACACCTTGGCCTGCCTGGCCACGACGTGCACGCCGCCTGCTGGCCCAACGAGGCACTGGTCACTCCGTGTACCAGCTAGCGTAGAGGCGATAGTTCGCGGCGATCCGCTCGATCTCGTTGCGGCTGAGGTCATCGCTCACCGGGCCGATGCGCCTGGCGGGAACGCCGGCCATGAGGCTTCCCGGTTCAACGATGGTGCCCTGAAGCACCACAGCACCCGCCCCGATCACACTGCCCTCACCGATCACCGCCCCGTCCATCACGATCGCGCCCATGCCGATGAGCACCTTGTCATGCACCGTGCACCCATGCACCAGGGCGTTATGTCCGATGCTCACATCGTTGCCGATGGTGAGCGCCGCTCGCTGGTAGGTGCAATGAAGCACGGCACCGTCCTGCACGTTCACGCGATCGCCGATGCGGATGCTATGCACATCCCCGCGCACCACCGCGTTGTACCACACGCTGCAGCCATCGCCCATGATCACATCGCCGATCACCACGGCGGTCTCCGCCAGAAAGATGTTCACCCCGAATGCAGGTGTGATCCCCCGGAGCGTCCGGACCAAGGCCATGGTCAGTGCTTTTCGACGGGTTTGCCGCAGCCTTCCTTCTGGCAGCAGGCAGGCAGGTTGCGAAAGGCCTTCTCGTCGCCAGGAACATCGTCCGCGTAGTAGCCCAGCTTCGTTACGGCCGTCCGCAACTTGGCGGGGTCCGTGCGCTTGGGGTCGTAGGTCACATGGATGATGTTGGTGGACAGGTCGAGGTCCGCCTTTTTCACGCCTTTCTCATAGATCAGCCCATCCTCGATGGTCTTCTCACACATGTCGCATACCGAACTGGTGCGGATGTCGAGCTGGGCAAGGTCGGCCTTCGGTTCTTGGGCAGTGGCGGTGCCCAGGGCGAGGGCAAGGGCAATGGTGGTAAGGGTCTTCATGATCTTGTGCTGTGTTAAGGTCCGGGGTTTCGGTCAAGGGTGTAGCGCAGGCCACCATAGAACATGGCCTTGTTCGTAGGCCCCCAGATCAAGGAGGCGTCAAAATACGGGCCGAACGGATCGTCGGGGGCGATGATCTGCTGTTGCTGCAGGGTGCTGGTGAGGTTCTCCCCGCCGACGTAGAACTCCCACGACCCTGCGACCAGCGTCACTTGGGCATGGAGCGTGGCGTAGGCCGGTGAGCGTTCGGCAAAGCGATGGACCTCCGGGTTGCTCTCGGTCGACGGGATCCTCGAGGAACCGAAGCCATTGAGGGTGATGTCGAAACGGAAGCGCTCGTTGCGGCTTTCGTAGGCCAGGTCCACCATGCCACGGTGCACCGGCGTGAAGGGCCGTTCGAGCAGCACGCCATCGTAGGTGGTGCGCACATCGTACCAGCGGTAAGCCACCTTCGCGTTGATGCGCCGTGCGAGGGCCACCTGCACGTCCGTGAGCACGCTGTTCGCGAAGCTTTGTCCATCGAGCATGGTGAAGACCACCTGCTGGGGGCTGCGGTCCAGGTCGGTCACCACCTGGTCGGTGAACTGCGTGCGGTAGGCATCGACGGTGAAGGCCCACTTCCGATCGAGCCATTTCCACTTGTGCACCAGGGATGCACCGAGGTTCCACGCCCTTTCCATACGCAACGTTCCATCGACATGCACGGTGCGGGAGCTGGCCAGCACGCTGGCGTTCTCGGCGAGCGGCACGGCGGTACGGAAGGCGTTCCCCACGGACAGGCGCACGGCCGTCAAGGGGCCCAGGTCGTACTTGGCATGCAAGCGGGGGCTCACCGCCTGGCCGAACCAGCTGTTCAGGTCAGCCCGCAGGCCCGCCACCCCCGTGAAGGCACCGCGCCGCAGGGTGTACTCCGCGAAAGCACCGGGCATCACCTCGTTGCGCGCGAAGCTGCTGTCACGGTATACCTCCACATAATCGTCCACCTGCAGGCTCAGGCCGGTCTTCAGGTCGTCCTGTCCGCCAGCGGTGAGCATCTGGTAGATCGCACTGCCATACACGCTCTTCTGCTCCCCGGTATAGGTGGTGCGCCCATAGGTGGAAGCCAGGTGGTGCTGGCGCGCACTGAACACCAGGCCCACGCTCCGGCTGGGGTCGTTCCGGAAGATGAAACCGTACTTGCCGATCGCATCGACCATCTCGTTGTTGATGTCCACGCGGTAGTGATCGGCACCGGTCCCTTCGGATGCCCCGTGCTCGTCCGTCTGGCCACCCCTGCGGTTGTCCGTCACGTAACGCAGCACCACCTGTGCGGTCACGTTGTCCTTGCGGTGCAGCCAGCGGTCCATCACGTTGAACCGGTCGGTCTTGGGCTGGTCCAGGAAGGTGTCGTTGTTCTGGTCCATCGCCGTGTTGAACACGTTGCCATGCACCATGAGCAGGTTGGACGAATAGGCCCCGGTCCGCTGGGTGAAATGCAGGTTGGCCTCGACGCGCCCCTGCGAATTGCCATAGAGGTTCATGAAGAAAGGCACGGCGGTATCTGGCGCCAGCAGGCACAGATCGATCTGGCCGGTCATGGCGTTGGGGCCGTTCACGGCGGTACCGATGCCCTTGCTCACATTGATCGAGTTGATCCACGTGCCCGGTATCAGGGTGAGGCCGTGGTTGGTGCTGAGGCCGCGCACGAAAGGGATGTTCTCCACGCTGGTCTGCGCGTACTTCCCATCCAGGCCCAGCATGCGAATGGCCTTGGTGCCGCTCACCGCATCGGTGAAGCTCACATCCACGGTGGCGTTGCTCTCGAAGCTCTCGCTGAGGTCACAGCAGGCCGCACGCTTCAGCTCTTTCGCCCCGATGGCCTCGGTGTTGATGAGCGTGCGTGTGGAGAGCTGTGTGCTCTGTTGCCGCTCCACCACCTCGGCGGTCTTCAGTTCCGTTGCCGGATCCAGCACGAAACGCAACGGTGCCGTGGGCGCCTGCTCCAGCAACAGGCTGTCCTCGGAATACCCGGATACGAACACGGCGATCAGCACCGGATAGGGGATCGGTGCGGCATGGCGGAACCGCCCGTCGGCATCGGCCATCACGGGAACGCTGTAGGCCTCCGTCCCCCGGCCGATCAGCACCAACGATGCGAAGGGCAAGGGTGCCGAGGCCCCGTTCGGTGAACGGCCGAGCACCTGCCCGGCAAGGGCCGTGGCATCCTGCGCCAAGGCCTCAAGGCCGACGAGCAGGAGCAGGAGGAGGACTGAACTTCGGAAGGGGAACATGGACGATCATTCTGTGTAACAGAGGTCACCTGCGCCGTGCCCTGAGGCATGGCCGCACGAACGATCGCGGACTAGATCAGGAAGCAGCTCACCTCGGCCAGTCGCTCGGAAAGCGACGGTGGCGGGGGGCGGTGGTCAACGTGCACGCCAGGGCGATGGAGCTCCATGGGGGGCAACTGCACCTGGAAGGCCATGACCGCCACCTGCTGAACCGGTATCAGCACGGGAGGCTGGGGCGCAAAAGGTTGCTTGCCCGGTTCTGCGGTGAACACCTCACAACAGACCGCCTTCACGGCGGCCCCTTGGGAACCGCCATCCTCCGGACAGCATTCCTTGGCATGGCCCAGGGAAACCTCGGAACGACCGCTCATCAGGCAATCCATGCGCGATACGGCCGGTGCTGCGCTTCCCAGGAGGAACAGCACCAGGAGCATCCAGATGGATGCCCGGCGGGAAGTCGATGGACGGGCGGCCAGCATCAGGTCGCAAATGTAGGCTCAGCGCACGCCGGGGGCCAGTGCCAAGCGCACGGGACCTTGGGAGCCCAAGACGGGGGCTGAAGGACCTAATTTTGTTCCGTCGCCCAGTTCAGGGCACCCACGCACGTCCATGGAACCCAGCACGAAACGCGCACCGATAACGGTATATGCCGAAAGCACGCCCAATCCTTTGACGCTCCGCTTCGTGTCCAGCCGGATGTTGGTTCCGGATGGCCGGATGCTCGAGTTCCGCAAGGCCGAAGAGGCCGAGGGCGTCTCCCCCTTGGCGGAAAAGGTGTTCGACCTGCCCTTTGTGGAGGGGGTGTTCATCAGCGGCAACTTCATCACCGTGACACGCAACGCCGCGGTGGATTGGGACCTGGTGCAACTGGAGCTTCGGGAATACATCCAGGACTACCTGAACACGGAAGGCTCGGTGGTGAACGACGATGCCCCTGCACAGGCGCTGTTGGACGCGAATGAGCGCGCCGTGACGCATGCGGACGCGGTTTCGGAGGAGGACAAAAGGATCGTGAGCATATTGGATGAATACGTGGCGCCTGCCGTGGCAGCGGATGGCGGTCATATCGCGTTCCGCTCATTCACGGATGGTGTGGTCACCGTTTCACTGCGTGGAAGTTGCAGTGGATGCCCCAGCAGTATGGTGACGCTCAAGGGCGGCATCGAGAACCTGCTGAAGCAGATGGTGCCTGGGGTGCGCGAGGTGATCGCCGAAGAACTCTAGCTCATCGTGTTCCGCGTGTGCGATCCGCGACCTGATCGCATCCTATGGTCAAACCCCTTCGGGAAGACCATGAAGAACACCTCACGCATACTGGCCCTCACCCTTGCGCTCAGCGCCGTGGGAGCCCTGAACGCCCAGACCATCGGCGAGATCCAAGGCTCCATCCTGGCGCCCGATGGCACCCCCGCTTACGGAGCCTTGGTGGAGGTCCAGAACGGCGGCGACCGCATCGCCACCGCAGCGGACATGGAAGGCCGCTTCGTGCTGAAACCCCTGGTCCCAGGCACCTACACCGTGCGCTTCAGCAGTGCCGAGTTCGCGGCGTTCGAAATGGAAGGCGTGGTGGTGAACCCGGACAAGATCACCTTCCTCCGCAACATGAAGAGCGATGCCCGGGAGCTCGGTGTGATCGAGATCACCAAGCGCCGCTGGGAACCACCCCTGATCGATCCGGAGGAACCCGGCAAGACCACCTTGATCCACACCCAGTTCAAGCGCGACCCCACCCGCAAGAACCTGGTGAAGCTCGCGTGCACGGTCGGACCAGGTGTCTACAAGGCGCCCAACAGCGAAGAGCTGTATTTCAAAGGATCACGCGCCGACGCCATGATCTACTTCGTGGACGGCGTGAAGATGAGCCGCTTGACAGGGGTGCCACCGGATGCGGTGAACAGCATCAGCGTCTATACCGGAGGGGTGCCGGCCAAGTACGGTGACTTCACCGGCGGGGTGATCGCGATCGAGACCAAGACCTACTTCGATCTTTACCGTCAACGCCAGGCCGGCATCCGCTGAACCATGTTCCTGCGCCGCAAGGCCATCGACCCCCTCACCGACGAGGACCTGATCGCCCGCATCCGCGCGGGCGACCAGGCCTCGCTCGGCGTTCTGTGGGACCGGTATGCGCACCTGCTCTTCGGCGTTGGCATGAAGTACCTGAAGGACACGGAGCGCAGCAAGGACCAGGTGCTTGAGCTCTTCACCACGCTACCCGACCTGCTGGCGAAGCATGTGGTGAAGAACTTCCGCAGCTGGGTGCACACCGTGATGCGCAACCGCTGCTTCATGGAGCTGCGCGGGAACGACCGCAGCAAGGGCCTGGAAGGCCCTTTGGCCGATGAGCCCGAGGAACTGACGCATGAAGCCGCCTTGCACGAAGCCACCCTACAACAACTTGAACGGGCCATCGATGGATTGAAGGAAGGACAGCGCGAGTGCATCCGCCTGTTCTACCTGCAGCGGATGAGCTACACGCAAGTAGCCGAACGCACCGGCCTCGACCTTGAGCAGGTCCGCAGCAACCTCCAGAACGGTCGACGCAACCTGCGCATCCACTTGGAAAGCCATGCCCACGATGAGACCCTTTGACCCCTTCACCCCACCGGGGCCGCCCTCGCAGGACCTGCTGGAACGTTATGTCCGTGGCGAGCTCCATGCAGCCGAGCGCCATGCCCTGGAACTCCGGATGGAAGAGGACCCCTTGCTCCGCGAGGCCGTTGAGGGGCTCGGCATGCCGAACGCGCTCGCAGGGCTTTCACCGCTCGCTGACCATCGGCCGCGGACCGTGCGTTGGGGGCCCCGGCTGTTCGGCGCCGGCCTGTTGATCGCGGCAGGTTGGGTGGCCGCCCTGCTGTGGGTCCGTGAGGAGCCCAACGCAGCACCTGCGCCCATCGCCCAACAGCAACTGGAACAACCCTTCGCCGCGGACAGTGTGATCGCTGTGATCGAGCAGGAGATCATCCTGACGGAGCCCTTGAACGCAACGGAACGCATCGGCCACGACCCCGTGCAACGAGCGCCCATGACCGTGCGCGACACCGTCATGGCACAGCCCATCGATCGTCGGGACAGCAGCCCGACCGCGCTGACCATACCACCGCCGGTGCCCGCACCGAGGGAAGCTCCGCCCAGGACCCGCAGCAACCGGCAGCTGGCCTATGTGCATGACCTGAAGCTCGTGCATCCCAAGGAGCTCTACGAGCCCGTGCCATTGCTCACGGAACCCAGCGGCATCCCGGCCAATTTCGCGGATGGCAACGACATGCGGGAACGGACCGGCCCACCACGCACCATGCGTTACCTGGACTATATGGACGTGGCGCTGGGCCGCTTCGCACGGAACGATGAGCGCGGCTGTCTGCAGGACCTGGTCCACCTGTTGGGCCAGTATCCCAACGACGTGAACGGGCGGTTCTATGCCGGCCTGTGCTGCTACAACCTGGGGCTCCCGGAGCGGGCCATGGGTTACCTCGAAGCAGTGGTGAACGACCCCCTCGATACCTTCCAAGAGGAGGCGTACTGGTACCTCGCCCTCAGCACGGAACGAGCATTGGGCATGGAAGCTGCGGAAGCGCTCTACCGGAACGTGGCTGAAGGCGGCGGCTTCTATGCCCCTCGGGCCGTTGCGAAGCTCACCCCCTGAACGGGGCGGGGCGCCGCTGCTTCCGCATCGGCGCCCCGCCCGTTAGCGGAGTACCCGGAACTACTTGTCGAGCACCTTGAACTCTGTGCGTCGGTTGCGTTGGTGCTGCTCATCGGTACACATGGTGCATTCACACGCGTCCACCGGTTTCGTTTCGCCGTAGCCCTTGCTCTTCACACGGTCCTTGGCGATGCCCTTGCTGATGAGGTGGTCCACGGCGCTCTTGGCACGCTTCTCCGAGAGGCTCGCGTTGTACGCATCCTTGCCGCGGCAGTCGGTGTGTGAGCTCAGTTCGATCTTCACCGAAGGGTTGTCGATCAGGGTCTGCACCAACTTGTCCAGCTCCACGGCGGCATCGGGGCGGATGTTCCACTTGGCCAGGTCGTAGTAGATGTTGTCCAAGCGCACCACCTGGTCCACTTCCAGCGGGAAGAGGTTGAAGTCGGTCTTGATGAGGGCGCTGGTCTTGCCTTTGGTGGTGATGCGCGCACTTTGCTTGAAGAAGCCCTCCTTCTCCACCCTGACGCGGTGATCGGTCGCGGGTTGGAGGCTGAAGGCATACCTGCCATCGGCACCTACCACCACTTCCTGAAGCACGTTGTCGCTGGCATCACACAGCAGCACCTTGCTGCCGGCAAGTGGCTGCATCGTCCCGCCGTGGTACACCACGCCCTCCGCACCGTAGTCGACCTTGTCCAGTTCGACCAGTACGCTCTCCAAAGGGTCGACCTCGGTGCTGACCACCATTTCACGCTGCATGTAGCCGTTCTTGCTCGCACTGATGGTGTAGCTCGTCCGGTGGTCGGCATCGAAGGCGAACTTCCCTTCCGTGTCGGTCTCCATAGTGGGCAGGTCCATCCGCTGGCCGCGATCATCCTTCACCAGCACGGTGGCCATGGGGATCGGCAGCCGTGTGAGCTTGTCCACGACCGTACCGGCGATGCGGATCAAGGGCGGGCGCACCGTGGCGCCGTAGATATCATCGCTGCCCTTGCCTCCGGGTCGATCGCTGGCGAAGAACCCCGTGCTGTCATCGCTCAACAACACCATGTTGTGGTCGTTGAACCGGGTGTTCAAGGGGTATCCGAGGTTGAACACATTGCCCGGCCCGGTGGGCGTAAGGCGGCACATGAAATTGTCATGGCCCCCCAGACCGGAATGCCCGTTGCTGGAGAAGTACAGCACGCTGTCGCGGCTCAGGAACGGGAAGAGCTCATCGCCCAAGGTGTTCACCTTGGGACCCATGTTCGTCGGAACGCCCCAGCCATTGCCAAGGTTCTCGCAATACCAGATGTCGGTACCACCAACTCCACCGGGCCTGTCGCTGGCGAAGAACAAGCGCCGACCGTCGATGCTCACGCAGGGATGCCCGTTGTTGAAGCCCGGGTCGTTGTGCTCGAAGGCCACCAGTGCGCCCCACTCCTTCTGGCTGAATTCGCCGGGAACGATATCGCTGTGGTAAATGCCCAGGTTCAGCTCCCCCTTGTCCGACTTCTGCAGCTTGCCGTTCAGATAGTTGTTCCGGGTGAAGTAGAGCCGGTGGGCGAGGCTGTCGTAGGTGGCGGTGCCATCGTGGTAGCGGCTGTTCACGTCCTTGCGCATCACCAACGGCTCCGTCGCATCCTGGCCTTTGAGCAAGGCGCTGTAGAGGTTCAGGTAGGGTTGGTCGTCCCAGGCGTAGGAGCGTATGCCCCCCACGCCTTCGCCACGGGCGCTGCTGAAGAGCAGCAGGTCGTCCATGATGGCCGGTCCGAGGTCCGCTTCGGCACTGTTGATGCCCAGGGTGCGCACCTTGCTCCGAAGGCTGTCGCGCATGAGCCTGGAGAACATGTCGGGGTGATCGATGTAGGCCTTGGCCCGTGGGTCTTCGGGGTTCTGCTGGGCATAGCGCTCGTACCAGTTGAGCGCATCGTTGTACTTGCCGTTTGCCCGCAGGATCTCGGCATAGTCCCACATGTCCTGGGTGTTCGGGGTGCCGGTCGAAGTGATGGTCTTGTAGGTGGACTCGGCGAGGTCCATGCGCCCCATGCGCTTGTAGGCGAAGGCCAGGCGGTGCATGTCGTCCGGTGTGGCCTTCCCACTGGCGGCGATGTCCTCGTAGATCTTCGCCATGGTGGGGTAGTCGAACGCCTCGGCGCTTCGCTCGGCCATGTTCTCCTTCAGCTTCTGCGCCTGCACGGAGGTCGGGAAGGCCAGGCCAAGGCCCAACGCGAGCAGGGGCATCAGGCGGATCGGCTTCATGATGGATGGATGCATGGGGTCAGAAGTAGCGCGGTGAACGGATGCCTTTGAGCTTGTTGCCGAACTCGAACCCGATCATGATCTCGTGCGAACCACCGCTGTAGTTGCGCAACGCACTGATCGGGTAGTCGTAGGAATAACCGATGCTCAGGTCATTGGTGATGAGGTACTGTGCCAGGGCACCCACTGCATCCTCGTGGCGGTACATGGCGCCCAGCCAGAACTTCTCGTAGAACAGGAAGTTGGCGGTGACGTCGAAGCTGATCGGCGCCCCCTTCACGCCCTTCACCAGGAACGTGGGCTTGAACTTGGTATAGGTCCCCACATCGAACACATAGCCACCACTGAAGAAGAAGTGTCCCCGCTGACCCGGCTGGAAGGGTGAACCGGCAATGGAGTCCAGAGAGGAGGAATTGTCCTCATAGAAATCCGTGCGCAACATCTTCGGCGTGCTGAGCCCCAGGTAGTGGCGGTCGCCGTACCACATGACACCGAACCCGAACTGTGGATCCACCTTCTGGCTCACGTTCTGCTGGAACACCTGATCACCGGATTCCAATGGGTTGAGCGATGCGAAGTCCCCTTGGAAGAGGTTCATCCCCCCTTTGATACCAAAGGACAACTTGCTGTTTCGGCCAACGAACATGCGGTAGGCCACATCCACCATGAAGCCGTACTGTGTGACAGGGCCATAAGAGTCGCGCATGATGCTGCCGCCAAGCGCCAGGCTTTCGATGGGCAGCGGGCTATGCACCGTAAGGGTCTGGGTGGTCGGTGCCCCTTCGAAGCCGACCCACTGGTGGCGGGTAAGTGCCTTGATGCTGACCCGTTCGGCACTGCCTGCATAGGCCGGATTCAGCGCCAGCATGTTGAACATGTACTGCGTGAACTGGGGGTCCTGCTGCGCGGTCGCGGCGGTACCCAGTACGACCGCGGCCAGGGCAGCGATCCAGCGGTTGGCCTGTGGTTGCATCGGCTGTGGATGTTTCGTGCGGTGGATCATGGTCAGCGGCGCAGATAGATGTAACCGGTCAGGTCCTCGTCGTCATTACCCAGGTCCAGCACGTAGTAATAGGTTCCCTCAGGCAGTTCATCGCCCCAGTTCATCTTGCCTTCACTGCGACCGTCCCAGTCGTTCTTGTAATCACGACGGTCGAGGACCTTGTTGCCCCAGCGATTGAAGATCTGGATCGAGTTGCCGGGATAGTTATCAAGGCCCTGGATCACCAGGAGGTCGTTGCGCCCATCGCCGTTCGGGGAGAACGCGTTGGGCACCATGATGGTGGAGCAGTCCCTGAGCTCTACGAACATCGTATCGGTGGTGGTGCCGCAGGCGCCATTGGATACGTTCCACACGAACGCATTGAAACCGAGCGTGAGGCCGCTGACCGGGGAGGTGGGATCGGAGGGGTCCGCCAGGGTGCCGGTGCCCGAAACAAGGCTCCAGAAACTCGTGGTCGTTCCGCCCACAGGAAGCGCTTCCAGGGCGGTGGTGGTGGTATCCTGGCAATAGCTCTGATCGGGGCCGGCATCGGCCGGCAATAGGCTGCCGTCATACACGAACAGGCTCACCTGGTCGGTAGTGGTTCCACAGGCCCCGTTGTCCACGGTCCATCCGAATACGTTCTCGCCCAGGCCCAGGTCCGTGATGGCAGTGAACGGATCGGCGGGTGCGGCGATGGTGGCCACACCGCTGAGCAGGGCCCAGGTGCCGATGGCGGGAAATACAGGTGAATTGGCGAACATGGTCACATTGTCGATGATCGGTGAACAGAATTCCTGGTCGGGCCCTGCGGCGGAGGCCAGTGCGTTGGCATCATTCACGGTGATGACCAGCGTGTCGCTCGTGAGGCCGTTGGGGCAGGGTCCATTGTCCATGGTCCATACCAGTACGGTGACACCAGCGGTCAGGCCACTGATGGTGGTGGCCGGATCCGTGGCGTCCGTCAACGTGCCGCTGCCGCTCACGATGGTCCAGGTGCCCTGCACAGGGAAGGTGGGTATGCTACCGGAGAGGCCCGCACTGCTGGTCGGTGTGCACAGGTCCTGGTCCGGTCCGGCGTTCGCGCTGGGCGAAGCCGCATCATGAACGGTGATCGTCACCTGGTCGCTCGTCGGCGGGCCGCACGGACCGTTGTCGATCGTCCATTCGAAAACGTGCACGCCAACAACAAGATCGGCTATGACCGTTGCGGGATCGCCAGGGGAAACGATGGTGCCCGTGCCGCTCACGAGCGTCCATAAGCCTGTGGAGGGTGCCACGGGCACGCTGCCCGCCATCGTCACGCTGTTCGGCGCGGAGGGAATGCAGATCTCCTGGTCCGGTCCGGCATCGGCAGCGTCCGCAGCGAAGTCGAAGATGTTCACCACCACCGTATCCGTGGTGGTGCCGCAGGCACCATTGTCGATCGTCCACACGAACACGTTGCTGCCCACACTGATGGTGCTGATGTTCGTGATGGGGCTGTTGGGCTGAAGGATGTTGGCCGTTCCGGTGACCACGCTCCAAGTGCCTACCGCCGGAGCTACGGCCGCATTGGCGGCCATGCCCACCGAGATGTTCGGGGTGCATTGCTCCTGGTCCGGACCGGCATCCGCTGCTGGCGCACTTCCATCGAAGAGCACCACATCGACCGTATCCGTCAAGAGCGGACCGACACCGCATTGTCCGTTGTAGATGGTCCAAACGAAGGTGTTCACGCCGATGGTGAGCCCCGTCACTGTGGCGGCAGGGTCGTTCGGGTCACTGATGACACCCGTGCCCGCGAGCAA
>JBIIYP010000081.1:0-8363 GCA_044346705.1 Flavobacteriales bacterium
GGGGTCACCGTTTCGGCCTCGGCCCGATCAACTTGGAACTACGGACCGGAAGCATCACCGGTGTGGTGGGCGAGAACGGAAATGGCAAGACCACCTTGCTCCGACAGGTCGCCGGGCTGTTGGACCACGACAGCGGCACCCTCGAGCACCCGGGCCGAAGTATCGACCCCTATGCCATCCGCAGCACCATCGCCTGGATCCCGCAACGGAACGCACGCTGGCATGGCACCTTGTTGCAGAACCTGCGCTTCACCGCAGCGGTTCACGGACTGAAGGGCGCGGCCAACAGCCGGCGCGTGGAGCACACACTGCATCGCCTGGGCCTTACCCGCTTCAAGGACCTGACGTGGAGCGAGCTCAGCAGCGGCTACAAGCTGCGCTTCGAACTGGCGCGCATGGTGGTGTGGCGTCCGCGCCTGCTGGTGCTCGACGAGCCCATCGCCAACCTCGACCTCCAAGCCCAGCAGCTCTTCCTCCAGGACCTTAGGCACCTTGCGAGTTCACGGAGACATCCGGTGGCGGTTATCCTGAGCTCGCAGCAACTGCACGAGATCGAGGCCATCGCGGACCGCATCGTGTTCCTGAAGAACGGGCAGGTGGCTTACAGCGGAGCCGCCAACGCTTTCGATGGCGACCGGGTGACCAACGTGTACGAACTGAAAGGCGATGCGGACCGTAACCGGCTGCTTGCCGCACTGGCACCTCTCGGCCCGGTGGACCTGGACGACACGGGACTGGTTTGGCGCCTGACCACCGCACGCACCGTATCCGCCCGCACCGTTTTGATGGCGGTGAGCCAGGCGGGCATCGAGCTGAGCTACTTCCGCGACATCAGCACCAGCACGCGCAAGCTCTTTCACCAGGACACATGAGCTACGTGCGCCGGCTGATCCCGCCCTTCCTGCGGCACTTGGACCTTTGGCTCCAGGAGCACCATCCCCGGCTGTGGAGCACGCGCATCCACCTGCACCTGTGGTTCCTGTTGTTGTTGAACGCTGCGGCGCTGGTGCTCGGGCTCCTTTTACCCGTGTCCACCTACAGCTTCCCCGACCCGGAGGAAGTGTGGGGCTACATGATGGTGCCCGCCGTGGTGTATGCCTGCTTCTGGGTGTACCGCGTGGTGTTGTTCAATGTGGAACGCCGCTTCGGCATCCGCAGGACCTATGCTGAAGTGGGTGAGTTCCTGATCCACTGGTTGAGCTTGCTGCTCATTCTCACCCTGCCGATGATGCTGGCGGTGACGCTGGCGTTCCGCATCGGGCATCTGGTGACCAACGAGCAATACAACGCGGACGTGAACGCGATGAACGCACTGGAGCCATGGCTCTACGGCAACGAAACCTTCGAACCGGATGACGAGGATGCTGCTGCCGAAGCTGCTGCCATGGCGGAATTGGCGATGACCGAAGCGATGGAAGAAGTGGCCGTGACCGCCAGGGATCGACAGATACCCTACCGCTTTCGGCAAGGGAACGGCACCCACCTGTTCTTCCGGAGCGTGACCGAATACCAACAGCGCAACGACCGGCGCGACGATGAGGTGGAGGCCGAGCGCTCCCTGCACGATCTGTATGAGGACCATGCCAACGTGTACAACCGCGTTCGCGATCCAGATGACACGGCGAACTACGATGCCGACACGGCGGCCTACCATCTGTACATCATCGATTCCATCGAGACGCACTTCCCCCTGCTCCGCACCCAGCTCGGGAGCTTCACCCCGCACGAGCGGTGGCCCGGCCGCGACATGGACACGGACAGCGTGATCGAGGTGAACTACGTGCAGCGCTTCAACGGCCCGGGCATGCCCGATGCCGCCACGATCCAGGCCACCCTCCAACGTGGTCGCGCCTACAGCCCGAACGTGCGCCTGCTCGACCCTGCCCTGGTGCTGGCGGAATTCACCGCGCGGGAGGCCAGCACCACCAGCTTGTGGAGCGCTGAGAACACCATCTCGGACATGGCCGAGGCGAAGGCCTACGACTATGAATTCCTGGCTTGGGAGGCCATCCTCTTCGGCATGGTGCTCTCCACCTTCGGCATTGCGTTGTTGCTCTCGATCTTCAAGAACCTCTACTGGCAGCCCTTCCTCATTGCGGTGGTCACCGCAGCGGTGCTGCCGATCCTGATCCTGATCTTCTCCCTGATCACGGCGGGAACGGTCTTCAACCTGCGGGATGAGGAGATCATGCTGTGGACCTATTACCTGATCGTGCTCGGCATCCTCGTTGTGCAGGTGCGGGTCCCGATGCTCAAGGCCTACCGACCTGTTCCGGCAGTGTTGAACATCCTGGCCAACGTGGCCGCACCCGCCTTCCCGCTGTTCACCTTGTTCCTGCTGAATGAACGGTTCGACATCTTTGGCCACCAAGCCCTGGAGATGCGGATCGAGCAGCTGCGCGATCTCCACCCGAACTCCCTGTTCGTGGACAAGCTCGAGGATCAGCTCTACCTGCTGGGCCAACGCATCTTCCTGTACATGCAGCTTGCGGGCTGGGGCGGCGTATTGTTCTACACCTTCGCCTTGCACCCCTTGTTCCGCTGGTGCCAGACGCGGCTGATGGCGTTGCCGGAGCGGAAGTGATCGGCGGAATTGAACCACAGATGCACACGGATGGACACAGATAGGGTACGTGTCACTCGCTGATCCGCCCGCTGTTCATAAGCCTTCCGCAGGTCCCAGAGCCTTGGAAGTACCTTCGCGCTCCGCCCCTGATGACCGGTTGGCGGACCCCATTCGATGCAGGACCATCTCCAAGGATTGAACGAGGCCCAACGCGCGGCCGTGACCCACACGGAAGGCCCCAACATGGTGATCGCGGGCGCGGGCAGCGGCAAGACCAAGGTGCTCACCACGCGCATTGCGCACCTGATGATGGCCAAGGGCGTGGATCCCTTCCAGATCCTGGCGCTCACTTTCACCAACAAGGCCGCCAAGGAGATGAAGGAGCGCATCGCCCATGTGGTGGGTCGCTCCGAGGCCGCCAACCTGTGGATGGGCACCTTCCACAGCGTGTTCGCCCGCATCCTCCGCGCAGAGGCCGACAAGCTCGGCTACCCGAAGGACTTCACCATCTACGACACGGACGATAGTCGCAGCGTGATCAAGGGCATCCTGAAAGAGTGGCAGCTGGACGACAAGCTGTACAAGCCCAACCAGGTGCACGGCCGCATCAGCATCGCCAAGAACAACCTGATCGGTCCGCTGGAATACCTGGCCAACGCCGAGCTGATGGCGAGCGATGCGGCGTCGCTCCGCCCCAAGATCGGTGAGCTGTACAAGGCCTACGCCATGCGCTGTTTCCGCGCGGGTGCCATGGACTTCGACGACCTGCTGTTCAACACGAACCTCCTGTTCCGCGACCACCCGGAGGCCATGCTGAAGTACCAGCAGCGCTTCCTCTACATCCTGGTGGACGAGTACCAGGACACCAACCTCGCGCAGTACAACATCGTGCGCACGCTCGCCGCACGGCACGAGAACCTCACCGTGGTGGGCGACGACAGCCAGAGCATCTACGCCTTCCGCGGAGCCAACATCCAGAACATCCTCAACTTCCGGAAGGACTATCCGGACCACGGCCTCTACAAGCTGGAGCAGAACTACCGCAGCACCAAAGTGATCGTGGGCGCCGCCAACAGCCTGATCGAAAAGAACAAGGACCAGATCAAGAAGACCGTTTGGACCGACAACGCCGAGGGCGACAAGATCCTCGTGCACCGCTCCATCAGCGACAACGAGGAAGGCAGCTATGTGGCGCACAGCATCTTCGAAACGCGCATGCAGAAGCAGGTGGCCAACAAGGGCTTCGCGATCCTGTACCGCACCAACGCCCAGAGCCGCAGCATGGAGGAGGCGCTGCGCAAGCTCAACATCCCCTACCGCATCTACGGCGGCCTCAGCTTCTACCAGCGCAAGGAGATCAAGGACCTGCTCGCCTACTTCCGCCTCACCTGCAACCCCAAGGACGAGGAGGCGCTGAAGCGCGTGATCAACTACCCCATCCGCGGGATCGGGCAGACCACCGTGGAGAAGCTGATGGTGAGCGCGAGCGAGAAGCAGCAGAGCATCTGGGACCTGCTCTGTGGCGGCATGAGCGACCTCGGCTTCAACGAGGGCACACGCAAACGCCTCTCGGATTTCGCGCTCATGATCCGCAGCTTCCAGACCATGCTGGACAGCCAGAACGCCTATGCCATGGGCGAGTACATCGCGCGCACCACCGGCCTGCTGAACGACCTCTTCACCGACAAGACGCCCGAGGGCGTGAGCCGCTACGAGAACATCCAGGAACTGCTGAACGGCATGAAGGAGTTCAGCGACGGAGGCGAAGGCAGCGACGTGCCCCGCACCCTGCCCGACTTCCTGATCGATGTGGCGCTGTTGACCGACGCGGACAACGATGACCCGGCGGATAACGACCGCGTGAGCCTGATGACCATCCACAGCTCCAAGGGACTGGAGTTCCCCTACGTGCACATCGTGGGCATGGAGGAGGAACTGTTCCCCAACCAGATGGCCGTGCAGAGCCGCGCCGACCTGGAGGAGGAACGCCGCCTGTTCTATGTGGCGCTGACGCGCGCGAAGACCAAGGCCACATTGAGCTACGCCATGAGCCGCTACAAGTGGGGCCAGCTCACCGCCGCGGAACCCAGCCGCTTCCTCGACGAGATCGACCCGCAATACCTCGAGATCGCCACGCGTAACGAACGCAGCGTGGGTGGTGGTGAACGACGCAACCTCACGCCTCCCTGGGCCAGTCGGGGCAACGTGTTCGACAAGCCCTCCGCATCCGATCGATCATCGTTGGACCGCCCGATCACACGCCCGATCAATGGCCGCGAACGCACCGCGCCGACCGGACGCCCGGCACCTGCTCCTTCCAGCGCACCACCGCCGCCCCCACCGCAACGCAAGAACCTCAAGCGCATCACCGGCGATGGCGCCCCGCTCGAAGCCACCAGCACGCTAGGCAGCGCTGCACCCGACCTCGCCGAAGGCATGACCGTGGAGCACGAGAAGTTCGGCAAGGGAAAGGTGATCAAGATCGAAGGCCGCTCGCCCGACCTCAAGGCCACCATCTTCTTCCCCAGCGCCGGACAGAAACAACTGCTGCTGCGCTTCGCGAAGCTGCGGGTGGTGGAAGGTTGATCGGTTGAGATCCTGTGAAATGCGGATCGACACCGAGAACATCGCTGCCACCATCGCCCGTGCCACCGGCAAGCAGGAAGAGGACCTGATGGCCGTGATCCGCCGGCGCACCACGCTCAGTCCCGAGGAGGCCATGGACTTCGGCCTCGTGCACGAGATCCGCAAGGAACTTTTCCCTCGCGGTGCGGAAGTGGTGTCGCTGAACATCGCCTGATCGAGGACAGCGTTCCGCCCGTTCCATGCATCTTCGCTGATGTACGGACATGTTCAACAGCTACTTCACACTTGGACAACAGGGCGCCATCGGGTTGGCGGTGGCCTTGGGCTTGTTGTCCATTGCCTTGCACGTTAGGAACAAGCACCGCTGGGCGCTGATGGTGCTCACGGCTTCGGCCTTCGTGCTCCGCTTGTTCGCGGCCTGGCTGGATCCCTTCCTCAACGACTGGGATGAGGTGTTCCACGCGGTGGTGGCGAAGAACCTGATCGCGCATCCCTTCACCCCGATGCTCTACGCGGAGCCCGCGATGCCGCTGACGGACAGCTGGGCGCGCTGCCACGTGTGGTTGCACAAGCCGCCCTTCTTCCTGTGGCAGATGGCGCTATCGGTGAAGCTCTTCGGCACGCACGCCTGGGCCGTCCGCCTGCCGAGCGCGCTGTGGATGTCGGCGCTGGTGCCAGTGACCGCGCGCATGGCCCAGCTGATCACCGGCGAACGCCGCACCGCCTTCACCGCGGCCCTGCTCACCACCTTCTGCTTCTACATCCAGGAGCTCACTGCGGGCGCCTTGAACACGGACCACAACGATGCGGTCTTCATCCCCCTGGTGGCCTGCAGCTGGTGGGCCCTGCTGGAACATTGGCGCAGCGGAAAGATCAGCTGGGCGTTGTGGGCGGGCGTCTTCAGCGGTTGTGCGCTGCTCACCAAATGGTACGTGGGCCTCAGCGTCTTCCTGCCGTGGGGACTGGTGGTGTTGCACCATCGTTTCGCGCGTGAAGCACTTGCGCCCATGGCGATCGCGTTGGGCGCAGCGCTCACCATCGCCGGAGCCTGGGTGTTGAGCATCGCCCTGCGCTTTCCGGAGCTGGCGGCCTTCCAATGGGGCTTCAAGGCGAAGCACTTCAGCGAGCCGGTGGACGGACACGAAGGCAGCTGGACCTACCACTTCGATCAGATCTCCGACCTGTTGCCGCCCTATGCTTGGTGGCTCGTGTTGCCGGCGGTGGTGTGGCTGGCGTTCCGCGCTGCACGAACGGAGCACCGGGTCCTGCTGCTCGCGCTGCCGCTTGCCGTGCACCTCTTCTTCGCTCTCGCCGCCACGAAGATGGTGAGCTACACGATGGTGCTGCTGCCGCTGTATCTGATCGCGGTGGCTTACGTCCTCCATGCCGCGTTGGACCAGTTGGTGAAGGAGCGGTGGGGCACGGTGGTGGGGATCTTCGGCGCCGTGCTGCTCGCTGCGCTCGGCCTCGACCTGGAGCGCACGCAGTTCCGGCATAGCGACTTCCCGGGCCAACTGGTGGCGCAGGACCCCTGGCGTGAACGCATGCGCGCGCTGGCCTTCGAGGACAAGCTGGTGGGCCTGATGCATGGCCCCGGCCCATTCGCGCTCTTCAACGTGCCTTCGCAGCGCGGACAGGAGATCATGTTCCGCTTCGGCATCGAGGCCATCGACAAGATCCCGTCGCAGGAGGAGGTGGAACGGCTGCGGGCGAAGGGCTACCGTGTGGTGATCTTCCAGGACACCCACCCGATGGACCAGCTGCCACAGGGCGTGCAGGTGGTGACGGACGCGGAGCTGATGTATCCGCGGATCCAGCGGGAGTGAGCCTACCCCCATGCGGGGCAGGTTCGGAGCGTTCCACTACCTTTGGCGGACCGGGGTCCCGGGCAGCACACTTCCGGGACAGGCGCACGGTCCTTGCGATCACGCGCCACCGACCGATCATCCTGGCCTCAAGTACGCATGAGCACCCCGCTTCCCGTCGTTTTCGATTACAACACCCAGCGCCCGCGCCTGATCATCCCTGAGTACGGGCGTCACGTGCAGCGCATGGTGGAGCACGTCATGGACGTGGAGGACCGCGTGGAACGCACCCGGATGTCCCATGCCATCATCCAGGTGATCGGCCGCCTGAACCCCCAGCTGCGCAACAGCGAGAACGGGGACCGCACCCTGTGGGACCACCTTTACATCATGAGCGAGTTCAAGCTCGATGTGGACGGCCCCTTCCCCAAGCCCACCGCCGAGGAGCTCGACACCAAGCCCGAGCGTGTACCCTACCCGAAGCAGACCATCCGCTTCGGCCACTACGGAAAGATGGTGGAGCGGCTCATCGCCACCTGTGTGGCCAAGGAGGACGGCGGCGAAAAAGAGGCGCTGACCCTGCTCATCGCCAACCTGATGAAGAAGCAGTTCCTCACCTGGAACCGCGACAGCGTGGGCGATGGCGTGATCTTCAAGGACCTCGCTGAACTGAGCAAAGGCAAGCTCCTGTTGAAGCCCGACCAGCAGCTCACCAGCTCGGATGCCCTGCTGCAGACCCAGCGCAACGGCCCCCGCAACGAGGTGGACACCCGCAAGCAACGCTACGGCAACCAAGGCGGCGGTGGCAACAGCGGTGGCGGTGGCAAGAAGCGGCATCGGAACAAGCGGAAGAACCGGTACTGAAGAAGGACGATCGGCGATGGCTGATGGATGAAAGGCGAAGGCTGAGCATCCGGCAGCGGAACTTGCTTCTATTGCGATCAGTAGGCAGGTGCAGGAGGCAGTCGCATTTCGGGAGCGGAGCCAGCAGAGAAGAAGGACGATCGGCGATGGCTGATGGCTGAAGGGTGAAGCCTGATCTCCGTATCCGTGTTCACTGCGCCTCTGCGTAGCCGCTACGGCGGAGCAAGGTCAGTGTCCATCCGAGTTTCTCACTACCAAGGTGAGCCTGCGAGAATTTCAGTCTCGGCGCCCTCTGCGCTCTCTGCGGTTGATCTCCGCGAGCCAGCGAGCGCCCCACCTCGGCCCGCAACATCCTGTTGACCATCAGTGTCCATCCGTGAGTATCCGTGGTTTCTCACTACCAAGGTGAGCCTGTGAGAATTTCAGTCTCGGCGCCCTCTGCGCTCTCTGCGGTTGATCTCCGCGAGCCAGCGAGCGCCCCACCTCGGCCCGCAACATCCTGTTGACCATCAGTGTCCATCCGTGAGTATCCGTGGTTTCTC
>JBIIYP010000082.1:0-8348 GCA_044346705.1 Flavobacteriales bacterium
CAAACGACCTGGAAGCCGCCCTCGCGCACATGGAAAGCTGTGCGGAGGATGGGCGCGTGCGTTACCACGGGGGCAGGTCGCCGAAGGAAAAGCACTTCCGACTGCAATACCGCGATGGCGGTGAGGTGCGTGTACCGTTCCTGATCGCCATGCAGGGCTTGGAGGCGGCGCGCGATTGCATTCACGAGCAGGTGCTTGCCGCGGGAATGCTGAAGGATGGTCAGCCAAGCTGAGCGCTCATTGTACCTTCCTTCTCCGCAACGAAGACCCCATGCGATGATCAATGCTCCCATTCCAGCCTCGTGGTTCGGGCAACCTCGTTGTCGGCCCATATGCATCGAAGTGTGGTGGGTTGAAGGACACCGGGCGGTAACGGTCTCGCACAGTGAAGCAAGGTGGTGAACACCGAAGCCATGCGATCGAGGTTTCAAGCAACGCCGAGGGCATATCGCACCCGTTGAACGCCCGAATGGCGTAAAGCTTAACCTTCCCCGAACGCAGCGTCACACGTGGCATTCGACCTTCGTCCCCACAACGGTCCGGGACCTCGTTCCATCCCCCCCACCGACCCTTCACCACCCCCCTGCTGAAGGATCCCCGAACGAGGTCTCCCGGGCCGTTGTTCATTCGACCGCGCCGTGGACCAACGCTTCGAATAGCTTAGGACTGCCCAAACGATGACTTCAGGAAGGCGCTCGACCTTTGCGCGATCATGGTGCGCACACTCCATCGCCTGCTGCGTCCATCACGGCGCAGGATCCGCTACTTCGCCGTGATGCGCTGCCCGCATTGCGGTGAGTTGATCCGGGAACAGATGCCCAGTGAAGGCAGCGTGCTGCATACCAAGTGCTTCAGTTGCGGCCTGCACATCCACAAGCGCACCGGCATCTGTTGTGTCTATTGCAGCGATGCCGATGTCCCATGCCCCCAGGTCCAGCGCATGCAGGGTAAGGTCGACCGCCAATGAGCACAGGACGTTGGCCTGCCGGACCTGTCCGAATTACGTCCTGCACCAATTCCGTGAGTAACATGAAGTACCGGATCGAGCACACGGATAAGGCCCCACCAGAGCAGAGATAACATTCTCCTAACATGGCCGATCCCTCTTGCCAGTAACCTTGCCGCCCGAATCGGACCGGACATGAAACGCTTCCTTCTTTACGCCATTTTTCTACTGCTCAATACGCTGTTGGCGCAGGGCCAGGGGACAGTGCGGGGGAAAGTGACGGATGCGGTGACCGGTGAGGAATTGATCGGTGCCACGGTCGTTGTCAAGAACAGCGATCCGCGCGTGGGCGTGGACGTGAACCTGGAGGGGGACTATTCACTGACCATACGTACAGCGGGGCCGGTCACCTTGGTGGTGGCCACCATGGGCTATATCACCCAGGAGCTGGTAGTGGATCCGAAGGGCGGTGTGGCGGTGCAGAATTTCGAACTGCGCGAAGGAGAAGGCCAGGAGCTGGTGGAGCTCGAGATCACGAGAAAGGCCAACAAGCGCACGGACGGCTACCTCGAACGGATGAAGATCAATTCGGCCGTCAACTTCGACTTCATTTCACGGGATGCGCTCCAAAAGACCGGTGATGGTGACGCCGCCCAGGCCGTGCGCCGTGTTTCCGGTGTTTCCACCGTGGGCTCCTTCGTCACCGTCCGGGGCCTCGCGGACCGCTATTTGGTCACCACCATCAACGGAGGTCGCATCCCTACGCTGGACCCGTTCACCAACAACCTTCGTCTCGATCTCTTCCCGACGGGCCTACTGGACAACATCATCATCACCAAGACCGCCACGCCGGATCTTCCCGGCGATTGGTCCGGGGCCTATATGTCGCTGAACACGAGCGACTATCCACAATCGCTACAGGTCACCCTCTCCACCACGCTGGGCTACAACCCGCAGTCCAGCTTCAAGCCGATCGTCAGCGGCGGCCGCAGCAGCACCGATTGGTTGGGCAAGGACGATGGCATGCGCGCGATCCCCGAAGGCATACCCGACGCCGTGGAGGACTATCCCACCTTCATTGAACCCGACCTCTTCCAGCAATTGGAACTGCTCGGCCTTGGTGACTACCTAAGCAATTACGGGATCGTACAAAGCACGCCTGGATTCCAGTCGACCGTGATGAGCGACAACATCACGCTCCAACATCTTACGCTGACCGAGTTGGGTCTTCTGGCTCCTGCGCTGCTGTATGATGGCACAGCCGTGAGCAATGCCGTGGACCAGTACAACAGCACCTACGACCTGGCCTACTTCTCTCCCATCGTGAACGCGGAGATGGCCGAGCTGAACACGAAATGGGACAACAGCCGCTGGCGCGTGAACGAGGTGGAGGGCCGCCCGAACTTCAACGCGGGCTTCACGATCGGCAACCAGGTCGACCTCTTCAAGAAGAAGGAGCGCCCGAAGCGCTTGGGCTATCTGCTCGGATTCCGATACCAGACCGAGACCATGTTCGATAGCGAAGCGCTTTACGGACGGACGTTCGACCCGTACGATGACGAGACGCCGACAGAGGGGTTCAAACGACAGGGCGTTCAGGAGGTCAGCATCGAAAGCAACGGGTGGAGCACCCTGGGCAACGTTGCCTTCACGTTGGACAGGAACAACAGCTTCACGCTCACCGCCATGGGCAACGCATTGGGCCAGAACTACGCGCGGTACATGGAGTTCCTGGATCCCACAGTGAGCGGCGAGACCTTCGCCAGTGAGGACCAGTACTGGGAGGAGCGGAAACTGTGGGCCTTTCAATACGGCAGCAAGCACCTGATCCCCGCGTTCAACCTCACCGTCGTACCGGAGGTCTCCTACAGTACGGGCAGCCGTGACATGCTTGATTTCAAGGTTGTCCAGTACATCCTTCCCCCGGAAGGCGAACCGATCACCGGGGTGGACGGGGCCCTCACACCTCCGGGCCGCATCTTTCGATACCTCGATGAGGACCTGCTCGATACCAAGCTCGGCTTCGAATTGCCCTTGGGCGATGACGTGGCGAAGGTCCGCAAGTTGAAGTTCGGTGGTTCCTATCGTTGGAACGAGCGGATCAATGAACAGAAGTACTACGTGGTACAGGGTGCGCCGGGTCCCACCCAATGGGAGGAGCCCGGCCGGTTCGAAATGGGACCCGACGGCCGGTTCCAGTCACGCTATGAGCCCTTCGGCTCCTTCAAGGACAACGACATCGGCATCCTGAACGTTTGGGCGATCTATGGCATGACGGACTATGCCATCACGGACCGCATCCGGGTGGCCGGTGGTCTTCGTGCCGAATACACCGACCTGTTCACGGACATTTACCAATACTACCTGGACGGTGTGGCTGCGAACGACAGCGAACGCGGTACGGTGGGCGATCTTTCGCTCGGCGGCGGCGCCAGTCCCGAACCGAAACTGGCCGTGCCCGGTTCGATCGAGCAATGGGACCTGTTGCCAAGCGTGAACCTGATCTACCGGCTTGTCAACGATGAGCTGGCACCGACGAACCTGAGACTAAGCTATTTCCGTTCCCTCGGACGCCCCAGCTTCCGTGAGCTGTCCGTCGTGCAGTATTACGACTATCAGTACCAGGCAACGGTCTACGGGAATCCCGAATTGGAGATGACGACCATCGACAACTTCGATATCCGCCTTGAACGTTTCTTCCCATCGGGCAACAATGCTTCCGTCAGCGGCTTCTACAAGAATTTCAAGAACCACATTGAATTGCTGGGCACCCAGGCAGGTGGCTTCACCTGGCGGAACGCGAACACGTCCACCGTGCTCGGATTGGAGCTCGAAGGCCGCGCCAAGCTTGATCGCCATTTCGAACTGCGTGGGAACTTCACCTGGATGGAATCCCGATCGGAGCTCACCACGGTCCTGAACAACGAAGAGGTGGACTACACCACACAGATGTTCGGCCAGGCCCCGTACATCCTGAACGGCACGCTCACCTATGGGCTCGACAGCGCGGGGTTCTCCGTGAGCGTCTCCTACAACCGTCAGGGAGCGAAGCTTGCGGTCACCAACAGCGAGCAGCTGCCCGATGGGATCCGAGCGTACGAGATGCCCAGGGACCTGATCGACCTGTCCGCCTCACAGCGTGCCGGTGAGCGTTGGGTGTTCACGTTCCGGGTGCGCGACCTGCTGAACTCGCCCATCCAGCGTAAGTACCTCTTCGCCAGCGGCTACGACTACACCTTCGACCGCTATGCATACGGCACGGAGTTCCAGTTGAACATCCAGTACACCATCAAGTGATGAACGCTACGGCCATGAAAGACCGCGTCCTTTCCATCCTTCCGTTGCTGGCGTTCATCCTCGCCCAAAGCCCTGTCGATGTCGCGGCGCAATCGCTTCTGGAGGAAGTGATCGTGGAGACCTACTACATCACCGACGTATTCGACGGAACCGACACGATCGGCGTGCCCGGGGGCATCCCGGACAGCACGGTCACCTACCGGGTGTACCTCGATCTCTGCGACAGCTGCGCCTTGAAGTCCATTTTCGGCGACGCCAACCATGAGCTCTCCATCAGCAGTACCTGTGTGTTCTTCAACAACCTGGACCGGGGCAAGGTCTTCGGGCATGAGGTGAACAACTCGGCGCTGGATGAGAACACCGTGGCGCTCGATTCCTGGCTGAGCATGGGTGCCGCCTCCAACCAGAAGTACGGCATCCTGAAGCCGGAGGACGCCGACGGTTCCATAGTGGGAGGCGCGAACAACGATGGTGGAAGCCTTCCCGTGCCAGGAGGGCTTCTCCTTAACGCGGACCCTGGAGCGGGCCTTCCGCTGACCACGCACGACGGCCTTGTGCCGCTCAACGGCGGCACTGCGCTGCCTCCGGGTTTCAGCGTGATCGGCGACGACCCCGAGCCGGTCTTCAAGGACAGCACCTTGTTCAGCTCCTTCGTTTCGAACTCCTTCTTCATGAACTGTATCGCTCCAGGCGTAAAGGGACCCACCCAGGAGAACAAGGTGCTCGTGGCCCAGCTCACCACCTGCGGAGAGCTTTCCTTCGCCCTCAACATCGAGCTCATCCGGCCCGATGGCTCCCTGATCCGGATCGTGGCGGACGACAGCCTGCTACAGACCGGAGAGCTTGCCAACGGAGCGCTCAACTACCCACCTGTTTGCGGATGCACCGACCCGGGCTTCCTCGAGTTCGACCCGAACGCCGGGTGCGACGACGGCTCTTGCCAGACCGTCATCGTGTTCGGCTGCCTGGACACGGTGGCCTGCAATTACGACCCCCTTGCCAACTTCAACGTATCCCAGCTCTGCTGCTACGGCCCCGATAGTTGCAATGGACTTGACGTGACGATCGTGTGCCCGGACGTGAGCGTGAACGAGGCGGCCATCGGCGCACGTACGGTCCTTTTCCCGAACCCCGCAGGCGACGCTGTGACGGTGATGCCAGCAGCGCTCGGACAGCGATCCACTTCGCTCGTCATCAACGATGCATTGGGGCGGCACGTCCTGGCACCCACCAACAGCATCGGGTCCGGCCCATTGGACCTCCACCTGGGCACCCTTGCGCCCGGGACCTACCTGATGGTCATCCGCATGGATGAACACATCGAGACGCATCGTCTTGTCAAACATTGAAACCGAAATCGGCGCGCGTAACGATCAATTAATACACGCCGAACATTGCCCCCTCACAGCGACGATAGCTTCGCCCTCTCATCGTATCCATCACCATGAAGACCCTCCGGACACTGCCCCTTTCGATCGCACTGCTCACCACGATACCCATGATCGCGCAGTACACACCTCCGGACCCGGGCGGCTTCCAAGGGCTTATCGTGGAGACCTACTATGTGGCGGACAGCGCTGATGCCTCGGATACCGATGGCGGCACTGAACTGGCCGAGGGCATGGTCACCTACCGCATCTTCGCCGACCTGAAACCCGGGTACAAGCTGGTAACGGCAGGCGGTTTCACGAATCATCCGTTCACCATCAGCACCACCACCACGATGTTCAACAACGACGACCGTGGCGAGGCTTGGGGTGATGCGATCAATGACATCCACCTCGACAAGAACACGGTGGCCATCGACTCTTGGCTGAGCATGGGTGCCGCAAGCGACGCGCATTGGGGTGTCCCTAAATCGGATGACCCTGACGGCTCGATCGTGGGTGGCCCCAACAACGACGGCGGCAGCACTGGAACTCCTCTTCTGGTCAACGACGTGGCGGCCATGGGCATCCCTCTGACAACTTCCGACGGCCTCTACGCCCCGACCGTGCCTCCGTCCATCACTTCCGTGGGCAGCGCGCCGAACATGTTCGATCCTTCCGGGAGCAGCAGCTACAGCGACGACAATTTCGCATGGACCGTGCTCGGCGGCATCGGTGGACCGGATACGGCCAACCGCATCCTGCTCGGACAATTCACCACGGACGGTGAGTTCAACATCTGCTTCAACCTATGGGTGAGGATCCCGGACACCTTGGTCTGCAGCGACCCGAACTGCCATGAGATCATGGAGTTCTATGCCACCCTGCTGCCTTCCGACACCTCGGGCGGTGGCTTCAGCGACGACAACAAGTTCACCAACGCCACGCTCTGTTTCAATTCCGGGGCGCAGCAGTTGGACTGCCTGGGCGTACCGAACGGCTCCGCGTTGCCCGGCACAAGCTGCGATGATGGCAACGGCGACACCGAGAACGACGTGTTCGACGCGAATTGCATCTGCATCGGCGAGGACTGTCTCGGCGTCCTGGGCGGCAGTGCACTACCAGGAACCCCATGCGACGATGGCGACAGCACAACGGTGGATGATACCTGGGCCACTGGATGCATCTGCGTGGGCGAGGTGGGCATCGCCGAAGAGCGCAATGACCACCTGATCACCATCAGCCCCAATCCAACGCGCGACGTCGTGCGCATCACGATCGAGGCCCTGCGCGGCGAAGAGGTTCTCGTGACCTTGCGCAACGCGCTTGGTGAGACCTTTATCGAACAGGACCTTGGTGAGCTTACCGGCGATCGCCAGCAGCTGCTGGACATCTCCGGCCTCAGCACCGGCATTTACTTCGTGGAGGTGACGATCGGCGATCAGCGCAGCGTCAAGCGCGTGTCGAAGTTCTGACCGTATGTTCTCCGAACTGACCATGGTGCGCCTGTTCGCTCTATTGAGCCTGGCATACGCCGTGCCGAACGCATTGGGCCAGGCCATCGACAACGTTCTTGTGGAGATCTATCATGTGGAGGCTCAACTGGAAGGCCCGCCGCTGGCCACCTACCGCATCTTCATCGACCTTGCTGAAGGCTACGAACTTCAAATGGTCTACGGCGATGAACGGAACCAGCTCGAGCTGAGCACAACGACGACTTTTTTCAACGACACTTCGAACGGAGCGGCCTTCGGCGATCGCATCGATGCAGACAGGTTGGATCTGTATCCGCTTGCGCTGGATTCCTGGTTGACCATCGGTGCCGCCAGCGACGGTCATTGGGCCATACCCCGGTCCAGCGATCCGGACGTGTCCATCTTGTCCTGTTCGTCCTATGGGGATCGATCCGCCACGGGCATTCGCTCGGGACGGGTCCCTGCTCCCCTGTGCACCAATGATGGGCTTGTAGCCCGTGATAAGGTGGCGGGCGTGGTGGAGTTCCGCATGCCCACCGGCTATGTGAAGAACATCCGGGGCTCGGTGATCCACACTATGGACGGGGCATGGGCCGTACTGGGCGGAACACCCGGCATTACGCCGGATAATGTGGTCCTGGTCGCACAATTGAGCACCACCGGATCGCTCAAGTACCAGTTGAACGTGCAGGTGCGCACCCCTGAAAAACGTGTGCTGCGCTGTGTATCCACCGAAGCCGGCCCGACAGATGAAGTGCGCGTTGAAGCGCTGCGCGGTACGGCACAGTGGCAACCTTGAGCCTCGCCCTCGAGCATCTCGACATCCGTCCCAACAATGGACGTTGGGTGTAAACCCTGTAGCCCTGGTTGACAGATGAACGGATGGGTATCGGTGTCGATTGTGATGTTAAGCGATCGTTGGCCCCGACCATCGATCCGGCAATGATCCCTTGATCCAAGGGTAAGTGAATCATAGCGTTCCAGTAACCCTGACGGGACATTGGCAGGGGACTTTTGCCGGAGTCCAAAACAGTGAACTGACCACTCAATCCAACCCCCAATCTCCGATGAACAACGTGATCAAAAGCCTGATGGCGGCCGGTGTGGTCGCACTTGGCAGCGCTGCAGCGCAGGCCCAGTCGATCGGTAGCGCCTGCGGGTGCCCCGATGTTTCGACCCGCACCCAGGTGTTGATGTCCACCCTCGTGGATGCCACCACCAAGAACCTGCTCAATGCCAACACCACCCTCACCTGCAACAACC
>JBIIYP010000048.1:0-25496 GCA_044346705.1 Flavobacteriales bacterium
CTTTTTCCCTTCTTCGACGGACTGATACCGGAAGGCTGGTTGCTCACCATTGCGGAGAAAAGCTGGAAGCTCGACCCGCGCGATCGCATGGGACTGTTGCTCGCGTGCTGCAAGGACTGCATCGGCGCGGTGAGCATTGAACCGATCAACACCACGGACGATGAGCAGTGAACGTTGCCTGGGTTGCTACCTCGAACTGGAGGTAGGGCAGCACGACTACCATCCCGCGTGCAGTCGCAAGCTTTTCGGCACACCTGTGGCGCCAACGCTGCCGTTCACGGAGTTGGATATCCTCGGCCTCGCCAAGCAGAGCGTTCTGCGCAGCGCCACGGTGGCCGGTGCGCAAACGAAGTTGTCGCTCGGTCTCATGCGCGGCGACCCAAACGCATCGCCCGACCGCTTTACGATCATCGGCGTATGGGGCAGTCATATCCTCAAGCCACCCACACCGAACTATCCGCACATGGTGGAGTTGGAGGATCTGACCATGCACTTAGCAGAGTTGGCGGGCATACGCACCGTGCCGCACGGCCTGCTTCCCATGGAGGATGGCGCTTTGGCTTACATCACGCGTCGCGTGGATCGTGTCGGTAAACCCGGCGGCCGTAAGGTGACCAAGCTCCACATGGAGGATATGTGCCAGTTGACCGAACGCCAGACCGAACACAAGTACAAGGGATCGCACGAGCAGATCGTGAAGGCGATCACACGCTATGCGAGGAACACACAGTTCGACCTCACATTCTTCTACGAGCAAGTCCTCTTCAGCTTCCTCACCGGCAACGCGGACATGCACCTGAAGAACTTCTCGCTGTTGAAGGATATCGACGGCCATTACAACCTCAGCCCGGCGTACGACATGGTGCCTTCCACGCTGTTGATCAATGAAACGGAAGAGCTCGCCCTCACCCTTAACGGCCGCAAGAGCAAGCTCACCCGCACCGACTTCGAGACGGCCATGCGCACAGCCGGGCTGAACGAGCGCGCCATCCTCAACCTCTTCAACCGCATGAAGAAGGCACTGCCGAAGTGGATGGAGTTCATCGGCCTTGGCTTTGTGCCTAAAGAGTTGAAGGAGCGCTACCGGATCCTGATCGGTGAACGTGCTTCGTGGATGGAGCTGTGATCAGCTCTTCATGGCCTTCTCCACCATCGCCTTGCTGCCGATGAACAGCGGGCAGCGCTGGTGCAGTTCGGTGGGCTTGAGGTCGAGGATGCGCGTGGTGCCATCGGTGGCCAAGCCGCCGGCCTGTTCCACGATCATGGCCAGGGTGTTGGCCTCGTAGAGCAGGCGGAGCTTGCCCTTGGGGGCCTTCCTGGTGGCGGGGTAGAGGTAGATGCCGCCCTTCAGCAGGTTGCGGTGGAAGTCGGCCACCAGGCTGCCGATGTAGCGGCCGCTCATCTGCTGGCGCTTGCAGTCGTCGATGTAGTTGCGCACGCCCTCGCTGAACTCGAAGTAGTTGCCTTCGTTCACGGAGAAGATCTTTCCTTCAGCAGGGGTCTGCATGTTCGGGTGGCTCAGGCAGAAGGTGCCGATGCTGGGGTCCAGTGTGAAGCCGTTGACGCCGTGGCCCGTTGTGTATACGAGCATCGTGCTGCTTCCATAGATGATGTAACCGGCGGCGGCCTGGGCACTACCGGGCTGCATGAAGTCATCCATCGTGGCCTTCGGTCCTTCGCTGATGCGCCGGTAGATGCTGAAGATGGTGCCGATGCTCACGTTCACATCGATGTTGCTGCTGCCATCGAGCGGATCCATGGTCACCACGTACTTGCCGCCGTTGTCGAAGTGGACGATGTCGTCGTTCTCCTCGCTGGCCACGGCGCACACCATGCCCTGGCTCTTCAGCAGGCGAAGGAAGAGGTCGTTGGCGTAGACGTCGAGCTTCTGCTGCGCTTCTCCTTGCACGTTCTCCGTGCCCTGCGCGCCAAGGATGTCCTCGGCGAGCCCGGCCTTGTTCACTTCGCGATTCACCATTTTGCCTGCCAACCGGAAGCTGGTGAGCAGCTGGCTGAGCTCACCGGTGGCGTAGGTGAACTCGTGCTGGCGTTCGGTGATGAACTCGGCGAGGGTCTTGATGGTGGCCATGGATGGGAATGTGAAAATGCTGGGAATGCGGAAATGTGAAGCTCCTGTGTCCCTTGTTGCGCTGCAAATATCCGGCGGGAGCGATCTTTGGGCACCATGGAAGTTGTGATCCGCAAGGCCGAGGCCCGGGATGTGCCGCAGATGCTGGCCTTGGTGCGAGAGCTGGCGACCTTCGAGAAGGAGCCGGAAGCGGTGACCGTGTCCGAGGCCGCGATGCTGGATGCCGGTTTCGGGGAGAGGCCGGTGTGGTGGGGATGGGTGGCGGAGGTGCCAGCGGCAAGCGGCGAGTTGGCGAGCGGCAAGTTGGTTGGCATGGCCGTGTGCTATGAACGATATTCCACGTGGCGCGGTAGGTGCCTGTACCTGGAAGACATCATCGTGACCGAACATGCACGGGGCCAGCGCGTCGGGGAGAAGCTCTTCAGAACCTGTGCTTCGTTCGGCTTGGAGCAAGGCCACCACCACATGCTGTGGCAGGTGCTCGACTGGAACACGGAGGCCATGCGGTTCTATGTGCGGTTGGGTGCGACCTTCGATCCGAAATGGCTGAACGGGCGCATGACCCGTGAGGACATGCAGCAACTGATCACCGCATGAAAGTCTTCAAATTCGGAGGAGCCTCAGTGAAGGATGCGGCCGGCGTGTGCAATGTGGCGAACGTCCTCAAACACTTTCCGGATGATGACCTGGTGATCGTCGTGAGCGCCATGGGCAAGACCACCAACGCGCTGGAGGAGGTGGTGTGGGGCTGGACGGAAGGGCGTGATGTGAAGCAACGCATGGAGGAGCTGCGCCGCGCGCACCTTTCCGTGCTGGCCGAAGTGGCACCCGACGGCATTGCGGCAGCGGCGGAGCTAGTGCTGCATTTCGACAGACTGAACGCCTTGCTCAAGGGAAAACCTTCGGGCAACGTGGACCGCGATTACGACCAGGTCGTTTCCTGCGGTGAGCTATGGAGCACGCTGATCGTGAGCGCGCACCTGGTCCATGCCGGACTGGCGAACACCTGGCTCGATGCCCGCACCATCGTGCGGACGGATGCCACCTACCGGTCGGCGCGGGTGGAATGGGAGGCCTGCGGCAACCTGACCGATCGTTACCTGAGACCGATGCTCTCGGCAACGCCTTCACGCGTGGTCACCCAGGGCTTCATCGGTCGCACGGCGGATGGGCTCACCACGACACTTGGTCGCGAGGGTTCAGACTTCTCCGCGGCCATCTTCGCCTACCTGCTCGATGCGCAGAGCGTGACCATCTGGAAGGACGTGCCGGGCATGTTCAATGCGGACCCCAAGCGGTTCCCCGATACGCGCTTGCTGGCGCACATCAGTTACCGTGAGGCGATCGAGCTCAGCTACTTCGGGGCGAGCGTGATCCATCCGCGAACGCTGCAGCCCTTGCAGAAGAAGCACATTCCGCTGTACGTCCGTTCGTTCATCGACCTGGCCGCGCCGGGCAGTACCATCGACGACCACAGCGAGAACGATTCGTTGATCCCCTCGTTCATCGTGAAGCCCGGGCAGCTGCTCGTTTCCATCACGCCGAGGGACCTGAGCTTCGTGGTGGAGGAGAACCTCAGCGGGATCTTCTGGCTCTTCGCACAGCGCAACGTGCGCATCGACCTGATGCAGAACAGCGCCTTGGCCTTCAGCGTGGTCGTTGATGATGGCTCCCGGAGCCGCGAGCTGATCGATGAGCTTCGCAAGGTCTATGAGGTGCGCTACAACGAAGGCTGCGAACTGCTCACGGTGCGGCACTTCGACGAGGCCACGCTCCACTTTCTCACCGCGGGCCGGGAGGTGCTCATCGAACAACGCAGTCGCAGTACGGCCCGATTCGTCCTGAAGTGATCACTCGCCTTCGTCCAGGATCCCCAACACCCGGTCCGGGCGATCGGTGATGATGACATCCACGCCCAGGGCGATCACCCGGCGGATGTCCGCATCCTCGTTCACCGTCCATGCCGCGACCTCGATGTCCCTTGCGTGCAAGGTTTCCACCACGCCTGCATCAAGGAGCGCGAAGTCAGGACTGTAGATGGCCGGCATGAAGGACAGGCGCTTGAGGTTGGCCTCCACGCCGTCGCTGTTCTCCACGAGCAGGGAAAGTCGGATGCCCGGTTCCGCATCGTGGATCACCTCCAGGATCGCAGGGTCGAAGCTCTGGAGGATGAGCCTGTCCGCGATGTTCAGGTCCTCGATGGCACCGAGCACGGCCTTGGCGAAAGGTTCAGGCGCGGGCTGGAACGAGCCGTACAGGTCCGGTTCGCTCTTGATCTCGATGTTGAAGCCGATGGTGCCGAAGCCGTTCTCGGTGGCGTAGTCGTCCAGCGCTTCCACGACCTCCTGCAGGGTCGGCTTGTGTGCGGGTCCGTTCTCCTGTTCCGGGAAGTCCGGGTGCTGCGCGCTGCCGCAATCGAAGGCTTGGGCCTCCGCCGTGGTCATGCGGAAGATGTTGAAGCTGCGTTCCTGTTCCGGTGTGATGCTGTCGCCTTGCGGGGTGCGACAGATGCGGTGGTCCATCCAGGGTTCATGGCTCACGAGCACCTGGCCGTCACTGGTCATCACCACGTCCATCTCCATCCATATGCAGCCGAGCTCGGCGGCCTTCAGAAAGCCGGCGACGGTGTTCTCCGGCATCAAGGCGCGGCAACCACGGTGGCCGTGTACGTCGGGAGGTGCCATGTGATCGGTGCCGCACGCGCTCGCGAGGAGCGAAAGTGCTGATGCAATGTAGAGCAGGTGAGGCTTACGCATGATGCATCAGGATCTTCGTGGCCAGCACTTCGGCCATCTTGCGTTTTCCTTCGTGCGTGACGCCAGCGATGTGCGGTGTGAGCAACACCCGATCATGTGCGAGAAGGCGCTTCAGGGTGTGCGGTTCCATGGAGGGGTCGAGGCCCGAAAGATCGGGGCGCTCGAACTCCAGCACGTCGAGTCCGGCTCCGATCACCTTGCCAGCGTCCAATGCGTCCAGAAGTGCGGCGGTGTGCAGCACAGGTCCGCGGCTGGTGTTGAGCAGATGGATGGGCTTCGCGAAGCCTGCCAGGAAAGGAGTGTTCGCGTAATGGTGTGTTTCGGTGTTGAGCGGAAGATGAAGGCTCACCACATCGCATTCGCGCTGTAGCTCTTCCAGCGAGACCTCCTTCACGCGGTCGCTGCCGAAGCCTTGCTTGAACTTGTCGTGGGCCAGGATGCGCGCACCGAAACCGGCCAGTTTCTCCGCGAAGGCGGCGCCCATATGCCCGTAGCCGATGATGCCGACCGTCTTGCCGTGCAGGTCGCTGCCGCGGTTCTCCTCACGCAGCCAAAGCCCCCGGTGGACCTGCTCGTTCGCACGCGCGGCATACTTCAACAACATCAGCAACAGCATCACGCAGAGCTCGCCCACGCCATCGCGATTGCCCTCGGGGCTGTTGTACACCGTGATGCCCTTCGCCGCGCACCAGCCGGTGTCGATGTTCTCCAGGCCTGCGCCAACGCGGCCCACGAACCGGAGGCGGGGTGCGCCTTGCAGGACCTCCGCACCGAGCTGACGGCTGCGCACCACGATGCCTTCGATCTGGGCGAGCGTGTGCATGAGCTCCTTGTCCGATGCGGTATGCAGGTCGATGCAGATGTGCCCTGCGGCGGTCAGTCGTTCCGCCAGCAGCGGGTGTACGCTATCGATGAAAGCGATGGTCACAGGATGACGCCCACGAGCAGGAACGATGCGATGGTGAAGTAGATCAACAGGCCGGTGACGTCGACCACGGTGGCCACGAAGGGTGCGGACGATACGGCAGGGTCCAAGCCAAGGCGTTTCAGCAGGAGCGGGAAAAGCGAGCCCATCAGGTTGCCCCAGACCACCACACCGAGCAGGGAGCCACCGACAGCGAGGCCGATCAGCTCCCAATGCGGACCATAGGCGGTGCTGAACTGGCTGTAGGCCGCCACGCGCAGGAAACCGAAGATGCCAAGCGCCACGCCGAGCATCAGGCCCACGCTGAGCTCCCGCTTGAAGATGCGCCACCACTCGGACACCGTCACATCGCCCAACGCGAGCGCGCGGATGATGAGCGTGCTGGCCTGCGAGCCGGTGTTGCCGCCGCTGCTGATGATGAGCGGGATGAAGAGCGCGAGCACCACGGCTTTCTCGATCTGGCCTTCGAAGAAACCCATGGCGGTGGCGGTGAAGCTCTCGCCGATGAACAGCACGATGAGCCAGCCCGCGCGCTTCTTCACCATCTCCCACAGGCTGCTGTTGGAGTAGGAATAGTCCAGCGCTTCCATACCGGCCATCCGCTGCACGTCCTCGGTCTCCTCTTCGCGGATCACGTCCACCACGTCGTCGATGGTGATGCGGCCCAGCAGGCGGCCCCGCGCGTCCACAACGGCCAGCACGGTGAGGTTGTACTTCTCCATCATCCGCGACACCTCCTCCTTGTCGGTGTCGGCCCGCACGGAGATGGCATCGGGGTCGTACACGTCCTTCACCGGCGTGCGCAGGTTGCGGATCACCAGCTCCTTCAACGGGATGGTGCCCATGAACTTGTCATGGTCGTCCACCACGTTGATCACATAGATGTGCTCGATGTCGTCGGCGTGCGCGCGCAGTTCACGGACGCAGTGGAGGAGCATGGCGTCGACGTTCACCTTCACCAGCTCCTTGGCCATGATGCCGCCGGCGGTGTTCTCGTCGTACGTCAGCAGGTCGGTGATGTCGCTGAGGTGCTCGGCGTCCTCGATGTTGGCGAGCACCTCCTCCTGGAGCTCCTCGGGCAGCTCGGCGATCACGTCGGCCGCATCGTCGGAATCGAGCTGTTCGATCAGCTCCTCGGCGATCTCCTTGCCGGTGTAGTTCTCCAGCAGCGAATCGCGCAGGTCCTCGGGAAGCTCCACCAGTACTTCCGCTGCGAGCTCGGGCTCGAGCATCTCATAGACGTAGCGGGCCTCTTCCAGCTCGAGCTGGTCGATCACTTCCGCGATGTCGGCCGGGTGCAGGTCGCTCAGTTCGGACAGCAGGGCCTCGCCGCGGCGTTGCGCCACATTCTCCTGGATGCGTTCCAGGCTGAACTTGCTGAGCTTGAAGGCCATCGCGGTCGACCGTCCATGGGGTGCCGGGGGGAGTGCGGTCCGGCGTGAACGCCGCGAAAGTAGGGCCTTTGGTCATGTGCCCATGGGGGCATGTGCGCATGTGCCCATGGCTGCTCTTTCGCTCAGGGTCCTCCCTTTTCGCTCAGGGTCTCTCGTAGAGGACCCTGAGCATTGCGCCGCAGCCGTGGGCAGGTCATCAGGGTCCTCTTCGAGAGACCCTGATGGAAAATCGGTTGAAAGGCTCAGGAAGCCGCGTTCACCAAGGCCACGAAGTCGGCCACGGAAAGCTCCTCGGCGCGCTGCTTCGCGTAGGGCATCGGCACACCCTTCTCCAGGCCGGGGAAGGTTTTCAGCGCGTTGGAGAGGGTCTTGCGGCGCTGGTTGAAGGCCATCTTCACCAACTGGAAGAAACGCTTCTCGTCGCAGCCCAGATGCTCCACGGTGTTGCGCTTCAAACGGATCACGGCGCTGCGGACCTTGGGCGGGGGAATGAAGGATCCGGGCTCCACCACCATGATCTGCTCGATGCTGTACCACGCCTGGGTGACCACGCTGGTGATGCCGTAGACCTTGTTGCCTGGCACGGCGCGGATGCGGTCCGACACTTCTTTCTGGAACATGCCCACCACCTCGGTGCAACGGTCGCGGTGCTCCAGGACCTGGAAGATGATCTGCGTGCTGATGTTGTAGGGGAAGTTGCCGATGATGGCGAAAGGCCCGTCGAAGCGGGTGCGCAGGTCCAGGCGCAGCACATCGCCTTCGATCAGTCGGAGGTCCGGGTACATCACACGGAGATGTGCCGCCGCCTCAGGATCCAGCTCCACACAGGTGAGGTCGATGTCGGCGCGGTGCATCAGGTGCTTGGTCAGCGCACCGGTACCCGGCCCGATCTCGATCACGTTGCGGTAGCCGCCATGTTGGGTGAGGGCTTCGCCGATGCGTTGCGCGATGCTGTCCTCCTTCAGGAAGTGCTGGCCGAAATGCTTCTTGGGGCGGACGAAGCTCATGCCGTGTGCAGCACTTCCAGCAGGGTGCGGAACGCGGCGAAGCGCCCGCCGTAGTGCTTCTGCGTTTCGGCCTGCAGGCGCGGGGCATGCTCGTCGCGGTAGCGCTCGTAGGTGGCCATGTCCGCGCAGGTGTACTGCACCGCGTAGGTAACGCCGCCTTCCTCTTCGCCGAGCACACGCACGATCCGGCTGTCCAGGAAAAGTCCGGTCGCCATCACATCGGGAATGTGCACCTGCTTCATCCACTCCAGCCATTCCTGGTGAACGGGCTCGTCGACGCTGAGGGTGACGTTGTAGATGATCATGGCGTCTCGCCGTTGAGGAACTTCTGCTCGGGCGTCTGCGGGCCGTCCATGTCACCGCGCAATCGGCGGAAACGGTCGCGGGCCTCGGGCACGAAGATGCTGCCGCCCTGCTCGAACAGCAGGCGCTCGTAGTACTGCTTCGCCTTCTCGGGGTCCTTCAGCTTCGTGTCATACAGGCGCCCCAGTTCAATGAGCGCGTTGTCCATGAGGATGTCGTTCGGGTACTGCTCGGTGATCTTCACCAGCCACACGGCCGCGCTGTCGTACTGGTGCCGCGCGTAGGCGATGCGGAAGCGCTCCATGAACACCTCGTCGCTGATGCTGTGCATGGGGTAGGTGAGCGTCAGGCTGTCCAGTTCGGTGAGCGCCTCATCGTAACGGTGCTGGAATGTGAGGAGCTGGGCGTGCGCGTACATGCTGAGCGGCACACTGTTGCTGTCGGCACCCAGGTTGTCGCTGATCAGCAGGCTGAGTTCCATGGCGTCGTTGGCGATGAGCTTGCTGGTGCTGGCCTTCAGCACGTCGAGCTGGCCTTGTGCCCAGAGGAAGTCGCCAGCGTAGAAGCTGACCTTCGCGTTGCGCAGGCGCGCCTCATGGCCGAGCATGTCCTGCTTGAAGTCGAGGTCCACCTGCGAGTAGAGCAGCGAGGCCTCCCAGATGTTGCTGTTGAGCACCTGGATGTCGCCCAGGTCGAGCTTCATCTCCGCCTGCGACTTCGGATCGGCGCCAGGCGTGGAGATGCCTTCCTCGAGCAGCGTGATGGCCGCCGGGATGTCGTTCAGGTAGTAGGCGTCAAGGTGGGCGAGTCCCCGGACGAGCTGGAGGGTGGCGCTGCTGCGGCCCAGTTCGCTGATGGTGATCTCGTACTTCTGGCGGAGGGTCAGGAGCTCTTCGCGGGAGGGTTCGACCTGGCCCGTGAGCTGGCGGTCCAGGGTGTTCACCTCGCCGATGCGGGCGCGCAGGTAGTTGGTTCCTTCACTACCGAGGCCCACCACGTACTGGTAGCATTTGATGGCGGTGGGGAAGTCCTCGTTCGTAAGCGCGACCTCCGAAAGCTCCATGAGGCGCTGCCCGCCCTCGTTGAAGCGCTTGTCCATGGCCTTGCTCTGCACGAATGCGCTTGTGAGGTCCTTCTGTTGGATGTACATCCAGATGAGCAGCTCCTGGTAGATGGTCTTCTGCGGGTCCTTCTGGATGTGGCGCAGCAGCTCGGTACGGAGGACCTCGGTCCGGTTGTCCACCACGGTGAAATCGATGTAGCGGGCCAGCCCGTTCTGCACGGCCTGGATGTAGCTCTCGTTGGCGCCGAGCAGGTCGATGTACTGCTTCACCATCGCCGGCACATCGCCCTTGGCGGCATAGATCGTGGCGATCTCGTAGTGGAAGTTGGTGCCGTCCTTCAGCATGTTCTGGCCGCGCTCATAGGTCTCCAGCGCGAGGTCCAGTTCGTTGTATCGGGTGAAGGCGTTGGCGAGGTTGCGCACGCTGGCCTGGTCGGGCTTCATGCCCTTTAGGGCTTTCTGGTATTGCTGTTCGGCCTTTTCATCCTCTCCCTGTGCGCGGTACACACTGCCCAGGTCCACCATGTAACGCGGGTCACCGTTCTGCCGTCGGAGTTGGTCCTTGGCCAGCTTCTCGCTTTCCTCAAAGTGCTTCAACCCCATGTGGCAGCGAAAGAGCTGCTCGTAGAAGAAGGGATTGGGCTGCGCGCGGTACAGCTTGTCGTAGTAAAGGATCGCCTTCTCGTATTCGCCTTTTTGGAAATACTGGGCGGCGAGCTGCTCATCGGGCGTGCCTTGGGCCTGCGCGTTGAGCACCATCAGCACCCCGAACAGCGCGACGCACAAGGACCTCAGGACGTGCGCACTGATCATGGGAAGGAGGAGGGCATCGCCAGGAGTGAATCCACACGAGGACCGTGTTCGTCCCAGGCACGCTTGGCCGTCCCTGCGCTGTTGAGCAGGATGACGGTCTTCTGGGCCAGGGCGGAGAGGTAGAGGCGCTCCTGTTGCACGTAGGTGGTCTCCGGTCCTGGTGGAAGGTGACCGCCGGCCACGTCCTTCTTCAGGTCGGTGAGCTGCTTCCGCATGAGCTGAAGTTCCTCGCGCGTCGCATCGTACAGCTTGCGCACACGCCCGAGGGAACCGTTCATGGCGCGGTAATAGTTACCAGCGGCAATGGCCTGGCTGCGGTCCAGGGTATCCTTCATCAGGGCCTCCAAGCGGTCCTTTTGCATGCGGAACGCGGAATCCATCTGCAGGTACACGGGGATCTCGATCGCGTTCACTTGGCGTTCAAGGCTGTCGACCTGTACGAGCATGCTGTCGATGGCGGTGAGGTTGGTAGGGTCGTGCGGCTTCCCCGTGCAGGAGAACAGCAACACCACCGCTGTGAACGCGGCCAGGACAACAGGAAGTGTGCGACGGATCATGGACGGATCATATCGAAGCCCGTGTAAGGACGCAGTGCGGTGGGGATGCGGATGCCTTCGGGGGTCTGGTTGTTCTCCAGGATGGCGGCCACGATGCGGGCCAGGGCCAGGGCGCTGCCGTTGAGCGTGTGGGGCAGGCGGTTCTTCTTGTCCTCTTTGAACCGCAGCTTCAGCCGGTTGCTCTGGAAGGTCTCGAAGCAGCTGATGGAGCTCACCTCCAGCCAGCGTTTCTGGGCCCCGGCATAGACCTCCAGGTCGTAGGTGAGCGCACTGCTGAAGCCCATGTCTCCGCCGCAGAGCAGGAGCTGGCGGTAGGGCAGTTCGAGTGCGCGCAGCAGGTTCTTCACATGCTCCACCATGTCCTCCAGGGCGCCGTAGCTATGGTCGGGATGCTCGATCCGCACGATCTCCACCTTGTCGAACTGGTGAACGCGATTGAGGCCGCGGACATGGGCACCGTAGCTGCCTGCCTCGCGGCGGAAGCAGGGCGTGTAGCCCACCATCTTCACGGGCAGTTGCTCGGGGTCGAGGATCACGTCCCGGTAGAGGTTGGTGATGGGCACCTCGGCCGTGGGGATGAGGTAGAGGTCGTCGGCCGTGGCGTGGTACATCTGCCCCTCCTTATCAGGCAGCTGGCCCGTGGCGAAGGCGCTGGCGGCGTTCACCAGGTGGGGCGGGATGAACTCGCGGTAGCCGGCCTCGGTGGCGCGGTCCAGAAAGAAGGAGATGAGCGCGCGCTGCAGCTTCGCACCGGGACCGCTGTACACCGGGAAACCCGCGCCGGTGACCTTGACACCGAGGTCCATGTGCAGGAAGCCGTACTGCTCGCCGAGCTCCCAGTGGGGCTTGGCATCGGCGGGCAGGTCGGGCAGGGCGCCCTCATGCATCACCACGGTGTTCTCCTCGGGGGTCTTGCCCACGGGCACGCGGGCGTTGGGCGCGTTGGGGATAGTGCAGAGGTGGTCGTGGAGGCTGTTCTCGGTGGCTTCGAGCTGCTCCTTGAGGGTGGCGGCAGCGCTTTTCAGGTCGGTGGTGCGGGCCCTGGCGGTCTCCGCATCGGCCTTGTTCCCGGCCTTCATCAGCTCGCCGATGGAGCGGCTCAGCTCGTTCAGTTCGGCCAGTCGGGCGTCGAGGTCCATCTGGGTGCGGCGGCGCAGTTCATCGAGCTCGTTCGCCCGGTCCAGGAGGGTCTTGGCGTCGATGTTGCGCTTGGCGAGGCGTTGTTCGGCCTCTTCACGGTGCTCTCGGATGAACGACAATTCCAGCATGTTCGGGGGAATGGGGCCTGGCCTGGGGCCGGGAGGCGCGAAGTTAAGGGAGCGTCGTGGGGCGGGGAGGAATGAAAAAAGCCCCGATCACTCGGGGCTTTTCGAGGTTCAGGGGCGGGCTCAGGCGTTCGCGGCCTCGGCGGGCACGATGCTCACGTAGCTCTTATCGTCGCGCTTGCGCTGGAATTTCACCACACCGTCCACGAGGGCGTACAGGGTGTGGTCCACACCAATGCCGACGTTGAGGCCGGGGTGGTGCTTGGTGCCGCGCTGGCGCACGATGATGTTGCCGGCGATGGCCTTGCTGCCACCGTAGATCTTCACGCCGAGGCGTTTGGAGTGCGATTCCCGGCCGTTCTGGGTACTGCCTTCACCTTTCTTGTGTGCCATGGCTATTGGGTCTTGTTCCTGGGGTACTGGGATATGTCACTCCGAGCGTAGCCGAGGAGTTACTTCTTGGTGTCCTTTTTAGGGGCGGCCTTCTTCGCTGGGGCGGCCTTTTTAGCGGGGGCTGCTTTCTTGGCAGGGGCGGCCTTCTTGGCGGCGGGGGCTGCTTTCGCGGCGGCCGTCTTCTTCACTTTGGGCTCAACCACCTTCACGACCTTGGGAGCCGGTGCGGTGCTCTTGCTGGCGTCGAACTTCTCGCCCTTGCCCAGGATCGCCTCGATCCAGAGCTCGGTGAGGTACTGGCGATGGCCGTTCAGCTTCTGGTAGCCCTTGCGGCGCTTCTTCTTGAAGACGAGCACCTTGTCGCCTTTGCCGTGGTTCAGCACCTTCACCGCGATGCGGGCGCCCTCCACCGTGGGGGTTCCTACGCTAACGGTCTTTCCGTTGCTGATGAGCAGCACTTTATCCAGCTCAACGTGCTTGCCCTCCTCGGCTTCGAGGCGGTGCACCTTCAGTTTCTGGGCGGCCTTCACCTTGAACTGCTGGCCGGCGATATCAACGATGGCGTACATGGTCTACTGAAAATGGGCTGCGAAAGTAGATGTTTTTCCCGATCCGGCCAACATCCTCCTGTGGATGATGCCCCGGCAGGCCTCTTCAGGGTCGTTCCGGAGGCCTAAGTCCTACAGCTTGAAAGCCTTCTTCACCACATCCACGGCGTTGAGCTCCTCCCAAGGGAAGAGCTTCACCTTCACCGTGACCTTCTGGCCGGCGTTCTCGAACTTCTTGGTGACCACCTTGGTCTTGCGGCCCATGTGGCCATAGCTGGCGGTCTCGCTGTAAATGGGTTTACGCAGGTCGAAGCGCTTCTCGATGTAGTAGGGGCGCATGTCGAACTCCGGCAGGCCGCTGATCACATCGGCGATCTTGCCGTCGTTCAATTTCACCTTGCTGGTACCGTAGGTGTTCACGTAGAAGCCCACGGGCTGTGCCACACCGATGGCGTAGGCCACCTGCACCAGCACTTCGTCGCAGACACCGGCGGCCACCAAATGCTTGGCCACGTGCCGCGCCGCATAGGCCGCGCTGCGGTCCACCTTGCTGGGGTCCTTGCCGCTGAAGGCACCACCACCATGCGCGCCCTTGCCGCCGTAGGTGTCCACGATGATCTTGCGACCGGTGAGGCCGGTGTCGCCGTGGGGACCACCGATGACGAAGGTGCCCGTGGGGTTGATGTGGTACTGGATGCTGCGGCCGAACAGGGCTTGCGTGCGCTTGGGCAGCTTGGCCAGCACACGGGGCATCAGGATGCCGATGATGTCCTTCTTGATGCGCGCCAGCATCACCTCATCGGCGGCCTGCTTGGCGGCCTTGCTGTCGTCCTTGGGCTTCACGAAGTCATCGTGCTGGGTGCTCACCACGATGGTGTCGATCTTGCGCGGGCTGTTGTCATCGTTGTATTCGATCGTCACCTGGCTCTTGGCATCGGGGCGGAGGTAGGTCATCACCTTGCCCTCGCGGCGGATGTCGGCCAGTTCGCGCAGCAGCATGTGGCTGAGCTCGAGCGGCAGCGGCATGTATGTATCCGTGTCGCGGCAGGCGTAGCCGAACATCATGCCCTGGTCGCCGGCGCCCTGCTCTTCGGGTTTCTTGCGCTCTACCCCCTGGTTGATGTCGGGGCTCTGCTCGTGGATGGCGCTGAAGATGCCGCAGCTGTTCGCCTCGAACATGTACTCGCTCTTCGTGTAGCCGATGCGGCGGATCACGTCGCGGGCGATCTCCTGCACGTCCAGGTAGGCGGTGCTCTTCACCTCGCCGGCGAGCACCACCTGCCCGGTGGTCACCAGCGTTTCACAGGCCACCTTGCTGCTCGGGTCGAACGCAAGGAAGTGGTCGATGAGCGCATCGCTGATCTGGTCGGCGACCTTGTCGGGGTGGCCTTCGCTGACGGATTCGGACGTGAAGAGGTAGGGCATGGGTTCGGTGGGTTACGGACCGCGCGACGTGGGAGCACTTCGGCGGACAGGGGCGCAAAGGAAACGGTTCGGCAACGCTTCACCAACAACGCCGGACAGCTACTTTTTCAGGCTGTAAACACGGACATACCCGTTGTCGAAGGTCTGCCGGTAATGGGCCGCAAGGATGGGAAGCACGTTCTGCGCTTTGCAACTGGCGCTATCCACCGGTCCGATCAAGGCGATCTGGTCCATGGCGGGGGTCTCCTTGGCGTCCACGTAGTCCTTCAGCCACTCGAAGCACTGGCGGTCCGTGGCCGTCATCAAGTGCCAATACAAGGGGCTCGGCAGGTCCTTGCGCCAGATCAGCGGGAAATAGCCCATGCTGCATTCGTAGTTCTCAAGTACATGCAGGTCGTTGTAAAGGCCAAGTTGGGTCGCCTGATGGCCCAGGAGCCATTCGGGTTCGAAGTTGATCGGAAGGACATTGGTTCCGGGTGGCAAGGCCAGGGAAGCGTCTTCGATCGCCATCGCCTGCTCAGCAAGCGGTTTCATCAGATGGCGCATGTACTTCAGCCGCATGAAGTGAACGCCCAAGAAGACCAGAAGAAATGCGAAAGACCAACGGTCATAGGGGAGTTGCACGCTGATCCAGCCGATGAGCAGGAGAAAGAACATGAGCTGCAGCCGCTGTGAAATGAAGCTGGCGTATCCCGTAGAATCGGGTAGGATGAAGTACAGGAGGAGCAAGAGCAAGGCACTGAAGAACAAGGCCGTCACCGGTTGTTTAAGCAGGGTTGACATGCTTACGGTTGAGCATTCCTGAAAGGAGCGGATCAGCAAAAGCGCCAGCATCGCTGTGATGAAGAGGACATACGGTCTTTCAAGGTCGAATGCGTAGAGGACAAGAACGCGTAGGTCAATGAGGTCCTTGAAGTTTTGGTCCATGTTGACCGTACCCCAGCGGGTGTCCTGTCCACTCGAGAAGATGAAGAACAGTATGGTGCCCGGCAGCAGTAGCAGGGCCGTTCTTGTCATCGCTCTGAGTGCGGTGAAGCGTTCTGCCTTGTTGGCGAGGCGGGGAATTTCAAGAAGCGACCGATGCATGGCAACGACCAATGCCAGAAAGAAGAAGGCCATGGCATGGCACCAAAGGACGACCAAGGACCCAACCAGAAAGATCGCCCAGGTCCATCCAACAGGGTGGTCCCTCCGAAATGCATATGCCAGTACGAAAAGGGCCAGTACCATTCCCAAAAGGAAGTTATAGAAGCCCATGACCAACAGGAAGTTGTAGCTGAAGGGAAGCACAAGCAATGCGGCCCACGGCATTCTGTTCCCGCAAGCCTGGCAAAGCCTGAACAGACCGACTCCCATTCCGAAAAGGATCAAGAACAGCAACGCACGCTCGGCGGTCGCTGGCGAAAGCAGGAGCTGAAGAGCGACCAGTGCGTAATGACCTAATGCGTTCGGCACCCAATACGAACCGACAGCGATGTTGGGGTCCGGGTCGCCTGTGAACCCGTCGAGGATGAGCTTGGCCGTTAGCGAATGGGTGGAGCCATCAACTGTAGGAAATGCTGGAAAGAACCAGACCAACAAGGACGAGCAACATACTACCGCGATAGCTATCGCAGAAGCGCGGGGGGGGGGGGGTTAAGGTCATCATCCCTTGGTCAGTTCCTTGAACACTTCTTCCAGCCCGCGCTCGCTCTTCCGCAGGGCCAGGACCTTCAGGCCGCAGTCCACCGCTAACTGGATGACAATGTAATAGTCATCACTCCTACGAGACGAGAAGTCAGGATGGCGAAAGTCCCAATGAACGCTTGTCAAAAGTGATACCGAGGTGACTTTCGACGACTTCAAAGTCAGCCGTGCTGCCGTAGCTCCCGGCGCCGAGGCACAGGGCGCCTTCGGCAAATTCCATTCTACAGCAGTCGAAGCAGATGTGGGCAGTAAACTTCAAGACGTCCTGAACTGAACTGACGGCATGCGAATGTTTGAGAAGGCAGAAGTAGTCAGGATAATTTCTTAAGGGAGAGAAACGGACCGAGTCAAAAAGGATGAAATCCTGGTCGTCAATTTCATACAACGACTTGGTCTGCTTCGGATGGACAATTGCGTTTCTGCAACTTAGGAGTTCCTTAATTCGAATAGTCTCTATTGAATTCTCGTCATATTCAACTCCTCGATGTGAACAGAAGCTCCGAATCTTATCAAGGGTCGGTTTTCTCTCTAATGTGTTGAGCAAATTTGTACTAAGAAGAAGTGCATTAGTTGCCGATTCAAGAGCTAGTACACTTAGAATGAATGCATATCTGGAAAGAACATCTTGTTGCAACAGCAGATTGTCAAGTGCTAACGGAGTCAATTCGGAACTTTTAGTTTGACTCGGGAGAGAATGTCTAAGGCAATATGCTGCTTCATTTAGATACTCATGATATGTCCGAATTGAAGTGGAGTTGTCCATTGGGCCAAACTAGCCTCTTGAAATCAGAAGTCCTACGCTCAACTGCACCACGAAAATTAGCAGGGATATGAGAAAACCCTTTAGGAACATTGCGCTTCGACTGCCTGTTCTTCTGATTTCTCGTTTCCCATACCACCGAGTAACGAAGTAGTTCAATACGAGTCCACTGCCGTTCAGCGCAGGGTTCCATGTCATGTTTGACATTGAAGCCAGTCCTGTGAGGATAAAGAACGCAAGGACCAAGAGGCCAATGGAACCGTACTTGAACCATGTCAAGTCCACCGTAATCGACATTTCAGGAGGAGGAGAGCTTCTCTTATCAGAGATGATTCCCTTGTTCGTCAGCTCCTTGAACACCTCTTCCAGCCCGCGTTCGCTCTTCTGCAGGGCCAGGACCTTCAGGCCGTTGTCCACCGCGAACTGGAACACCGCAGGACGGGCGTCCTGTTCGGTGCGGCAGACCAGGCGCCAAGCGTTGGTGCCGGCCGCTTCGGCCTTCTCCACACCGGGGATGCCCAGCAGCCCCTTCGCCTCGGTGGCCCGGTCGAACTCCACCTCCAGCACTTCGCGTTGGTGGCTGGCGCTGCGCAGGGTATCGGCCGTATCGTCCGCCACGATGCGCCCCCGATCGATGATGATCACGCGGTCGCAGATGGCCTCCACCTCCTGCATGATGTGGGTGCTCAGCAGCACGGTCTTCTCGCGGCCGATGCGCTTGATCAGCCCGCGCACCTCCTCCAGCTGGTTGGGGTCGAGGCCGCTGGTGGGCTCGTCGAGGATCAGGACCTTCGGATCGTGGATCATGGCCTGGGCCAGGCCCACACGCTGTCGGTAACCGCGGCTCAGCTGGCCGATCTTTTTGTGCTGTTCGCGCCCCAGGCCCACGGTGTCCACCATCTCCTTCACCCGCGCCGACACGTTCTTCAGGGTGTAGATGCCCGCCACGAACTCCAGGTATTCCTTCACATAGAGGTCGGTGTAGAGCGGATTGTGCTCGGGCAGGTAGCCCACGCTCCGGCGCACGTCCATGCTCTGCTCGCGCGTGTCGAAGCCGCACACGCTGGCCGTGCCCTCGCTGGCCGGCAGGTAGCACGTGAGGATCTTCATCATCGTGCTCTTTCCCGCGCCGTTCGGGCCCAGGAAGCCCACCACCGCACTGCCGCCGATGGAGAAGGACACATCGTCCAGCGCCTTCTGCTGGCCGTAGAGCTTGGTGACGTGGCTGACGGAGATGGACATCGGGGACGAATGTAGCGCGGAGGACATGTGCCCATGTGCGCATGAGGTCCCGCACACCGTTCAACGCGCCATGTGCCCACGAAATGCCATCCCCGCCATGGGCACATGCGCACATGGTCGCATGGGCACATGAACCCCCCATCTTTGCTGCGCCACCTTAGGTGTTCTCAATATGCCCACAGGCCTCGTCATGCGTTCCACCGGAAGCCGTTACCTCGTGCGGGGTGATGACGGTACGCTGCACGATTGCGTGGCGAAGGGCAACCTGCGCATCAAGGGCTGGAAGAGCACCAACCCCGTGGCCGTGGGCGACCGCGTGGACTTCCTGCCGCAGCTGAGCGTGGACCAGGTGGGCTCGATCATGGACCTGCACGAACGGCGGAACTACCTCGTGCGGCGCAGCGTGAACCTCAGCCACCACAAGCACGTGATCGCCGCCAACGTGGACCAAGCGCTCATCGTGGTCACCGTGGCGCGGCCGCGCACCTCGTACGGCTTCATCGATCGCTTCCTGGTCACCGCGGAAGCCTACCAGATCCCCAAGATCCTCATCGTGTTCAACAAGGTGGACGCGCTCGATGATAAGGGCTTCGACCTGCTAGCGGAGTACGAAGATGTGTACCGCAGCATCGGCTACACCACCATCATCACCTCCGCGCTGAAGGGCACGGGTGTGGACGAGGTGAAGGCCTCCTTGCGCGGTAAGGTCACCCTCATCGCCGGGCATTCGGGGGTGGGCAAGAGCACCCTGGTCAACGCCATCGAACCGGATCTCGACCTGCCCACGGAAGAGATCAGCGAGTCCAGCGAGAAAGGGCAGCACACCACTACCTACGCCGAAATGTTCGAGCTGCTCACGATGGGCACGGACAACGAACAACGAACACCGAACAACGAGCCTCCGACCTTCCTCATCGACACCCCCGGCATCAAGGGCTTCGGGCTGGTGGACATGGAGGCGCACGAGATCGTGGACCAGTTCCCGGAGATGTTCCGCCTGAAGAGCAAGTGCCGCTTCAACGACTGCTCGCACCAGCAGGAACCCGGCTGCGCAGTGCGCACGGCCGTGGAGAACGGCGACATCGCCGAGAGCCGCTACCTCAGTTACATCGACATGGTGAACGGCGTGGAGGACGTTGGTCCGTACCGCCTTGATTGAATGCCGCACGCATGAAGAAGTTCCTCCTGGTCCTGGTAGCGGTCACTGCGATCGCGTGCCACCAGCAACAACCGGTGGCCGTCGTGCCGCCCGTGGTCCCCGCACCCGCGGCCACCGACCCGCAGCGCATGCTCTCCCAGCAGAACGTCGATGCCACCATCTACCAGAACGCTTCCGCGGAAGGGGCACGGCTCGTTGAACAGTGCTACGAGCTGGCGAAGATGCGCCTCGATGCGAACCTCGCTCGTCCGCATGAGCTGCCCGCCGCGGTGATCGTGGACGTGGACGAGACCGTGCTCGACAACAGCCCAAGCAATGTCACGGACATCGTTCAGAGCAGGACGTGGAACAAGGAGAGCTGGAATGAATGGGTGCTGCGGTGCAGTGCGAAGGCCCTGCCCGGTGCGCTGGAGTTCCTGCGCTATGCCGTTGCGCAGCAATGCGAGGTCTACTACATCACCAACCGGGCGACGAACGAGAAGAACGCCACCATCAAGAACCTCTTCGAGCTCGGCTTCCCCATGGCCGATGAGGCGCACGTGATGACGATGGAGAACGGGGTGAGCGACAAGACCGACCGCCGTGCGCTGGTGGCGAAGAAGCACTACGTGGCCCTGCTCTGCGGCGACCAGCTCACCGACTTCGATCAGCGCTTCAAGGATCGCAGCACCGAGCTGGGCCTGCCCACGGTGAAGGCGCTGCACGACACCTTGAGCCGCTACTTCGTGCTGCTGCCGAACCCCATCTACGGCACCTGGCTCGATGCCGCAGCGGGCCTTGTGGACAGCCTGAAGCTTGATCGCAAGGCCGCCTTCCTCCAACAACGCGCCTACTGATGCGGGCCGTGGTACAACGGGTGAAGCAGGCCGCCGTGCACATCGGCGACACCGAGCATGCGCGCATCCGCATGGGCCTCCTGGTGCTGCTCGGTGTGGAGGTGGGTGATACGCCGACGGATGCCGAATGGCTTTGCGGCAAGATCGCCCGCCTGCGGATCTTCGCAGATGACGAAGGGGTCATGAACCTCGACATCACGCAGGTGCATGGCGAGCTGTTGCTGGTGAGCCAGTTCACGTTGCACGCCGGCACGGTCAAGGGCAACCGCCCCAGCTACATCCGTGCGGCCCGACCGGAGGAGGCGGTGCCGCTCTACCTGCGCGCCAAGCAGCTGCTCACCGAAGGCATCGGCCGGCCCGTGCGCACCGGCGAGTTCGGCGCGGACATGCAGGTGGAGCTTGTCAACGACGGCCCCGTCACCATCATCATCGACAGCAAGCTCCGCGAATAATGGAAGCCACCAAGCCGATCGGCGAACTGCAACAGGAAGTGGATGCATGGATCCGCACCACCGGCGTGCGCTACTTCGATCCGCTCACCAACATGGCCATGCTCAGCGAAGAGGTGGGTGAGGTGGCCCGCATCATGGCGCGGCGTTACGGGCAGCAGAGCGAGAAGGAGAGCGACAAGGCGAAGGACCTCGGCGAGGAGCTCAGCGATGTGCTCTTCGTGGTGCTTTGCCTGGCGAACCAGACCGGCACCGACCTGCAGGGTGCGTGGGTGAAGCGGATGGAGGCGAAGACCAAGCGCGATGCCGACCGCCACCGCGACAACCCGAAGCTGGGCTGATCCGGAGTTCGCTGCCGACCGCTATACTTGTGTACCACAACAGACCCCATGCATCATCCGATCCGCGCCCTGTGCGCCGCCCTTCTGATCAGTGCCCCCGTGCTGCTCACCGCCCAGTCCGCCGCCGAAAAGGTGAAGGTGAAGGTGCGCATCAGCAAGGATGAGGACGCTGACGCCAAGCTGCGGCCCGTGGCCATGGTGCGCGCGGGCAACGCGAACCTGATGATGCTGCGCAGCGGCGAGTTCGACGTGCGCGCCTTCGGCACGCTGAAGAGCAGCTTGGACCTGTACGACCGCACCAAGCTCACCTACCTGCGGAGCCAGGAGCCGAACATGAAGAGCAAGGACGGCAAGGAGGTGAAGGTCGATGCGCTCGTGAACTTCTCGGGCCGCCCGATACTGTTGGGGCACAACTCCGCCGATGGGGTCGCGACGCTCTACCACCAGCTGGTCGATCCAGGGCTGGTCGGCACAGGGAAACCCTTTGAGCCCCTGGTGTCCTGGGAGATGAAGGTGAAGGAGAAGACCGCCGTCATCGTCTCCGCCGGGTCGGCCATCCGCACGCCCTACCTGGCCGTGGTGTCCGCCGATTCCTCGCACATGCTCATCGCCAGCCCGGAGATCCGCGACAAGGAGACCAAACAGGCGATCTACCTGATGGCCGTTGTGGACCGTGGCCTGAAGGTGAAATGGCAGCGCATGGTGAACGTGAACGCTGCAGCACGATCCTCTTTCATCGAGGACATCGAGGTGGACAATGCGGGCAATGCCTATTTCGTACTTCGATCGGAATTGGATAAGGACGAGGCCAAAGGCACGGACGCTTGGAAGGACCTGAAGTTCTTCGTGGCCAACGCAACGGACGTGAAGGACGTGAAGGTGAAGCTGGGCGGCGAGGAATATCCCGTGAGCGCCATGCTCGAACACACCGCCGATGACCGTGTGGTCTGCGCAGGGGTCTATGGCATGGAATCGGAGAAGAAGTGGAAGGTGCTCGGCAACTTCCTTGCCGTGTTCAAGGCGGGGTCCACGGAGTCGGTGAACACGGAGGTGATCCCCTTCAACGGCACGGGCCTGGAGGGTGAGTCGGACGAGGGTGAGGACTCGAAGTCAGAGGCCAAGGACAAGGGCCGCATGACCTCGAACACCGACGTGATCGCTGTGCTGCCGCGCAGCGACGGAAGCTTCTTCCTGGTGAACGAGGTGGCCTATGTCTCGATCATCACGAGCACCCAAGGCGGACAACAGGTGCGTTACGTGCACGGGCCGATCCAAGTGCGGTGTTTGGAGAAGGACGGCAAGGAGCGCTGGTCCTCCCTCTTCCGCCGCTGGACGGTGACGGGCAGTCCGGTGATCGGCCCGGTGTTCAGCGCCGTTTACGACGACAACCTCTACCTCTTCCTGCTGGACAGTGAGGAGATGGCTGAGCGCCGCAAGGCCGGTGACAAGATCTCCTCCAAGCACATCCGCGATCCGTATTCGGCCCTGGTATCCTTCGATGCGAAGGGCGGCTTCAAGATCAAGCCGGTGTTGAAGGGCGAGAAGGACAACGACTTCATCAGCGGATGGAGCCTGGTGCGCACGGGCTCGACCGAGTACTTCGCCTTGGGTACGGAGAAGGTGACCGGCGGTCGCTTCCTGCCTGTGCGGATCGACTTCAGCAAGGAAGCCACGAAGTAGGCCGAGGGCCGATCACTTCACCGCCTCCACGTAGAGGCTCTCCGGCGCGCGGCTCACCTGGTCGCGCAGCAATGCGGGGTTGCGGCCCTGCCGGTAGGTGCATCGTGTGATCTCGCGGAAGCCCGCTTCCTTCAGGTAGAGCGAGAGCGTCTCAAAGTCCACCAGGGTCTTGTGCGTCCAGTGGTGGTAGATCCAGTCCAGCGCCTCCATGCCGGTGCGGTGTCCGCGGTCGGCGAAGAAGGGCATCTGGTAGTGCGGGTCCTGGCGCCGCTTCACGTAGGCGTCCACATACAGCTCGCTGTCGCAGAAGGTGATCCGCAGGGTGCCGCCCGGCTTCAACACCCGGTGCATCTCCTTCAGGTTCGGTTTGAAGTAGGCCTTGGGCAGGCCATCGATCACATGCTCGCAGTAGATCCCCTCGAAGCGGTCGGCGGGAAAGGGATAGGGCCTGCGGATGTCGCAGACCACATCCACACCGGGGCACCAATGCCAGTCCACGTTCACCATGTCCTGTTCGGGGTGCATGCCGCAGCCCAGGTTCAGGTGGGGCAGGGTGGTGGACTTCTTGCTGAAGAAGATCCGCTTGTTGCGGATCACGCTGGAGATGAGCCGCTGCACCTTGGCGTAGGATAGCAGCGAGCGCTTGGTGGAGATGTCCTCTAGTCCCATGGTCTGGGCCAAAGATAGGAGCGGGATTCAGCGGATCAACGCCACACGCGTGGACCGGATCGGACCTGCAGGATCACGCGCAACAACGGTGTAGGTGCCGCTCGTCAGGCGTGAAAGATCGATGGTGCCGCCGGGTACGGGACCGAGTTGAAGGACGGTCCGTCCCGCTGCATCCAGGACGCTCAGGTCGGTGAAGCGCGTTGCGATCGTGTACAGGCCATAGCTGCTGTTGGAAGTGAGCAAGGGCGCTTCCGTCGCGGAGGCATCGGTGATCCCCGTCGGCAGCTGATAGACGCAGAGGGGCATGTCGCGCGTCACCTGGCCGATGACGGTCCAAGTACCGTTTATCAAGCGCCGTTCCGTGCACTGGATCGCGATCTGGTGGTCACCCATTAAGTGGGGCTGGTCCCATAGGAACACGCCCGTCGACGGATCGACCCACGTGTAGTCACTGGGAGTGGATGCGATCTCATCGGGCATCAGGTAGCCCAGGATGGGGTTGCTATCGCCATCACCATCCAGATCGTCTCCGAGCGGGGTGACCAGTTCGAAGTTGAGGCTATCGCCATCGGGTTCGGTGACCTGCGGGTCGTGGACGAGCGTGCTCCAAGTGTAGTACTGGTCGGTGACAGGTGCATTGAAGATCGGCGAGTTGTTCGCGCCTGCATTGTCGATCACAAGGGTAGCAGTAAGGCCCAGGGAGACGTCAATGCTATTCGGGATGTTCACGATGTAACCCTCACGTGAGTAATACCTCACCGACATGTTGTAAGAGCCAGGTCCGGGGAACACATGCGTGGTATTGAAATTCCAAATTGCGCCTATACACCCGCCACCAAGGAATTGAATGCCTGTTCGGGGTACTGTATCTACGGAGCCATCTACGCTCAGAAGTATTTCGGGCCAGCCTGCTGGTGAAGCCGGATCGACGAAAATATCGACCTGGATCTCGTACTCCAGGCCACCCGGCACTGCTCCCACATATTCATACCACAATTCTCCTCCAAGAGCTTGACCGGCCAGGTAAGCCGTTGCCATCAAGGTGACAAGACCGAAGCAAAGGGCTCGAAGTGCGTTCATCGGTGATGGGGTTGGCATAGTGACCGAGATCAGCGCACCAAGACCACCCGTGCGGACCGGATGGAGCCTGAGGCATCACGCGCAACAACGGTGTAGGTGCCGCTCGTCAGGCGAGAAAGATCGATGGTGCCAGTGGGGGAGGGGCTGAATTGAAGGACCGTTCGCCCGGCCGCATCCAGGACCCGAACTTCGGTGATGAGCGTGGCGATCGTATACAGGCCGTAGCTGCCGATCGGGGTGAGCAAGGGTGTTTCAGTGGAAGATGCATCAAGCACGCCAGTTGGAATTTGGCTGGCGCAGATCGTCATGTCGCGTGTCACTTCACCCACGTTGAACCATGTTCCGGCCACAAGTCGGCGTTCGGTGCATCTGATGGCGATCTGGAAGTAGCCCAGCATGTTCGGCTGGTCCCAGAGCACAACGCCTGTGGCCGGATCCACCCACATGAAGTCGCCGGGTGGTGTGGCCGATTCGGGCAGGAGGTAACCGGGGATCGGATCGACCACACCATCACTGTCCAGGTCGCCTCCCAGGCAGGTCACCAGTTCGAAGCTGAGGCTGTCCCCATCCGGGTCGGTCACTTGCGGGTCATGAACGAGTGTGCTCCAACTGAAGGTCTGGTCGGTCACCGGAGCATTGAACCTGGCGGAGCTGTTCGCGCCGAAGCTGTTGATCTCCAGCTCCGCGCGAAGGCCGAGCGGCACGTCCACGCTATTCGGGATGTTCACCAGCGCTTCCGAGCGGTTGGAGTCTTCCACGGTCAACAAGTACGCGCCGAAGCCAGGGAAGATGCGGGTGGTGGGATAGATGCAATGGATCGTGGTGGGGCACCCAGGCAGTGGTATACTGTCGATGCGGGGGACGGTGTCCACGCTGTTGCCAATGCGCAGGATCACTTCGGGCCGATCTGCGGGAGCGCTTGGGTCGAGGTAGAGGTGGACCTCGATCGCGTACAGGTAGCCAGCGCCGACAGCGCCGAGGTATTCGTAGCGGATCTCCCCTCCACGGCTGTGCGTCGCATGACACAACGTGGTCCCGAGAAGAAGAACAGCGACC
>JBIIYP010000049.1:0-25430 GCA_044346705.1 Flavobacteriales bacterium
GGCCTGGCCGGTCGTGTGGTGGCGGAGGAGAACGGCCGTGTGATCGAGATGCCCGAGGAGGTCGATGCCGCGCGGTCGGGCATGGGGGCAGATGCTTCCGGACCCGCCCCGACCAATGAAGCCATTGTACGTGTGCAGCTCGGTGCCTACCGTGGCAAGATCTCCGCGAAGGTCTTCGAAGGTGTGCCGGACCTGGTGGTGGTGAAGGGCGACGACGGACTGACCCGTTACTACACCGGCTCCTTCACCGATGTGAACCAGGCCGCCCGCCACAAGGTGAACATGCTGCTCAAAGGCTTCGACGGTGCGTTCCTCACCGCTTTCAAGAACGGCAAGCGGGTGTCGCTGAAGGAGGCCGGTGCACGACTCACCAAGCAGGAGAGCCTCAAGAACGGACCGCAGAACGGCATCGGCAAGGATGCGATCCGCTACAAGGTCCAGGTTGGCACGTTCGCGGGCAACGTACCCAGCGATGTGATGGGCAAGTACATCGAGATCGGTGACGTCAGTTCGGTGACCAGCGAGGATGCGGTGCGTTACTATTACGGCAGCTATGCAACGCGTGCAGAGGCTGAAGCGGCCCGCAAGATGCTTATGAACAAGGGGCTCTCCGATGCATTCGTAGTGGGTGATCTCCTCGGGCGCACCTTCTCCGCGGAGGACGCCGACCACCTGCTCCAGGACCAATAGAGCACCCGCTCCGATCGCCTGCATCCATGCACAATAGCGTTCGGTGATGTTCCGTTATCGGTGCACTTCCCCGCTCTTCGAGCCCCCCACCCCCTTTTCCCGCCCCACCATGTACCGTACCGCCCTGCTGCGTGTGCCCCTTGTCGCCCTGTGCGCCATAGTGCTCTTCAGTGCATGCTCCGACCGACCGGCGCGCCTTTCACCGGACAGCGCCTTCATCCCCTACATCCCCGCGTTCACCGCAGGCCACATCTCCGCCCGAAGCCCCATCCTCATCCGCATCGCCGAGGGGCAGACCTGGAAGGACAGTTCGCACGCAGCGCTCCAGAAGCTTTTTGACCTGGAGCCCGCCACCGAGGGAACGGTGACCTGGCAGGACCACCTCACCCTCGCCTTCACACCGACCCAACGGTTAAGGCAGGACAAGACCTACACCATCCGCTTTGCGCTGAACGAGCTCATCAAGGTGCCGAAGGGCCTCGAGGAATTCGTGTTCCAGGTGACCACCTACCGCCAGGGCATTGACGCACGGGTCAGTGACCTGCAGAGCCTTTCCACCACCGACCTCACGTGGCAGCGCGCCATGGTGGCCGTGCGTACCTCGGATGATGCCACGGGCCTGGACCTGGATGGTTGTTTCACTGCTGAACAGAACGGCCGACGCCTGAACCTGGTGTGGGAACACGAGCCCAACGGCAGCTTCCACCGGCTCATGGCGGACAGCGTGCTGCGTGGGGAGCAGCCCACCTCGGTGATCTTCCGATGGGATGGCCGCACGATCGACAGTGAGGATAAGGGCGAACTCGTATTCCCCATCCCCGCTATCGGCGACCTGCAGCTGGTGAGCACGGAGACCCATGGTGAGGGCGAGCAATACGCAGCACTGCTCTTCAGCGATCCGCTGGACCCGGCGCAGGACATCAGCGGCCTGGCGGGCATCACCGGCGTGGACGAGACCCGCCTCAGCATCAGTGGGAACCGTCTGCTGATCCATCCTGGAATGCGCTTGAGCGGGGCACATCAGGCCTTCGTGGCCGCCGGTTTGGCGAACGTCAATGGGCGGACCTTGGGAAAGGACATCATGGTCGACCTGAACTTCGAGGAAGTGGTACCGGACGTGCGCATGGTGGGTTCCGGCACCATCCTGCCCTCCACCGACGGCCTGCTGATGCCCTTTGAAGCGGTCAACTTGAACGCCGTGGAGGTGCGCATCGTGCGCATCTATGCGGACAACGTGACCCAGTTCCTGCAGGTGAACGACCTGGCCGGAGAACGCGAACTGGCCCGCGTGGGTCGTCCCCTATTGAAGAGGACGATCCCCCTGCGCGGAAAGGACATACCCACACCGGGCCGGTGGAACCGCTACTACCTCGACCTCGGCGAACTGATCAAGACCGAACCGGGCGCCATCTACCGCGTTTCGCTCGGCTTCCGTCGTGCGCATTCCACCTACCCGTGTCCGGACCAGGAAACCGGCAACGCATCCCTGCAGGCCGCCTCCATCGAACCGGAGGAAGAGGACGATGCCAGTTGGGACAACCCCAACGACGGCTATTACTACTATGACGACTATGAATACTACGACGAGGAGGAATACGACCACCGGAAGCGGAAGGACCCCTGTTCCGCGAGCTACTTCCGTGGAAAGTCCGTGGTGGTCCAGCGCAACATCCTGGCGAGCGACCTGGGGCTGATCGCCAAGCGCGCCAACACTGGCGAGCTCTTCGTTGCCGTGAGCGACCTGCGGACGACCGCGCCGCTCAGTGGTGTGAAGGTGCAGGTACTCGACCTGCAGCGCCGCAGCATTGGCGATCTGGTCACCGACGGAGAAGGCCTGGTCACCCTGCCGAAGACCCCCCACAAGCCATTCCTGCTCGTGGCCAGCAAGGGCAGCCAGCGGGGGTACCTGAAACTTGACGATGGTTCAGCGCTCAACGTGAGCGAGTACGACGTGAGCGGCGAGGCGGTCGACAAGGGGCTCAAAGGCTTCCTCTATGGCGAGCGTGGTGTCTGGCGGCCCGGCGACAGCCTCTACCTCACCTTCATCCTTCAGGATGCCGAGGCCAAGCTGCCGAAGGACCACTCCGTGGTGCTTGAGCTCACCGATCCCCAAGGTCGCCTCGATCAACGCCTGGTGCGCAACTCCGGTGTGGGAGACACCTACTCCTTCCGATGCGCCACCGATGCGGATGCGCCGACCGGGGTATGGGGTGCTCGCGTGCTGGTGGGCGGCACCAGCTTCTACAAGCCCATCCGTATAGAGACCGTGAAGCCCAACCGCTTGAAGATCGCGTTGGACCTCGGCGGTGACCGGCTTACCGCAGGGAACGAAGCCCGGGGGGTGAAGCTGAGCAGCAACTGGCTGCATGGCGCGCCGGCCAAGAACCTCAAAGCGAAGGTCACCGTCAACCTGACCAGGGGATACGATGCGTTCAAGGGGTACGAGAAATTCCTCTTCGACGACCTGGACAACACGCTCAGCAGCGAGGAGCAGACCGTGTTCGATGGCCAGCTCAACGCGGAAGGCCAGGTGGAATTCCCGTTCGAAGTGCATGCGGACCGCCACGCCCCCGCCGTGTTGAAGGCCAACATCGTGACGCGGGTGTTCGAGGCCGGCGGCGATGCCAGCCTGGACCGCACGGACATCGCCTACTATCCCTACACCGCCTACGCGGGCATCAAGCCCGCTGAACCCACCGGATACTGGGGCACCTACCTCACCGACACCACCTACCGCTTCACCATGGCCAGCGTGGATGCCATGGGCAAGCCCCTTGCGGCGCACAAGCTCCGCGCGCAGGTGGTGAAGGTGAGCTACAACTGGTGGTGGGACGGTGATATGGACGGAAGCAACAGCTACATGAGCGCTCCGAGCTCGCAGGTCCTCACCGACCAGGAGCTCACCACCGATGCCAAGGGCCGCGCCAACTTCAACTTCCGTGTGGCCCGGCCGGACTGGGGCCGCTTCGTGGTGCGATTGAGCGACGAAGCCAGCGGGCATGTGAGCGCCGCTTGGGTCTACGTGGATTGGCCCGGTTACGAGGGACGATCACGGCGCCAGGGAGGGAAGGAGGCCGCCATGCTCACCTTCAACTCCGACAAGGAGAAGTACGAAGTGGGTGACCAATGCACCCTGACCATCCCCACCTCCGGGGAGGGACGGGCCTTGATCAGCCTGGAGACCGGCTCCCGCATCCTCGATGCGAAGTGGGTGGCCGTGACCGGCAAGGAGACGCGTTTCACCTTCCCGGTGACCGCCGACATGTCCCCCAACGTCTACGCCCATGTCACGCTCGTTCAGCCCCATGCACAAACAGCGAACGACCTGCCCATCCGTCTTTACGGGGTGATCCCCGTCTTCGTGGAGGACCGCACGACGCACCTGTTCCCGGAGATCGCAATGGCGAATGAGATCCGCACCGACCAGCCGTTCAGCGTGGCGGTGAAGGAGAAGAATGGTGCCGCCATGACCTACACGTTGGCCATTGTGGATGAAGGATTGCTCGACCTCACCCGCTTCAAGACCCCGGATCCGTGGAAACACTTCCATGCCCGCGAGGCCTTGGGGGTGCGCACATGGGACCTTTACGACCAGGTGATCGGCGCCTTCGGGCAGCAGCTTCAACGGGTGCTGGCACTGGGCGGAAGTGATGAAGGCGGACCGGCGGACGCCACCAAGGCCAACCGGTTCAAGCCCGTGGTGCGGTTCGTGGGTCCGTTCAAGCTGGCCCCAGGTGCCACGGCGAAGCACAGCTTCACGATCGGCAATTATGTCGGCAGCGTGCGCGTGATGGTGGTGGCCAATGCCGATGCCAGGATGTACGGCAACGCCGAGAAGACCGTGCCCGTGCGCAAGCCCTTGATGATCCTCGCCACCCTGCCCCGCGTGGTCGGCCCGGGCGAGACCGTGGACCTGCCCGTGACCGTATTCGCCATGGACAAGAAGGTGAAGGATGTGGCCTTGCGGATCGAGGCGAACAGCTTCTTCACCCCGCTCGAAGGGACCAGCCAGCAATTGCGCTTCAACGATGTGGGTGATCAGGTGGTCTACTTCCGGGTGAAGGTGAAGGAAGCGATCGGCGTCGGCAAGGTGAAGCTCATCGCCGAAGGCGCCGGTGAAAAGGCCACCGAGAGCATTGAGCTTCAGGTGCGACAGGCCAACCAGCCACAGACCAGCGTGGACCAGACCGTGATCGATGCGGGTCAAAGCTGGCAACGGATCCCCGTGCCCTTGGGCATCAATGGCACCAACAGCGCCTATCTGGAGCTCAGCACCATTCCGCCGGTGGACCTTGGGCGCCGCCTGCAGTACCTCATCGGCTACCCCCATGGTTGCGTCGAACAGACCACGTCCAAGGCCTTTCCCCAGCTTTACCTGGCCGATGTGATGGAGGTGACCGACCGCACGGCGCAGGAGATGCGCGGCAACGTGGAGATAGCGCTGAACCGCCTCAGGCAGTTCCAGCAGCCCAGCGGTGCCTTCAGCTACTGGCCGGGTGAGGAACACGTGGACGACTGGTGCTCCGTGTACGCGGGGCACTTCGTGATCGAAGCGGAGCGCAAAGGCTTCAAGCTGCCCACCGGCATGCGGGCCAAGTGGCTGGACAGCCAGCGCCGGGCGGCCCGTGATCAGAACCCGGACTCCTACAACGAATGGTCACGGGAGGGCCTGGAGATGCTGCAGGCCTACCGCCTGTATGTGATGGCCATGGCCAATGCCGCCGATCTGGGTGCCATGAACCGCCTGCGAACCACCCCCGCCCTGGGCTTTCAGGCCCGTTGGACGCTGGCCGCAGCCTATGCTTCATCGAACCGAAAGGACGTGGCCCGCGACCTGGTCAAAGGCCTGGGCAACGCCACGCCCTCTTACATCGAGCATGCCTACACCTATGGCAGCGACCTGCGCGATGATGCCATCATCGCCGAGGCCCTTTTGAAAATGGACGACAAGGCGACCGCGGCCATCGTCATCAAGCGACTGGCAGAGCAGCTCAGCAGCGAGGACTGGTACAGCACGCAAAGCACCGCCTTCGGCCTGATGGCCGTGGCACGCCTCGCTGAACAGACCCAACTGGGCAAGGGCGTGAGCTTCCAACAGACCGTGGATGGAAAGACGCAGGACCGGTTCACCAAGAAAAGCGTGGTGCGGATCGACCTGCCCTCGCCGGACGGCAAGCGGTCCGTGGCGATCGTGAACACCGGAGCGAACCTCCTCTATGCACGGCTGGTGCGCACCGGTGCACCCATGCCCGGCGAGGAACGGTCCGAGAACAACGGGATCGGCATCAACGTGGAGTACCGCACCATGGACGGACGTACGCTAGATCCAGGCGAACTGGAACAGGGAACGGACCTGATGGCCATTGTGCGCGTGAACCATAACGGCGTTCGCGGTTGGTACCAGAACCTCGCGCTCACCCAGGTCTTCCCCTCCGGATGGGAGATCCGCAACAGCCGGCTGGAGGGTACCGAGCAGGCCGTGGCCAACAGTTCCTACAGCTACCAGGACATCCGCGACGACCGGGTGATGACCTACTTCGATCTCCGCGCCGGCGAACAGGCCACGTTCCGGGTGTTCCTGAACGCTGCCTACGTAGGCCGGTACTACCTGCCTTCCACCACCATCGAGGCCATGTACGACCATACGGTGAACGGACGCGACCATGGACGATGGGTCAGCGTGGTCAGGCCCGGGGGGGTGACCACCTCCCGATGATCCGGCACAATGCGTGATCTTCGCACCACAGAACACACCACCACGATGACCTTGCGCACCCTCCTTGCCTGCAGCACCCTGGCCTGGGGTGCGTTCCTGGCCAATGCCCAGGATGCCCCGAAGACCATTTACAGCTATGCCATCGGCAACTGGCGGAACGGACCGGTGGTGGTGATCAGCCCGCTGTTCGAGACCACTGAGCAGGCCTCCACACCACAGCTCATCGCCAGGGTGCGGAAGGACTACACCGCGTTCAAGGACATCACCGACATCGACGTGCAGCGCTTCGCCACCATGGAGGAAGGGAATGAGTCCCGCACGACGCTCCGCGCCAAGTACCTCACACGAAAGCTCGAGGTGCTGATGGTGGAACCACCGGCAAAGTGACCGGGACAGTATCCAACGACGAAGGGCGCCCTGGGGCGCCCTTCGCATGACCATCCGCCGGTACTAGTGGATCACGTTCAACAAGGCGCCACCTGAAACGCGCTGATCCCCGACCACCCGTACCACGTAGGTGCCAGTGGCAAGTTCCCGCACATCCAGCTTGTTGGTGCTCTCCGGGACCACGCGCTGGCGAAGCACGAGGCGTCCGCTCAGGTCGAGCACGTCGATGTTCCGCGCATCGGACAGCTCCGCAGGGACCGTGATGCGCACCACCTCCGCTGCCGGATTGGGGAACACGCCGGGTGCTGCCAGCGAAGCACCCTCCTCCAGGCCGAGCGTGCCACAGGGTCCATAGCTACCGTTCATGACCTTGGTTCCGGTGTTGTTCGGATCAAGCCAGTACTTCAGGTCGTCCGTGGCAGGACCACCGTTGCTTTCCCAGTGGTAGCTCATCTTGCCATAGAAATCGGGCTGGTTCTGTCCCCCGGGGACCACGCTGTTGCAATAGGATGAACCACCAGTGAGCGTTCCAATGAGCTGCCCGCTGTTGTTGTAGATCGGAGAACCGGACGAACCGCCCTCGGTGACACCATGTCCGTTCGTGGTCGCGGACCAGGTCGTGCGCCAGTGGGTCTGTGCGGAAATACCGTTCCAGGCCGAACTGCTGGTGATCACGTTCACCGTGCTGATCTTCTTCTCATCGCCGGCAGGATGGTGGATGCACTTCACGCCACTGCCCGGATTGACGTTGTTCGCATCCCAGCCAAGCCAATGGGGATTGAAATTCGTGGGGATGGCATCCTCCCCTTCCAGAAGCAGGAAATCCGAGCCGCTCGCCCCGCCGTTGTCATTGCTGTCCGCACGTTTCGTGCAGCCGGTCACATTGCTGCCCGTGGAGGCGTTGCCGGTGCCGCAGCCCGTTCGCTGATACTTGAAGTAGAACTTCCACGCGTTGAAGTCCGCAGCGCTGGCGCCCACACCGCAATGGAATGCCGTCAGGTAGTAAGCCTTGCAGTCCTGTTCAACGTTGTTCACCAAGGTGCCGGAGCACCAACCCAACTGGCCGCCTTCCACCACACTGATCCGGACCACCGCATCGCGTTGCGCCTGCTGGCCCGTGCCCTCCGGTGCGCAGTTCACATCCACCTCGCAGTCCTGCGCCTTGGCCCCGCCAATGAAACGATAGGCGTGCCCAACGCTGGTGATCGTGAACGAACCCAGACCGCGGACCTCCAGCGGCTCATAGTACTCCACCACACAATCCTCCCCCATCAACTGGCCTGTCGCAAAACGACCGTGCTCCTTATTGTTCGCACTGGTGAATCCACCCAGGACCTCATCGTCCCGCTCGGTGTACACGTGCAGGATGGCATTCTCCGGAAGGAAAAAGTCCTCGAAGAAGAGCTCCGTGGCCAATGCACCGGCGGATACGATGCGCAGGCGCCACAGCCGATCACCGTTCGCCAATTCAGTCCATACCCCATTCGTTCCAAGGGAAGCGTTCAGCGCCATTTGTCGTCCGTACATCGGCAACGCACCGGCATCGGCCCTGGCCTTGTCCTGGGCGGCCACGAGCGACGCGTCGAAGGGTGCGGCCGACAGCGTTGGCACTGGGTCGCCCTGGAGCCCTGCGCGCTGGCTGAAGGGCTGGCCGCCAACATGGACCTGGGCATGCGCCGCGGCGGACAGGCCGATCACGAGCAGTAGTGTAGGGAGAAGTCGTTTCATGGTTCTGTTCAACTATGGGGGCGACCAAGGTAACGGTCACCGAAAGTCCATTTCACATTCAGGTGGACCATGAGACAAGGCTTTCTTGAAATGGAACGGGGCCCGAAGGCCCCGTCCAGATCGGTTCATCGGGTCATCATCGCAAGAGGGTCACTGTGCCCACCTTGTCCACGGATTCGCCATTGCTGGCATCACCCTTGAAGATCCAGAAGTAGGTGCCGTCCGTCACGTTCCCGGACGGGCTCCAGATCAGCTTGTTGTTGCCGTTGGTGTTCGTCTCCTTCACCAGGTTGCCCCAGCGGTTGTAGATCTTCATGCTGGCATAGTTGAAGCCCTGCAGATCAACGTACTCGAACAGATCGTTGTCCCCATCGCCATTCGGCGAGAATACGTTGGGCACCTCCACGATGGGTTGCGAAAGCACCAGCACACTGTCCACGTACGAACCGAAGCAACCGCCGATATCCGTGCCGGAAAGGGTGATGTAATACCAACCTGGCGTATTGAAGGTCACGGTAGGCTCAACGTCCGTGGTGCCGGGGATCGTTGGGTCGCTGAAGCTCCAATTGTAGTTAATGACGTCGGAGGCTGACGTGTTGTCGAAATTCACCGTCAAGGGGAACACACCCACCGATGGTGACGGCACAAAGCTCACATCAGCACCGGGGTACCAACCGATGGTCAGGTCCGCCGTCCCGAAGCAGCCCAACGCCGTATCACCAACGGACACCGTATACGTTACGGGTGACGATTGGGGCGTGACGATCGGGTTCGGCGAGTTGGGGTCACTGAGCCCGATGGAGGGCGACCAGGAATAGCTGAGCAGATCCTCGTTCACTCCGGCACACACCGTGAAGCGCATGTTCGGACGTTGTCCGGTGGCGCTCTCCGCCATGAAACCGACGGGCGTACCGCACACGCCACCCCCATCGGAGTTCCGGTGGATCACCGAGTTGAAGGGCGTTACGCTGTAATACGTCGGGGAGTTCTGGGTGAAGGGGATCCCCAATCCAAAGTGGTCGAAGCAGGTCTCGATCACCACGTTCACGCCGCCCGGCCAGTCGAACCCGGGGTTCAGCAGGAAGTTGTTCCAACCTGTGGCGATGTTCAACGTATCGGCGTAGAACACGGTGGTCAGGCCGTCGATGTAGTTGCCCAAGGTCAACTCGTTCAGGGTGGTGCAACCCATCTTGATGGTGAACCCATAATAGGACGAGGCGCCGTTGATGGCCGCGATGTCCATTGCAAGCTGGTTGAACGTGCCTCCCGCAAAGCCCTGGTTCACCAATTCATCCGCACGGAACAGGATCTGGTGCTTGGCGCCCTGGTAGAAGTTGCCGAACACGGAAGGATAGCTGAAGCCGGTCCCTGCGTTGATCTCCGTACCGATCTCCGCTTGTGCCACCACACCGGTGGAGCAGATCGACGGGTTGGCACCGCAGAACTCGGGAGGTGCGTTGTTCAATTGAACGAAGAACTGCGAGGATTCGCCCTGACAGACCAGTTCATCCAACTGGGAAACCGTGAAGTCGGGAACGAACGAAGGGGCCACCTCCACCACGACCGTGGTATCGAGCTTTACGCAACCATCCGGGCTGGTGACCTCCACCAGGTATTCGTAGGTACCAGGGAACTGGTAGCTACCCACGGGGTTGCCGATGGTCGTTGAGCTGAGCCCGGTACCGGGGGTCCACTCATAGATGTATCCGGGCACGTTCGGGTTCACGATGGTGGTGAACTGAACGGTCTCTCCCAAGCACAGGTTCGGGTCCGAAGTGGTCACGGAGAAGGAGAAGTCAGGCACCACGAACACGGTGACCGTATCCGCGTTCACACAGGATCCGGAAAGGTCGCTGGTGACGATGTAGGTGGTGGTGATGGAAGGATCCGCGATCACCGTAGCACAACTGGGCGTAACGCACAGGAAGTTCGTGGCCGTGATGGCCTCCCCGCTGAGCACGCTCCACGTGAAGATCGAACCGCCCTCCGCCTCGATCTCCGCCACTTGGGGCCCGCAGATCGTGATGTCCGGGCCGGCGCTGGTGCGCTGCAGCACATTGACACTGTACACATAGGTCTGGAAACCCTCGATCGGGCAGGCTCCATCATTCACGGTGATGATGAAGGGGAAGAAGCCCGAGGTGCCCGGCGTCGCGGTCCAGCAGATGTTCACCGTGATGGGATTGATACCCGTGTAGCTGAAGGTCGCACCCGGCAGGTTCTGTAGGATGTTGGTCAGGGCCTCCAGGGTATCCGTAGCGTTGTTATCGCTGATCACCGCCGTGAAACAGAACTGGTCGCTTTCGCACATCTCCAATCCATAAGGACCTGTCTGCACCGCTGTACCGGTCAGGTTGGCGATGGTCCCGGTGGTCGGATCCGGAGGTTCGTTGGAACAGGGCACACCCACGAATTGCATATCGCGCATCACCGTACCGATGATATTCCCATCCTCGTCGTACGAGGTGACCTGCACCACCACCACCCAGTTACCGGCCTGGTTCAGGGTGAACTGGACGAGGCCGGTGAGCGGATCAAGCGTCAGACCGGTGATGGGGTCAATGAACGAATAGGGGAAGTCGTAGCCCAAAGGTGCTCCACCACCCTGCATGGCGCTGATCAGTTCATAGGAAAGGGAATCCGCATCGGGATCGAACACCCCGTAGCTGAAGGTGATAGGGTAACCAAGGCAGACGTAAGGGATCGGCTCATTGGTGAACTCGGGGGAATCATCGCAAGGCGCGATCAGGTTGTTCAGCGTCGCCTCGATGTAGGTGTCCTGAACATCGGGGTTCGTCAAGTTCGCCACCGCAGCGTTACGGCAGCACTGCGTCCAGGACATGGTCCAAGAGTCGCAAGGCGTCAGCGTCACAGTGCCGGTGAACACATACTCCTCAATACCGGGCAGGTTTCCGCCGTTACAGGTACTGTTGGGAAGTTCCTGGTCGCACAGCTGCGAGATCTCCGTTCCACCGGGGCTGGTGACCGTCACCGTTTGGCTTCCACAGGGGCTGTTGATCGTAACTGTCTCCGTGTTGCCTACCGGAATACCAGCACAATCCCTGTAAAGAATGAGCGTTATCGTGTACTCATTCGGACCGATGCAGTCCCAGTAGATCTCACCACCCGAAATGTGAGAGGCCTGGACGGTCCCCCCGGTGAGGATCCCCAACGTGATGAGCGTGAATAGTTTGCGAAGCATGCGGTTCGGCTTGGTGATGGGTGTTTACAACAGCGGTCGAAAATAGCGTTTCCGGAATGATCGGCGATCTTTCGCTGCCGTTGATCATCAACATGACGACCGGGATCCTGAACAAGTTGTCCAGCCGCCTGTCCCGGACCCTTCTGCTGCTATTGGCAGGACTTGCACTGGCCTTTGCCTGGGCCCGGTGGTGGCCGCTTCCGGAGCTTTTCCAAACGCCCCGATCCACGGTCCTGCTCGATCGGAACGGCGAACTGCTCGGGGCTTCCGTGGCAGCGGACGGGCAATGGCGTTTCCCCCCTTCAGGAGCGGTTCCCGAGCGCTTCGCCACGTGCCTTATCCAGTTCGAGGACAGGCACTTCCATGATCACAGCGGCATCCACATCCCTTCCCTGGTGCGCGCCTTCCTGCAGAACCGGCGGGCCGGAAGGGTGGTGAGCGGGGGCAGCACCCTGACCATGCAGGTGGCCCGGCTGGGGCGCGGACGGCCGGGCCGGACCTATTTCAACAAGTTCTTGGAAGCCTGGCTTGCGATACGGATCGACCTGCAACTGGAGAAGGAGGAGATCCTTCGCCTCTACTGCGCGAATGCCCCGTTCGGGGGCAACGTGGTGGGCCTTGAGGCAGCGGCCTGGCGCTATTACGGTCGCCCCGCCGAACGCCTCAGTTGGTCGGAATGTGCCACGCTTGCCGTGCTCCCAAACGCCCCCTCCATAATCTACCCCGGAAAGGGACAGGACGCCCTTCGCGACAAGCGCAACAGGCTCCTCGACCGTCTGTTCGCCATTGGCATCCTGGACAGCCTGGATCGGTCGCTCGCCCGCCAGGAAGCCCTGCCCCAGCGCGCCCTTCCATTGCCGCAGCGAGCCCCCCACCTGCTGGCCACGCTCAAGGCTTCCGGTCATTCGGGCCGCATCATCCGTTCCACGCTGGACGGCCGCCTGCAGGACCTCGCCAACCTTGCGGCCGAACGCTACGCACCGCAGCTCCGGGCAAATGAGGTCCACAACGCCGCCATCCTCATCCTCAGCGTGGATAGCGGACAGGTGCTGGCCTATGTGGGCAACCTGCCCTCAGCAGGTCCCGATCATGCCGGCCAGGTGGACCTGGTGCGCGCCCAACGAAGCACAGGAAGCCTCCTGAAACCCTTCCTGTTCGCGGATATGCTGGGTGCCGGCGAACTGCTGCCGGACATGCTCGTGTCCGACGTGCCCACCCGGATCGACGGCTTCAACCCACGGAACTACGACGAGGCCTACAGCGGGGCCGTGCCCGCCTGCGAAGCCTTGTCGCGCTCCCTCAACGTGCCGGCCGTCAGGGCCCTGCGCAGCCACGGCGTTGACCGCACCCTACGCACCCTGCGCGCCATGGGGCTCACCAGCATCGATCGGTCCGCCGACCACTACGGGCTTTCCCTGATCATCGGGGGCTCCGAAAGCACGCTCTGGGAACTCTGCGGCGCCTATGCCAGCATGGCCAGGATCCAGCGCCATTACGGGCGTGAAGGAGTGGCCTATCGGGCAGGGGATGTCCACGCCCCTGTTGTGGACGCTTCGGAAGTCTTGGCGAAGGGAGGCACGGCAGAGGATATGTCCCCGTTGTCCGCAGCATCCATCCATTTCACCCTGAAGGCCTTGAGGGAGGTGAAGCGCCCCGATGCGGAGGCCGGCTGGGAAGTGTTCGCGGACCGCCAGGGGGTGGCGTGGAAGACCGGCACCAGCGTAGGACACAGGGATGCCTGGGCCATCGGTGTCACCAACGAGACGTGCATCGGCGTGTGGACCGGCAACACCAACGGCGAAGGACGACCGGGCCTCACCGGCACGCTGGCCGCCGCACCCCTGCTCTTCGACCTGTTCGGCCGAATGCCGCGATCAAGCCCCTTGGACCCTCCGTTCGACGAACTGGTGCGCGCACCGCTCTGCCGTTGGAGCGGCCACCGCGCAGGGCCGGACTGCCCCGTGGTGGACAGCCTGTTCATTCCGATACCCGGCCTGAGGACGCTCTCCTGCCCGTATCATCGGTCGATCCTGGTGGATGGCGCGGAGCGCTTTCAGGTCCGTCCCGGTGAAGGAGGTCACTCCGTGGCCTGGGCCGTGCTGCCGCCTGCCTTGGAACACTATTACGCCCTTCGGGACCCCTCCTATCGTTCGTTGCCGCCCTATGCCAATGGCTCGGGGACCGAGGACATGCCCATGCAGGTCCTGTACCCGGAGTTCGGTGCGCGACTGCTCATTCCCTTGGAACTGGATGGTACGCGGGGCAAGGCCATCGCGGAGGTGGCGCACCGACGGGTCGGCACCTTCATTGATTGGGACCTGGATGGCACCTACCTGGGGCGCACCACCGGAGACCACCGCTTCGCGCTTTCCCCGACCGATGGACCCCACGTTCTAACTTTGACCGACGCGCAGGGCCATGTGCTGCATCACCGGATCACGGTGGTCGGTGCGGCCCGCGATCGCCATTCCCAGCCATGAACACGTTCTCCCTGCTGCTCCTCGCGGCTCTGCCGTTGGGTGCCTTCGCACAGCCCGATACGTTGTATGTACCGGAGAACGGTGTCGTGACCGCCTATGCGGTGACCTACGACCCGATCCAGTCCTCCGGCCAGTTCAAGCGGCTCGGCCACTACACCATGGACCCCAGCAAATTGGCCGTGCAATTGGACTATAAGCAAGGCAGGCCCACGGGCGTTTACCGCGCCTATTACCCGGACGGTCGGCCGCTCATTTTCGCGGTCTACGGCCCGAAAGGACCGCATGGCGACTGGTCGGAATACGATGAGCTCGGCCGGATCACGGTGAAGGGCCAATACCGCGACGGACTGCGCGATGGCGTATGGGCTTTTCGCGGTGACGGGATCGTGGGCCATTACCGCAAGGGCCTCAAGCATGGCAAGTGGAAGTACTACGAGCAAGGGCACGTGATCCGAGTGGAGAAGTACCGCAAGGACGCCTTGCTGCAGGGGTCACATGTCCGCATCGGCACCTGACCACTTAACGTTCGTTAACGCGGAACGGGAACCCTGCAGGGGCCAGCTTCGTTACATTCACCTCCGCTTGTCCTCCTTCCCATGACCTTTCACACCCTGCGGGCGCTGGCGCCCTTTCTGTTCGTCACGCTGCTGCCCCAGGCCTACGGTCAACAACCGTCCGCCGTAAGCAAGCTCGATGCGCTGATGTACCACATCGACCGCATGTACGTGGATAGCGTGAACGACAACGAGCTTGTGGACAAGGCGATCGTCAGCATACTGGAGGAGCTCGACCCGCACAGCATCTACATCCCCAAGGAGGAGTTGGAGGAGGTGAACGAACCCTTGAAAGGCAACTTCGAAGGGGTGGGCATTCAGTTCAACATCGTGCGCGACACCATTTACGTGGTGGACGCCATCGCAGGCGGGCCGAGCGAGCGACTGGGGATCCGGGCCGGCGACCGCATCATCAAGATCGATGACGAGACCGTGGCCGGAGTGGGCTTCAAGAACGCCGATGTGATGAAGCGGCTTCGCGGGAAGAAGGGCACCAAGGTCGACGTGAATATCCTTCGCCGCAGCGAGCCCGAGCTCTTGGAATTCAGCATCACACGCGACAAGATCCCCATCTACAGCGTGGAAGCATCGTACATGGCCACGCCCAGCGTGGGCTACATCAAGGTGAGCCGCTTCAGTGCCACGACCATGAAGGAGTTCCGCGACAAGTTGGACGAGCTCCGCAAACAAGGCATGCAGGACCTGGTGCTGGACCTGCAGGGAAATGGTGGCGGTTACCTGCGCACCGCGATCGAAATGAGCGACGAGTTCCTCACGGACAAGAAGCTCATCGTATACACGGAAGGCCGCTCCACGCCCAGGGAGGATACCTATTCCACCACGGAAGGCCGGTTCGAGAAAGGCAAGCTGGTGGTGCTCGTGGACGAGGGCAGCGCCTCCGCCAGCGAGATCGTGAGCGGGGCCATGCAGGATTGGGACCGTGGACTGATCGTGGGCCGCCGGACCTTCGGAAAAGGCCTGGTGCAACGCCCGGTGATGTTGCCGGACGGTTCCGCTGTCCGCCTTACGGTGAGCCGCTACTACACGCCATCCGGCAGGTGCATCCAGAAACCCTATGAAGAAGGCGTGCAAGCGTACCAGCGCGAAAAGGCGGAACGCTTGGGCAAAGGGGAGCTCACCAGCGCGGACAGTGTGCATCAGCAGGACACCATGCGCTACTTCACCATGCGCAAGCGAGTGGTCTTCGGCGGAGGCGGCATCATGCCCGACGTCTTCGTGCCGATCGACACCTCCATGAGCTCCGACCTCTTCGGTCAACTGGTCCGGAAAGGGTCGTTGAACACGTACGCCCTCACCTACACCGACGAGAACCGCACCGCATTGCTTCAGCGCTACCGCGGTCCCGACCAGTTCCGCAAGGAGTTCAAGGTGGACGAGCCCATCATCAAGGGCCTTCTCGACCAGGGCGTCAAGGACGAGGTGAAGGCCGATGCCGCAGGGCTCGCCGTCAGCCGGCCCCTGCTGGACCTCCGCTTGAAGGCCTTGATCGCCCGCGACCTGTGGGACACTTCGGCCTATTGGCAGGTGATCAATCCGGAGAACCCCGTGGACCGGAGCTATCAGCGCGCCTTGGAGGTGTTGAAGGACGACACGTTCCAGCGGCTGGGCATGGCCGATCGTTGATCATTCGTTAACACTGGACGCACAGCCGCTTCCCGTGGTATTTTCGCGCCCCAAGAAACCAAACACGCTGTTCCTGCCATGAAGGACAATATCCAGATCGGACTGCTGACGTTGATCGCCGGCATGCTCGTTTACCAGATCGCCACCCGGAACACGGGTGCCACCACCCCGGTGCCTGCGCCCACGGCCATGACGGCCCCTGCGGCCAACCCATTCGCCCAACCGGCCAAGAGCACCTTCGACCCCGCCACCCCACCGGCCACGCCGATCACCTCCAACGCCCCGCGGACGGCCGTGAAATTCGCCAAGGATGAATACGACTTCGGCAAAGTGATCTCCACCAGCGAGAACACCTACAAGTTCGCCTTCACCAACACCGGCAGCGAACCCCTGATCATTGAGAACGCACAGGGCAGCTGCGGTTGCACGGTGCCCGAATATCCGAAAGCCCCCATCCCTCCCGGTGGCAGCGGCGAGATCAAGGTGGTGTACAAACCCAACGGCCAGAGCGGTGCACAGCAGAAGACCGTTACCGTGACCGCCAATACCGAACCCAACCAGACCGTACTGCGCATCAAGGCGGACGTAACGCCCGACCCCAATGCTCCCGCACCTGCGGCCGCCGCAGGCTCCCCGGTGATCAAGTAGGTCGCCGACCTGGTCTTGAAAGCCCCGTTCCACTCACGTGGTGCGGGGCTTTCTCATTCCCCCAACAGGACGTCGATCGCGCGGGCCAGGCTCCTGTCCTTCTCCGTGACCCTGCCTCCGGCATCGTGCGTGCGCAGGGTGATGTGCACCCTGTTGTACACGTTGCTCCATTCCGGGTGATGGCCCATGGTCTCGGCCAGCAGGGCAACGCGGGTCATGAACGCAAAGGCCTCTCTGAAATCGGCGAAGCGGAGGTCGCGCACCAGGCCATCCGGCCCTTCGGTCCAGTTGCTCATGGTCAACGGTGGATGGGGAGGCCGATCACATGGGGCGTATCGGCGTGGTGCACCAGGACCATCTCGTCCACCAGGTGCCGGGCGCCACAGACCTTGTCCACCACGAACAGCACATACCGGATGTCCGCCGCGATGTTGCGGCACTTGGCCGGATCGAACTGGATGTCGCTCATCGTGCTCTCCCAGCTGCGGTCGAAGTTGATGCCGACCAGCTCACCGTGGCCGTTGATGACCGGGCTTCCGCTGTTGCCCCCAGTGGTGTGCAGCGAGGACGTGAAACAGACGGGCATCCGGCCGCCCTCACCGTACTCGCCATAGTCCCTGGCCGCGTGCAGCTCCAGCATCCGCTTGGGCACATCGAACTCCGCGTCACCCGGCTTGTACTTCTCCAACACACCGTCCAGGTAGGTGAACGGCAGGTAGGCCATGCCATCCCGGGGACTGCTTCCTTCCACCTTTCCATAGCTGAGCCGCAACGTGCTGTTGGCATCCGGCCACCAGGTCCGATCCGGATACAGGGTCATCAGCCCCTTGGTGTAAGTGCGCATGCCCGTCTCGATCCGGTCACTGGCCGCGGCAAGATCCGGTCGTACCCCTTCGAGGAAACTCTTGTAGAAGTCCTGTGACAGGACGAAGGCCGGATCCTTCGCCAGACGCTTCGCCACCTTGGGTGAAAAAGCGTCCAGCTCCTTGAAGAGCGCAACGCTGTCCACAAAGACGGTGCGGGCGTAGAGGTCGGCGGTGAACGCATCCGTGCTTCCCTTGAAGCGGCTGTCGATGACGGACAGCGAGGCCGGCGCATGGGCCGCGTCCACGTTCTGCCGATAGATGGGCAGCAACGCCTTGAAGATGCGTTCGTCAACGGCCTTGTCGTAATCCTTGTAGAAGCCGCGGGCCGCTCCTTTCAAGCGATCGACCTCGCCCTCGAGCTTGCCGGTGGCCTGCAGGTCCTCGTACCCGTTCACGATGCCTTTGAAGGCGTCCGTGAACCGCAACAGTTCCGGGCCCACGAACACGAACTCCGTGAAAAGGTCACGCGCCCGCGCCAGCGGCACCTGCTGCACATAGGCCTGCTGCAATTCATCAAGCACGGTGGCGTACGGCGTACCTGCGGCCATGGTACGGAACTCGGCCTCCTGCTCCCGCTTGCGATCCACCGTCTTCAACTCGTTCAGCCCGCGCAGTTCACCGATCCACTTCTTGTACGCGTTGCTGATGCCCTTCTGCTTGTCGGCGTATTGGATGCGGGTGCGGTCGCTCGCGAGCATCGCCTGGTCGATCACGGCAAGGCTGGCCTGGCGCATCCGGATCTTCAAGGGATCACCGGTCCCCGTGACATAGTCCACGGCATAGCTGGTGAGGTAGCGCTGGGTGTTCCCGGGAAAGCCGAACACCATGTCGAACTCGCCCTCCTTCACACCGTCCATGCTGATGGGCAGGCTGTGGCGCGGAGTGAAGGGCACGTTGGTCAAGGCGAAGTCGGCAGGCTTGTTATCGGCGCCGGCGTAAATGCGGAACATGCTGAAATCGCCCGTATGCCTTGGCCACATCCAATTGTCCGTATCGCCACCGAAGTTGCCGATGGACCCCGGAGGCGCCCCCACCAACCGCACATCGCGGAAGGTTTCGGTGACGATGAGGAAAAAGCTGTTGCCGTAGTTGAAGGGGCGCACCGTGGCGTTGTGATGCGTGCCTGCCGTGGACTGCTTCGCGATGGCATCGGCCACCTTCGCGAAGGCCTCCCGGCGCTGTTGTTCGGTGAGCCCATTGGGCAGCTCTGCGAGCACGCGATCGGTCACGTCCTCCATGCGGATGATGAAGGTGGCGGACAGGCCGGGGTTGCGCAGTTCATCAGCGCGCTTGGCGGCCCAGAAGCCGTTCTTCAGCAGGTCGTTCTCCACTGAACTGTGATCCTGGATGGCCCCGAAACCACAATGGTGGTTCGTAAGGATGAGGCCCTGAGCGCTCAGCACCTCAGCCGTGCAACCGCCCCCAAAGAGGATGATCGCATCCTTCAGGCTCGTATGGTTCACCGAATAGATGTCCTCCGCACTGAGCTGCATGCCCATGGTCTGCATGTCGCTCTCGATGCTGCCGAGCAAGGTGGGCAGCCACATGCCCTCCGTGGCGCAGGCCGGCGGGGCGGCCAGGGCAGTGATCAGGGCGAGGGAGTACCAGTGGGCAACGGGGCGGTGCATGCGGCTCATGGGCCGAAGATCGACAACGATCACCGCTCCGGGACAAATGATGCTGTGAACACTAGGGCGCTCCACTGCCTGGCACTGGCAAGCGGGGCCCTTGTTCCTGCTCCGGACCGGGCTTCGGTTCCTTGTCCACCACCTCGGCGATGAAGATGGCCAGCAGCACGATGAGCATCAGCGCAAGGAAGGCCTTGGGATCGCGGTATAGGGGCTTGCGGTGCAACAGCACCTTGGCGCGCTGGTAGTTATGGATCAGCTTGGCGCTGTCCCGGTAGCGCAGCAGCTCCGCTTCGCTCGGCTCCGGACCGCGTCCTTCGGGCGTTATCTTGTAGTGTTGTTTCATGCCCGTGGCGAAAGGTAGGTGCGCAAGGTGCCGAGCACACGGTGGGTCCGCATCTTGGCAGCGTCCTCGGTAATGCCGAGCACCTGGCCCAATTCAGCGAAGCTCAGGCCGTCCATGTAGCGCAGTTCGATCAGGCGGGCCTTATCCTCTTCCAAACGGCCAAGAGCGAGGGCCAACCGCCGCATGTCCTCGTCCTGCTCAGGCAGGCCCATCTCTTCCGTCAGCCCCCGGACCTCGGCATAGCTCATGTCGATCACCACTTCCTTCCGTTTGCGCCAGTGCATCTTCAGTTCGTTCAACGCGATCCGGTACAGGAAGGCCTTGAACGGGAATCCCCGGGGTTCATACCGGGGCAGCGCAAGCATGGCCTTGAGGAAGGTCTGCTGGGTGAGGTCGGCCGTGAGATCACGGTCCCTGGCCCTGCGCAGGATGAAACGGAAGATGGCACCGAAGTGCAGCTCGTAGAGCGGTGCGAACGCTTCGGGCGAACGCTTCGCCGCCTGGATCAAGGCCTCCTCCCTCCTGCTGTCCATGGGTCCCCGAAGGTGGTGAATGCCATCGGAACGGGAACGTAACGCCCTGACAATGCGGTACGTGCCTGTAACCAACGGTCACATGGCCCCGTTGAACCCAGTAGCCCAACGTGGCCCATTCAGCCATGAAGAGCCTTGATCAATCGACGAATGCCGACCACCCTCAGGCATAACCGCTCACCCGTGAACGTTGCGCAGGGGCTGGCCATTGTGCTGATCACCCTCCTGCACGCGGTGGCATCCGCGCAGTCGGTCACCTGGAACTGGGCGAGGACACTGGATGGCGGCAATTATGAGCTGGTGAGGGACATCGCCGTGCAGGACGGCACCGGCGACATCCTGGTGGCGGGCACCTACCAGGCGAACACCGCAGGCATTGCCCCTTACAACCTGCCAGCCTCCAACGGGGGCAGCGAGGATGCGTTCGTGGCCAAGTTCGATGCGGCAGGTAACCTGCTCTGGAGCCGGGGCTTCGGCAGCAACCAGGATGATGGTGCGCAGGGCGTGGCCATAAGCGCCACCGGCCAGGTGGTGGTCACCGGGCTTTACGATGGAAGCATCCCGGCGCTGGGCCTCACGAACGCAGGGGCCAGCGATGCGTTCATCGTCTCCTACGATGCTTCGGGAACGCACCTGTGGAGCAAGTCCGTCAGGAGCCCCCAGAATGACGAAGGCACCGCGGTGGTCATCACGGGCAGCAGCATCATCGCCTATGGATCCTTCACAGCACACGGCAGCCTCACGGGCCTGGCCTCCTTCACCGGCTTGACCAACGGGCGCCAGTATGCCTACCTGAGCGCCTACGACCTCAGCGGCAGCTCCCTTTGGTCGCTGGCGGGCATGTCCTCCGCTGATGTCCTTTCCGAGCGCATCGCCACCGATGGCACGAACGTGTATGTGGTGGGAAGCACCCTTGGCAACAGCATGGCGTGGCGCAACAGTGCGAGCACCACCCTTACCAGCACGAGCGTATTCAATGACGATGCCCTGTTCTGCTCGGCCGTCACCATCGCCGGCTCGCCGGTGTGGATGCGCATGGTGAACAACCCGGGCAGCGACAATGTGGCCTGCAACGGTGTGGCGGTGAGCTGTGGCGCCGTGTACATCACCGGATACACGCACAACAACTCCACTTTCCCCGGAGGCTCACCGATCAACGTGAGCGGTGTGCATGACTATCTCTTCCTCGCAGCGCTGAACCCCGCCACGGGCACTGCCAACTGGGTGCGCACGGCATCGAGCAGCACGAACCACGGAGCGGAAGCGATCGACCTCACCGTTGGGCAAAATGGCCAGATCTACATGGCCGGCTTGATGCAGGGCACCGTGACGACCGATGCAGGTCAGATCATCACGGGCGACACGGATCCGGACCTTTTCGTGGCGCGTTTCGAACGGAATGGGACGCCTGCCTGGTGGGACCGGGAAGTGAGCACCCAAAGCGAGATCGCACATGCCATCGCCCGGGCCAGCGGTGGCGATCTCATTCTTGGGGGCAGGTACGTAGGCGGCCTCACCCTGGGGTCGAACATCTACCCCGGTGCGAATGGCAACAACCTCTTCATCTCGAGTTTCAACGACCCGATCTGGGCGGACGACCCGAACAACCCGGCGCGTTTCGTGCAGCCCGGTCCCTATTGTTCCAGCAACCTGCCGGCCAACCTGAACAGCCTGCTTTCGGGCAACGCCCGTGGCCTGGTCAGTTCGTTGAACGTATTGTCACCAACGGCCGCGTTGAACGCTGCCGATGGAACGGGGGCGAATTTCAATACGGTGAGCGGCCAGGTCATCCTCGACCTGGGTGATACGCTGTACACCGGCGAGAATGTGTTCATCACGTGGCGCAGCACAGGCGGAACATCGCGGATGTGGGTATCCACCTCACTGGACGGCAGCACATGGGGTCCGACGCGATCCTACCTCAACTCGAGCACCACCTACAGCAGCTCGCAGCATGTGATGGGCGCGCGCGCCCGGTTCATCCGGATCCAGCGAGATGCTTCCGCCGTGAACAGCGCCTTCTTCCTGGATGGGCTGAGCTTCTTCACCAGCACGGTGGCTGGTGGTACATGGAGCGGGGGGGCACATGTGACCGCCGGCGGCACGTTCAACGTGGCCATCGCAGGCACCTATCCGGTCACGTACACGGTGGTGCAGGGTGCCTGCATCTTCTCCCATACGCGCAACGTGGTGGTGGCCATACCGGCGGTGGGTGGCACCATCAGCGGTGGCGGCACGTTCTGTCCGGGCGCGTCGGGCTCCCTTACGCTCAGCGGTCACACGGGGGCCGTGCTGCGCTGGGAGCAAAGCACCGACGGCGGTGTGAACTGGACCACCATCGTGAACACCACCACCAGCCAGGCCTGGGCGGGGTTCACCGGCAGCCGGCTATACCGCGCCGTGGTGGACGGAGGCCTTTGCGGCTCCACCACATCCGTAGCGGTCACGGTGAACGTGGCCGATGTGACGCCACCCACGGCGGCTTGTGTTCCCATGACCGTGAACCTCAGCGCGACGGGAACGGCCACGTTGAGCACAGCAGCGGCCGATGGCGGCAGCACCGACGACTGCACCCCGGCCGGCTCGCTCATCCGCAGCATCAGCCCTGCAACGGTCTCCTGCTCGGACCTGACCCGCTGGTTGATCTACAAGAACAACTTCGACCGGGACATCACGGGGTGCAGCCCCACCGATGAAGGAACCCCTGCAGGCTTCAGTGATGTCACTGCTCCCGGACCGAACGGGGGCTCATATAACGAGTACTGGTCCTTCCCTGCCGCCAGCCCCGACCGCTGCCTGACCGTGTACCGTCCGATCGCGGCAAATGTGGTCCGATGGCAGATCGACCTCACGAACACCACCACGAAGACGATCACGGGACTGACCGTCAACTACGACATGGAAGTGCCGTATGTGCACTTCACCAGTGGCACACCGCGTTCGGCCGACCTGGAATGGTACCTGGACGCTGATGGTCCGGGGCCGAACGGCTTTGGTACGGCGGTGGCCACTGGCCCGTCGATCACCAATGCGGCGATCACGAACAGCAGTGATGCCCAGCGATGGCTGACCGATGCGGAGATGGATGCGCGATCGCTCTCGGCGCGCGGGCAGACGCACACCATTGCGGTAACCATACCACCCGGACAGAGCATCCGCTTGGGCTTCGGGCGTGTAGGAGGTGGTGGCTCGACCGCGCGCCACATGAATTTCGGCATCGACAACCTGAGCATCATTGCCATGTCGGGGGCTTTTGCAACGCTCACGGTGACGGACCAGGCCTCCAACAGCAGCATATGCAACAGCGCGCTCAGCGTACTGGACGTCACCACGCCCACCATCACTTGTCCGCCGAACCTGATCGTGGAGACGAATGCGGGTTGCATCGCAACCGGCATCTCCCTCGGTACACCTGTGACCGGAGACGCGTGCGGCGTTTTCGCCGTGGTGAACGACCTGCCCGCATCATTGCCCACCGGCACGAGCACGGTGACCTGGTCCGTCACCGACAACGGAGGCAACACGGCGACCTGCACGCAGGTCGTGCAGGTGGTGGACACGGTGTCACCCATGATCAGCTGTCCGGCGAACATCAACGTGAACAACACACCCGGGACCTGTGGTGCCGCGGTTTCCTACACCACCCCGGCGGGCACTGATAATTGCTCCGGAGCCACCACGAGCAGGATCGCAGGTCTCGCAAGCGGAGCCACTTTCCCTGTAGGAACGACCACCGTAACCTACCGGGTGACCGATGCCGCTGCGCTCACCGCCACCTGCTCGTTCACTGTGACGGTCGCTGACGCGCAGGCTCCGACCATTACGTGCCCGGCCGACATCGATGTGATCGGTGATCCGGCAACCTGCAGCGCGGTGGTCAGCTACACCACCCCGGTGGGAAACGACAACTGCACGGGTGCAAGTACAGTTCTTACCTCCGGTCTGGCCAGTGGTTCCTCCTTCCCGGTGGGCACCACCACCGTGACCCACCAAGTAACGGACGCCGCAGGCCTCACTGCCAGCTGCTCCTTCACGGTGACGGTGTCCCTCGCGAATCCCATCAACACGACCAATGCTTCCGCCTGCGACAGCTACACCTGGGCGGTGAACGGGCAGACCTACAGCTCCAGCGGCACCTACAGTGAAGTGGTGGGTTGTGTGACCGAGGAACTCATCCTCATCATCACCCCCAGCAGCACCAACTCGACCAACGCTTCCGCCTGCGACAGCTACACCTGGAGCGTGAACGGTAGCACCTACAGTACCAGCGGCTTCTACAGCACCGTGGTCGGTTGTGTGACCGAGGAGCTCGATCTCACCATTACTGCGACTCCCAGCGCGAGCATCAGCTATGCCGGTTCGCCCTATTGCACCAGCGGCAGCTCCGCCAGCGTGACCCTCACGGGTACCACGGGTGGAACGTTCAGCAGTGCTGCGGGACTGAGCATCAACGGTAGCAACGGCGCGGTTGATCTGGTCGCCAGCACTCCGGGCACTTACACGGTGACCTACGCCATCGCTGCGGCCGGTGGTTGCGCGGCCTTCTCGACCACCGCTTCGATCACGGTCACGGCGGCGCCTAGCGCGAGCATCAGTTACACCGGTTCGCCCTATTGCACCAGCGGCAGCACCGCCAGCGTGACCCTCACGGGCAGCACAGGTGGAACGTTCAGCGGTACGCCGGGTCTTGTCATCAATGGCACGACCGGTGCGGTGAACCTAGGTGCGAGCACTCCGGGTAGTTACACGGTCACCTATGCCATCGCTGCGGCTGGTGGTTGCGCGGCCTTCTCGACCACCGCTTCCATCACGGTCACTGCGGCGCCCAGCGCGAGCATCAGTTACACCGGTTCGCCCTACTGCACCAGCGGCAGCACCGCAAGCGTGACCCTCACGGGAACCACAGGTGGAACCTTCAGCAGTACTGCAGGGCTTGTGATCAACAGTAGCACAGGTGCGGTGAACCTGGGTGCCAGCACTCCGGGCACGTATACGGTGACTTACACGA
>JBIIYP010000014.1:0-82558 GCA_044346705.1 Flavobacteriales bacterium
TCCTCTTCGTGTTCTATAAGGACCCGGAGGCCATCCACATGGCGGCCTTGACGGCTCGGTATCCATTGTACAGTGAAGGCTACATCGCCCCTCACCTGGACCTCCACCGTGGTCAGTGCGAAGCTGTAGTCCGCGACGTGAAGCCAACCCATCAAGATCACCTCACGCCTTGCGGGTGGCAGGACCTGCGGTGAATCCGCACGAAGGTCCGTTGAGGCACAGGCGAACAAGGAGGCCAGCGAGGCGGCGCGGAAGGCGTGCGCAGGGAACGTCATGAATGCTGGATCTGGCAAGGGATGCGGGCCATGCTGGCCGTTGGTCATCCTTGTCGACCAAGAGCGTTTGCCCTGTCGAGGAATGCATCGGAACGGCTGTTGAGCGGTGAAGGCTGGGTCGTAGACTTGGAGTCCGGATCAGAACCATCAAGCTCAACCCCCATGGATCCCGCCTTGATCGATGAGATCCGCATGCACATCGGCCTGGGCCCGGTGACCTTTGGGATGACGCGCGACGAAGTGGCCGAAGCCATGGGCTCCATGCCTCGCCGCTTCAAGAAGACCGTTGCCTGCACCACGCTCACCGACGCCTTCGACCTCCAGGGCCTGCAGGTCTTCTACGACGAGCAGGACCGGGTGGAAGCGCTGGAGGTCTTCTCCCCTGCACGGCCGCATTTCGGCGACCTGGACCTGTTCAGCACGCCCTACGCTGCACTGGTCGAGATCATGCGCGCGCAAGACCCGGACCTGCAGGAGGATGAGCTGGGATTCACCTCCAACGCCCTTGGCTTCGGTGTGTATGCGGAGCACAAGGATGAGGATCCGGAACGGCCGTCGGAAGGGGTGATCGTGTTCCGGAAGGGCTACTACGAGGGCTGAGGGACGCACCATTCGCACCGCTACCTTCGCAAGCATGCGTTACGTGTTCCTTTCCCTCTTGCTGGCCACCTCATCGATGGCCATGGCCTGCATCAACCTTTACGAGCGGGTGCCTGGTGTGGGCATCGAAGCTGTTGAAGCCTACTCGCTCGGAATGGTCGAGGTCAATAGTGACAGCTTGTTCACGTACATCGAACACAAGTCACGATCGTGCGGCGAGAAGCTCGAAAAGGGCTGCAACGACCTGGTGATCGCGCATCTCTATGCCAAGGACTTTCCCACGGCACTGGCGCTTTCGTTGAAGCTGATCGCCAAGTTCCCCAACGATTACAACGTGGTGATCACCCATGCGGCGGCCTTGGAATTGAACGGCAAGCCGACCGAGGCCATCCCGTTCATGGAACGCGCGTTGGCGTTGAACCCGAAGTCGCATTCCGGCTCCGAATGGATCCACTTGAACCTACTGAAGCAACGAGCGAAGGGCAGCATCGACCCGTGGGGCTTGATCGGGGTGGACCTTCGCCCGGGTGGTGAACTGACGAAACCTGCTGGTTCGAACCTGGAACAGCTTATGGTCCAAGTCCATTACCAGGTGAACGACCGCGGATACTTCACCCCATCGTCAGACCCTTTGTTCGGGGCGCTCGTATTCGCCTACGGAGACCTGTTGCATTTGAACGGGTACAAGAGCCAGGCGAAAAGGATGTACGAAATGGCCAAGGACCACGGCTACGATGGACCGCAGGCCCGCGCTGCATCCATGGACTCAGTGGCATCACCCGCCCCTTGGGAGGCGAAGCGCGATGAAGCCGAAGCGATCCCTCCGGCCCTGCAGAAAGAGAAGAGCCCTGCTACCTTCTATGGCTGGGCGTTCGTTGTAGCGGCGGCGGCCGGTATGACGCTGTTCATCTGGCGGAACAGCAAGAGCGCGTCGTAGGGCACATGGATCTCAAAGCCCTGTTCGGATCCTTGACCGCGTTGGTCCTGATCGGTTGCGACATCCGCACGGCAGAGGACCACATTCGCATCGCCAATGAACTAGAGGCTGTGGGGGATCTCGACTCGGCCTTGCAACACCTCGACAGGGCCATTGCTCGGAACCCGGACCATCTGTGGTCACGGCTTGAACGCGGCGTGTTGCGCTCAGCTATCGGTGACCACGCCGGCGCGATCGCGGACGACACGGAAGTCCTGCAACGAGATCAGACCAACGTGACCGCCTATTTCAACCGCTCACTTGCACGCGGCCGAATGAAGGATCACCTCGGTGCGTTGAGCGACCTGGAACATGCCATGCTGATCAAGAGCCCTGGGTGGAATGCACAGGGCAGCAGATCGGTGCATGTGATCTTTGAGCGGGTCGACAACCCGTGGGTCGGCGCGCGCCGCCCGGAATTTGACATTCCGATGGACGACATCGCCTTTGCCTTCGCACTGACCTATCTCGAACTGGATAGTGCGGACAAGGCCTACGACTGGCTGAGCCATTGCATCGACCGGAGCGTGCATCTTTCCGACTGCCTCTATGAACGAGGCATCCTGCTGCTGAACCATGGTCGCGTGGCTGAAGGATGTGCGGATCTGGAGCAGGCCACGGCCATGAAGGATGATCGCGCACTGATGGCCTGGGGAAAGCACTGCAAGTGATCCCCAAAGACCTGTTAGTCGCGCATTAAAGGCTGAACCGTAGCTTCAACCCAATGTCCTCCAACGCCGCATTCGAAGCCAACCGCCATGCCTGGAACGCCCGGGCGCTGTTGCACGTCGGCTCTGCGTTCTATGATGTGGAAGGCTTCGTGGCAGGTCGCAACTCACTGAGCGGGATCGAACTGGATCTGCTGGGCGATGTGCGCGGCAAGAAGGTGCTGCACCTGCAATGCCACTTCGGGCAGGACACCCTGAGCATCGCCCGCATGGGTGCCACGGTGACCGGACTGGACATTTCCGACACGTCCATCGAAGAAGCCCGGAAGCTGACCGAGCGCTGTGGGTTGAAGGCCGAATGGGTGATCAGCAATGTGATCGACCACCAGCCTGAATTGGATGGGCAGTTCGATGTCGTGTTCACCAGCTACGGCACCATCGGCTGGATCCCGGATCTGAAGCCTTGGGCCGCGAACATCAATCGCTACCTCAGGCCAGGCGGTCGCCTCGTCTTCGTGGAGTTCCATCCCGTGATGTGGATGTACGACAACGACCTTACGTACGTCCAGTATTCCTACTTCAACCGCGAGACCATCGTGGAAGAGGAACAGGGCAGCTACGCGGACCGCAGCGCGAACGTGAAGCTCTCGTCCCACTGCTGGAACCACGACCTCGGCGAGGTGCTCACCGCCTTGCTGAACGAAGGCCTGCGCATCGAACGCTTCACCGAACTGGATGGCTCGCCCCACGACGCATTCCCGAACACGGTAAAGGGTGAGGATGGGCTCTATCGCATCAAGGGCATGGAGGGCAAGCTGCCCATGGTGTATGGATCGAGCGCGGTGAAGGAGAACGCCTGAAGATGCTCTTCCCTACGAAAAGGAAGCATCTTGTAGCTTTCTGCTGCGTCTTCCTCCCGTGAACGCCAACTCCACCACGCCCATGATCAAACCCATCCTGCTCACGGCTCTGCTGTTCAGCATGAGCGCTGCACACGGCCAGTACGACACCTTGTTCGTTGGGCAGGCCAACGGCGTGAGCGTGGGGCCTTATGAGACGCCGTTCCCGACCCAATTGGTGCCGTCAGCGCGGACTCAATACCTGTATCCATACTCCGAGATCATGCAAGCAGGGATGTGGCCCGGGGGGGATATATATGGACTGGTGGTCGACGTTCTGGACACCGATCCGCCGGGCACGACGGTTGATATCGCCGTCAACCTCAAGAACACCATAGGACCTTGCCTGAACTCGTTGGATCTTGTGGGATCGCAACATGTCTGCGACACCCCGGGAGTACATCTGGACCCTGGCACCTTGGTGCTCCCGTTCAATGTCTCCACTTTCCAGTGGCAAGGAGGTGGTTTCTGTCTCCTTGTGGATCTCATGGTCCTGCGCAACGGCGGCCCAGGCTTGAACCCCAGACTATCCATGGACACCAACTATACCTGCGAACCAGCTGCCTACGCCTACGACACGGCAGCGGTCAACCCGGGTAGCCTGACCTGGACCAGTTCCACCTATTGGGGCAACTCCTATAAGCGGCCAGCGATCGGCTTCCTTCAAAACCTGCCGGTAGCCGTATCCGAGAACGATGAACCGATCCATGTGGCGGTGTCCCCCAACCCTGCCGAGGACCGCATCACCCTGCGGCTGATCAACGGTCCGGAACGGGTGAGGGTGCGGCTCACCAATGCCATGGGTGCCGAGGTCCGGAATGCGTCCATCACCACCACTTCCAACGGCAGCTTCGAGGTCCCGCTCACCGGCCTGGCCTCCGGTTGCTACATGCTTCTCGTTGCGGACGAAGCCGCCCGCCCGCTTTGGCAACAGCGCGTGGTGGTGCGCTAGGAAAACGTTCGGGCAGCCTTCATCCTTCGCCCTTCAGCCCTCGCCGATCGTCCTTCACCCGGTACACTTACTTCGCCTCCATCTCCTGGGCCTGCTTCAGCCCGTCCTCGATCATCTCGTAGAACTGGTCCAGCTTGGGCATGATCACGATCCGCGTACGGCGGTTCGCACTGCGGTGCTCGGGGGTATCATTCGGCACCAAGGGCACGAATTCGCTTCTGCCACCTGCCGTGATGCGACCCGGAGCCACTCCCAATTCCGTGGAGAAGACACGGACAATGGAGGTTGCGCGCAATACGCTGAGGTCCCAATTGTCCTTGATGCAGTCCCTGGTGATGGGCACATTGTCCGTGTGGCCCTCCACCAGCACTTCCATCTCGGGCTTCGCATTCACCACGGTGGCCACCTTGGCCAGCACCTCCTTGGCCTTCGGGCTGATCACCGTACTTCCACTCGTGAACAGCATTTTATCGCTCAGGGAAATGAACACCACGCTCTTCTCCACGTTCACCACCACATCAGTATCGTTCAGGTTGCCGAGCGAGCTCTTCAAGCTCACCACCAAGGCCAGCGTCACGCTGTCCTTCTTGGTCAAGGCATCATGCAGGGTGCGGATCCGCAGGTCCTGCTCCTTGATCTGCTCCAAGGACTTCTCCATATTGATGGCCTCCTGCTTGGAGAGCGTGGCCATCTGGCCCACATTGTTCAGCAGGGCGGCGTTGGTGTTCCCGAGGTCGTTCACCTGATCCTTCAGGTGTTGATTGCTGTTCTCCAACCCCGCGATCCGCGCATCCAATACGGACTTCTCGCCGCTACAGGCTTCCAGTGCCCGGTTCGCTTCCGTGAGCTTGTTCAACAGCGTCTGGTTGGAGGCGTTGATGGCCATGTACTTTTTCTTGGACACACAGGAACCAAGGAGCAGCAGGAGGGACAAGGAGATGAGGATGGAGCGTTTCATGGCGCAGGGAGTTGGGTCACGGCGCCGAAGATAGAAGCGAAGGGGCGAACCAGGGGATCACCATCCACAGGTTCCTGTTCACGGAGGGTTCACCCACGGTGTTCGGACCGCCCCGGGCATCCCGGTACTTTGCCTACATGGCCTTAAGTCGCTTCTGGACCTTCATGCTGTTGCTGAGCATCGGCTACGTGCTGGTGATGCTGGCGGTGGGTCGGCAGTACACGCTGGGCTCCCTGGTGAACGGCAAACAGGGGGAACTGCTGGTGGTGGCCGAGGTGGATACCGCCCTCATCCCGGGCAGCGCGTTGGTGTCGGCGATCCGTCATTCAGACCTTGGTCATGTTCAACGTGGCGACACCCTGTACACACTGAACAAGAACGGCGCAATGGTGACCAGCGTGGGCACGCAGCCTGCGGACGGGCTCTTCGCCACCTGCCGGAACACGCTCACCGACCTCTGGCTGCCGCTGATCGGCTACCTCACCTTCTTCTGCGGGCTGCTGAACCTGCTGGTGGATTCGCGCGCCATGGAGAAACTGGCGCGGGTGCTCTCCCCCATCTTCCGCCGCATCTTCCCCGACCTGCACAAGGACCACCCGGCCTACGGCTTCATGACCTTGAACTTCGCCGCCAACTTCCTGGGGCTGGACAGCGCTGCGACCCCTTTCGGGTTGAAGGCCATGGAGAGCATGCAGGCCGACAACCCGGACACCGACAAGGCCACCAACAGCCAGATCATGTTCCTGTGCCTGCATGCCGCGGGCCTTACGCTGCTGCCCACCAGCATCATCGGCTACCGCGCGGCGCAGGGTGCGGCCAATCCGGCGGACATCATGATCCCCACGATCATCACCAGCTTCGTGGGCACGCTGAGCGCCCTGTTCATCGTGGGCTTCAAGCAGCGCACCAACCTGTTCAACTGGCCCGTGATGCTCTTCGTGCTCGGCATCAGCGGCACCATCGGCTTGCTCATGGCCTACATCACCGGGCTCACCGGGGTGCAGAAGTTCCACTTCACGGACAACCTGAGCAACGGCATGCTCCTCGCGATCATCGCACTGATCGTGGGCTACGCCTTCCTGTTCGAGCGCTACTTCACGCAGAAGGGCACGAACATGTTCGATTCCTTCATCCACGGGGCCAAGGACGGCTTCACCACGGGCCTGCGGGTATTGCCCTACATGATCGCAATGCTCGCGGCGCTCAGCATCTTCCGCAACAGCGGGCTCATGGGCATCGTGATGGACGGCATCAGCTGGACCATGGCCTTGGTGGGCGTGAGCAAGGAAGTGATCGACGCCATCCCCGTGGCCCTCATGCGCCCGTTCAGCGCCGGCGGATCACGTGGCTTCATGCTCGATGCGATGAAGACCTACGGACCGGACAGCCTCACCGGGCAGTTGAGCTGCCTGTTCCAAGGCGCGGCCGAAACCACTTTCTATGTGGTGGCCCTCTACTTCGGAGCGGTGCAGGTGAAGGACAGCCGCTACACCCTGGGCGTGATGCTGCTGGTGGACCTGATCTGCGTGGTCACGGCGGTGATCGTGTGCACGGCCTATTTCTGATCCCCGGCCGGGCTGTTCGATCTTCCGGTAATCCGGTATCACGGAGCGTGCTCCGCACCCTTTCTTTGCGGCCCCGTTCGCCAAAGCGCAACGGACCATATCCATGGCCAAGACCTACGCTGAACACAAGATCAAGCGGCACCGCTCCAAGATCCATGGCAACGGTGTTGCCGCCATTGCCTCCCTCCGCAAGGGCGAGTTGATCGTGGAATACAAGGGCACGCTCATCACCCACGCCGAAGCGGACACGCGCTACGAAGGTCCCGAGACCGGTCACACCTTCCTGTTCATCCTGAACGAAGAATACGTGATCGACGCCAATCGCAAAGGCAACGTGGCGCGCTGGTTCAACACCAGCTGCGACCCCAACTGCGAGGCGCTGGTGCACGAGCACAAGGGCAAGGACCGGAAGAAGGACACGGTGATCATCGAGGCCAAACGGGCCATCATGGCGGGCGAAGAGCTCACCTACGACTACGGCATCGTGATCAAGCGCCGCCTGACCAAAGAGGAAAAAGCGAAATGGGCCTGCCGCTGTGGCTCGCCGAAGTGCACGGGTACCATGCTGCGGAAGGAACTGCCGAAGTAGGCGACCACGGAAGTGCGAAGTCGAAAGTTCAAAGGGGAAAGTGGAAAGGGGAAAGTGGAAAGTCTCTCGCCCGGAGTGGCCCCACGTGCTTCGGTCCCTGTCCTGTGAACTTTCAACTTCGAACGCGGGACTTTGAACGCTGGACTTTGAACTTTGAACTTTGGACTTTGGACTTTGGACTTCAGCCTTATCCCTTCAGCCTTCGTCTTTCTTGGCACGCCCCTTGCCTGTCCGGCGCCGCATACCTTTGTTTCCATGAAAACGCTGTTCTCCCTCCTCGCCTCCGGGCTGTTGCTGGTCTCCACCGTCAATGCGCAGGACGACCCCAAGAGCAAGGCCGTGATGGACAAGCTCATCGCCAAGAACAAGACCTACACCAGCTTCGAGGCCGATTTCAGCAGCCGCCTGGTCAACAGTACGAGCAAGCTGGATGTGAAACAGGACGGCAACGTGAAGGTGAAGGGCAAGAAGTTCCGCCTGACCCTGCCGGAGAACACGGTGATCAACGATGGCACCGTGCTCTGGGCCTACAGCAAGAAGAGCAACGAGGCGACCCTGAACGACCCTGCCGAAATGGACCAGGAGCTCGATCCAAGCAAGCTCTTCACCGTGTACGAGAAAGGCTTCAAGAGCCAGTTCGTGGACGAGAAGGCCGATGCGACCGGCACCGTGGTGCAGACCATCAAGCTCTTCCCCCTGGACCCCGCGAAGAAGCCCTACCACACGGTGATCCTGGGTATCGACAAGAACAAGGTGGAGCCCAAGACCGTGCAGGTGCTGTACAAGGACGGCAACGTGGTCACCTACACCCTGAAAAAGTTCACCCCCAATCCGGAGCTGGCCGAGACCAACTTCATGTTCGACAAGAGCAAGTATCCCGGCGTGGAGCTGAACGACATGCGGTGATGCCGGACGACGGCATGCCGTGATCAACGGACACTCGCTACCAGAGCCCTCGGTCATATCGCCGGGGGCTCATCATTTTTCGTTCGCTCCGGCGTTGTAGCGGTGACATGAACGAACGCATTCCACATGCCATGGGCGTGATCGGGTGGTGGGAACTGCGACGGTTCCTCTACAACGGACTGATGTTGCTGGCCGGGGTGACCTCCCTGGTCCTGGTGGAACGGCTGGCCGACGTGCCGCCCGGCGAGGATGTGGTGGAACCCTTGGCGGTCCTGTTCTTCGCCGTGGTTTGCAACGTGTGCTACACGGCAGGCTGGATGGTGGAGGTGCTCCGCATCGCCCCTGCCCATTGGCGTCGCCTGCTGTTCTGGGGCGGCACCCTGTTCAGCATGGGCGTGGCCCTCCTACCCGGCCTGATGTGGGTGGGTGCGGCCGTGTACCACTGGTCCCGCTCTGCCTGATGTTACCCGGGATCAGGTGTCGCATTCCCTTGGCATGCCTGCATTCCTCCTGCTCCCCCTGCTCTGGTCGGCATCGCCCACCACCTACACCGAGCTCAAGGCCTCGATCATCCAACGCCAGGCATCACTGGGTGCCACCTACGCCACCTCAACCAGGAAGGACACGGTGGTCACTGCGGCACGGGCCTACCTGCTGGGCGCCATCGATACCCAGTTCGAGCACTGGAGAGGCACCCCCTGGGACTTCAACGGCACCACCCGGACGCCGGGTGAAGGAACAATTGCCTGCGGTTACTTCGTGACCACGGTGCTGCAGGACGCCGGCTTCGACCTGCCCCGTTACAAGTGGGCCCAACTGGCCGCTGAACCCATGATCCGCAAGGTGGCGCCCACTGGAAAGGCCTTCAGCAACGCACCGGTCGCCACGGTGGAGGCCTGGTTGCTGCAGCAAGGCGATGGGCTGTACGCGGTCGGTCTGGACAACCATGTAGGCTTCATTCGGGTGAAGAAGGGCCAGGCGCTCTTCGTGCACAGCAACTACTATCACCGGGAGATCGGTGTGATGGCCGAGCCCTTGGAAGGCCGCAACCCCTTGGCCGACTCGTACTACCGCTACATCGGGAAACTCCTGGACGACGACATGGTGAAGCGGTGGCTTGAACACCGTCCGTTGGGTCCCTGAACCTATGATGTAAAAAGCTGGGGCGGAAAGTTCATCGCGAAAGTGGACCTCCTACCTTCGTCCCCGCTTTTTCGCCGTGGATAACGCACAGCATCGGTCGCTTCCGACCCGTTCTCTCCCCAAGGACAGAACCGGTCAACGACCCGTTCCACGATCGAGGCCAACGCATATCAACCATGGGTAGCACGGGTCAGGGTCACCTCAGCAAGGTGACCGCAGGGACGTTGTTGGTGGCACTGGGCATCATCTACGGCGACATCGGCACCTCGCCGCTTTACGTGTTCAAGGCGATCATCGGGGAGCACGGGCCGATCAGCAAGCAACTGGTGTTCGGTGGGGTGAGCTGCGTGTTCTGGACGCTGACCCTCCAGACCACCTTCAAGTACATCCTCATCACCCTGCATGCGGACAACCGGGGGGAAGGCGGGGTGTTCTCGCTGTACACTCTGGTGCGGCGCTATGGGAAGTGGGTCTACCTGCCGGCCATGATCGGCGCGGCATCGCTGTTGGCGGACGGGATCCTTACGCCGCCCATATCGGTCGCCTCTGCCGTGGAAGGTCTGGGTGGCGTGAAGGCTTTTGAGGGCATCATCGTACCGGGGAACCAGCTAACGGTGAGCATCGTCATCTGCATCATCGCGGGATTGTTCTTCTTCCAGCGCTTCGGCACCAAGATCGTGGGAACGGCGTTCGGTCCGATCATGCTGGTATGGTTCAGCATGCTGCTGGTCGTTGGCCTGGGGCAGGTCATGCAGTACCCGGAGATCCTGAAGAGCCTGAGCCCGTATTACGCGTATGACCTGCTGGTCCGATACCCCGGAGGATTCTGGCTGCTGGGCGCGGTGTTCCTGTGCACCACCGGTGCGGAAGGGCTCTACAACGACCTTGGCCATGTGGGCCGGCGCAACATCCAGTTCGGATGGATCTTCGTGAAGACGGCGTTGGTATTGAACTACGCGGGCCAGGGCGCCTGGCTCATGCAGCAGCAAGGCATGGCACTGGGTGAGCGGAATCCGTTCTATGAGGCCATGCCGCAGTGGTTCCTCCTGGTTGGCGTAGGCATCTCCACCATCGCCGCCGTGGTGGCATGCCAGGCGGTGATCAGCGGATCGTTCACCTTGATCAACGAAGCGATCACCCTGAACTTCTGGCCGCGTGTGCGCGTGAAGTTCCCCACCGATATCCGGGGACAGATCTACATCCCCAGCGTGAACTGGCTGCTCTTCGCCGGTTGTGTGGCGGTGATGCTCTTCTTCCGCGAAAGCGGGAAGATGGAGGCGGCCTATGGCTTCTTCATCGTCGTGGCCATGCTCATGACCACCACCTTGATGTTCGGCTACCTGAGCTACGTCCGGAAATGGCCGAAATGGGCGGTGTTCCTCACCATGTCCGTGTTCTTCAGCCTGGAGCTCGCCAACTTCGTTGCCAACGTGGTGAAGGTGATCCGCCTGCCCTGGCTCATCCTCTTCGTGCTGGCCCTGCTCGGTGTGATGTACGTGTGGTACCGCGCCCGCAAGATCAACAACCGCTTCATTGAATTCTCGCACCTGCCGGACCATGCCCTGGCCCTGAAGGACCTCAGCAACGACCGCGACATCACCAAGTTCGCCACGCACCTGGTCTACCTCACAAAGGCCGACCGGCCCATCAATGTGGAGAAGCAGGTCATCGATTCCATCCTCAGTCGCAAGGTGAAACGGGCGGACATTTACTGGTTCCTGCATGTGAACTACACGGATGAACCCTACACCATGCAGTACCGCGTGATGGAACTGGTGGACGACAAGGTGATCCGCGTCGATTTCGACCTGGGCTTCCGTGTCCAACCCCGGATCAATAAGCTGTTCAAGCACGTGCTGGAGGAAATGGACGCCAACCACGAGCTGTCCTTCAAGAGCAAGTACGAGTCCATCCAGAAGGGCGACTTCCACACCGACATCTGCTACGTGATCATGGACCGCTTCATGTCCATCGAGAACGAGTTCACCTTCCGCGAGGACCTGATCCTCGATGCCTACTTCGCCATCAAGAGCGTGGCCCTCACCGATCGGGAAGCCTTCGGCCTGGACCCGAACGTGACGCTGGTGGAGCAGGTCCCCCTGGTGATCCAGACCCAGCGCGAAGTGCCCCTGAAACGGCACGTTCCGCGAGCGAAGATCGATCCGGCCGGCTGAGCCCGTTACCTGAACGTGTTCGCTTCATTCCCAATGGTCATGAAGCCCCTCTGCCTGACCATCGCCTTGCTCTGGGCCGCACTGGCCCCGGCCCAACCTCCGCGTTCCATCCACATGCTGGTGGCCTTGTGCGACAATGTGCACCAAGGCATCGTACCGGTGCCCAAGAGCCTGGGGAACGGCCAGGACAAGGACAACAACCTCTACTGGGGCGCAGCTTACGGCGTTCGAACCTGGTTCGACCGGTCCAAGGAATGGGAACGGCTGAAGGTGGATGTCGTTCCTCCTGCGCATGTGCTGCAGCGTTGCCTCTGGAAGCACCGGGCCACGGGCACCGTGCTCATCGCCGACGCGTATGACGGGCAGTTCATCGCCACCGCCACGGCGGACTTCCTGAGCTACGCGGGAGGGCACGCGCCATCGACCTTGGCCTTGGGGAACGGACAAGCAGCACTGGGAGGAGCCGCCGACCTGATCGCTTATGTGGGGCACGATGGCTTGATGGACTTCGCGGCACCAACGGCCAAGCCGCCGGCCAATGCGGATGTCCGCCGCACCATCATCCTGGCCTGCATCAGCCAGCGCTATTTCCGCGAACCGCTGAAGGCCACCGGTGCCAGCCCGCTGCTCTGGACCACAGGCCTCATGGCCCCGGAAGCCTACACCTTGGAAGCCGCTCTCACTGCCTGGGTGAACGGGGCTGACGATGCGGCGGTACGCGAAAAGGCGGCCGCTGCCTACCACACGTACCAGAAATGCGGACTGAACGCCGCGCGGCGCCTGCTCGTAACGGGTTGGTAAGGCTTGCCAGCGGCTTCCTCCCGACCTTCACCCCATGAACAAGGAGACCCACCTTTCGGTAAGCGCGGTCATCGAGGGCGCACCCTATGCCACCGCGATCACCATGCGCAGCCACACCCTGATGGCCGACGAGCCGGTGGAGCAGGGCGGCGCGGACCTGGGGCCGAAGGCCCATGAGCTGTTGTGCTCCTCGCTGGCCGCCTGTACGGCGATCACCATCCGCATGTATGTGGACCGCAAGCAGCTTCCGGTGCGGAGCATCACCATCACCTGCACCATGGACCGCAAGGCGGAAAGCGGTGCGGTGGATACCGCGTTCCACCTGGCCGTGAAGGTGGATGGTGACCTGACCGAGGATCAGCGGGAACGGGTGCTGCAGATCGCCAAGATGTGCCCGGTGCACAAGACAATGACCGGTCCGTTGCGGATCACCGCCGGGATGGCCTAGGCAGGGTCAAACGATGCCGCGGTCCTTGCAGATGCGCTCGTAGGCCTCCTGCACTTTGCGGAACTTCTCCGCAGCGGCCTTCTGGAACTCCTCGCCCAGGTCGATCACCTTGTCAGGGTGATGCTTCATCACCATGCGGCGGTAGGCCTTCTTCACCTCCTCATCGGACGCGGATGCGTCCACTTCCAGGATCTGGTAGGCGGTATTGGGGGCCGGCCTGCGGAACATGGCGTGCATGGAACCGAGGTCCTTCTCGCTCACCCCGATATACCCGGCGATGCGGTGGATCATCTGTTCCTCGGTGCGGTCCACCCCGCCGTCCGAATTGGCCAGCCCGATCAAGTAGTGCATCAGCTGCAGCCGCATGGGATGGGGCATGTTCATGCGCACCTGGTCACAGACCTCACGCAGCGGGATCTCGCGTTGCAGCACATCACGGAGCAACCGGAGCAGCTCAGCGGAATGGGCCGGGCCGAACTGCCGGGCGAAGAACTCGCGTACATGCCCCAGTTCCATGCGGGTCACACGGCCGTCGGCCTTCATCACCGCGGCGGTGAGCACAACCAGGCTGATGGCCACATCGCCACCGGTGGTCTGCCGGCCCTGTGAGGTGTGTTGTTGCTTGCGGGTGTGCTGGTCGTAGCGGTCCTCCACCTTCACCTCCGCTTGAGGACCTTGCACGCTGTCGATGAGCGCGCCGAGCGCGAAGCCCATTAGGCCACCGATGGGACCTCCCACCGCCCAGCCCAGCCCGCCACCGATCCACTTGCTGTAGCTCATGCCTTACCAGCTGCCCCCGGCACCGCCACCGCCGAAACTTCCGCCGCCAAAGCCGCCGAAACCTCCGCCACCACCACCGCCGAAGCCACCGCCACCGCCGCCGGTGAATCCGCCCCAACGGCCAGGATGCGTGCGTTGCGCCTGGCTCATCAGCCACAAGGCGGTCCAGAAGTCGATGCTGTTGGTCTTCGCGTAGCGGTTGACGCTCTGGCGCCAGGCCATGGCCACCAGGAACACGAACACAGCGATGACGATGAGCACAGGCCACACGGGCACCTTGTCCCGGCTGGGCATCGTGTATTCGCCCTTGGCAAGGCCCATGAGCACGTCCGTGCCGCGCTCCAGGCCATCGGCGAAGCGTCCCTCCTTGAACCGGGGGATGATCTCGTCGTCCACGATGCGCTTGGCATAGGCATCCGGTATGGCACCACCCAGGCCACGGCCCGTGGCAATGAAGAGCTTCCGTTCACCTGCGGAGCCAGTGGGCTTCACCAGCACCACCACCCCGTTGTCGAAGCCCGCGTCGCCAATGCCCCAGTTCTCGCCGATCGCCGTGGCGTAAGCATAGGGTTCGAGGCCGCAGAGCGTATCCACCACCAGCACCAAAATGCGGTTGCTGGTCTCTTGGGCGAAGCTGCGCAGCTTGGCGTCGAGGCGTGCCTCCTCTGCCGCGTCGAGCAGCGGGGTCAGCTGCACCACCAGGTGGTTCTCCCCTACCGGTTTTGCAGGAAGACAGGGGTCCTGTGCCCGGAGCGGGGACAGCACCAACAGCAGGGCCATCAGCAAAAGGGTGCGCAGGGCCTTCATCCGAAGCTGATGTCGTTGGGCAGTTCGTTGCGGTCGTCGCGCTCGTGGGGGAAATCCGTGCGGAGCTTCTCTCCCACGCGCTCCACGGCCAGGCAGAGCCCATCGGCAACGCGGCCGGCGCGGAAATGTTCCTGCATCAGGGCGAGCACGTCGTTCCAGAAGCCTTCGGGCACGCGGGCATTGATGCCGGCATCGCCGATCACGGCCACGCGTCGGTCGGCGGCGCTCACGAAGATCAGGACACCATTGCGGTCGCGGGTGCGGAACATGCCCAGTTGCTCGAAGATGTAGGCGGCGTGGTCCAGCACATCATCGGCGATGGAGTCGTCGATGTGCACACGGATCTCCCCGCTGGTGCGCGCTTCAGCCTTGCGGATGGCCTCCTTCACACGCGCCTGGTCCACTTCGGGAAGCAGGTCGGCAGCGGTCAGTGCGCCCACCGCGATCAGAACTTGATGTCGGGCGCGTTCTCCGAGCCGGCCTGGGACTTGAAGCCCGTCTTCTCGGTGAACCCGAAGATGCCCGCGAAGAGGTTGCCGGGGAAGGTGACGATGAGGCTGTTGTAGGACCCCACCACTTCGTTGAAGCGACCGCGCTCGGTGGCGATGCGGTTCTCCATGCCTTCGTATTGGGCCTGGAAATCGCGGAAGCTCTGCACGGCCTGCAGCGTAGGGTAGTTCTCGACCAACAGGCGACCGATGGCACCACCGAGGTTGGCCTGGGCCTGTTCGAACTGGGCGATCTTCTCAGGGGTGAGGTCATCACCGGTGAGGGTGATGCTGATGGCCTTGCTGCGGGCTTCCATCACCTCCTTCAGCGTCTGGCTCTCGTAGCCGGCGGCACCCTTCACGATCTCCACCAGGTTCTTGCTCTTGTCGGCGCGGGCCTGATAGGCCACCTCCACCTGCGCCCACTGTTGCTTCACCGCCACGTCGGCGGTCTTTACGCGGTTGAAAAGGCTGATGCCATAGAGCAGCACTACGCCGAGAACGGCGAGCAGGATGATGGTCGAACGTTTCATGGTCGGTTCCGGTTCAGGGGTTGTTTGTGCGCACGAAGATGGGACGAACGGCGCAAAGATCCACCGGCTTTCGTAACACGAAGAAATATCGGGATGAGCGGTCACCCGCGTTGACCGACGTGTCAGGTCGACCCTAGGGCAGCTGTTCGCTGCGGGTCAGCGTGGGCGATGATCCACCGATGTTCAGCAGGATGATGTCGCGGTCGTTCGCCGCCCCCGTGTACTTCACGGTGCCGTCCATGTTGCAATCCTCGGAGCGATAGCCGGGGTTGGTGGCCGTGGGCGTGCTGCCACCGATGGCCAGCAGGATCGGGTCGCGATCGTTCGCCGCGCCGGTGTACTTCAGCTGGTTGTTGGCCACGGTGTTCCCTGCCCAGCTGGTCCAGGCGGTGCCCACCTGCTTCTGGGCGGCCGTGCCGAAGAGGGCCACGCTACCGGTGGTAAGGTCCAGGGAGGTCGGCGATCCGCTCAGCGCTACCGTGTTCAGGGTCATCACCCCGAGGTGGTTCCGGTGCCGCACAGCGATGAAGTAATCGTCCGCAGGCTGCGGGATGGACAACACGGAGGTGCCGTCAAGCGCCACGATGTCGCCGTCGCGTTGCAGGAGGGCTGGCAACGCCGTGATGATCAGGGCGCTGTTGGTCTTGTCTCGCAGCTCCACCAGGATCCAATCCACAATGGCATTGTTGCCGGACACCGCGAGCACCGGTGCCGTGATGGTGCCCGGGGCCACGCTGGCAAAGCCCAGGGCGGTGAACGGTTGGCTGAGCGGGAAGTTGGGCTGGGAGCGCAGGGCATCGTTCATCAGGCCGGTGCCGCTCACGAAAGGTCCTTCGAGGAATATCCGGGCGTTCAGCTGCACCGCTGGGGCCACCGGTGTGGTGGCCTTCACCAGGCCGTCCAGCGGATTGGCACCATCGGCGTAGCTCAATGAGCGCAACAAGGTCACCGCGGTCGTCGTGGGATCGAACTGGAAGAGGGTGCCGATATCGGTGGCGCCCCCTTCGAAGCAGGTGCCGTATAACTTGCTGTCCGAACCGAGCACCAGACCACCTTCCGAAGCGCTGCCCTCGGACAGGGTCATTTCGTGTTGCACCGTGAAGGTGCCCGTGCCGAAGGCATAACTGAAGACGACACCGTAACCGTTCACGCCACCTTCCCTGGTGATGCCATAGAGCGTACCCGGAATGGCCTCCACCAAGGAGCCCGTGGGGGCCGCACCATCGAGACCGGAGAAGGTGAACGGCACGGAGTACACATTGGTCGTCGGGTTCAGGCTGAACACCAGACCTTGTGCGCTGATGCCGCCCCGCACCCCGTAAAGGTTGCCATTGCTGGCTTGGATCAGCTCCGCCGTGGCCAGGGATCCATCGCCCGGGGTGAAGTTGTACACCACCGCCAGCGTGTTGGTCGTGGTGTTGAAGGTGTAGATGGTACCGAAGCTACCCGTGCCTCCCTCGGACATGTTCCCGTACAACAGCCCATTGCTGGCGAGCATCATGCCGGCCAGGGGACGTTTGCCGGTGGTGTTCTGCAGGTCCAACAGCTTGGTCAGGGTGTTGGTGGTGAGGTTGAAGCTGAAGATGGTCCCTCCCGAATTGGCGCCACCGGTCTCGCACACGCCATAGAGCACCTGCCCCACCTGCACCAGCCTGCCGGTCGGTGAAGTACCCAGCGTGCTGGTGAAGTTGGCGAGCGGCGTGTAGACGTTGGAGACCGGGTCAATGGAGAACAAAGCGCCCCCATTGCTGGTGCCCCCCCCCGAGGCCAGCCCGTAGAAGATCCCATTCGTAGCCTGCAACAAGGTGCCTTTGGGGTAGGCTCCGGTGGAACGCCCCCAGGGCATGAGCTCCGTGTAGTTCACCGTGCCGGTGAGGAAACGGAAGATCGCGCCCGAACCGTTGCTGCCTTGCGCGCTCACAGTGCCGTACAAGGTGCCCGCGCCGTCCTCCAACAACCCGGCATAGGGTGTGGACGCGTTGCCGGAGTTCAGGTTGTAGCGAACGGTGTACACGTTGCCCACCGGATTGAAGGAATAGAGAACGCCCTTGTCCGAGGTTCCGCCTTTACTGGTCAGGCCATAGAACAGGCCATTGCTGGCCAGTATCATGCGGCCGTACGGCGTATTGCCACTGCTGGTGGTGAGGTCGAAATGCTTGGTGAAGGCGAGCGTCGACACATCCCAACTGAAGACCGTACCGAGCCCGTTGGTGCCACCGGCGGAGGTCACACCGTATACGGCATTGCCCGAGGCCGCAAGTTCAGCGAAGGGGACGGAACCGCTGGCCGCACCGGTCAGGTCGAACCGCTTGGTATAGCCGAAGGTGGTGGCGTTGTAGGAGTAGATGGTCCCGAACCCGTTCGCCCCACCCGCCGTGCAAGTGCCGTAGAGCTGGGCGTTGAAGTTGTTGGGTGCAAGGCCACTGGCCGGGTTGGCACCCTGTGTGGCGCTGGTCAACGACACCCTGCGTGTCAGCACATTGGTGAGGATGTTGAAGTCGAAGATGGTGCCCGCATTGTTCGTACCTCCCTCCTGGGTCGCTCCCACCAGCGCGTTGCCCACCTGGACCAACCGGCCGCGTGGCTGGCGTCCGGTGGCGGCACCGCTGAAATCATGGAGCTTGGTGAAGGTGTTCGTGGCGAGGTCGTATTCGTAGAGCGTACCGAAGCCGTTGGCCCCGCCGAAGCGGCACACCCCATACAGCTTGCCGTTGCTGGCCTGCATCACGCCCTTGTCCGGATTGGATCCCGTGGCGGGCAGCATGTGCGCCAGGATCGTGTAGGCGCTGGTGGCCGGGTCGAACCGGAACAACAGGCCCACGCCCGCATAGCCCCCGCCGAACGACACGCCGTAGTAGAACCCGTCCACGCCCTTGGTCAGTTCGGAACGGACGTTGTTGCCATCGTTCAGCTGCAGATCGGCCTTCTTGGTGAAGACCCCGGCGTTCGTCAGCGTGTAGATGGAACCCGCGTTGTTCTGCCCGCCGTACGAGGACACTCCCCAGAAGGTGTCCTGGGCCACCAGGGTGGAACCGGTCAGCGTAAGGGCGGTTATGAAGGTGGCGAAAGAGCGTATCATCATGGTGTTTCGGGGTCGGGAGAGAGCGGTTCGCACGATCAAAAATAAGGTGTTCGGCAACGCTATGCCACGAAGGCTCCGCGCAAGGGATATTACCTCCAGATGGCCGTGTGGCACATCCCGTCCGCCCCCACCTGCCCGCGGTACATCCCGCTGCAATTGAAGTCGAGCACGATGTTCCCCGCACCGTCCAGCGCGATCAGGCCACCATCGCCATCCAAGGGTGGCAGCTTATCGTGCACCACGGCGCGCACCGCTTCCTGAAGGGAAAGTCCCTTGTAGAGCATGAGGCAATGCACATCGTGGGCGGCCACGGCGCGGATGAAGCTCTCCCCATGGCCCGTGCAGCTCACGGCACAGCTCGCGTTGTTGGCATAGGTGCCCGCCCCGATGATGGGGCTGTCGCCAATGCGCTGGAAGCGCTTGTTCGTCATGCCGCCGGTGCTGGTGCTGGCGGCGAGGTTGCCGTGCTGATCCAGGGCCACGGCTCCCACGGTGCCGAACTTGCGTTCGCCGCTGCTGTGGTCCAGCTGGAAGGTGTCGGAGCCCTTGACCTGCTGCCACTGGTCGTAACGGAACTGGTCGAAGAAGTACTGGTCGTCCTCCAAGGGAACGCGCATCTGGTGGGCGAACTCGAAGGCCCCCATGCCGCTGATGAGGACGTGGCCGCTCCTGTCCATCACCAGGCGGGCCAGGCCCACGGGGTTCTTCACGTTCTGCACGCCGGCCACGGCGCCCGCCCGCAGGTCCACCCCGCTCATGATGCTGGCGTCCATCTCATGCTGGCCGTCGGCGTTGAACACCGCACCGCGACCGGCATTGAAGAGCGGGCAGTCCTCCAACGACCGCACGGCGGCCTCCACCGCATCGAGCGCGCTGCCGCCGTCCTTCAACAGGGCGTGGCCTGTACGAAGCGCATCCTCCAGCCCCTGTCGGTAGGCCTTCTCCCGCAAGGCGGGCATGTCCTTGGGGTCGATGGTACCGGCGCCTCCGTGGACGGCCAATGCGAACGTGCTCATGTCAGTGCGGGTTGGGGCTTTTCTCGACGCGGTGAAAGTAGGGCACCAGCACCCCCACCAAGGCCCCGATGGCATAGCCTGTCAACACGTCCGTGGGGAAATGCTAGCCGGCCTGCACGCGCAGCAGGCCCATGGCCGCCGGCAGCGTGGCCGCCCCGATCCAGGTGCCGGTCTTCAGGCCCGGCGAGGCATCGGAGCGTTGCACCTTCATGGCGGTGCTGAAGGTGAGCGCCGCCGTGTTCGCTGTATGCCCGCTCCAGAAGCTCACATAGGCCTCGTCCTCGCGCCGCAGTGCCTCGCGCAGGTCCGTGTTGTAGGCAAAGGGCCGTGGGCGCCGCACCCATTCCTTCACCACGTTGGTGAGACCGCTGGTCAGCAGCACGCTCTCCAGGGTGATCGCAGCCGGCAGCAGCGGGTCCTGGCCATGCTGGTTGGCGATGCCGAGGGCCAGTGAGCCACCGGCCGTCAAGGCGAAGAGCACGTTGCTGGCGGTGTGGGCGTTCGGGTCCCAGTTGCCCAGGGCCACGCGGTCGAAGGCGGGCACATCGGCCGGGTCCAGCGGCCACGGATGGTCTTGGGTGCGTGAACCCTTCCAGAGCGCCGTTCCGTGCAGTACGATGCCGACGCTGACGATACTTGCTTCACGGCCAGGCTTGAGTTCATGAAAGGTCTGGGCCTGCCCGGCGCTGGCGAGCAGAGCGGCGGAAAGCAATGCGGCCCATGCACCGGGGTTCGGTGTCACGGGCCGCAGCAGGGCGGTGGTCAGCGTGATCACTGCTTGATCAGCACACCGACCGCCTCGAAGGTCCAGCTGGTCTGTGGTTCGGTGATCTTCTCGATCTCCTCCTTGCTCTTTCCCGCGTCGTGGGCGTAGTGGCGCAGGGTGGCCACATCCAATTCCTCTTTCATTCCACTGCCCTGCAGGATCGCCTGCTTGCCTTCCAGCCCCTGGGTGGGCACGAAGAATCCGTAATCCCTGAACCGCACCTTCATCATTCCGCCATCCGGCATCTTCACATCCATCCAACACCCTTTCTTGGTGCAGCTGGTGATCACTTCGCACTTCAACTTCACCGGCAGCGCATCGCCCGCAGTGGACGACTTGGCGAACTCCTCCATGGTGATCGCTCCGTCAGGGGTGATGGCCTCGCCATAGCCGGTGTAACCGGGCACCGATGTCTTTTGCGGGGTCAAGCTGGGACTCTTCTCCGATTGGGCATGGGCCGGCGCGCTGAGGCAAAGGAGCAGACCGAGAACGAGCGTGGTTGGGATCTTCATGGCGGAGCTGGTATGGAACAAAGATGGCTCGACCGTCCGACCCGGGCAAGCCGTTAACATTTCGTTCACGCTTTCAACCGGACGGCATGGAAAGGGCGCTGCCTTGCACGGAAGGAAGCGCGCGCGGACGGATCACCTTTGTGCCATGGCCAAGCGCAAGATCACCATCGGACGGCTGGAGCACATCGCGCTCCCGGGCCTGGGGGTGGACCGCGTGCAGGCCAAGGTGGACACCGGGGCCTTTCGCAGCGCCCTGCACTACCAGAAGCTCCGCACCCGCACGGTGGACGGGCAGAAGCAGCTGGTGGTCACCTTCGGCATGGCCCGGAAACGGGTCAGCATGGTTTTCAAGCGCTTCCAACGGGTGAGCGTGAAGAGCAGCAACGGGGGAACGAGCAGGCGCTGGCTCATCACCACCACGGTGCGACTGAACGGCCATGCGGTGCGCACCCAGTTCACCCTCTTCGACCGCAGCGACATGAAGCACCAGGTGCTCCTGGGCCGCAAATTCCTGCGGGGCCGCTTCGTGGTGGATGTGGCCGTGAAGAACGTGCTGGGGTGATGGCCTGCGGATCTTCGTATACTGCCGAAAGCAAACGCTTATGGGACGGATACCTCACTCACGATCATTACCTTGGCCGCTGAACCACCTGCTTTAATAGTACGAACCGGAGTTTCGTAATGAACGCAGTTAGTGGCAATTTCGTGGCGACCACTCAAAAGAATCAACAGACATGTATTCAATGAAATTCTTTTTGACAATATTGACAGTAATCTTAACCAGCCTATCGTTTGGACAAACGAAGTATGAAAAAGACTTTAACGAATTTTGGAATGACGTTAATGATAACTACGCTTACTTCGACCAACAACAAATAAATTGGAATATAGTTAAAGAAGTATATCAGCCAAAAGTAAACCAAATTAAGACAGACAGCGATTTTATAATGTTTATGGAATCAGTATTAAATGAGTTCCATAACGGACATATTTCTTTAAATACGAACTTAAATTCGTCAAACAGAATAATTCCAAGCGGTCAAGATTTGTTTGTTCAGAAACAAAATGAGAAATATATTATTACTGACATACGAAAAGGAGTTGGAGCAGAACTAGCAGGGCTAAAAATTGGAGATGAAATTTTGTTTTTCAATGACAGACCAGTTGCCGAACAAGTTGGGCAGTTTTTGCCAAAATACACAACACAGCATACAGACAAAATGAATCAATACGCGATCAATATGTTATTTGCAGGAACACATGGCATAAAGCGACATCTCATAATAAGCAGAAATGGAAATCAATTAGAATTTTATCCGGACGCTTATAAATTGACCGACAATAGAAATTTGGTCGAAGTAAAAATTATAAATAACAAAACAGCATATATTAAAATAAATGATGCATTAGGCAACAATAATGTCATTGAAGAATTTGACAAAGCAATTGATGATATTTTAAAATTCAAAAATTTAGTTATTGACTTAACAGAAACACCAAGTGGTGGAAATTCAACAGTGGCAAGATGCATTATGGGACGGTTTATAAGTAACACATTGCCTTACCAAATTCATGAATTTGATGAAAAAAAATTTGATACAAAAAGACATTGGGTTGAATATGTTACACCAAGAAAAGCACAATTCAAAGGCAAAGTTTTTGTACTGGTTGGACATTGGACAGGAAGTATGGGAGAAGGAATTGCTATTGGATTTGATGGTATCAAAAGAGCAAAAATAATTGGAACTGAAATGGCCGGTTTGCTGGGAGCAATAAATGGTTTTATGATGTCCGAAACACAAATTGGTTTTCAAATTCCGACAGAAAGACTTTACCACATTAACGGAACACCAAGAGAGAAATACAAGCCTATGATTTTGACACAGAACATGGAGGAAACACTAAAAATAATGTACGCGATAAAATAGAAACTACAATAACAGGGTTTGGCAAAAGTGGCGGCTCAGTTCTCCGCAGACAGTTTTGTGGTTATAGAAAGATCCGTTTCCCGCATGACCATTTTGCTGAAACGCCCGCCCATCGACAATCTGCAACCCGTTAGTTCAACTACCCCACCTACACTGAAAGCAACCCTACACAACCACTGCCTGGCACTTTGGGAGACCAGGATCAAAGCCGCCGAGCTGTCCATTGCGGACACCCAGCAGTCGGCCCGGAGCGATACCAAGAGCAGTGCCGGGGACAAGCATGAGACGGGAAGGGCCATGGCGCAGCTGGAGATCGAGAAGCAGCAGGTGAGCCTGGGCAACCTGCTGGCCATGAAAGAGGTGCTGGCGCGGATCGACCCCACGATGCGGCAGGAGCGTGTGCGGGAAGGCGCCCTGGTGCGCACGGACCGGGGCCTCTTCTACATCGCGGTGGGGCTGGGACGCGTGGTGGTGGAGGGCGTGGAGGTGCTGGTGATGAGCCCTCAGGCCCCGCTGGCCGAGGCCCTGGGACGGACACCGGTCGGCGGTACCGCCCATTTCAACGGGGTGGCGTATCGGGTGGTGGAGATCGGTTGATCCCTCATCTTCGTTATCCGAATGATCCGCACCGCCCTTCGCCTGCTCGGGCTCTGCCTGTTGGTGCTGGTGGCCGCCTTGGTGCTGTACCTGGCCACTGCATGGCAGCTCTCCATGGTGGTGGTGAATGAGGATCGGGCGGTGGCGGCGTCGGGCATCGAGGTCTTCCTCCTCAGCAACGGCGTACACACCGACCTGGTGTTGCCCCTGGCGAACGCCCAGCACGATCGGCACGACCTGGTTGACCCTACGCACGCGGAAAGACCCGACAGCCTGGCGCGGTGGGTGGCCTTCGGCTGGGGCGACAAGGGATTCTACCTGAACAACCCGACCTGGGCTGACCTGACGGCGAGCACGGCCTTGAAGGCGGCTTTCGGGCTGGGCGGCACCGCGATGCACCTCACCTACCACCGTAGCCTGGCCGAAGGCCCGCTGTGCCACCGCATCCTGCTATCGCCCGAAGGCTACGCCAAGCTGGTGGCCTACATCAGCAGCGGTTTCGCGCGGGATGCGGCCGGGGGCGCGATCCGGATAACGGGGGCGCACTACACCACCAGCGATGTGTTCTACGAGGCCGTTGGCCGCTACCACCTGTTCCACACCTGCAATGGCTGGACGAACAACGGCCTGAAGGCGTGCGGCGCGAAGGCCTGCCTGTGGACGCCGTTCCAGTCCGGGGTGATGGACCTGTATGCGATCGAGCCCTAAGTTCGCCGATCACCCCCCACACCATGCGCCAACTCGCCCTTACCTGCCTGTTCCTGACCGCCAGCCTGAACCTGAACGCACAGAGCGACCCTTCGGTGGAACCCGCCACCATGCTGGAGATGACCGTGGGTGGCAGGACCATGAAGGTGGCGGAAGGCGCGGCCTTCGACGTGAACGGCACCCCGGTATCGGCCCGTGTAAGCGACGTGAAGACCTTGGTGACCAGCGGCCTGGACGTGGACTATCCGCGCCACTTCGCCTTCGCGTACGACGGGTCGGTGGACGGCATGCGTCAGTGGACCTTGGACGGCAACAACGTGGTGCTGATGCTGTTCGAGATCGATGGTGCGGCCGAGGTGAAGGACTTTGAGGAAGGCATGGCGGAGCGTTTCGGCAAGAAGAACTGCAAGGGCAGCAACACCAGCCGGCGCCTGGGCGGAAAAGACCTGCAAGGCCGCCGGCTGGACATCACGCTGGCGGGCACGGCCTTGTCCATGGACATGCTGATGGTCCCCAGCACCGATGACAAGACGCGCATGCTCTTCCTCCAGGACACCCGGACGGACAGCGGTGGAGCTTCGCAGGAGCTCACGGACACCGTGAAACTGCTGGACCGGACGATCGCCTACAAGTAGGGCGCGCGGTCCGGGGCGTTACACGTTCCGCTCGATGAACTTCACCATCTCTCCGGCGATATCCTCGCCCGTGGCCTGTTCGATGCCTTCGAGCCCGGGGGAACTGTTCACCTCGATGACCAAGGGTCCGCGGCTGCTCTGGAGCATGTCCACGCCGGCCACGTGCAGGCCCAGTGCCTTGGCGGCCCTGATGGCTGTGACCTCCTCATCATGCGAGAGCTGGATCAGCTCGGCGGTACCTCCGCGATGGAGGTTGCTGCGGAACTCGCCCTCCTTTCCCGTGCGCTTCATGGCCCCCACGATGCGGCCGTCGACCACGAAAGCCCGGATGTCGATGCCGCGGCTCTCCTGGATGAACTCCTGAACGATCACCCTGGCCTTGAGGCTGTTGAACGCCTCGCAAACGGCCACCGCCGCCTTCTTGGAGTCGGCCAGCACCACCCCGAGACCCTGTGTGCCCTCCAGCAGCTTGATGATGCAGGGTGCGCCGCCCACGCTGTCCACAATGCTGCCGACATCCTTGCTGTAGTTGGTGAAGACCGTTTTGGGGATGCCGACCCCGCTGCGGGTGAGGATCTGCATGCTGCGGAGCTTGTCGCGGCTGCGCACCAGGGCCTGGCTCTCGGTGGTGGTGAACACCTTCATCATCTCGAACTGGCGCACCACGGCCGTGCCGTAGAAGGTGACGCTTGCGCCGATCCGGGGGATCACCGCATCCACGTCGCGCAGCGGCTGACCGCCGTAGATCACCTGCGGGTTCTTCTCCTCGATGAGGATGTCGCACTTGGTGTGATCCACCACGCGGGCCTTGTGGCCCCTGGCCAGGCAGGCCTCCACCAGGCGGGAGGTGCTGTAGAGCTTGGGGTCGCGGGAAAGGATGACGATGTTCATCGGTGGCGCAGGGGATGCCGCAAAAGTAGCGGGAGCGCGGATCGTGGACGGTCCTGGTCGCATTCGCAAACGTTAACACGACATGTTCGGATCGTAAAGTATAAATTAGGTGCCTTCAGGACCAGACGATAACCCGTGGCCAGGATCATCGAAGCAAGTTCACCTCTTGGCGCAACCTTGACGCCGGAACAGAAGCAGTTCTTCCACCAGAACGGCATCATTCATCTTCCGGGGTTCATCAACCGCGCCACCGTGGCTGCGCTCTGGCGCGCGTGCGAGGAGATCCAGGCGAAGTGGATCGCGGAGGACACCAAGCTGATCAACGGCATCCCGGTGAAGTGGGGGCAGGACGTGGACGGTAGCCGGATCGTGCAGCGTTTCGCGTTCGCCAACCAGCACAGCCCCATCCTTGCCGAGTTCCTCCGCGACCCGCGCTTCACCTCTTTTTTGGAGCTGGTGGGGCCCGATGCCCGGCTGGGTATCAACGAGAAGGACGGCTTGGTAGTGAACCATTACGTGAACACCGACTCCAGCATGTTCACCCAGATGGGCTGGCATACGGACAGCGTGCGCGACATCTTCCTGGGCAGGCGGATCCTGCCGATGCTGAACGTGGGCATCCACTTGGACGACCAGGACCCGCGCAACGGCGGGCTGCGGCTGTTGCCGGGCACGCACGAGCAGAACCTGTGGAACATGCTGTTCCGCAAGACCAACTTCCTGAACAACAAGCCTGACCCGCGCGAAGTGGCCTTCGAGATCAAGGCGGGCGACCTGACCATACACGACGGGCGCTGCTGGCACCGTGTGGAGCGAAGCAGGCTGGTGGGTGAGGCGAGCCGGCGGAGGGTGATGTACATCCCCATCATCGCCGGCAGCTATTCCCCCAAGACGGCCAACAGCCCGACCCCGTTCTACCATCGCTTCAGCCACCTGGTGAGGTAATGATCTTCCGGGGCATGTGCCTGGTCCTGGGGTTGGCCTGGCAACTTATGGTGCGCGCCCAGCCTGCCGCCCCGCCGCCCGGTTCGGTGTTCGCCACCTTTCCCGTGCCGCCCCCCAGCAAAGACCTGCTGTTCTACATCCAGCGGAACAAGAACGCCAACACCATCGTGTACGAGGCCCGGCGCGACGCGGACGGTCGGCTGGCCGCGAAGGACCCGGTGCGGGTGACCTGGATCCGCCATACCGAAGGGGGCACCCGGGAGCCGCTGAACCTGATGGAACGCGCCATCGCCTATGGGGTCAGCCACCAGCATACGAAGGAGGGCATGGCCACCCTGAGGTTCGTGGCAAGCGACCGGTACCTGTTCATCGTACAGATCCGCCCCGGTGGACAAGCCGAGGCGTGGATCACGCTGCAAGGCCGGATGGCCAAGCTGCACCACATCTACGTGCAGGCCGTGGAAGGTGCCTGGCGCCCGAAGATCGCCTACGTGGACATCCATGGAACCGATGTCATCACCGGCAAACCACTGATGGAACACGTCATCCCATGAGCACATCACGCGGCTATGCGCTGGTCACCGGCGCCGGTCAGGGCATCGGTCGGGCCATCGCCTTGGAACTGGCCCGCGAGGGCTTCGGATTGGTGGTGACCGCGCGGCATGCCGAGGCGCTGGCGGACGTGTGCCGCGAGGCCGGTGCGCTCAACGGTGGCCGCGCCCATGCCGTGGCGGTGGACCTCCTCTCCCCCGGTGCCGTGGACACCCTGGTGGCCGCGGTGGAACGGCAGGCACAACCGCTGCAGGTGCTGGTGAACAACGCCGGGCAAGGGCTATGGGGGCTGTTCGACACGCTTACGTTGGAGGAGCAGCACCGCATGATGCGCCTCAACATGGACCTTCCGGTAATGCTCACCCACCGGTTGCTGCCCGGGATGAAGCGCCAGCCCCAGGCCTACGTGCTCAACATCGCCAGCATGGTGGCCTACCATGCCCTGGCCAGCATGGCCGTGTACTGCGGCAGCAAGGCTTTCGTGTTGCGCTGGTCGCGTTCGCTGCGGCTGGAGCTCGCGACCACCGGGGTGAAGGTGACCTGTGTTTGCCCGGGCAGCGTGATCACCGGGTTCACCGAGCGTGCTGGCATGCAGGCCATGGACGACCTGGCGCAGAAGTTCGGCACACCGCCCGAGCCGGTGGCGAAGGAGGCCGTGCGGGCCATGCTCCGGGGTACCGCTGAAGTGGTGCCTGGGCTGATGAACCGCATCACCGTAGGGCTGCAGGGCTTGCTCCCGGGCGCGTTGATCGAGCGCATCGCCAGCGGCATCTACCTCAAGCGACTGCCCCGCAAAGGCGCATCGTAGCGGCCGAAACTCGCCACGCCAGCCAGGCGAACAGCGGTGCAACAAGTACATCCATGCTGTAGTGCACATGCTGCACGATCACCAGCACACCCACCACGGCCGCACAAGCGGCAAGCAGCATCCGTCCACCACCAGCACCCGCGGCGAAGGCGAAGAGCAAGGGCGTGGCCGTATGGCCGCTGAAGAAGAGGTCCTTGAGGAAGGGCGTGTCGCCCGGGTAGAACAGCTTGGTGACCGGATCCACCAGCGGGATGATGCCGGGAGGCGGCTCGAAGGTGACGAGGTACATGCTGAGCATCCGAAGCACCAGCAGGGCCGCATAGGCATGCAGCATCCGGATGAAGGCGCGCGGCACCGGAAGCAATGCCGCGATGCCCCACACCACCGACACATAGAGCACCACGAAGATCTGCACCGCCACGTTGCGGGCCGGTATCGACGCCAACACGGGGTCGAAGGGAGTGAAGCCCGGCTTGGCGCCGATGATGGTGAAGAACGCAGGCAGCAGCACTGCAGCAGGCAACGCCATCGCCAGGCCCACCCAGGTCGCTCTGCGAAAGCCGGCATCGGACCATGCCGTTCCCCATGTCCCCATCAAGGTGCGCCCTTCCGCCATGCCGTGTTCGGGCTCAGGGCAGCTGCGCGGACCGGGTCACCGTGGGGATGATGCCCCCGATGGTCTGCAGGATGCGGTCGCGATCGTTGGCGCTGCCCGTGTACTTCACCACTCCGTCCATCGTGTTGTCCTCCGTGAAATAGCCGGTCACCGTGGCGGTGGGCACCAGGCCCCCGATCCGCAACAGCACCGCATCGCGGTCGTTCGAAGCACCGGTGTACCGCACAATGCCATCGGGCACACTGTTGCCGGACCACAGCGCGGCGTAGACCCCGGAGATCCTGCGGGCATCTGTGCCCCACGTCGGCGTCATCGGCTGGCTGAGGTCGAGCAGCGGCATGGTGGTGCTCACCGCCACCGGCAGAGCCGTGCAGATGCCAAGGTGGTTGCGATGCAGAAAGGCCAGATGATAGTCACCGGCCGGCACGGGCAACCGCACCCCACTGGTGCCATCGGTTTCCACCACATCGCCGTCGCGTTGCAACAACGCGGCCCGGGAAGTGAGCACCTTGGTAGCGTCCAGGGCGTCGCGCACCTCCACGCGCACCCAATCCACGATGGCATCCGGACCGGTCACCGTCAACACGCTTGGAGCAACGCTCTCCCCGCCCCCTTCACCCACCCAGCTAACGCCCAAGGCCGTATAGGGCTCCACCAGCGGCACCCACGCGTTCTGCCGCATCACATCGCTCATCAGACCGGCCTGCACGTCCAAGGGTCCTTCCAACAGCACCCGCGAACGAAGCCGCACGCCCTCGAACACGAACACATCGTCCAGGTGGATATCCTGGCCACCGCCTGGGGTGGAAAAGCGGAAGGTGAGCTCCGTGATATGCCCCTTCAGGCTGTCGAGCCGCACCACGTTGTCGCGCCATTCGCCGCAGCTCTGGGGCATCCAGGCAGGCGCGGCGAGCGGACCACCCGTATTGGTGGCCAGTGCTGAATCCGCTTTCTGGTACACCTCGAAATAGCGGCTGTAGTTGCAGTTGTTGGCCACCACGCCCAGGTACTCGCTCACGGTGGTGGAACGCCGCGCATAGCTATGGCGGAAGCGGAGGTAAGGCATCTGGGCCTCGGTGAGGTCAATGCGGGGTGTCTTAAGGGAAGGGGATGCGTAGTAGCCGATATACGCGTGACCGGGAACATTGGCCGCGGTGCCTTGCGCACAGGAAGGTTCGGCCAAGGGAGCCCACACCAGACCGCCGCCACCGCCTTGGCCCACGCTCCCACCCGACTGTGCGGTCCATCCCGCTGGGGGGAACACGCCGCCATTGAAATTCTCCGCAAAGGGGATGGCCGTCCCGCCCGTGACCGTCACCGCAGTGGTCATCGTCTCCACGTCGGTGATGAGGCCGTCGCCCACGGTCAGCGTGGCGGGGTAGGTGCCCGGCACATCGTAGCGCACGGGCGGTGGGAACTTGCCGGTCCAGGTGGACGGTAGGCCGCCCGGAAAGCTCCAGGACCAGCTGGTGGGCGTACCCGTGCTGGTGTTCTGGTAAAGCACCGTAACACCGGCACAGAGCGTGGATGGGTTGCGCGTGAAGGCGGCGTTCAGCGGAGCGTTCACCGTGAAGAGGGCCTCGGTGGAAAGTACGCCGGCGTACCCGCTACCGGTGCTGCTGTTGCCCTGGGAGATGGTCCATCGGTACTGGCCGTTCACCAAGGACATCCGAAGTGTATCGGCCTGGCCGACGAAGCCGCAGTATACCAGCGAGTCCGTGGTGCGTTCGTGGACCTTGACGTAGCCGAAGGTGGAGAACGGCGCACCGGCCCGGTTCCACCGCAGTGTGAAGGGGTTGACCGTGATGAGGCTGTCGTTCACCGGGGCATTGCAGAGCGGCGTGTTCAACACCCCCTGCCAGCCCAGGTGATAGGGCGTGTGCGAGCAGAGGTTCCAGTTCCGTGTGGCCCCCAGCCCGCTGAAGCCGTTGTTGATCATCACGCAGCCTGCGGTCCCGTTGCACGTACTGCCTTGGTAGTTGCTGTTCTGCCGGCCGTTGAAGGACCGGTTGCAGTTGCCCGCGCCCGAGGCCGTGTACTCATCGAAGGCATGGAAGATGTGCCCCACCTCGTGCCCGTAGACGCGCTGTATCTGCGAGGAGCTCCACCCGTTGGCCTTCCACAGGATCTGCGTGTAGGGCCCACCGAGGTAGGCGTAGCCGATCTTGCCATCGGTGAACTGGGTGGGCGCAGCACCCGGGTTGTAGGCCACGAAGGCACAGAAGGAACGGTCCGCACCGAGCTGGCTGCGGCGGTCGTGGTTGAAGCCGTGCAGCTTGCCGAACGCACCGTACTCGGTGCGGCCCACATTCGTCATGATCGCATCGATCCACTGGTTGTCGTCCGTGGACGGTCGTGTAACGGGTTCGAAGCCCTGCACCGAAAGGCCGCCCGAAGGTTCGTACCAGTCCATGACAGCTGTGACGGTGGTGGCGTTGAGACTGGCGGTATAGCTCCAGATGCTCCAGGCGTCGATCACCTGCAGCTTCACGTTGTCCACGTGTGCCTGGGTCCAAGTGTAGAGGTCGGGATCCACCGTGCCATTGCTCTCGATGAAGAAGGTGCTGGCCACGATCACGCCCGCCATGGTCTCGCTGTTGTAGCTGTTGCCGCAGGTCCAATCGGTGGCTTCGGCCGGTCCGCCCCTGTTGCCGGCTCCCCGTTGCAGCGGACCAAAGCTCTCGTGCGGAGCTTCCAAGGCGTGCTCCTCCGCGTGGGCGCTCCAGTCCATCGGCGCTTTCACCTCTTCGGTCTCAAAGTCGCCGTTCAACAAGGCGTTGAGGTAGCGGATGCCAATGCGCTGACCTGGAGGGAGTGCGTCGATCGAAGACAAGGGCGTCTGCGCGTCCACCACGGCAGTGACAGTAGGCACGGAACGCAGCGCGGCCAGCAGTGCGCCATCGACCAGGCCCACGAAGCAGCCTTCACCGGCCACCACGTTCACATGCATGCCGTTGCGCTCCAGCAGCCCCAGCTGCTCCACGCTGCTCCGCAGGTCGGGCGCGGAGGTCAGCACCACCACCGGAACGGGCCGCTGCTGCATCGCCACCTGCGCCGCGGTGAGCAGCGGAACGGCAAGCAGGGCAAGGACGATCGCACGCATCGGAGAGTGACGGATCACGAAGGTAGTCCTGCGGTGGACGCACAGCGCCCGCTGAGGCTGCCTATTTTGGCGCTCCACCTCATGCTCACCGGCCTCTTCTCCCCTCCTGCGCACGGCCCCCTGCGCAGGCTCACGCTCATCGCGCTCCTGCCGCGCCTGGTGGCCGCGGTGTTCGCCGGGGGCTACTTCGCGCACGACGATCATTTCCTGGTGGCCGAGGCCGCCCGCAGCTGGGTGGACGGCTTCGACTACAACAACTGGCTGCCGTGGAACCAGGGCGCCGACCCGCGCCCCAGCGGGCACAGCATGTTCTACGTGGGGCTGCACTACCTGCTCTTCAAGGGGCTGGTGGCGATCGGACTGAAGGACCCCGCGTGGGGCATGGTGGTGGTGCGCCTGTTGCATGCGGCCTGGAGCCTGGTGGTGGTCCGCGTGGGTTACCGCATCGCCGAACGCCTGTCCACAGCGGCCATCGCCTGGCGCACCGGGCTCTTCCTGGCGCTGCTCTGCTACATGCCCTTCCTCAGCGTGCGCAACCTGGTGGAGGTGGCCTGCATCCCTTTCCTCATGCTGGGCGCCTGGCAGCTGGTGAAGGACACTCAAGGCCCCACGACCCGGTTGGCACTGCTGGCCGGCGTGTGCATCGGCATGGCCATCAACGTGCGCTTCCAGGTGGTCTTCTTCGCCGCCGGACCGGGCCTGGCGCTGTTGCTCCAACGCCGGTGGGCGTCCCTGGTGGCCTATGGGCTGGGGCTGCTGTTGCCACTGGTGCTCATCCAAGGCGGCATCGACCTCTTCCTCTGGAAGCGACCCTTCGCGGAGCTCACCGAGTATGTCATGTACAACATGGTGAACACCACCACCTACGGCGTGCAGCCGTGGTACAACTACATCCTGTTGCTGGCAGGGCTCTTCCTGCCGCCGTTCGGCCTGTGCGTGCTGTGGGGCTTCGCGCGGTGGCCTCGGCCGCTGGTGGTCTGGCTGCCGGTGCTGCTCTTCGTGGCCATCCACTCCCATTTCCCGAACAAGCAGGAGCGCTTCCTGCTGCCCATCGTGCCGCTCTTTTTCGTGCTGGGCTACACCGCGTGGGAGCAGTTCCGTTTGGGCTCCGCGTGGTGGCAACAACGCCCACGACTGTGGAAAGGACTGATGGTCTGGACGCTCTCCGTGAACGCCCTGCTGCTCGTGCTCCTCACCGTCAGCACCAGCAAGCGCAGCCGCGTGGACGCCATGACCCTGCTGCTGGGCCGCACCGATGTAAAGGGCTGGATCGTGGAGGACAGCCCCGAGCACGAGCCGCCGATGCTGCCGAAATACTACAGCCTGCAATGGCCCGCGACCGTGATCAACGTGGCGGATACCACCCTCGACCTGGACAGCACCATGACCCTGTGGCGCACCACGCCCCGCTTGACACCCAACTACGCTTTCCTGATCGGCAACGAGGATCTGCCCGCCCGCACCGCCCGCTTGGAGCGCGCCATGGGCCCGCTGGAAACCGTGGGCGTGGCGCAACCCGGCCTGCTGGACCGCCTGGTGCATTGGCTGAACCCAGTGAACCGGAACGAGACGATCACGGTGTTGCGGGTTCGGGAGTGAGCGGGGCGAGCGCCTGAACGCCTGCCTTGCCTACCGCTCCACCACCGATCGGATCTTCTTCTGGCACAGGGGCTCCACAGCAGTGATCGCACCACTGCCCTTGGGACCCTGCGCCCTTGAACGCTGTGGGCCTCAGGGTCCTCCTTCACCATCTTCCCCAGCCAATGCATTCGGGTGGAGAGACCCTGCACGAGGGTAGGCGCTGGAAGCGGTGTGAACCGGCGGCGGATATCTTCGCGGCCGCAATGACCTCGTTCTCGCAACTCGACCCTTCGGTCTTCCTGACGGCCCACGGCTGGATCGCGCTGATCTGGCTGACGGTGATGGAGATCGTGCTGGGCATCGACAACATCATCATCATCTCCATCCTCAGCGGCGACCTGGCGACGAAGGCGCAGCAGAAGAAAGCGCGGCGCATCGGCCTGTCGCTGGCGATGATCACGCGGGTGTTGCTGTTGCTGAGCCTGAGTTGGGTGATGAGTTTGAAGGAGCCTCTCTTCAGCGTGATCGACCACACGTTCAGCGGTCGCGACCTGGTGCTGGTGCTGGGCGGGCTGTTCCTGATCTACAAGGCCACGGTGGAGATCCACGCCAAGGTGGAGCAGAAGCGGGAGAAGGAAGGCGCACGGCGCAAAGCGGTGAGCTTGCTGAGCGTGGTGATCCAGATCATCCTGATCGACATCGTGTTCAGCCTGGACTCGGTGATCACGGCGGTGGGCATGAGCAACGAGATCCTGATCATGGTGCTGGCGGTGATCATCGCGGTGCTGATCATGCTGGTGGCCAGCGATGCCATCAGTGAGTTCGTGAACAAGCACGGCACGGTGAAGGTGCTGGCCCTCGCCTTCCTGGTGATGATCGGTGCGACGCTGCTGATGGAGGGCACCGGCTCACACATCAACAAGGCCTACGTGTACTTCGCGATGGCCTTCAGCGTGCTGGTGGAAAGCCTCAACCTGCGCATGCGCGGCAACGAGGGCAAGGTGAAGGGCGAGGATTGAGCCTCAAGGCACCTGATCGATCCGAGTACTGGTGGGGGTGACCCCTCCCACATTGAGCAGGATGATGTCGCGGTCGTTGGCGGAACCGGAGTATTTCACCACGCCGTCCAGATTGGTATCCTCCTTGAAGTAACCGTTCACCGTGGCTGTGGGAACGGAGCCGCCCACCCGGGTCAGTACGGGATCCCGATCGTTGCTGGCACCGGTGTACTTGATCTCCCCTTCCGCGGAAGCGTCACCGGCCCAGAGGCAGCGTATGCCGTTCACGTTCTTGGTGGCCACGGTACCGCCGTTGGTCGCAGCCCCCGCAGGAAAGTCGATCAGGCTTCCTGTACCGCTCAAGGCCACGGGATTCTGGGTCATCACCCCCAGGTGGTTGCGGTGCCGCACGGCCACGTAGTAATTATCCGCCGCCATGGCCGGGAAGGACACGTCGCTGGTGCCGTTCACGTCGACGATGTTGCCGTTGCGCAAGAGCAGGGCGCTGCGGGTGGCGAGGACCTGCGTGGGCACGTTCTTGTTGCGGAGCTCCACCACCACCCAATCCTGCACGGCCGATGCACCACTGACGTTCATTACGCCCGCCGTGGTGCTTTCACCTCCCCCACCGCTCACATGCACATAGCCAAGGCCCGTGTAGGGTTCCACCAAGGGCACCGGACCAGCTGTGCGCAGGGTGCCGGTCATCAGGGACGTGCCCGTGTCGTACGGACCTTCGAGCATCACCTTCGCCCTCACAAGCAGCCCCAGGGTGACAACGGGTTCGTAGCCGCCGAGGGTGGTGGTGGTGTTGGCGGGATCGAGCCAGTCGCGCAGGCGGTTGTTGGCCGCCGTACCGTCCCAGCTCTGGTTGAACTTGGCGCAGAGCGTGAAGACCGTGGCCGCGTTGGAGCAATCCTGGGCGCCGTCGTACATGTGGCCCACGAAGCGTTTGTTCTGGTCGAACAAGGGCGCCCCACTGGACACCGGTTCCACGATCCCGTTGTCCCAGAAGCTCTTCCAGCAATACGTATCGTTGGGCGCTCCGACGTAGGGGGTCACTTGTTGGGTGGTGGCGGCCTGGTTGTCGAAGGTGATCTTCTTCACGTCATAGAGCGGGTGGTGGATCACGGCGGTGGTGGAAGGCGCTGCGGTACTGCGGTTCCAACCTGCGTAATAGGGCTGCCAGCTCACGGGTGGCGTGCTGGAAAGCTGCATCAGGCAGAGGTCGTCGAAATAGTCGGCGGCCTTCAGCACGGCACCCGCGATGGTCTGGGTGGTGGGGCCGGAGTTCCCGATGCAGGTGGGCGATTCGTAGTTGAAGTAGAACACCCACTGGCTCTCGTTCGGGGTGTAGCAGTGGTTGGCCACGTGCATGTAGGGCGTGCCGTTCTGGGCGGTGTTGTTCAGCAGCACTCCTGTGCAGCCGCTGCCATCGGGTCGAAGGAACATGGTGACCGCGCGCTTCTGCTGCTGCCAGGTGGAGGCGATGGGGCAGCTCACGTTGTTGTGGCAGGCCGCGCTCTGGAATCCGGGATCGTAGTCGCGCAGGAAGCCCGCATCCCCGAAGTGGAAGATGTCGCGGTAGCCATGGGTGATGCTGGCTATGTGCAGCGTGGTGATGCCTGTGGACGGCACGCGCTCCTGCACCTCCACCACCACCTCATCCCCGGGCACCACGGCGGTGGCCAGACCACCCGAAGGCAGTTGGTTCTGATCGGTGAACCCGCCGAGGAAGAAGGTGCGGTCCGGATTGTAGAGGAAGACCCAGGTGTCCGGCGCGAGGTCGAACTGGTCGAACTGCACGCTGAGCATTACTGCGCCAGGGCTGCGCAACAGCAGTCGCCGCACGCGGCGATCATCCGGCAGCACCTGCATCTGGGACTGCGCCATCACGTCCACGCTGGTGGATCGCTGCACCCCGTATCGCTCCTCATTGGGATGCGTGACCTGGTCCTGGGCGATGAGCACCTGGCGGTCCAAGGCGGGCAGGGTCACCGGTGGGAGAGCACTGGCATGCACACCCTGAACGCCCCAGCCGATGGGCATGCCACCGTAACTGATCTGTGAAAAAAGCGGAAAGGAAAGGAGACCGAAAAGCCCGATGATCGCGTTCTTCATGGTCGACGAATGGATCAGAAGGAAAGATGCGCGTGGCCTAACCGTAGACGAAGGTATCATTCTCAACGGGCCGTGATCACGAATTCGGTGCGCCTGTTCCGGGCACGTCCGGCTTCGGTGTCGTTCGAGGCGATGGGCTTGGTAGGCCCGAAGCCCTCGAAGGCCAGCCGGTTCCCGGCGATGCCATGGTCCTGCAGGTAGCTGAACACGGTGAACGCGCGATCGCTGCTCAACCCCATGTTCTCCGTTTGATTGCCCACGTTGTCCGTATGGCCCTCGATGCGGATCTTGATGGTGGGGTTCTCCTTCAGGAAGACGATGAGCTCATCGAGGATGTGCTCGGATCCCTTGGTCACATCGGCCTTGCCGGTGGGGTATCGGATGTCACTGACGCGGTAGCTGCGCCCCACCTCGATCTTCTCCACCTGCATGTCCATCCGCGCCACACCGCCCCGGACCGTATCCTCCGCACTGAACGCGCGGCTGTCGAACACGTGCCCCTCTTTCTTCACGGTCATCACCACATCGGCGCCGGGCTTCAAGCGCAGCACGGTGGCATAGCGGCCATCGGCCCCGTCCACATCGATGACCTCGGTCTTGCGGGTGTCCAAGTAGGTGATCTCCACCTTGGCGTCCTTCACCAGTTGGCCGTTCTCATCGCGCACCTCCCCTTTCACGATCAGCACATCCTCGGGTCGCGCGTCCTTCGGCAGGTCGAAGCCGTAGATGTCCAGCCCGCCCACCCCGCGGAAGCGGCTGCTGGCGAAGTAGGCCGTTCGGCCATCGGCGCTCACGATCAGCCCGTGGTCGTCCTGCATGGTGTTGATGGGGTTGCCGATGTTGCGCGGCGCGCTCCACGAACCATCCTCGTTCATGTGGCTGAAGAACACATCGTACCCACCGATGCCCCGGTGACCCAGGGTCACAGCGTCCTTGCCGTTCTCGTCCTTGGGCGGTCGGGCGGCGAAATAGAGCGTGCGGCTGTCGCTGTGCAGGAAGGGGGCCTTCTCATCGCCGCTGGTATTGATCGGCCCTGGCACGGGCTTCGCCGGCCCCCACTCCCCCTTGGCGTCGCGCGTGCTCATGTAGATGTCCGTGCCCTTGCTGTCCTTGCGCACCGTGGCGAAGAAGAGCATGCGCCCATCAGCGCTCAGTGTGGGCTGGCTTTCCCAACCGTCGGGGGTGTTGATGTTCGGCCCCAGGTCCTCGAGGGCGGTCCACTCGTACACCTGCTTCCCTGTGCCGAAGTCCATGTGGTTGTCGTAGTGGGTGCGGAAGATGTCGCAGTTCTTGTAGGAACCGCCTCCGGGAATGGGCTTGCACACGGTGACGAAGAGCTCCCTGTTGTTCAAGCTCACGGTAACGCCACCATAGCTGTCGCCGGTATTGAAGGGTTCGGGTAGCGCCTTTCCCTTGTCGAACTCGGCCTTCATATCGGGTCGGCGCGATTCGGTCAGCTCTTCCACCGCCTTGCTCACGAAGTCGCCTTTGGCCTGCACCTGGCTCACCCGGGTGAAGAACAACAGCTCATTGTCCGGCGAGAACATGGGCAGGTACTCATCTGAACCGGTGCAGACCCCACGCATCACCACCGGCTCGAAGGGACGGGTATCGCGGTAGAAGTCGGCGTAGAACTGAAGCTCGGGCATCACCTCGTTCACATCGCTGGTCTTCTTGTCGACGTCCTTGGCGATCTTGGCGGGGTCGTCCGTGGGGAACTTGAGGAAGGTGTGGAAGGCCTGCGCCGCATCGGGATACCGTCCATCGGCATAGTACATGGAGCCGAGGTAGTAGAACAGGTCGCTGTGGTAGGCGGGGCACTTCGCGCGCACCTTCTCCAGGTAGCCGATGCCCGCGTCGAACTTGCCGGCACCGGCCGCAGCGCGGTTGTAGGCGGAGATGCCCAGCTGGAAGAGGCACTCCGCACAGTCGGGATCCACCTCCTGGGTGGACTTCAGCTTCTGGTGGCGCTCGGCAGGGTCCTTGGTCTTGGAGGCAGCGTCCAACAGCTTCACCAGTTCCTTGTCGGTAGGCTTGTCGCACGGCCCGGCCTGTTCCCCCTGAGCGGACATCGGGAGGGCCATGAGGGCGCAGAGCCCCGCCATTACGAACCGCCTCCCCCCTGCTCTGCTTTGCGTTGCCATCCTTCGCGTCATTCGTATGCTGTTGTCTACCTGGCCTTTGCCCCTGGCGGATCGATCCACTGCGCGGGCGACGTGAACGTCGGCCCTACCGGATGGTGGTGTTGGTGGCTTCGGCCTTGGCGATCAGCTCGTCGCCTTTTTTGCGGGCGATCTCCACCAGGGCATCGGCTTTCTTGTCGGCCTCGGCGATGAACTGCTGCTCCTTCTTGTCGGCCTCCTTCTTGGCCTTATCGGCGGCGAACTTGGCGGCGGCCTTGCTGATGGGGTCCTTGGCGCCGGCCACAAGGTCATCGGCGGCCTTGTAGCCTTGGGCCTTTAACGAGGCGGCCTGTTTGCGTGTCTCGGCTTTCGCCAGGTCCGCCTGTTTCTGGGCCTCGGCGATCAGGCGCGCGGCTTCTTCCCGGGCCTGTCGGATCGCATCCTCCTTCGCCTTGGCGATCTGCTCGTTGGCCAGGTCTTTGCCCTGCTCCACGATCGCGTTACCCACATTGGACCGGCCACCGGCGAACACGGGCTTAATGATCGGCTTGTCGATGGTCCCGGTCATCTTCACCATCAGGTCCAGTTCGGCCGGCACCTTGAAGTCGCTGCCCACGGCCTTGTTCGCCTGGCCCAGCAGGCCGCTCACGAACTGTGTGGCCTGCGCGCCGAACATATCGCTGGGCACCTTGCAGGCCATGTCGTAGTCGATGGCCTGATCCGCGAAGGCCGTGGTGCCCTTCACGTTGGCCTTGATGCGATCCACCTTCACATCGAAGGGGTCGGTGATCATCTTGCCTTCCGCGAAGCGATAGGTGAAGGACAGGTCCTGCAAGGTGGTGTTCTCCAGCTTGCTGAGCTTGAGCGCACGCGCCAGGTCCACCAAGGGCTGGAAGGCGGTGATACTGACGCTCTTGGTGTTCAACGTACCCTTCCCTTCAAGCGTGTTCATCACCGGCATCATCTGCTGGTCGAGCTCGCAGTTCATCTTCAGGTCGGTGCTGAAGCGCCCTTTGCAGCTCTTGGCGATCGGCGCCATCTTCTGCACCGTCTCGGCGTACTTCACCGTCTCCTCGATGTCGAGGTCCTTCACGTCGTAGTGCAGGTCCACCTTCGGATGCGCCTTGTCCTTCGTGCTGTACGATCCGTCCATGGCCACGCTACCTTGGAAGAGGTTGAAGAACATGTCCTTCAGCTCCACGCGCTGGTCATGCACATGCAGGGCACCGCGGCAATTCTCGAGGTTCATGTTGTCGTACACCACCTTCTTGACCGACGCGTTCAGGCGGACGTCGAGGTTGCCCGGCACTTCGAGGAGGCTCATGGGCAGGGTATCCGCTGCAGCAGGCGTTGCGGCAGCCTCGGGCGTGGAAGGCCCCATGAGCTCGTTGAGGTCGAAGAGGTTGCTCGCCACGTCGAAGGTGCCGTGGAGCGTGCTGTCCTTCAACCACCATTGGAGGTAATTGTCGATGCGGCCCTTGGCGGTGACGTCGCTGACGCCCATCGTGCCGGTGTAGTTCGCAAGTTCGAGGAACTGCGGGCTGAAGCGGAACAGCAGGTCCGTGATGCCGACGGGATAAGGGAGCGAGTCGCTCTTGTAGACCATGTTCTTCAGGTTGAGGGAACCCGCGGCCTTGAACTTGTCGTAGCGACCCGCATCCACGTCGCTCATGCGTCCGGCCATGGTCACATCGGCATCGAGCAGGCCCTGCAGATCGTCCTTGCCCATGGGCACCACCTGCTTCACGCTGGACAGGTCGAGCTTGGCCTTCAGTTCAGCATCCACGTTCGGGTCGCTGATCGGGGTGGTGAGGTACATGCGGGCTGAGACCGGGTTGCCGGCCATGCTCAGGGCGAAGCGCTTCAGGTCCACCACCATGCCGTCCATGTCGTTGCCTTCGGGGCTGGTGATCTTGCAGTCCACGAAGATGTTGTCCACGCTGGCAGGCAGATCGGGGTACTTGAAGCGGCCGTTGTCCACGTCGATGGTGACCCCGAAGCCCGGCATCCGCTTCTCGTTGTAGGTCCCCTTCACATAGCCGTTGAAGGCGGCCTTGCCGGTGATGTCCACGCCCTCCAGGTTGCTGGCGAACTCCGCAGGCACGAGGCTGAGCAGGGTGGCGAAGTCGCTCTTCTTCGTATCCCACTTGATGTCCATGGCGTAATCGTCCGTGGGCATGGCGAACCAGCCGTCGAAACCGAGCACGAGCTTGTTCACTGTGGCCTCGTTCTCCTTGAAGGTGAACTTCATGTTCGGCATGTCCATGTCCAGGTCGGCCTTCACAGCGGTCACGGCGTTCTTCAGGTACTTCACACCGTCGTACGTCACGTTCACGCTGTCCACGTGGGTCACGGTCTTCAGCACGAAGAGGTCCTGGGTGAAATCGCCGCTGCCGGTGTGATCCACTCCGGCGAGGTCCATGACCATGGGCAGGGAGGCATCGTCGTAAATGATGCGGCCATCGGCAATGGAATAGCCGGAGAGCTTCACGTTGAACAAGGTGGCGGCCGTATCAACGGGCACTTCCGCACTGGTGCTGTCGGCCTTGGCGATGTCCCAGTTGGCTTTGCCGTCGGCGAGCACCTTGAAGTGGAGACGGGGATGATCGAGGGCCACGCGGTGTACGAGGATCTTCTCGCCAAAGAGGCTCATGAGCCCGACGCGTATGTCCACCTCACCGATGTCCGCGAGGCACACTCCTTCGAACGGCGCCACGTTGCAGACCTTCACGTTCTTCACCTGGATCCCCGCGTTGGGGAAGGTGCTGATCACCGAAAGGTCCCACTCGCCCCAATCGATGATGGCGTTGACGCTCGCGTTGACCTGGCCCTTCACGGCCTGCTCGATCTTGTCCTTGAAGAGGAAGGGGATGGCGATGGCCGCGATGATCAGCAGCGCGATCAGGATGCCGACGGCGGCGAGAATGCGTTTGATCCACTTGCCCATGGGTACCGTTGTTCGTTGTCGGTCGTTCGTGTCGATCGGGTGGTTCCAGCGCTGCCGTCAGCGGCGTGCAGAACGTTGGCGGAGCAGGTGATCGGCAAGCACGAGGCAGGCCATGGCCTCCACCACCGGCACGGCGCGGGGCACCACGCAAGGATCGTGCCTGCCCTTGCCTTCGAGGGTGACGGCGTTGCCTTCGCGGTCCACGCTCTGCTGGTTCCGCAGGAGGGTGCTCACAGGCTTGAAGGCCACGTCGAACACGATGTCCTCGCCGTTGCTGATGCCGCCCTGCACCCCACCGCTGCGGTTGGTGACCGTGCGGATGGTGCCGGAGCTGCCGGTGTAGGTGTCGTTGTGCTGCGAGCCACGCATGGAGGCCGCTCCGAAGCCACTGCCCACCTGGAAGCCCTTCACGGCGTTGATGCTGAGCATGGCCTTGCCGAGGTCGGCGTGGAGCTTATCGAAGATCGGTTCGCCCAGCCCTGCTGGAACGCCGATGGCCACACAGGACACGAGACCACCCAGGGTATCCCCTTCCGCGCGGACCTGCTCAATACCGTCGATCATGCGCCGGGCGCTTTCGGGATCGGGGCAACGCACATCGCTGTTCCACACGGAGGCGAGGTCGAGTTCCGTGTACGGTCGCTCGAGCCGCACCTCGCCCACCCCGCTCACCCACGCGTTCACACGCACCCCTGATGCGGCCAGCAACTGGCGTGCGATCGCACCGGCGGCCACCCGCACCGCGGTCTCCCGCGCGCTGGCGCGTCCACCTCCACGATGGTCGCGCAGGCCGAACTTCTGCTCCCAGGTCAGGTCGGCATGGCCCGGGCGGAAGCTGTCCTTCAGGTGATCGTAGTCGCCGGAGCGGGCATCGGTGTTGCGGATGAGGAAGGCGATGGGCGTGCCCAGGGTGACATCGTCCAGCAGGCCGCTGAGGAACTCGACGGTGTCGCTTTCGTTGCGGGCCGTGCCAAGGGGCGTGCTACCGGGTCGCCGGCGATCCAGTTCGGCCTGGATGGCAGCGCGGTCCACCTTCAAGCCCGCGGGACAGCCTTCCACCACCCCACCGATGGCGGGATCGTGGCTGGCGCCGAAGCTCACCAGTTGGAAGACCTTGCCGAACACGCTACCTGCCATGATGGGACGAAGGTACCGGCACCCAAGGGCCTCTGACCGATCGAAGGCGTCGAGTTCTCCGACGTGGATCGTTGATGCGGCGCGATCACCGGGGCCAGGCGATGCGCACCACCACCTCGTTGCGGCGGCCCACCATCTGCCAAGGGGGATCATAGCCGAGGTAACGCACGGAACCCAGCACCTTCAGCCCCTCGGCTTCGCACGCGGAAAGGAGGAGCGCGCGATGCTCAGCGATGCGTTCGTCGCTCCCGAAACCGCTGAACCGCAGTGCGGCAAGGAACTCTTCCTCACTGGTGTGGAGCATGACGCCGGGGTCGTTCGGCCGTGGCATGCTGTCGGGGGTGAAGGAGGACGGCATCACGAAGCGCATCCGGCTTCCTTCAGGGGCCTGCTCCATGTGCACCGGTGCGGTCATGGGAATGCTCTTCGCCTGTTCGTTGCCACCGAAGATGTAGCCGGCAAGGCGGCGGAAGCTGCCGTTGGAGGCGCCGCGGAAGCTGGTGTCCGCACTCTCCACCGTGGCCATGAGCGCGGCGGGGTAATGCCGGATCTCCAGTTCACCAAGCTGCTGGAGCACGGTGTAACGCTGTTGTTCGGTGCGGGCGGTGCTCACGGCGGTGAAGGCTTGTGTGATGAGGAAAATACCCCCGAGGATGAGAACAATGAGGATGAACACGCGCATGATGAAGGGAACACCAGGGAGGAGCGCGATGTTCGGTGCGATCGCACCAACTTCGCCCCTTCAACATACACCCATGCCCACCGAAGCCCAGGTCCTTGCCCATGTGGTGGACCGCACCCGCCAGTACAACCGCTCCTACCTCAGCGCCTTGAAAGACGTGGACCCGCACCGCGAGTTCGTGTGCGAGGGTGTGAAACTGAACACGCAGTTCTGGCTGGTGGCGCACCTGGCCGTGAGCCAGAACGGCCTGCTGCTGAGGGCCACGGGAGGACCGTTCGAGAAGTTCAGCTGGGCCAAGCACTTCAGCGTGGGTTCGCAAGGGCTGCCCAAGGACCAGTGCCCGCCTTACGAGGAGATCTGGGCCACCTTCACGGCCGTGCACGAAAAGACGATGGCCCACCTCCCCACCCTCACGGACGAAGCCCTGGCGCAGCCGAACATCACAGGCATCGCTGCGATCGGTGCCACCATTCGAGATCTGATCACGCACGCCATTCGGCACGAAGGACTGCACACCGGCCACATCAGCTGGTTGTGCAAGCTGCACGGGATCACGATGGTGTAAGGAAGCGCAGCGTGCAGGGAGCTATGCCGGAAGAAGGACAAAGGGCGATGGATGAAGGAAGTAAGGGCGAAGCCTGACGGGATCCGGTACCATCGCACCGCTCCGCCGTAGCACCATAGCACCGCTCCACCGTTGCACTATCGCACCGTGGCACCTTCCTAATGCCACATCACCCAGAAAGTGAGGATACCGCCGGCATAACCGAGCAGTGCGGGGAAGGCGATCTTCCGCAGGTACCACCCGAACTCGATGCCGAGGATGCCCATAACGGCCACACCGGCCGCGGATCCGATGATCAGAATGCTTCCCCCGGTGCCTGCACAGAGCGCGAGCAGTTCCCAAAAGGCGTGGTCCGGAGGATAGGTGGTCATGGGGTACATGCCTTGTGCCGCAGCCACCAGGGGCACGTTGTCCACAATGGCGCTGAGCAAGCCGATGGCGGTGTTCACGGCGAAGATGTTGCCCAAGGTGCTGTCCAGCCAGCCGGCCAACAGGGTCAGGTGACCTGCCGTCTCAAGGCCTGCCACGGCCACGAGGATGCCGAGGAAGAAGAGGATGCTGCTGTGATCGATGCGGCGCAGGATGCTGGTGACCTGCAACTGGCCGCGCTCCTCCATACCGCGCGTGTGGATGAACTCGGTGTAGACCCACAGGATGCCCAGGCCGAACATGATGCCCATGAAGGGCGGCAGGTGCGTGAACTGCTTGAACACCGGAACACCGAGCAAGGTGAACAGGCCGATGAAGAAGACCGTGTACTGCTGGCCCTTGGAGACGTTGCTCAGGTGCGCATCAGGGACCATGCTGGGGCGATGGATGACACCCCTCATGGAGCGGCTCAACCACAGCAAGGGCAGCACCAGGCACACCAGGCTGGGCAGGAACAGCTTCGCGATGATGTTCGCCGAGGTCACCTGGCCCTCGATCCAGAGCATGATGGTGGTGACGTCGCCGATCGGGCTCCAGGCCCCGCCCGCGTTGGCCGCGATGATGACCATGCCGGCGAACACCCAGAGGTCGTTCTTGTCGGCGATCATCTTGCGCAGCAGGGCGCACATCACGATCGCGGTGGTCATGTTGTCCAGCGCGGCGCTCAGGAAGAAGGTGATGAAACCGATGACCCACAGGAGCACGAGCTTGTTGGTGCTGGTGATGCGGTCGGTGATCACCTGGAAGCCCGCATGGGCGTCCATCAGCTCCACCACGGTCATGGCGCCCAGCAGGAAGAACAGGATGCTGGCGATGCCACTGATATGCTCGTTCAGCGCGGCCAGCGGATCATGCTCGCCCAGGTGACCGACGGTGATCACCGTCCAGATGAGCATGCCCGTGAGCAGCGCGGGGGCGGCCTTGTTGATCTTCAGGGGGTGCTCCAGCGCGATGGCCGCGTAACCGAGCACGAACAGGATGGCGATGAGGGCGAACATGGGTGGCAAAGTTGATCATCCTGCCCGTGAACGCACGAAGGCCGGATGGAACACCCGGCCTTCAACACGAAATGAAAGGATGCTCAGGTCTTCTTCACCGGGCAGGTGCTGATCCCGAAAGGGGCATAGAGCGGGCAGAAACTGACCACACTTGTGAGCAGGAACACCCCACCGAGAACGAGCAGCACCACACCGAAGGTGCCCGTCACCGTGCCGGTGAAGTAGAGGATCGAAAAAACGACGGCGAGCAATACCCGCACGATGCGGTCAGCGGAACCCATGTTCGGTTTCATGATGGATGGTTGTTTGGTGGAATGATCTTAGACTTCTCAATGACCCGGGCGAGGCCGTAGGCCATGACGATGCAGGCGAGGCATACCGCGCAGAACTTCATCCACGTACGACAGCCGGTCCCGTTCATGTCCCAAAGGTCGACCGTTCCGACGCCAACAGAAGGTGACCATCATCACACGAGCGGTGCAAGCGGGGCCTATACTTGTGCTGTGGAGGCGAAGCGCGGGAACATCCGCTTGCAGGCGTGGGTACTGGTGGCGGGCTTCGCGCTCATGGCCATCAAGTTCCTGGCGTGGAAGCTCACGCACAGCAACACCATCCTCAGCGATGCGCTGGAGAGCATCGTGAATGTCACGGCCGGATCGTTCGCCTTATACAGCCTGTGGCTCGCGGCCAAGCCCCGCGACCGCGAGCATCCCTACGGCCACGGCAAGGTGGAGTTCATCAGCGCGGGCATCGAGGGCGGGCTGGTGGTGCTGGCCGGCGCATTGATCATCTGGCGGGCGGTGCAGGCCTTGCTCGCGCACCAGCAATTGCACGACATCGATACGGGGATCCTGTTGGCTGGCGGTGCCGGTGCGGTGAACCTGCTTATGGGCCTCACCCTGAAAAAGCGCGGACAGGCGGCGCACTCCATCACCATGGAGGCCAGTGGCGCACACCTGCTGAGCGATGCCTGGAGCACCGTGGCCATGGTGGGCGGGCTCATCCTCATCCGCTTCACCGGGCTCATGTGGCTCGACCAGCTCTTCGCGATCCTCTTCGCCGGGTACATCATCCACACCGGCCTCAAAGTGTTCCGCAGGAGCGTGGCGGGGATCATGGACGAAACGGACATGGACCTGGCGCGTGAGGTGATCGCGCTGCTCGAGACGCACCGCGTGCCCGCCTGGATCGACGTGCACAACTACCGCATGATCAAATATGGCGCAGTGCTTCACATCGATTGCCATGTCACGTTGCCGTGGTACTACGATCTGGAACAGGCGCACCGGGAGATCGCCGCCATCGAACGCCTCGTGAACGACCGCAACGCCCGCGAGGTGGAGCTCTTCATCCACATGGATCCGTGCGTTCCTTCCTCATGCCCCATCTGCAGTGTGGTCGATTGTCCGCAGCGCAAGGCGCCCCATCGCGAGCGTATCCCCTGGACGCTGGACACCGCCCTGGTGAACCAGAAGCACGGCTAGGTCCTCTTTCCGCGTGGGCGTGACGATCATCACGGTACGTGGTGGTGGTACGGGTCGAACTTTGCCCCACGTTCAAGCAAACGAACCTTCATGGAACCCACCAACATGCCCCGGATCGGCGACAAGGCCCCCGACTTCGAAGCCATCACCACCACCGGTCCGCTGAAGTTCAGCGAGTACATCAAGGACAGCTGGACGATCCTGTTCAGCCACCCGGCCGACTTCACCCCCGTATGCACCACCGAGCTCACCGAGTTCGCGCGCAACGGCAAGTGGTTCGCCGATCACAAGACGAAGCTCATCGGCCTCAGCATCGACAGCATCCACAGCCACATCGCGTGGGTGGCGAACGTGCAGGAGAAGACCGGCGTGCTCATGGACTTCCCGATCATCGCCGACATCGACATGAAGGTGAGCAAGCTCTACGGCATGCTCCACGAGAACACGAGCAACACCGCGGCCGTGCGGGCCGTGTTCTTCATCGATCCTGCGGGCATCATCCGCCTGATCATGTACTACCCGCTGAACGTGGGCCGCAACATGGAGGAGATCATGCGCGTGCTGGAGGCCATGCAGACCGTGGACGCCAACGCCTGTGCCATGCCGGTGAACTGGAAGAAAGGCGACAAGGTGATCGTGCCCGCGCCCAAGACCCTGAAGGACCTGGACGCCCGGCTCAAGGATACCACATTGGAGAAGGTCGACTTCTACCTGGCGAAGAAGCAGCTGGCTTGAAAAGGGCAGTGTGTTTGGTGTCAGGAAGGGGCTCCGCAAGGGGTCCTTTTCTATTGATCCAATGCCCCCAGCAACGACGAACGCCCCTCGCGGGGCGTCCTTTCGGGTGGAGGACCGGGCTTGAACCGGCGACCTCCGGAATCACAATCCGGCGCTCTAACCAACTGAGCTACATCCACCATTTTTCATCCACCTGAGCACACCGTGCGGAGGCTGGATCCATCGGCTTTTGGGCCAACAGGGCTGCAAATATAGTCGTCCACCGGCTCCGTTCGGTCGGTTTACTTTGCGCCGTCCGCATGCACGTCCTCGCCCTGCCCAAATGGTACCCCGGCCGCAACGATCCGCAGCTGGGGGATTTCATCCGCAAGCAGGTGTTGGCCGCAGCACGACACGTAAGGATGAGCGTGTTGTTCGTGGTGCCGCTGGAAGGCCTTGCAGGCGACCATGAGCAGGAACTGGACGAACGGGACGGGGCCTGGGAACTGCGGTGCTACTACCGGCCGGACCGGTCCGCCTTCGCGCCCTGGCGCAAGCTGGTGAACTACCGGCGCTACCGGCAGGCCACCCGTGCTGGATTGGCGCGACTGTGGAAGGAACGCGGCAAGCCCGACCTGGTCCATGTGCACATCCTGCTGCGCCCGGCGCTCACGGCGCGCATGCTGTTGCGGAAGCACGGCATCCCCTACCTCATCAGCGAACAGAGCAGCGAGTACCTGGACGGGCGCTTCGCGGCCAAGCACGCGGGCAGCAAGACGCTGCACCGGCGGTTGTTCCGCCAGGCCTCGGCCATCACGGCCGTCAGCGCCTGGTTGGGCGATGGGCTGGTGAAGCTGGGACTTTGCGAACGCTACGACGTGGTGCCCAACGTGGTCCCGGGTTTGGACCGTCCCCTCCCCGCCCCCGGAGCTGCGGGTTCCTTCATGGTGGTGGCCGACCTGGTGGACGGCACGAAGAACGTGAGCGGCGTGCTCCGCGCGTTGGCTTCGGCCCGGACGATGGTTCCCACGCTCACCCTCGACATCATCGGTGACGGGCCTGACGCGGACATGCTCAAGGCGCTCGCCACCTCGATCGGCATCGGCCAGGCTGTACGCTTCCATGGCCGGCTGGCCAACACCGACGTACTTCGCCGGATGGCCGGCACGGGCTCGGTGATCATCAACAGCAACGTGGAGACCTTCAGCGTGGTGACCGGCGAGGCACTTGCCAGCGGGAAACCCGTGATCGCCACGCGTTGCGGTGGGCCGGTCGCGTTCGTTACCCCGGAGAACGGACTGCTGATCGATGTGCGCAGCGACGGACAACTGGCCAACGCCATGCTCACCATTAACCGGGAACACGCGCGCTACGATCCAGCCGCCGTGCGCTGCAGCGTGAGCGACCACTTCAGCGTGGAGGCAGTGGGGTGCGCGTTCCTGGCCATCTATCAACGCCATGCGCCCAATGCCGGTTGAATCGCTGCGCGTAGGCATCCTGTGCAACGGCACCACCTTCCAGCGATGGCAGGCCGAATGCATCCGGCAGGTGATGGCGGTGCCCGGGGTGGACGTGGTGGTGCTTGTGGTGAACCTGCCTGTCCGGCAGGCAGGCGAGGTGCCACCTGCCGCTCCGCGCACCGCCTGGCAACGCTTCCGTGACCGGCACTGGGGCACCGCGCTCTACCGCGCCTATCGCGAGCGCTGGAACGTGCCTGACGCGCTGCGGATGGAGGACCTGGGCGATGACTTGACGAACGTGCCCCGGATCCCCTGCCGGGCGGAGGCGAAGGGCCCTGCGCAGTACATCGCACAGGCCGACCTGGAGCGGATCCGCGCGACCCGTCCGGATGTGTTGCTCCGGTTCGGGTTCAACATCCTGAAGGGGCCGATCCTGGAACTGCCGCGCCACGGTGTGTGGAGCTACCACCACGGTGACGAAATGAAGTTCCGGGGTGGACCTCCGGGGCTTTGGGAGATCCTGCACGGTGATCCGGTGACCGGGGCCATCCTGCAACGCCTGACAGAGAAGCTGGACGCCGGGCGGGTGCTGTACAAGGGCTGGTTCAGCACTGTGGATCACTCCTTGAAGGAGACGGTGGACACCGTGATGATGCAGAGCAGCGGGTGGGCCGCACAAGTGTGCAGGGCCATCGTGAGCGGCGATGCAGCTGCTGCGGAAGGTGTTCAAAGCGCCACCGACGCCCCGATACACAAGTATCCCCGCAACCTCGACTTCCTGCTGTTCCTGCGGCGCATGTTCAACAACAAGTTGCGCTTCCATCGAAGCGAACTGAAGCAGCACGAGGAATGGAACTTCGGCGTGCTGTACCAGCCCATCCACACCCTGCTGGAGGAGAAGCCGAACCTGAACGTCCGCTGGTTGCCGGCACCGGCCAGCACCGCGTTCCGGGCGGACCCCTTCGGTTACCTGGACGCCGAAGGGCAGTTGAACGTGCTCTACGAGAAATACGACCGGCTCACCGGGCTCGGCGAGATCAGCCGCATCCGCCCCAAGCGCGACAACATCCTGAAGCGCTCCCGCACCCTGCTCAACCTGCCCACACACTTGTCGTATCCCTATGTGGTGGAGCACGAAGGCAAGGTTTACGTGGTGCCGGAGAACGCGGCCGGTGGCGGCGTGGACATCTACCGCCTCAACACGGACAGCGATGCCATGGAACTGGTGCAGCGCATCCTGGACGTGCCGCTGTTCGACCCCACGGTGTTCCAGCACGAAGGCCGATGGTGGCTGCTCGGCAGTGTGGCACCGCTCACCAACGTGCACCTGGTGGCCTACCACGCCCCTGCGCTCTTCGGGCCCTACACACCACATGCCCTCAACCCGATCAAGACGGACATCCGCTCCGCTCGTCCCGCGGGAACGCCCTTCGTTCATGAGGGACAGCTCTATCGACCCGGGCAGGACAGCAGCCACACCTACGGGCACCGCGTGGTGATCCACAAGGTCCTTGCCCTCACCCCGACATCGTTCAAGGAGGAAGCGTTCCGTACGCTAGGTCCCATTCAGGGCTCCGCCTGGAACAAGGGCGTGCACACCATCAGCGCGGTGGGCGGGTTCACGCTGGTGGACGGAAAGCGCTACGTTCACTCACCCGAGCAGGAGAAGCGCATCCGCAAGCGCAAGCTCACCCGGCTCCAGAACGGCAGCGCATGATCCTCAGGCAGGTCACCGGCACCCTGATCACCCGCGTATGGACGGCCGCTGCCGGCATGTTGGTGGTGATGCTCGCCGGCCACCAGCTGGGCGCCAAGGGGCTCGGGGAGATCGGCCTGATCGTGCTTGGGCTGAGCCTCATCATGCTTCCGGCGAACGTGGCCTGTGGAGGGCCGATGGTGTACCTGGCACCACGCTATCCGCGAGCGGCATTGCTGCGCCAAGCATACCTCTGGGCGATCGGCACCGCTGTGGCCGCGGCTCCGTTGATGTGGTTCGGCGGCCTTGTGCCACAGGTCTATGCGCTGCACGTAGTGGCACTGGCCGTGCTGCAATCGATCTTCACCGCCCATTTCGGACTGCTCCTGGGCCAGCAGCGCATCAAGGCCATGAACGCCATCGCTGCGTTGCAGTCGTTGGCGCAGGTCAGTGTCTTCGCCTTCCTGGTGCTTGTGGCCGAAAAGGGCACTGCGATGGCTTATGTGCTGGCGAGCTACGGCTCCTTCGGTCTGTCGGTGGTGCTGAGCACACTGGTGGTGTACAGGGCTTCGGCCCGCACACCGGCGCTGGCTCCGGAAGGCCCGCTGTTGAAGGCCACCCTGCACTATGGCGGGTTCGGACAGACGGCGAACCTGCTCCAGCTGCTCACCTACCGGTTGAGCTACCTGTTCGTGGAACGCTTCAAAGGCACCGCGGCCCTGGGGGTGTACTCCGTGGGCGTGCAGCTCAGCGAAAGCGCATGGCTGGCGCCGCGCAGCCTGGCCATGGTGCTGTACAGCAAGATCACCAACACCACCGATCCGGTGATCCGCAAGGACCTCACCTTGGCCATCATGAAGGCCGCGGTGGCCAGTGCCGTGGGCGTGGTGGGTGTGTTGCTGCTGTTGCCGGAGGCCTTCCTCCAGCGCCTTTTCGGCGATGAGGTCGTGGGCCTGTGGCCGGTGTTCGCCTGCATGGCCCCGGGCATCGTGCTGGCGAGCAGTTCACAGGCCTTTGCCCATTATTTCAGCGGCATCGGCATCGCGCACAACAACACCATCGGCTCGCTCCTCAGCCTGGTGGTGACCGCCGTGCTCGGCTGGATCACCATTCCCACGCACGGGGCGTTGGGCGCGGCCGCCACCGCCACCGCGGCCTACCTCGTGGGGTGGGTCTATCAGGTGGTGCGTTTCATGCAGCACTCGGGAGCTTCCTTCCAGGAACTGCTGCCCAACGCCAAGGACCTTCACCTGCTCCGCACGGCCTTGTTGCGCATCCAAGGCAGGAACCGCCCGTAGCCGCTCAGGCAGCATTCACCCGGGCATCCGTGTCCTATCGCCGACGACCGTCATGGAGATCCGCCACATCTATTGGTTCAGCTATTTCGGATCGGCACTGCCCAGTGTCCGATACCGCGCCACGCATCCCTTACGGCACCTATGGGCCTGGCACGGGGTGGGCTCCACCTTCGTGGAACCAGGCTGGGCACCGCGCACCGTATGGGCGTTCCTGCGCACCTGGGCCGAAGCGCTGTTGTCCCCACGGCCCGATTCGGTGATCGTGGTGCAGCGGCTCTGTTCCTTCGGCGCCTATGCCTTCGCGCTGCGGTTGCTCCTCTTTTTCCGTGGCGACCGCTGCATCTACGACATCGATGATGCGGAGCACATGGAGCGTCCGGCGGGCACCATTCACTCGTTCATGCGGAACTGTGCGTTGGTCACGGCGGGCAGCCGTGGGCTGCTCGATCATGCCAAGCGGTACAACCCGAACGGGCTTCTCCTCGCCAGCCCGGTGCCCGACCACGGACAGCGCAAGGCGGAACCTGGGCGAATGGCGCGGCGGAACCCGGTGTTCACCATTGGCTGGGTGGGCTGCTTCCGGGGCACGCACGAGGCCAACCTGCACGCGCTCCTTTTACCCGCGCTGCACGACCTGGGCTTCCGGGTGAAGCTGGTGGTGCTGGGCGCCCGCGACGGCGAGGCGGAGGCCAGACTGCGCGCGTTGTTCACAAATGATGCGTGGCTGACCATCGAGGTGCCCACCGACATCGACTGGAACGATGAACGGGCGGAACATGCCCGGATATCCGGGTTCGATGTGGGCGTATCGCCCTTGGTGGACAGCGAGATCAACCGGTGCAAGAGCGCCTTCAAGCTGAAGCAATACCTGAGCTGCGGCGTGCCCGTGCTGGCCAGCCCCGTAGGCGAGAACACACGTTTTCTGCGCGAGGGGGAGAACGGCTTCGCCTGCCGTTCCGCGGCGGAGTTCCGCCGGGCCATCTATCGCGTGGCCGGGATCAGCGACCCGGACTATGCCCGACTTTGCAGCAATGCCCTGTACACGGTCTCCGCCTTCGACCAGGAGCACCATGCCCTGGCATTCCTTGCAGGCTGCCGTGCGCTGAAGGCTTTCAGGGCCCCGGACGACAGGCTTCGCGGATGGGACGCGAAGCGGTCGCTCGCAGAACGTTCCGCGTGACCAGGTCTGAGCACCTGAACCTTCCCTATACGAGGTCCATAAGATCCTTCACTCCCGGTGCACGGGCCACGGTGAACCCTTCCCCGTAGGTGGTATGGATGATGCGACCGAAGCTACGCATGCGACCTTCCAGAAAAGGCAGGAAATCACTTGTGGCGATGGGGCTTTCGGGCTCGGTGCTCGTGGGGTCGAAGAACTGGCTGCGGAAGCACATCAGCGCGGCCATGCGGCGTTCCCAGTAGGGCGTGACATCCACCACCAGGTCCGGATCGATCCAGTTGTCCTGGATGGCATGCAGCAACGTGTTCGGCCGCCAGGGCTCCTGCTCCTCCCGACCCTCGTACGTTTCCACGCGACGCAATCCGCTCAGGAAACAGGCACGGGCCACCAGCTCGGCGCCCCGCCCATGGTCGGGATGCCGGTCGCGGATGGCGTTGCTGATCACCAGCTTCGGGCGGTGCCTGCGGAGCACCTGCACCACCTTCAGCAGGTCCTCGCGTTCGGTGGCGAAGAACCCATCGGGAAGACCGATGTCGTACCGGAACGCGGCACCGAGCACCTGGCGGGCCGCCTCGGCCTCACGGCGGCGCAGCTCGCTGCTTCCGCGTGTGCCCAGCTCTCCAGCGGTGATCTCCACGAGGCCCACGCTGCGCCCCTGGTCGATGTGTCGCAGCACCGTGCCGCCACAACTGATCTCCACATCATCCGGATGCGCTGTGATGCAGAGGATATCGACCTGCCCGGTGTTCATTTCCGCCCCTCCACCCAGTTGATCACCACTTCGTCCAAGGGTGTCGTACCGCTGGCCAGCATGGTCACAAGTTCACCGTTCTCATCGATCAGGTACTTCTGGAAGTTCCACTTCACGCTGCTGTCCATCTTGCCGTTCTTGGCCTTCTCGGTGAGCCACTGGTAAACGGGCGCCTTGGCATCGCCCTTCGTGCTCACCTTGGACATCATGGGAAAGGTGACCCCATAATTGGCCTGGCAGAACTGCTCGATCTCCTGTTCAGTACCGGGCTCCTGCCCGCCGAAGTCGTTGCTGGGGAACCCCACGATCACCAACCCCTTGTCCTTGTATGTGGTGTACAGCTCCTGCAATTGCTTGTACTGCTTGGTGTATCCACATTCGCTGGCGGTGTTCACCACCATCACTTTCTTGCCTTTCAGCTGGTCGAGCGGGAAGGGTTTGCCGTGGATGTCGGTCACGGTCATTGTATAGAGGGATGTCATCGGCTGGCTGGCGGGTTGTTGGGCGTTGATGGGCACCTTCACCGGTCCTACACGTGCATAGTCGCCGCAGGAGAGCAGAAGGATGGTGGCCGGGAGCAGAAGGAGGTGGTTCATGCCGCTAACAACACACAAAGGTGAAGGAAGTTCCGCGGAGCTGGCGATGTTCTTCGGAAACCCTTGGTAGGAGGTTGACAACTCGTGAGCGCAACGGTCCGAAACGCACTTCACACGGCATGTACCTTTCGGGTTGAACGCCCCGTACAAGGGCCATTCACATGCGCATCCTTCTCCTCGCCTCCGTCCTCCTGTGGGCCGCTGGTACCCAAGCCCAGCAACAGGTCAAGATCATCGACCCCTCCTTCCTCGACAAGGGCTTCAGCCTGCACAAAAGCAAACCCGGCGAAGCCTCGGTCAAGGCCAGCGGCCTCACACACGAACAGCAGGACCTGGTGATGCAATACTGCGATGAGGCGCACTGGCCTTCCGGCATCCGCAATGACAGTGCACGCAAGGCGAACGCCCCATACGTGCAGAACTACGCGGCCTATCGGGTGGCCACGTTCGTGGAGGACAGCGTGAAGCGGTCGGTCATCATGGTACCCGCCCCGGGCAACATCCACATGCCGGAGGACATGCGCCCCCTGGCGGACTTCTACCTGGTGATGCCCGAAAAAGCCTTGCAGGAGGTGGCGGCCGCAAAGCCCCGCCCGTCCATCAGCCGGGGACCGAACTGGAAGAATAACCGCACGGCCTCCATCATCAAGGCCGATGACCTCTATGCCACCTACGATCTGGCCAACGACAGCGCGGGCCTGCAAGCCCTCGCGAAGCGTGGCATGAGCCAGCCCGAGATCGATGCCGTGGTGTTCCGCAGCCACGAGCGCAACTGGCCCGATGGCATCGACAGCTTCGATGAGCGCTACCCCCGCATCGCCGACTTCGCCAAGTACAAGTGCTACCTGGGCGCGAAGTGGGACGACAAGGTGCTGCTGATCGTCCCGGTGGAGAAGAACAAGAAGATGCCAGCCTTGATGCGTCCCTATGTGGACCTCTACTTCATCTACTCGGCCAGTGCCGTGGTGATCAAGGAGAAGCAATAGCGGCCGGCACGCCCCCCTTCAACGCCCTGGTCCGCAATGACCGGGGCGTTCCGCTGTCACCCCTCCTCACCCACCGGTGGCTACCTTCGGCCCGCCGAAATGAAGCCCGGGGAGATCCTCAGCCTGATGCGCATGGAAGTGCTGCTGGACCTGCGCCAGAAGCACGCGTGGGGCGGCATGCTGCTGTACGTGGTGAGCGCGGTGTACGTCTGTTTCCTCGCGGTGAAGGGTGGGCTGGGCACGGCCACCTGGAACGCGCTCTTCTGGATCATCCTGCTGTTCGCTGCCTTCAATGCGTTGGCACGCAGCTTCCAACGCGAGGACCAAGGCCGCCAGCTCTACCTCTTCACCCTGGCCGACCCCCGGAGCGTAGTGCTGGCACGAACACTCTACAACGCCGTCACCATGGTGGCGCTGAGCCTGCTGAGCCTGTTGTTCTTCGCGCTCTTCATCGGCACAGGGGCCTTGGAGAACGCCGACCTGCCCCAGTTCGTAGGGGCGGTGGTGCTTGGGGGCATCGGCTTCGCCACGGTGCTGACGCTCATCAGCGCCATAGCCGCACGGGCCGGGAACGGGCTGGGGCTGATGGCGATCCTGGGCTTCCCCATCGTACTGCCGATGCTGATCGCCGTGATGCGCGCGAGCAAGCTGGCATTGGACGGCGTGGCCTTCAGCGTGAACAGCAAGTACTTCCTGGGATTGGGCCTGCTGGACCTCATCACCGTGGTCCTCGCCTGGTTGCTCTTCCCCTACCTTTGGCGCGACTGACGTGATGAAGCACTTGTGGTGGAAGATCCTGGCGGTGGTGTTGGTCCTTGGCGCGTCCATCGCTTCCCTGCGGGTGCCGCTGAAACCGGCCCTCGTTCACGTCAGTCCTGACCGCATCGCACCCGGCGTTGTTACGTTGGAAGTGAAGGGCTACAACACGCGGTTCGGCCAGGAGGAACAGGCCTGGCTGGAGAACGACGGACAGAAGGTCTGCCCCACCACCATTGACGTGGTGAACGATCACCTCATGAAGCTCACCTTCGACGTTCCCACAGGCCTCAGGAACAACCTGACCGATGTGCACGTCGGTCGTTTGCAGATGAACGGGGCGCTTTACACGGAAGGGCTTGGCAGCGGCGTTGCCGAACAGCATGGGTGCGGTGTTGGTGGCAAGTACCTCGACTTCAGCTTCACCTTCCCGAACCGCAACATCCTGTACGAGACCATCCGGAACCTCTGCTTCCACGTGCCGATGTGGTTCAGCATGATGGTGCTCTTCGGCATCTCCTTGGTGGCGAGCGTAAGGGCTTTGGGCAGCACCGACCTGAAGCATGACATGGCGGCGGACCTGAGCGTGCGTGTGGGCCTGGTGTTCTGTTCCATGGGCCTGATCACCGGTTCCATCTGGGCGCGGGCCACTTGGGGCGCATGGTGGACCAACGACGTGAAATTGAACGGTGCGGCCGTGAGCGCGCTGATCTACCTGGCCTATCTGGTGCTGCGTGGCAGCGTGCCGGAGCCTTCGAAGCGTGCCCGCCTGGCAGCGATCTACAACATCTTCGCCTTCGTGCTGCTGGTGCTCTTCATCTGGATACTGCCGCGACTGAACGCAGTGGACAGCCTCCACCCCGGCAATGGCGGCAACCCGGCTTTCGGCAGCTACGACCTCGACGACAGCCTGCGCGCGGTGTTCTACCCGGCGTCCTTGGGTTGGATCCTCATCGGCGTCTGGATGTATACCCTGCGCCTGCGCTTGGCGCGCCTTCAAACCCAACTGGACGATGCGAACCATGCGTAGGACCTCCGCGTTCTTCGTCGGCGCCATTTCAGCGGCCGGTACCTTTGCCCAACAACCCGCACCGGACTGGCTGGAGGAAACGATGTACCACAGTGGCAAGATCAACACCGTGATCGCCGTGGTGGCCGTGCTGCTGGTCGGGCTGGCCACATGGATGTTCAGCATGGACCGCCGCATCAAGAAGATGGAGCAGGAAGTGAAGAAGTAAGACGCCGCCGTACCCTCGACCCACCGGGTCGACCTATCGCGAACACAAGCATGAAACGCTCCCACATCATCGCCATCCTCATAATCGCCGTGGCCATTGCGGCGCTGGTGGGATCCCTTTACGACAGCAGCACCTACGCGGACCTGGACCAGGCCTTCAAGTACCCCGGCAAGGAGTACCATGTGGTGGGTGTGCTGGACCGCAGCCACGAGATCCGCTACGAACCCTCACAGAACGCCAGCCTCACCGAGTTCACCATGGTGGACCTGAAGGGCCGCACCTGCACGGTGATGCTCCACAAGGCCAAGCCGCAGGACCTGGAGCGCAGCGAACGGTTGGTACTGATCGGTGAGGCTGATGAGAACGGCAACTTCCACGCCCGGGACATGCTGATGAAGTGCCCCAGCAAGTACAACGAAGAGAACAAGGTCACGGGAGTTTGAAGGAGCCCATCGCATACCTCGGCGAACACGCCTGGGCCGGAACGCTCGGCCACCTGTTCGCATCCCTTTCCTTCGCCGCTGCGCTTCTTTCGCTGGTCGCCTACTTCCTCGCTTCCCGCAAGGACGAAGGGAGCTGGACCGGTCTCGGACGCATAGGCTTCCGGGTGCACAGCCTGGCGGTGTTCGGCATCATCGGGTTGCTCTTTGTGATGTTGCTGAAGCATTGGTTCGAGTTCGACTACGTGTGGAAGCACAGCAACACGGCGATGCCCCTGCGCTACATCCTGAGCTGCTTCTGGGAAGGGCAGGAAGGATCCTTCCTGTTGTGGACCTTCTGGCACGTGGTGCTCGGCAACATCCTCATCCGCAAAGCCGGTGCATGGGAGAACACGGTGATGACGGTGTTCGCGCTGGTGCAGGTCTTCCTGGCCACCATGTTGCTGGGCGTGTACGTCGGTGACGTGCGCGTGGGCAGCAGCCCCTTCCTGCTTATCCGCGAATTGGGTGAGAACATCGGACTGCCCTGGACCACCATCCCCGACTACCTCACCAAGATCCCGCAGTTCGCCGATGGCCGCGGCTTGAACCCGTTGCTGCAGAACTACTGGATGACCATCCACCCGCCGACCTTGTTCTTCGGTTTCTCGCTCACGTTGGTGCCCTTTGCCTATGCGATCGCGGGCCTGTGGAAGCGCCGTTGGAGCGAGTGGATCACCCCTGCCCTGCCGTGGACCTACGCCGGCATCATGGTGCTGGGCGTAGGCATCCTGATGGGTGGTGCGTGGGCTTACGAGGCCTTGAGCTTCGGCGGCTTCTGGGCCTGGGACCCGGTGGAGAACGCCAGCCTGGTGCCGTGGATCACGCTCGTTGGTGCCGGTCACCTCATGCTCATCAACAAGCGCAAAGGCACTTCGGTCTATGCCACGCTGCTGTTCACACTGCTCACCTTCATCCTGGTCCTGTACAGCACCTTCCTGACGCGCAGTGGGGTGCTGGGCGACACCAGCGTGCACAGCTTCACCGGTGAAGGCATGCTGCCGGGCCTGCTGCTGTTCCTGCTCACCTTCATCATGATCAGCGTGGCGCTGATGAACACGGACCTGCAACAGCGCCGGTTCTATGCCTTGCTCAGCGGCCTGATGCTGTTGTTGGGCCTGGTGCTTCAGGTGCAGGTGGCGGCCATCGTGCTCTTCGCCATCACCACCATCGTGATGCTCGTGGTGGCCTACCGCACGGCCCCCTTCCGTCATCCGGAGGAGGAGAAATTGTGGACCCGCGAGTTCTGGTTGTTCATCGGGGCGCTGGTGCTGCTGCTCAGCGCGGCGCAGATCACCTTCAGCACTTCGGTACCTGTGTTCAACTTGTTGCTGGAGCCTTTCGGCCACGTGTTCGGCTGGCTGGCGGACACCACCGGCATCGAACTGTTCAAGGACCTGAGCCAGGCCAAGCTGGCGCCCCCCGGCGAGGCCAAGGCCCACTACAACAAGTGGCAGATCCCCTTCGCGTTCATCATTTCCTTGCTCGTCGCCATCGGCCAGTACCTCAGCTACAAGGACACCGACATGAAGCGCTTCGCCAAGCGCCTTTCGGTACACGTGGCCCTCGCCCTTGCCATCACCATTCTGGGCATCGTGTTGCTCAAGTACCAACTCGCGGACCTGAACCTCATCGCGCTCTTCTTCGCCACCGCCTTCGCCGCCACGGCCAACGCGGGCTACTTCGTGCAGGTGATGAAGGGGAAGTGGGACCACGCCGGTCCTTCCGTGGCACACGTGGGCTTCGCGCTCGTGCTGCTCGGCGCGCTCATCAGCACCAGCCGCCAGCAGGAGATCAGCCGCAACATCAAAGGCCCCGACCTGCGGCTGTTGAACGAGGGCTTCGACAACGGCACGGACATGCTCCTGTACAAAGGCGACACCCTGCGCATGGGCGAGCACTTCGTCACCTTCGTGGGCAAGCGCAAGGAAGGGGTGAACCTGTACTTCGACATGGACTACCTGTCCTCCGAGCCCACGGCGTTCGAGGCGGGTGACACGGTCCGGGTGCGCAACGCCCTGTTCCGCGCCAAGGATGCGCACACGGCAGGGCTCGACTTCCTGAAGGACGTGGAAGCGGGCCACTGGGCGGAACTGGAGGAATTCCCACGCAGGGCGCTATGGCATGCCGCGCTGTGGAGCCCCACCGAGCCCGGCACGAAGGACTTCGCGTTGGAGCCCTTCGTGCAGATGAACCCGCGCTTCGGCAACGTGGCAGAGCCCAGCACCCGCCACTGGTTGGCCCGTGACCTCTACACCCACATCCGTTTCGCGAAGCTCGACGGCGAGGACAGTACGGACTACATGCCGGCCCGACTCTATGAGAAACGCATCGGGGAGGTGATCGTGACCCCCACCTGCCTGATCCGCATGGACAGCCTGAACGCGGTGCGCGACAGCGTGACCAAGGCCGTGCTCGGTCCGGAGTTCACGGCCTATTCGCTGCAGATCACGGTATGCGATGTCTACGACAGCACGCGCTGCTTCCAGGCCAAGCCGGTCATGATCACCCGCTTCGGTGAGCCGGTGGCGAACAAGGGCTTCGAGATCCCCGAACTGAAGTTGAAGCTGGAATTGGCCAGCATCGCCGGCGACACGATCGGGCTGAACGTTTTCGAGCGTGAATTCGTGGTGCTCCAGGCCATCGTATTCCCCGGCATCAACATCCTGTGGATCGGCTGCATCCTCATGGCCCTAGGTACCTTCATGGCCGTTCGCCAGCGCTGGAAACGCCGGGCGACGAAGGCATGAAGCGGCAGAGCACCTCCGTTGCGTTGATCGGCACCGGCCGCATGGCCTTCCATCTGGGGCATGCGCTGATGCGGGCCGGTGTTCCGCTGAACGGCGTGTCCGGGCGCGACGCGAACAAGGTGCACGAGCTGGCGGAGCAACTGGGCTGCAAGGGCCACACCTTGCCCGCCGTGCCCGAGGCCGACCTCTGGCTGATCGCCGTGAGCGACGATGCGGTGAGCGCCGTTGCGGAACAGCTGCCCAAAGGGGATCGGGTGGTGGCCCACACGAGCGGGGCCCAAGGCCATGACATCCTCCTGGGGCGTGAGCACCGCGGTGTGCTCTGGCCCATCAAGAGCCTCAGCCCCGGCAATGCGGCGGACCTGAGCCGTGTTCCGCTGGTGGTGGACGCCAGCGATGATCGTGCCCGGGAGGTGCTCTTCGATGTGGCCCGCAGCGTGAGCGGAAAAGTGTTCGAGCTGCCCCTGGAAAAGCGCCTTCTGGTGCACCTCAGCGCCGTGCTGGCCTCGAACTTCCCGGTCTTTCTGCTGCGCGAGGCCGGACGCCTGCTTGAGAAGGAAGGCCTTTCCCCCGAGCTGCTCCTCCCCTTGTGGACCAGCATGTCCGCAAAGGCGGCTGAAGTGGGACCTGAACAGGCACTGACCGGACCGGCGCGACGTGGGGACCTGAAGACCATCGCGCGCCACTTGGAGCAGTTGGACGGAGAGCCCGATCTTCGCCGCACCTATGCCCTCCTCAGCGAACTCATCCTGAAGGCCTACCATCCCCGCAAGCGTGGCATCAAAGACCTATAAGGAGCTGTTGGGCGGCATCAACGCCTTCCTCTTCGACGTGGACGGCGTGTTCACGGACAACCGGACGCTGCTGATACCCGACATGGATCCGGTCCGCACCTTTTACACACGCGACGCCTTCGCCGTGCAGCACGCGGTGAAGGAGGGGCTTCGGATCGTCATCATCACCGGTGGCCGTTCCAAGGGAGTGGCGGACAGCTTCGGCCGCCTTGGAGTCACCGAGTTCCACAACAGCGTGCACAACAAGGAGGAGCTCTTCGACCGCTTGGTGGCCGAGACCGGGCTCGACCCGAAACGGACCGCGTACATGGGCGATGACCTGCCGGACCTGCGCGTGATGCAGCGGGTGGTCCTTCCCACCTGCCCCAGTGATGCCGCCGAAGAGGTGAAGGCCATCAGCCGCTATGTAAGCCGGTACAAAGGCGGTGACGGATGTGTCCGTGACCTGCTTGAACAAGCCATGAAAGTGCAGGGGAAATGGCTCACGGACGGCGCGTACACCTGGTGATGCATCCGATGCGCTCCTTCATCTCCCTGACCCGCCCGCTGAACCTCGTGATCATCGTGCTGACGATGGTGACCATGCGGTACGGACTGCTGAACGGTGTGCTGAAGGCCGGTGGCTGGACGCTGCAATTGGGCACCTTGAACTTCGTGCTGCTCGTGGCCAGCACGGTGTTGATCGCTGCCGGCGGCAATGTGATCAACGACTATTTCGACACACGGATCGACCGCATCAACAAGCCCGGCGCGGTTATCGTGGGGCGCACGGTGAAGCGCAGGATCGCCATGGCGGGCCACCTGGTGCTGAGCGGCATCGGGCTGGTGCTGGGGGCCTGGGTGGCGTGGCAGGCCGGTTCGCTGCGCTGGGCGGCCGTTCCCGCGTTCGCCATCGGTGCGCTGTGGACATACAGCACCAGCTTCAAGCGGCGCTTCATCATCGGCAACGGGCTGGTGGCCACGCTCACCGCGTTGGTCCCCTTCCTGGTAGGCTTGTATGAGATACCCCTGCTGGAGCGGCATTACACGGCGGAGATCCTTTCGCTGGGTGCCACACCTGAACAGGCGCGTGGATTCTTCACCATCCTGTGGGCGGGCATCGGCATCTTCACCGTGTTCGCCTTTGCCACCACGCTGGTGCGCGAACTGCAGAAGGACCTGGCGGACATGAAGGGCGATGAAGCGGACGGTTGCCGCACCGTGCCCATCGTGCTGGGCGAACGCTGGGCCAAGATCCTGGTGCTGTTCTATGCCGGCTGCATTTCCGTGGGCGTGTGGGTGGTGTACGACCGCTTCCTCAGCGACAGCACCTCGTTCTGGCTGCTCGGCGTCGGCGTGGTGCTCCCCATTCTTGCCTCGGCCGTGCTCACCGCCACAGCGAACACGCGCAAGGAGCACCTCCTGGCAGGCCACGTGATGAAGGCGGCCATGGTGGTGGCCATCGGTTTCGCCTGGACCATCGGCACCCTGCTCGGCGCATGATGCACCCCCTCTTCCCCTGGCGTCTGATCCTGGCCTCTGCCAGCCCGCGCCGGCGCGACCTGCTGCAAGGGCTCGACCTTCCGGTGGAGATCACCCGGGTGGACGTGGATGAGACCCCGCCCCCCGGCATGCCCGATGATCAGGTCGCCGAACACCTCGCCCGCAAGAAAGCCGAGGCCTGGCAAGGGACCTTGCAGCCCGACCAGGTATTGGTGACCGCCGACACCACCGTGCTTTTGGATGACGCCTCCGGTGCGCACCTGTTGAACAAGCCCGTGGACAAGGCCGATGCGCACCGCATGCTGGCCCTGCTTTCGGGCCGGACACACCGCGTGATCACCGGGGTCTGCCTGCGCACCGCCAACGGCATGCACAGCTTCGCCGATGTGGCCAAGGTCACCTTCCGCAGCCTTTCCCCAGCGGAAATCGCCTACTATGTGGAACGGCACGCTCCAATGGACAAGGCCGGCAGCTACGGCGTCCAGGATTGGATCGGGTATACGGCCGTCACCCGCATCGAAGGCAGCTTCTACACGGTGATGGGCCTGCCGATGCACAGGGTCCACGAAGCGTTGGCCGCGCTGCACAGGCCGAATATCAATGCCGTGTAACTTCGCACCGCTCAACCCGTCCAATGACAAAGGTCCCCACCATGTTTCGCATCCTCTCCATCGCTTCCGCCGTTCTGTTGACGGCGTTGAGCCTCCACGCCCAGACCACTTCGGTTTCCGCACCTGGAACCAAGCATACCTATTGGACCAGCAGCGGCGAATGGATCTTCACCTCGCCCATCCTCGATGTACGGACACCCGGACCCAATGGAACGGAGAACAGCACCGACCAGGGTGCCATCATCCGCTTCTCCCCCTTCTTCAATGCCATGGGCATGCTGAACTACGACCTCAGCGAGCACTTCGGCCTGTTCACCGGTATTTCCATCCGCAACCAGGGTTTCATCTACGACGTGCCCGGCGACTCGCTCAACCGCCGTTACAAGTTCCGCACCTACAACGTGGGCATTCCCGTGGGCTTCAAGGTGGGCACCATGAACCGGGGCCTGGCCTTCTTCGGCTATGAGCTGGAGCTCCCCTTCAACTACAAGGAGAAGCTGTTCGAGAACGAGAGGAAGGAGGACAAGTTCAACGTGTGGTTCAGCGACCGCAACGAGTCCTTGTACCAGTCGGTGTTCGTGGGCTATCAGGGGCCTGGGAGCGTCACCCTCACCGTGCGTTACTACCTCACCAACTTCCACAACCAGGACTTCGAAGAGACCAAGGACGGGGTGACCACCAAGCCCTATGCCGGCCTGAACGCGAACATCCTTGCCGTGTCGCTGGGCTACGCTCTTTTCGACGGCCGCAAAATGGAATTCACAAGGGCCACAGCCGAACCCCGCGCCATGCGGTGATCGAGCGACACCATCGACACCTTGCGAAGAGCCCGGTCTGGACCGGGCTTTTTCGTGCCGCCTTCACCGGAGAACGACCACATGCCCACGTTGCTTCCGCAAGGTCCCCGTGGCATCCTTGAGCGAAAGGGTCCAGGCATAAACACCATCCGCAACGCCGCCCGCCGACCAGGTCGCCGTGCGATCGGTCGTGCTCCACACCTCCCCACCCCACCGATCGAAGACCCGCAGTTCAAATTCCTTGGGATCCCGCACGGACGTCACGACACCGAACGCATCGTTGATGCCATCGTTGTTCGGGGTGAAGGCGTTGGGCGCGTAGAGGGCGAACTCATCCTCCACGCAGAGCGCTGCGCGTGCCGTATCGGAACAGCCCGCATCGCTCATGGCCACCAGTTCCACCGGATAGCAGCCGATGGCCGGATAGGTGACCGAAGGGGAAGGCTCGATGGACACACTCCCTGCGGCATCGCCGAAGGTCCAGCTAAAGTCCTGCGCCCCCGAAGAGGTGTTGGTCAGGTTGAACGACGGATCGCTGATGATCGCCACGGAAGGTGAAGGGACGAAGGAGGCCTGCGGCACGGCAAATGCCGTTACAAGGCCGGGAGCGGTCGTGGCGCCTGTGCATCCGGATGCATCGGTCACTGTAAGCGTAACGTCGAAGTTCCCCGCAGTACCATAGCAGTGGTCGACCGAGGGTCCGGTGCCGGAGGCCCCATCGCCGAAGGTCCAGCTGAAGGAGGCCCCCGGGGTGCTGGTGTTGAGGTCCACGCACCAGGGTGCACAGCCCTGCGGCAAGGAGCTACCGATCACCGGAAGGATGGCCGAGCCGACGGTGATGGTGACGTTATCGCTTGGCGAAAGGCAACCGTTGGCATCCGTGGCCGTGACCGCGTACGTGGTGGTGGTGGCCGGGGAAACACCAGGCCCGGCCGGGCTCCAGGTCAAGACCGTGGCGCCCGTTCCACCGGTCGATGCAGCGGTCAAGGTGACGGAGCCTCCGCTGCAGATCGCCGCATCGGGCATGGCGGTCACCACCAAGGGCGGCGGGCCGTTCACGGTGATCGCCGTGTCCACCACACAACCTGCGCCATCGCTCACGGTGATGGTGTACGTGCCTGCGGTGAGACCACTGATGGTGCTGGTGGTCTGGCCTCCGGGGCTCCAGAGCACATCCACCGGCGCCACACCACCGCCCACCGTCACGCCCGCAGTACCATCAGTACCGCCGTTGCACGCAACATCGGAGCTGCCCAACGTCAACGCCAGGGGGAAGCTCGGGGCATTGAGCGTGACACTGGCCGTGCCCGCGCACGCGCTGGGCGATGAGACCTCCACGCTGTAGGTACCTGAGGCAAGGCCCGTGATCGTGGCGCTGGTCTGTCCGCCCGGGCTCCAGAGAAAGCTGAAGGGGCCAGCGGAACCCGTGACCACCGCCGTGGCGGAACCCGAGTTGGCGATGCACTGCGGATCCACCGCGGTGATGGAGACGTCCAGGATCGTGATCGGCACCACCACGGTGGAAGGCGCATTGCATGGTCCGGCCGCTGTGAACGTCACGTTGTAGGTGCCCGGCCCCGGATAGGTGTGCGCCGTGTTCTGCACGGTGGAAACGTTCAAGGCACCGGATCCCGGATCGCCGAAGTCCCAGGTGAACTGGTTCGGGCACAAGGCACTGGTGTTGATGAAGGTGACCTGGTTCCCATTACAGGTGTAGGAAAAGGCGGCGTTGTTGGGTGGCGCCTCGGAAAGGAGCACATCATCGATGCCGATGCCATCGTAGCTGTTGCAGGCCGTGCCCGCGCCGAAGAGGAACCGGAAGCGCACGCTAGGCTCACCGGCCAGGCCATTGAGGCAATGCATCGCGGTGACCCACGCCCCACTTCCGCTCCCGCCGGAACAACTGCCCACCGAAGGACCGATCCTGCCGCTCCAACCGTGGCGGGGGCTCGCACTGGTGAGGTTGTTCACGTTGTCCTCGTTGTACCAGTTGTCGTTCAGGCAATCCACCGGGTCACCAAAGGCCCCCACGTTGGTGTACGTCGCGCCCCCGTTCAAGGAGTACTGGAGCACCATGCCATCATATTGGCGCTCAACCTCCCAGAAGATCTTGAAGCTTATCCAGGGATACTGGAGCGCGCTGAGGTCGAAGCACGGGCTCTCGATGTAAGCCAACTGGCCCAGGTTGTAGAAGGAACCGGTCAGCCCTCCCACGCACCAGCTGTTCACACCGCCACCGGCCGAGTTGATCGTGGGATGTGCCGGTGTGCCCCAGGCCCAGTCGCTGGCGGTGCCGCCTGCCATCCACACCGGACCGGCCTCAAAGTCCTCCAGGTGCGGAAAGGTGGCGATGGCCGGACCCACGCATTGCGCCAACGGCGAGCCTGCACAAAGCAGCGTCCCGAAGGCCAGGGAGAGCAGGGTGCGGCCGTTCATCGGGAGAGGTGCGCGGAGCGCGCTGCTAAGGTAGATGCTTGGGGAAGCGCGCAGGCGCTGAGGGTCAAGGCATCAGCGATCAGCGCAGCACGGTGATGGTGCCGCTCCGCGAGAAGGTGGTACCGTTGTCCCCGTGCGCCTCGAGCGCGTAGAAGTAGGTCCCGTCCACCACCTTGATGCCACTTAGGTCGCGGCCGTCCCAGCGTTGGTCCACCAGCGACAGGCCGCCAACGCGTTGTCCCCAGCGGTTGAAGATGTCCATGGTCAGGTCGGAGATGCCGGTGGTGATCACCTGCAACTGGTCGTTCCGTCCATCCCCGTTCGGACTGAAGACGTTGGGAACGATGATCGTCGGAGGCTCCTCTTCCGCTGGTTCCACCACGATGACCAGGGAGGTTTCATCGGTGCAATCGCCCAAGGTCACGGTCAGTACCGCGATGTAAGTGCCGGGGGTCGTGTAGGTGTACAGCGGATCGCTGGAGGTGCCGGTGCCGCCATCGCCGAAGCCCCAGGACCAGCCCGCGTTGGCCGGTATGCTACCGTTGGTGAACTGCACCGGCAAAGGGGCTGCGCCCGTGTTCGGCACCGCGGTGAAGGCCGCATCGATCGCCACCTCGTCCACCTGCACCTGCACCGAGGCGGAAGCGCAACCGTTGCTCACCGTTACCGTGAAGCTTCCCGGCGCGCTCACCGGGATGGACTGTGTGGTGGCTCCGGTGCTCCAGAGGTAGGACACACCCGCGGAGGCCGTGAGCAATGTGCTTCCATCGGGGCAGATCAGCAGTTCGCCGGTGATCTGCACGACGGGTGGCACCGCAGGAAGGATCACGACCGAGGCTGTGTCCTGTCCGCAGGCCGTGGTCCCGATCACGCCGATGGTTCCCGGGCTGTTCACCTGTATCGTCGCCGTGGTAGCCCCCGTGCTCCAGAGATAACTATCGGCACCGGAGCCGGTCAAGGTGAGCGTGGCCCCCTGGCACAAGGTCGTTCCCCCGGTGATGGAGACGAACGGTGGCGTGCCCGTGCCGATGGTGATGCTCGACGAGCTCTGTCCACACGCGTTGGATCCGGTCACGGCATAAACGCCCGGCGTGGTCACCGTGATCTGCGCCGTGGTGGCGTTCGTGCTCCACACATAGCCGGTGCCCCCTGAGGCAAGCAGGTCCAACGTCTCACCAGGGCACAGTTCCGGGGGGCCGGAGGACGTGATGGTGATCGCCGGCGCCGGGTCGATCAGCACCACCACCGTATCGCAGGTGCTCTGTCCGCATGTGCCGATGGCGCAGAAGGTCAGCACCACCGGACCCACATCACCGGAGCCGGCGGTGTAGCTCGTGAGGGTGTCCGTATTCGTACTGAAGCTGCCCGTGCCACCGCTCCACTGCACGCTGGCGAAGCCACCGTTCACGCTGCCCGCAAGGCTCACCGTTCCGCCCGCGCAGATGCTGCTGCTGGCCGCCGTGGCCACCACGGTGGTGCCCGGCACCGGCGCCTGGCAACCGCTGTTGCTGTTGGTCACCACCGGCGCGCCCGGCCAGGTGAAGGAGACCGTGGCCCCGTCGTTCTCCGCGCTCATGCCGCCGTAGCTGCCGTACATGTTCACCAGCTCCTGCCGGTCGTAGATGGCCACATCGGAACAGCTCGAGGAGAGCTGCGTGATCACAAGGGTCCGCGTGGAGGATCCTCCGGTAGGAACTGGCGAAATGAGACTGCCGTTGTTGTGGTTCGCGAAGTGCCCCTGCGTGTTCCCCGCCTGTTGGAAGATAACGTAGAGCGTATCGGCAAGGCCGGCGAACGAATTGGCCTGCGTGCACATGGCCGTGCTCGTGATCAGCAGCACCGAGGCTCCGGCCGGGATCACGCCGCCCGGCGGTTCCAGCAGCAGTCCGCACGCCGTAACGCTGGCGTTCAACGCCGCTGTCACCGAGGCCGTGGTGCCGTTCTGCACCAGCCCTTGGTAACTGTTGTTCGGCCAGTCCACGCTCAGGTCCGAAAGCGCGATGGGTTGCGGCCCCACACGGAAACGCACCATCTCGTTCTGCCCTTCCTGCGAGCCAGGGCAATCCGAGGAGGAGATGCAGGCATCCACCAGAATGCGCTCGATCTCCAGGCATTGGGTCGGCACCTGCGCGACCAGGAAACCACTCAACGGGACCAGGCAGAGGGCGCTCAGGGAACGGGAGAGGATCATGGGCTGCTGCAACGGCGCTGCAAAGATGGCTCGATCCCGGTGCCCGGACATTAAAGGAACCTTAACCCACGAGGGCTTCAGTTCAGCAAACTGCTGCCGTTCCAGAAGAAACAGCGCCCGGCCCGGGCCAGCAAGGTGGCCAGCGGGTCCTGGTGGGCGATGCGGATGTGCACGGCCACCTCCTCCAGCGCGGCATCGTCCTGCTCCAGGGCATTGTGGAAGCCGAGGAGCAAGGTGAAGAGGATCGTCCGCATGCCGGTGAGCATGGTACAAAGTTCCACTTCGGATCCGCCCGATCCGCAAGCGAAGGGCAGGCGGCGCCTGACCTATAATTGCATATACAATTATTTACCCTACATTTGGCCCCGTGAGCGAACCGAAGAGCTCCTACTGCAACTGCCTCTACCATGCGGCCAACGCCATGGCACGGAGCATCTCGCGGATCGCGGAGGAGGAGTTCGCGGAAGCGGACATCTCCCCCACTCAAGGCTTCATTGTCATGACCGTGGTGAAACGGCCGGGCATCCGTGCCGGTGACATTGCCAAGGAGATGCAGCTGACCCCCAGCACCATCACGCGGATGCTCGATAAACTGGAGGAACGGGGCTTTGTGTCGCGCTCCAGCGAGGGCAAGGCGATGCTGGTGTATCCCACACCGGAGGCCCTTGGCGCGGAGCAACGGATCAAGACCGCCTGGGGCAAGATGTACGGGCGCTATGCCCAGGCGCTCGGCCACGAGAACGGGGCCGCCTTGGCGCAAGCGCTCAACAAAGCGAGTGCGTTACTGGACCAAGGCCATTGAACGCAGGCCCTATCAATTGCACATACAATCATAACCCCATAACATGAGCAAGAAAGTCGGCATTCTCGGTACCGGCATGGTGGGCCAAGTGCTCGCCAGCGGATTCATGAAGCATGGTCATCAGGTGATGATCGCCACACGCGAACCGGGCAAGGTGAGCGACTGGCTGGACAAGAACCCCGGCGGCAAAGTGGGCGACCACAAGCAGGTGGCGCAGTGGGCGGATATCCTGGTGCTCGCCACCAAAGGCACGGCGGCCGAAGCGGCGATCCGCCTTTGCGACAGCGCGGACCTTGCGGGGAAGACCGTGATCGACGCCACCAACCCCATCGCCGACGCGCCTCCGACCAACGGCGTGCTGCACTACTTCACCACGCTCGAAGAGAGCCTGATGGAGCAGCTCCAAAAGGCGAACCCGAAGGCCCACTTCGTGAAGGCCTTCAACAGCGTGGGCAACGCCTACATGGTGAACCCCGACTTCGGCGGCGTGAAGCCTACCATGTTCATCTGCGGCAACGATGCGAGCGCGAAGCAGGAAGTGACCGCGATCCTCGACCGGTTCGGCTGGGAGAGCGAGGACATGGGCGGCGTGGAGGGGGCACGCGCCATCGAGCCGCTGTGCATCCTCTGGTGCATCCCCGGCTTCGCGCGCAACCAATGGAACCATGCGTTCAAACTCCTGAAGAAGTAAGCGCGGGACCCCGGATGAAACTCCGGGGCCGCTCCAAGAAGAACCCCAACAACCAACCCAAAACACCATGAGCACCTACCTGATCACTGGCGCCACCGGCAACACCGGTAAGCCCATTGCCCTCGGCCTGTTGGCCGCTGGTCACACCGTACGCATCATCAGCCGCAACGCCGCCAAGGCGAAAGCGCTGACCGACAAGGGCGCCATCCTCTTCACCGGCGACACCAGTGACAGCGCACTGGTCACCAATGCACTCACGGGCGTGGATGCCGCCTACTTCATGGTCCCCGGGGAATGGGCGGCCCCGGACTTCACGGCTGCGCAGTTGAAGCATGTGAACGCCTTTGCCGCGGCGGCGAAGTCCGCCAGGCTGAAGAAACTCGTGACCCTGAGCAGTGTGGGCGCGCACCTGCCCGAGGGCAATGGCGTGGTGAACGGACTCTACCACATGGAACAGGCCATGAACGCGATCCCTGGTCTCGATGTGCTGCACCTGCGTGCGACCTACTTCATGGAGAACACACTCGGGCAAACCGGTGTGATCAAACACATGGGCTTCATGGGCACCCCGGTGAAGGCCGACCTGAAGATGCCGATGGTGGCCACGCGCGACATCGCTGACAAGGCCTTGCAACACCTGATCGCGCTGGACTTCAACGGCAAGGGCGTGGAGTACGTGCTCGGACCCCGCGACCTCACCTACAACGAGGCGTCCGCGATACTGGGCTCGGCCATCGGCAAGCCGGACCTCCATTATGTGGAATTCACCTACGACCAGGCCGAACAGGCGATGATGCAACAGCTGGGTGCCGGACCCAGTGTCGCCAGGCGCATGATGGAGTTCGTGCAGTGCCTCAACGCCGGCCATCTGATGGAGACCGTTCAGCGCACGGCGAGCAACACCACACCCACGGACCTGAAGGACTTCGCCGCCACCTTCAAGGCGGTGTACGAGATGAATTGATCTCGTTCATACGAACAGGAAGGGATCCGCGAGGGTCCCTTCTTCGACCGTACTGCAACCATGATCGATCCGGCATCCTCATCCATTCGGTGAACCACGGCTCGTATCACTGCGGGCAGATCATCGCCTCGCTGAAGGGAAAGCTGGATCCCTTGCCGCTGACGACCTACATTGCTTTTGCGCGCACCGTATTGGGTTGAACCGGGCCGTTACGATCATGACCGATGAAGACCATTACCACCCGCATCGCCCCCGCCACCCTCGACTTCCTCAAGGACCTCGAGCGCCACAACGACCGCCACTGGTTCCTGAAGAACAAGGACCGTTACCAAGCCGCCCAGACCAACGTGGCCACCTTCGTCGATGCGTTGCTGGAACGCATGCGGAAGCACGACCGGCTCTCCACCGACACGGGCAAGGAGGCCATGTACCGCATCTACAACGATACCCGCTTCCACAAGGACAAGCCGCCGTACAAGACCTGGTTCGGGGGGAGCATCGGTCGTGTGAAACCGGCCTTGCGCGGAGGCTACGGCTTCCGCATCCAGCCGGGTGGATCCTTTGTGGCCTGCGGCTTCTTCGCCCCCGAACCCGCGGACCTCAAGCGCATCCGCGTGGACATCGACCAGGACCTGGAGGCCTGGCGCAAGCTGCTCAAAGGCCGGAAGCTGCGCGACACCTTCGGCGAGATCATCGGCGATGGCGTGAAGACCGCGCCCAAGGGCTATTCCATGGACCACCCCGGCATCGACCTGTTGCGCCGCAACCAGTTCCTGTTCCGGCATCCGTTCACCGATCGCGAGGTGCTCGCTGCCGACTTCGCGGAGCAGATGGATGCCGCTTATCGCACCATCCGTCCCTTCTTCGACCACCTGAGCGAGGTGCTCACCACGGATGAGAACGGGGTGTCGGTACTGCGCGTAAGGACTTAGCCCGCCTCCCGCAAGCGCCCGTACATCTCATGCATCACGCCCATGTGCGGAGCGGTAAGCACGGCCAAACCAGCGATCACAGAGATCATGAGCGTCCCCGTGGATAGGTACACAAAGCCGCCCGCAGCCAACAAGCCCATGCCCATCAAGGCAAGGGCGCTATACAGCGCCATGCGGCCAACGATCAGGCGTGTGGTGAAGATCCCATCCTTCCGCAGGTAGGAAAGGATGTTGTTGATCGACAATACCGAATGCCATATGACGAAGTAGAACGTAAAGCCGAGCAGAAGTGGGAGAAAATGCAGGAGCAATGCCAGCACCGCGAAGCGCGCGATGAAGTCACCGCCATCCACGCGCGAAGAAGGGTTCAACACGAAGTAGGCGAAGGCGCTGCCGAAGAACAGCACCAGCGAGGCGCCGAGCAACAGCATCTTGGAGCTGATCACCCGCTCAAGCCAGAGCGCTTGTTCCGGTGATGCGTCCAGCACGGCCAGGATGGGACGCACTTCCTCCGCATGGCCAAGAAGGATGATGCCCAGAATGACCAGTCCGTAGTTGAGCACAACAAATTTGCCCAACAGCGTCTCTGTTCTCAATCGGGCAAGATCGGTCTCACCGAAGTGGTATGCTGAAAAAAGGATGAAAAGAGCGGAACCTACTACCGGGAAGAAGTAGAGCACTGCTGCGAACAAGAGCAACCTTCCCACATACCCCAGCAAGAACCCTGGCGCATGGAAGGGCCTGTCCGCATCGCGGGCCTGTTGCGTTGACACCAAAAGGTCCGCAGCGCCATGCGGCACACCGACCAGGACGATCCCGAGAAAGAACAGGCCTAATTGCACTTCGGGAGTGAAGACATGCAACAGCCATTTCCCGACCAGTAGGGCGCAACCGAAGAGTAGCAGCCACGTTCGCATCATCGATGGAGATCCCTATCTACAAAGTGACCACGGCCCCTGCGAAGCAAGGACCGTGGCCACCCTGTCAGATGAAGAAGGAGATCAGGCCTTGATCGCTGCCCGATCGGACTGCGCCAGCACGTAGATGACCAGACCGAAGCCGATCTTGTTGATGGCATCACCGATGTTGTAGACCACATCCAGCGAAAGACCGCTCAGCACGGGCATGCCGAACAGACCACCGGCGGTACCGGCGATGTAGCCGATCGGATAGATGGCCCAGCCCACGAGCACGAACCAAGCGAGCGCGGTGTTGGCCTTGCGCACGGCACCACCGGCCTTCTCAGCCAGCTTCGCCACTTCGCCGAACCACACCAGATAAACAATGTAGAAGTAGCCGATGCTGCTCACGAAGCCCCAGATCCAGCTTTGCGTTTCGGTGGGATAAATGGCCTCACCGATGTAGCCGGTCACCAACATGAACACCGAAGCGGCTATGAGCTTCCAAAGCAGCTCGATCTTCGCACCGGCCTTCTTGGTGATGAGGTAGAACTCCACGCACATCAACGGCACGGTGAGCAACCAATCCACATAGCGGAAGAATACGGGCGACTCCCCTGTGGACAGATTGTAATCGCGCATGTAGTAATAGTGAACTGCCGCAATGAACGTGATCAAGCCACTGATCAGGACGGAGGTCCGCCACTTCGGGTCGGTGTTGCCCACTTCAAAGAAGAAGAAGACCGACGCGGCCATCATGGCCATGGTGCCGACGAAGAAGGTGAAGGCCACGTAGTTGTTCGTAGCGATCGGCAGGATGTCCAGTAACAAATGATTCATGTTTTCCAACAGGGTTTTGGTTAGGAACGGAACGTCAAAGCACATCAACGCGGAAGTGGGTACCTGCGTTCGCGACCGCAGGTCAAACCTTCACGCTTCCCGCTAGTCGAGCGGGTCACTTCAGGAACAAACATAAAACCCAAAAGTTCATAATGGAACCAACAACCGTTTTTTTTGTGCATGGCGGCAGTTGTCTCCCTTTGCGCCGGGGCAACACGTTGTTTCGATGGATGTAGCGCACCCCGAAGACGCCCGGTTCACTGAACCATTGCGGATAATGCGTGCTCTAGGAACGAACGTCATTCACCCAAGGCTACCTCGAAGACAGAAGATGCGGACGCTCGATGCAGTGGATATCGCGATCGGGTCGGACGACCATACGACCCTCGTGGCAGCCGTGAAGGCAACCGATCGGGCAGGTGCGTTGATGGGAGAAGGTCCCTTCGCCGTATTCGCGCCAAGGAATGATGCCTTTGGTAAACCGCCAGCAGGCACAGTGGAGCATCTGGTGAAGCCCGGGGCAAACGGCGCCTTGACCAACGTGCTGACCTACCATGCTGTGGCTGGCGACCTGGATGCAGCTGCGGCGATGGCCGCCATCAGTGCAGGTGGTGGACGTGCAGTATTGACCACATTGAACAGGAGTGAGCTCACCGGCTCCGTGGAAGGTGGCAGTGTCGTTCTCACGGGCCATAATGGAGGAAGGTCGACCGTGACCGCAACGGACCTTGAAGGTTCGAACGGCGTGATCCACGTGATCGACCCCGTGCTGATGCCCTGAGCGCGATCGCATCCAAACTGATGGGAGGCCGCCTCGTTAACGCGAGGCGGCTTTTCCGTTATCGGGCAGGGACATCATCCTCATCGTCCGGACTCCATCCTTATCGATCGGGAGCAGCGGGTCCCCTTCCACAGCACGCACGCGCAGGTCATTGGCGTTCTCCGCCGTATAGCTTGTTCACCAGCGCCTCGAAGCTATCCGCGCGATGGGCGATGAGCAACTGCGCATGCGGCTCCTCGATCTTCCTGAGCAGGGTGAACAGCGTGGCCTTCTCATCCGGGTCCAGCAGGCCGAAGAACATACGCCCCATTTCAGCCATCCGCGGAAAGCACCGTTCCAAGGTGCGCTGTCCTTTCGCAGTGACCAGCACCCGCGTGGACCGTCCATCCTCCTTGTCGTTGACCTCCCTGACCCAGCCAAGCTCCAACAGGCGCTTGATCACGGAAGTGCCTGACGTGGTCTCTGCGTGCATCAGCCGGATGAGCTCCCCCTTCCGGGGCTTGTCCATGTTGCTCAAGGTGGCCAGGTAGCCGAAATCCTCCAGGTTGGCCACTCCCAATGGTCGCAGGACCTTCTTGGAATAGAGATGCGCCATACGCGACAAGTGCCCGAAGACGCGCCCCAAGTGGGCTTCGATGGGAAGGCCATCGTGCAGAACCATCGGTCGCGACCGTTCTGCGGCCAGGCGATGTCTACAGAACGCATCCACATCACCACCCGGGTGCTCCATTTGGAACTTCGCGAACGCATTGACCGCTTTCAGCAATTCGGCCTGTGGAGTGTTCGCCATGGGTGACGGGGTCGAAGTGGTCACAAATATATTCCTATTTCGTATTATCTTCATACGTAACCGCATTAACATTGTACCCTCGATCGCCAGGCCATGATCATCGCCCAACTGAACGGAGCCGGAAAGACCTACCAGGCAGGCGGGTCGGAGCTGATCGCGCTCCACCCCACCGACCTGGCCATCAACACGGGTGAGCTGTTGCTGATCATCGGCCCGAGCGGCAGCGGGAAAACCACGCTGCTCTCCATGCTCGGGTGCGTGATCAAGCCGACGCAGGGTTCCGTGATGGTGAACGAACAGCAGTTGAACACGCTGAACGGCGACCAGCTCGCCAAGCTCCGCCTCAACACCATCGGCTTCGTGTTCCAGCAGTTCAACCTGCTCGCTCCCCTCACCGCGCTCAACAATGTGGAGATGCCGTTGATGCTGCAAGGCTTGCCAGCAAGGACGGCTCGCGAGCGCGCGTTGACCGCTTTGGAGAAGGTCGGCATGAGCGCCAGCAAGAACCAGAAACCGTCCCAGATGAGCGGTGGTCAGCAGCAGCGGGTCGCCATTGCCCGCGCACTCGTGACAGAACCCCGATTGGTGCTCTGCGATGAACCCACGGCCTCGCTGGACAGTGCGTCCATGGTGATCGTGATGAAGGAGCTCCAGGACCTCGCGCGCAGTGGGAAAGCCGTTGCGGTGGTCACGCACGATCCCCGGCTTCGCCCCTATGCCGACCGCGCTGTTCAGGTCGAGAACGGGCAGGTGACGATCCTGGACCTCAACGCCCCCAACGCCCTTTCCACACATTGACCATGCGCCTTTCCATTCTCCATACCCTCCCGCTGCTGTCGTTGTTGGCTTGCGGCGGCAAACCGGAAACATCACCCGCGCCGGTCGCGCCCGTCACCGCGCCTGCCCTCGTGGTGGGCGTTGCCAACATCGAGCCCCTGGCCCGCACTTTGGACCTGACCTCGGAGGCCGCAGGTGTGGTGGACCGGATCCTGGTGGAAGCGAACGACACGGTGCAGCAGGGCGATACGCTCGTGGTCCTCAGGAACGCGCCGGAACGCGCTCGGAGCGAGCAGAAGGCAGCGGCCCTGGCCACCCAGCGGAACGCCGTTGATGCCGCCACCCAGGAGATCGCCAGTGCCAAGGCCGATCTGGACCTTGCCAGCGCTGAGCTTCAGCGCACCGAGGCCTTGTTCTCCGGTGCCGCCGCCACCGCGCAAGAGCGTGATCAGAAACGGGCGGACGCCCAGAGGAAAGCGGCGCAGCTGCGCACGCTCGAAGCCAGGCAGCGCGAAGCGAGCTCCAAGGTGCGGGAACTGGAAGCGGACCTGCGCGCATCCCGCGCCGACCTGGGCCGGACCTTGGTACTGGCCCCCACAGCTGGTCTGGTGCTCTCCATCGACACGCGCGTGGGCAGCGCCGCGGCCTCCAACAGCACGCTGGGCACCTTCGCCCCGAGCGGCCCCTTGATGGCGGTGACCGAGGTGGATGAGCTCTTCGCAGACCAGGTGAAGCTCGGCGACAAGGCGTTCATCCGTCCACAAGGCCGAATGGACACGCTATCGACCGGTACAGTGGTGTTCGCCGCTCCTTCGCTGAGCTCAAAGTCATTGTTCAGCGGACAGGCCACCGACCTGGAGGATCGTCGAGTGCGGGAAGTGCGCGTACAACTCGACCGCTCGGATGTGCTGATCGGCAGCCGGGTGGATTGCGTCATCATGCTCTCGGCCAAGACGCGCTGATCCATGTTGCGCACGGCGATCCGCTTCCTGCTGCACGACAAGGCCAAAAGCTTCGGTGCGCTCTTCGGTGTGATCATGTCCATCTTCCTCATCGGCCAGCAGAGCGGCATCTTCATCTTCCTCACCAACGCCATGGCCGCGCTGGTGCGGAACAACGATCGGTACGTGTGGGTGGTGGACAACATCACCACCAACGTGAACGCACTGGCTCCGCTGGACGTGCGCATCGGCCGGCAGCTGGAATCCCTTCCCGGCATCGCGGCCGTGCATCCCTTCGTGGTGGCCGGCGCCAGCGCAAGGTTCCCCGATGGCACCACGGCAGGCATGTCCGTCATCGGAACCGAAGCACCTCACTTCTCCGGAGGACCTTGGAAGATGGCCAAGGGCACGGCGCAGGACCTGTTGCCCGACGGCGCGGTGACCACCGACATCTTCGACAAGAACGCCCTGGCGCAAGCTACCGTGGGCACCTCGTTCGAACTGAACGGCAAGCGGGTGCACGTGGCGGCACAGACCTTCGGCGCGCGCAGCTTCGGGGGCGGCATCCTCGCCTTCACCACGTTGGAACGCGCGCGCTACCTGGGGAACGTGGACCGGAACAAGGCGCAGGCCTTCCTGGTGGAAGCGGCACCCGGCGTGCCCATGGAACAGGTGGTGGCCACGATCAACGCCACGGTGCCGGGTGTGCGGGCCTGGATGCCGCTCGAGCTCAGGAAGGCCACGGTGATCACAGTGCTCAAGAGCAGCGGCATTGCGATCAGCTTCGGTACGCTCATCGTCTTCGCGCTCATCGTGGGCTTCGTCATCATCGGCCTCACGCTCTATTCCGCCACGATCGATCGCATCCGGGACTACGGCACCTTGAAGGCCATCGGTGCCACGGACCGGCAGGTGCGACGGCTGGTGCTCACACAATCGCTGCTCATCTCCGCGTTGGGCTTCGTGCTGGCCATGGTCTTCGTGGAAGGATTCCGCAACGGCATCGCGAAGGCCGGCACCCTGTTCGACTATCCACTGTGGCTGCGGGTCGGCTTCCTGATCATCACCATCTTCCTGGCCTTGGTCGGAAGCCTCTTCGCGTTGCGCCGCATCACCAAGCTCGAACCTGCAGCGGTCTTCCGCGGCTGATACCATTCCCATGCGCACCTATCCGCTCATCACCGCACTCATCGCTGGGGTCACCTGCCAGGCGCAGACCACGATCACCCTTCAAGAGGCGCTCACGAAAGGTCTTGCCGCTCGCGCCGACTTAGGTGTACAGCGCTTGGAGGAGCACATTCTGACCGAGCGTGCATCGCAGGAGCGAGGCGTCTACCTGCCACAGCTCGACGCCAGCTTCGATGGGCGCTACAACTTTCAACGCCCGACCAATGTGCTGCCCGGCGAAGTGGTGAACCAGCCCGGCACCCAACAGCCCATCGTGTTCGGCACCAAGTGGAACGCCACCGCAGGCCTGAACCTCACACAGAAGATCTACGATCCGAACGCCACCGGAAAGCTGAAGCTGGCACGCCTCGACGCCGAAGTGCAACGCAGCACAACGGCCATTTCAGAGGATGAAGCAAGGCTGGCCATCGCACAGGCATGGCACCAAGTGGTGCTCTCCGAGGCCGGTGTCGACCTGGCCGAAGCAGCGCTCGCGCGGGCGAACGAGGCGTATGCGGAAGACAGCGCCCGGGCCGCACAAGGCAGCCTGCTGGCCATCGACCTGGAGCGCAGCCAGCTCGATCGTGGAAGCGCTGCCAGGAAGCTGGAACGTGCACGGCGCGAACTTCGTCTTGACCGTGAACGCTTGGCGCAAGCCATCGGTTGGACCGAGGCCGAGCCGCCGACGGTAAGCACCGACATCAGCGCGCTGCTGGCGGATTCGCTCACCTCCCTTCCTTCCGCCGAAGCATACACACAACGACCCGAGCTCTCAGAGCGCCTGGCGCTGCTGGAACGCGACAGCTTTGCGCTGCGCACCGAAAAACGCTCGTGGCTCCCGTCCGTGGACCTCTACGGAAGCGCGAACAGGCAGTTCTTCAGCAATGATTTCAACCCCACCGAAAAGGGCGTCTGGTTCCCTTGGACCTACGCGGGCCTGAAGCTGAACCTGCCCATCATCGATGGTACGAGCCGCACCCACCGGGTCAGGGAACAGCAACTGCTGGTCGAACAACGCGCCATCGAGCACCGGGACCTGGAGCGCACCCTGGCCCTGGAGGCCCGTGTGAACATCGCGGAATACGAACTGCGCCGGGCAGAGCTGAAGGACGCCATGGCCGAATACGACCACAGCGCACGCGTACTGGAGGTGGACCGGTCCCGCACAGCGCAGGGAACCATCACACAAGCATCGCTCGCACGCACGCGGGAAGAGCTTCAGGACAGCACGGAGAAACTCTACCAGGCGCTGTATGACTTCCTGAAAGCGGGCCTGGAGGTGAAGCGGAGCACTGGGAGCTGGTAGGGCCGCGACCCTCGTGAACGGCCAACTGCCGATCACCCGGAGGGAGCAAGGAGGATCCACCGTTGGGCACAAGCAACGCTGCACGACGGCCGATGCGGATGCGAAACGCCCCCCTCGTCCGCAGCGCCCATGAACACTTAGCCTGTTCAGTTGTCCTTAAGGCACGAAACCGGGGCTACTTTCGCGGCCCCAACGCACAACAACTGCACCCATGCCCGTCGATCGCAAAGCCACCGCCACCTGGAGCGGCACCGGAAAAGAAGGCTCCGGCCACATCACCACCCTCAGTGGTGTACTGAACAACACACCCCACTCCTTCCTCACGCGCTTCGTGAGCGAGGATGGCAAGGCCGGTACGAACCCGGAAGAGCTGGTCGCCGCTGCGCATGCCAGCTGTTTCACCATGAAGCTGAGCTTCGTGCTCGGCAACCACGGCTTCACCCCGGACGAGCTCCGCTGCACAGCTGAGATCGTAATGGGCCCCGTGCCCGGCGGTAACGGCATCGTCGGCATCAACCTGAACCTCGAGGCGAAGGTGCCCGGCATTGATCAGGCCACGTTCGATACCTGCACCGAGGACGCCAAGATCAACTGCCCGATCAGTCAAGTGCTGAAGAGCGTGCCCATTGCGTTGAGCGCGAAGTTGGGCTAGGCGCTCGTTGATTCTAGCGTGCAACGAAGTTTCAGCTCATCCCGATCACGGCATGCCTGGCACCATCGTATTCTTCGGTCGCAACCCCAGCATCATGGCCTTGGTGAAGAACCAGCTCATGAGCGCGGGCTATGCGGCGGAAGGCTACCTGGAGGATGCGCCATTGCTGGAGCGCCTCGCACGGGGCAGCGTGGACCTGCTGGTGCTGGGCGGCGGCATCGAGGACGGCACACGGCTGCGCATGCGGGAGCGGTGCACCGAGCTGGGCCTTCGCCTACTGGAGCACTACGGCGGGCCGGATCAGCTGCTGGCGAACGTGTCGCGCGCCCTGGCGTGATCCGGACCGGGGTTGATACTAGCCTCTGAAAGGCCCCGTTATCTTTGCCGCCCTTCAGCCGCAAGGCTCCGCCATTGCCCATGCACCGTCTGCTCCTGCTTTTTGCCCTGCTCTGCGCCTTCGCGGCGCGGGTGCAGGCGCAGGAGGCCACGGTAACAGGCACGGTGACCAATGAGGACGGCAGCGCTGCGGCCCTGACCAGCGTGGCCGTTCTGGGTGAGCGTTCATCCGTGCAGGCGGACGAGGAAGGCAACTACACCCTGCTCGTACCGGCCGGTCGCCCGATCGTGCTGCGCTTCAGCCAGGCCGGCAACAGTACGGACCGCAACATCGAACTGGTCGCCGGGGAGCGGCGTACCATCAATGTGACCCTGAAGACCGGTGAACTGCCGGTGGCCGAGGTGCAGAACACCAGGGACCGCGGGAACCTCGAAGCCCTGGACCCCCGTGTCGTGGCCCTGATGCCCAACCCAACGGGCGATGTGATGTCCTTGGTGAAGGGCGGCCTTGGTGTCATGAGCCGCAACGAGTTGAGCAGTGGCTACAGCGTGCGGGGCGGCAACTACGATGAGAACCTCGTGTACGTGAACGACATTGAGGTGTACCGGCCTTTCCTGGTGCGTGCGGGACAGCAGGAAGGCCTCAGCTTCCCCAACGCGGACCTCATCCAGGGGATCCGCTTCAGCCCGGGCGGCTTCGATGCACGCTACGGGGACAAGATGAGCAGCGTGCTGGACATCACCTACAAGCGGCCCCGCGAATTCGAAGGCTCCTTCAGTGCGGGGCTCATGGGCGGCTCCTTCAGCCTGGCCTCCCCCATGCTCAACAAGCGCCTGCGCCAGATCACCGGCTTCCGCTACCGCACCCTGCAGAACCTCCTGGCGGGCCTCGATACCAAGGGCGAATACGACGCGCGCTACGTCGACCTGCAGACCTACTGGACCTATGACCTCAGCGACAAGGTGGAGCTTGGCTTCCTGGGCGTGTACTCCCGCAACCGCTACGACCAGATCCCGCAGGACCGCGAAACGGAGCTGGGCAACTTCAACCAGGCCTTGCGCTTCAAGGTGTTCTTCGAAGGGCAGGAACGCACCGCCTACGAGACCTTCTTCGGTGCCTTGAACCTGAACGTTCGGGCGAACCGGGACCTGCTGTTGAAGTTCACCTTCAGTGGCTACCGCACCTTCGAGAGCGAGCGGTACGACATCCTGGGGCAATACTTCCTGCAGGAGCTGGACCGCGACCTGGGCAGCGACCAGTTCGGCGAGGCGGTACGCAACCTGGGCGTGGGCAGCTACCTCGACCACGGACGCAACGACCTCGACGCCACCGTGCTCACCGCCGCGCACAAAGGCTTCCTCCAGCTGCCCGGCAGCTACCTGCAATGGGGCGCCGATGTGAAGAGCGAGGTGATCAACGACAAGCTCAGCGAGTGGACCCTGATCGACTCTGCGGGTTACAGCACGCCCACCAGCACAGGTGAGGCGCTCGAGCTCAACTATTCGCTGAAGAGCCGCATCGACCTGCGGAGCATCCGCACCAGCGGCTATGTGCAGAACGCATGGGACTGGAAACTCGACACGCTGCAGCGCAATGGCCGCACATTGGGCCTTACGGCGGGTGTACGGGCGCAATACTGGACCTACAACGGACAGACCATCGTAAGCCCCCGGGCACG
>JBIIYP010000050.1:0-24232 GCA_044346705.1 Flavobacteriales bacterium
CACTTCTGACGCCATCGGTAACGCAGTCACCTTCGGTCGTCTCCTGCTGACGGCAAACCTATCTACTCAACAACATACCTTCGACATGCCCACTACTCGTTGTCCGATAGTTAGGGGGTTAGACCACCGGCCCATTGGGCTCGGATGTTCGCCGCGGGCGAGCTTGGGCAGGTCCGGTTCCAGGTACTTCCGCTTCTCGGAGGACCACAATTGATGACGGGCCGTCACGGTGTCCGTTCCTTCGAACAAGAGCCACCACCCATCCGGCATCTTCGCCAGCTTGGCGGTGCTACCGGGCTCTTCGACCTTGTAGGTGCCGTAGAGCCGGTCAAGCACATCCAAATAGTCGGGGTAGGCATCCTTCTTCCATTGCGCCTTCAGAGCGGAGATCGACGTCAGAAACACGAAAGCGGCGAGCACGCGGTAGGTGCCGACTGGAACCAGGGCCATAGGGCCAAGTTATTGAGCGGTGGTCGATCGATGCCTTCAGTGCGTGGCGAGCTTGCGCACCAGTTCCTGCGTCATGGCCGAAGCATCCATGCCGTAGGCGTTCACCAGGATGCCCTTGACCCCGTGGTCCCGGGAGCTGATCGCGTACACGATGCTCTGGTCCTCCGGATCGCTGTTGCCCTCGAAGCGGTGGAACTCATCGATCTCGAATTCGGCCGGGTCGAGGCTCAGTCCACGCGCGTCGCACACCAGGCATTTTTCCGCGAGCACAAGGTCATCGGTGTAGCCCCGGCGTTGCAGGTCGTTCACGGCTTCGGAGAGGGTGGTGTAGCTGGGCATGGGGTGAAGGTAGTCCGGTGCGAAGATCAACGCGCCGCCGCCCATGCGGACTAATCGCCTCCGCACTGCCCCGCACGCGGAAAACACGTATACAAAAGCTTACTGGACGGCTCTCGTAATTCAGGGCTGGCCCTTTATGGGAGTATATCGATGCAGTTTTTCTAACATGCAATCATTGGCCTGATCGAAGATCAACTCTCGGTAGACCCAGCCTTCCGCTGTATCCTGCTCGTGAAGAACGACACGCACAAGTTTTCCAGCCTCGTAGTCCATCTCCACTTCTGGTGACATACCGGCGCTATAGAAGGTGTATCGTTGGGTCTCCGTGCCTCGATGGTCGTAGTAACGAATGCTCGCCTTCGTCGATGGATCCCCTTCGTGAAACACATAGGTTATAGTGGAGTCGTTCGTATTGATCAAGAGTCGCTCAAGTTCTGTCCTGTTGTACACATGGTGCTTTCGGGACCGAGGCAGCCCATTGGCCGTGTATAGGGTTTCGGATTCAAGTAACCCCTGTAAGTCATAGGCGAATTCTTGCATCACGTACTCCGTGTTGGCATAGCGCATCGTAACCTTGACCGAACGGGTTGAATACGTGTAGCTGAACCGACTGGACTCTGTGCCATTCCTGAACGAAATCATCGACGACAACCTGCCATTTGCATCGTACATGAGCGAGTCATAGGTCCAGGGACTTCCTTGATGATAGCGAAGAACTGTTGAAGAGAACCGTCCTTGGTAGAAATGCTCTTCACGGGTGAGGGTCCATTGATCCGAGGCGCGCGGCCCATGAACATCGCCAAAACAACTGGTGTGGATTAGTCGAGACTCTTGTCGAACTATGCCATTGACCACACGCAGGGGAGTGGTCCATCGATCAAATGCGGTATCCCGAGTACATGGAAAGACCTGACAGTAGGCGCCCAGTATGCTCTGGCATAGCACCAGGACAGTTGAACTGACCAGTCGGATCATCGATCAATGGGTTGTGGCTTTGGGAGCGCTCGGTCAGACAATGTACCGTTGCGAACCTTCATTGGCTGGACGTAAGAAGCTTCTCGTTGGTTTCGACCGTTGACCACACCATTTATACTATTGATATCCCTGGCCGCATTAGAAAGCGGCAGGTAGTCAAGGATGCGGTCTTCGCGGGGAGAGCTAAGCTCGCGGACCTGCACATACTCTGGAGCAGTAGGGTCGTAGTGGTAGTCGTAATGATCTTGCTCAGGGGATGTGGTTAGTCCCGCAGCGTCATTCAACGCATGAGAGTTGATCTCGTGCATAGCGCTCTTGGCATGACCACCGGCAGGCGACCATTTTCCGATAGCGGCACTTTGTGAAGCTGCTTCGAATGCACCATTCGGCATCAGGACTACGATCAGACCTCGCCCCTTGGCTGCTACATCATTGATTGTTATCGGATCGACCAACGATCCAAGAGGGGAGAACTTAAATCTACTGTTCCCTACCCATGAAGACTGAACGACTTCGGTTTGCCCATCTGCTGCGGGTATCAACATCCTGTTATCTCGGTCCTCGACAAAGACCAAATCGTATCCCAAGTTCTTAGTTGGATCAGTGAAAGTCGTCATCGCCTGTTGATAGACATCACTTCCAGTGAGCACTGAGAAAAGTGCTTCTTCATTACCCCGCAAGAGAGCCCCCAAGTAGTAGACGTCCTCAAGGCCCTCTAAGTCGACAGTTGAAATAGGGCTATTGCCGGAAAAATGGTAAGGAGAGTAGTATGGGAATTTGCTGGCGAGTGGATCCAGGCTGAGGAACCGCCCAACGCGTGGGTCATGAATTCGGTGCTCGAACGCCAGATCTGTCTCACTAGCCTCGTGAATCGCGCCATGATCCTCCTGCCCCTGCAAGGAGCCGCGATATGCTCTGCCAGTTTCGGTATTGAAGGCGAATCCTCCAATCTTACGCAAGGTGTCATTGACGAACACCTCATCGACCTGCCGGTTAGACAACGTAAGCATGGCGTCGCCCGATGAGGAAGGTGTCCAGTTTTCTGTTGAGCGTTCACAGCCTCGGCAATCGTCATTGCGAAGGCTAATAGCAGGAGCGACTTTGGGGTGGATCCAGGCGTACGACTTTGCATCTGGTAGGGGGGCAAGGTTGAATGGCGATGCTAAATATATGTAAAGTATTTGAAAGAGCGAATGCTTGTCTCCAAGTAGACCCACCAAGAGCCCGGCTACGCCGATAACACGCTCCCCATAGGCCTTTGGCCGCCCCACAACTTCAACCGCCTGATGCGTGGTGTGGCTAAGCCCACCAACAAGACCCCGAACGAAAAAGCCCCGCCGATGTCTCCATTAGCGGGGCTTAGCGTTGTTTGTTCGGGATCAGCCCTTCACGTTCTTCGCGGCATCGAGCATGTCCTTGATGCCACCGACGCTGCTGAGGATGGCCGTAGCCTCGTAGGGCATGTAGACCACCTTGTTGTTCTGGCCACTGGTCATGGATTCCAAGGTCTCCAGGTACTTCATGGCGATGAGGTAGTTGGCGGGGTCCGCATTGGCACCCTTGATGGCTTCGGTCACCAGGCGGATGGCCTCGGCTTCACCCTGTGCACGGCGGATGCGCGATTGTGCATCACCCTCGGCCTCCAGGATCTGGCCTTGCTTCTGGCCTTCGGCCGTGGTGATCTGCGCCTGCTGGATGCCTTCGGCCTGCAGCACGGCCGCACGCTTGCTGCCCTCTGCGTCGATGATCTGCGCCCGCTTGTCGCGCTCGGCACGCATCTGCTTCTCCATGGCCTCGCGGATGTCGCGGGGCGGGTTGATGTCCTGCAGTTCCACGCGGTTCACCTTCACGCCCCACTTGTGGCTGGCCTCGTCGAGGATCGTGCGGAGCTTGCCGTTGATGGTGTCGCGACTGGTCAGGCATTCGTCGAGGTCCATCTCACCGATCACGTTGCGGAGGGTGGTCTGCGTGAGCTTCTCGATGGCCATGGGCAGGTTCTCGATCTCGTACATCGCCTTCACGGGGTCCATCACCTGGAAGTAAAGCAGCGCGTTGATCTCCGTCATCACGTTGTCCTTGGTGATCACGTTCTGCTTGGGGAAGTCGAACACGGATTCCCGCAGGTCGATCCGTTCCTTCTTCATGAACTGCACGTACTTGTTGCCGTCGGGCAGTTCGCGCGTGAAGCGGGAGATGATCTCGCGGGGCTTGTCGAAGATGGGGATGATGACGTTGAAGCCGGCGGTGAGCGTGGTGCGGTACTTACCGAAGCGCTCGATGACCATGGCTTCACTTTGCTGGATGATGCGCACGCCTTTCGCTATCGCAAAGACCACGAAGACGGCGAAGAGGAGGAGGATAAGGGTTCCGGGGTTCATGGGTGTTGGTCGGGTAAGGGGTTGAGGTGTGTGTGTGAGAACGTGTTCAGTTCAGGTCGACGGGTCGAACGATGAGGGTGTTGCTTTCCACCCGTATCACCTCCACGAGGTCGCCCACGAGCAGGGCGCGGTCGGTGGTGCATTCGGCGCGCCAATCATCGCCTGCGGCGGACACACGGCCCAGGCGAAGGCCCGGCTCAAAGTCCTGGGTGACGCGGCCGCGCTGGCCCACGAGGGCATCCATGTTGGTCTTCACATCACCGTCCTTCCACATGCGCTTCATCAGCACGGGCCGGATGGTAAAGAAGGCGAGGAGTGAAAAGGCGCTGAATGCGAGCAACTGGGCTCCGGGCCCAAGCCCAACCCCAGCCACCACACTGGCGCCAAGGCAGCCGATGCCCAGGCACATGAGGAAGAATCCGGGCACGAAGATCTCGGCGATCATCAGGACGAGCGCGAGGGCGGCCCACCAATGCCATTGAAAAAAGTCCATGTTCATTCGGGTTACGGGGTGAAGATAGGAGGGTGGTGCGGCGTGGAAAGGCATGATCAGGATGAACGGTCGATGTGGGGGATGGAGGCTTTCCCGCGCCATGCGGAGGCATTCCGCTATTTTCGGCCACCATGTTGCAGAAGATCCTCGCGATGCTTCGTTCGCGTGACGGACGTGACAGCCTGCTCACCTATGGGGCCGAGGGCCTGGCGATGGTGGGCATGGTGCTGGCCTACCGGTTGGCGGCACAGGAAGGGCGGCACGAGCTGGACCTCTACGTGGTGGTGCGACGCACGGTGTCTTTCATTTTCCCCTTGCTGTTGCTCGGCGCGGTTGTGGGCATCACACGCTTCGTGGCCATGAAGAGCCGGCCGGAGGAACGTCGTCGGTACCTGATCGCGAGCCTTTATTGGGTGGTGCCCATGGCCGGAAGCGTCTTCCTGATCGGCGTCCTCTTCCCCGAACAGATCTCCTGGGTCGTGTTCGGTTCGGGGAGCGAGAAGGACCTGGTACCTCCGCTGGCGCTCATGATCGCGGGTATTGCGCTTTACGGCCTGGGCTATTCGTTCCAGCGCGGCCGGCGTCAATTGGTCACGGCGAACAGCATACAGGTACTTGCGCTGGCCGCAGTGCCATGCCTGGCCTTTTTCCTGTCGAATGAGCTGGTGACGATCTGCTGGGGCACAGGGATCGCATGGATGGCCATCGCCCTGTTCGCCATGCTTCCGGCCATTTCAGGGCCTTCGCCCGGGAGTTGTGCCAAGGAGCGCGGTGACCTGTTACGCTACGGACTTCCCCGCGTGCCGGGCGATATGGCCTTGGGCGCCTTGTTGACATTGCCGGTTTATGTCGTGGCCCGCACACACGGACTTACGGCCAGTGGTGAGATCGGGTTCGGTACCACGTTGCTCAACCTGGCCGCAGCCCTCTTCTCTCCGCTCGCACTGATCCTGTTGCCAGCTTCGGCATCGCAGCTGGCATCCGGCGACCATGCCGGCCTCTCTGCACGTATCCGCAAGCTCACGAGGCTTACACTGGCAGCTTGCATCGGCATCACGCTCGTCTTTGAACTAGCGGCGGACCCGATCCTGCATGTCTACCTCGGCGAGAATTACAAGGATTACGTTTTCATGAGCCGCGTGATCTTCCTGGGCGCCATGCCCTTCGGGTTCTTTGTGGGCTTGCGCAGTGTGCTCGATGCGTATTATCACACACCACGGAACGGGATCAACCTGATCACGGCACTGATGCTCCTTCTGATCGGTTCAGCCATCCACTTCATCATTCCAACGCCTGCGATCTTTGTGGCCGGCGTGCTGGTGCTCGCGCTCACTTATCTGGGATATGCCACCTGGAGCGACATCCACTTCGTGCGCACCGAGCTTACCCGGTTGGCGGAGCGCTCATCGCATGCGCTGAACATCGTTGTGGTGATCCCGGCCCGCGAAGGAAGCGGAGCCTATCCGTTCGCCTATCGTCAGGCCAATGCGCTGGAGCGCGACCATGGTGCGGAGGTCACCTATTTCCACCTGAACAGCCGCACATCCCCATTCGTGCTCCTGGGCGCGCGTCGCAGGTTCAAGGCCTTGCTGAAAAGTGCCCGGCCCGATGTGGTGCTGGTCTATTACGGATCGGTCTCGGCTTTGTTCACCGTGCTCAGCAGCGCGGTGCCGGTGGTGGTATCGTTCCAGGGAAGCGACCTGAACCGCACTCCCAGTGATGGATTCTTCCGCGACCTGTTCGGGCGCATCTTCTCGCAGCTGGCCGCCTTCTTCGCTGCGGGCATCGTGTGCGTGAGCGAACGCCTCCGCGATAGGCTTTGGTGGAGGACAGCGGAGGCCAGGGTCTTCCCGTTGGGTGTGGAGCCTGAGGTCTTTCTGCCCATGGACAAAGCGGAATGCAGGAAACAGCTGGGCTGGAATGATGACGATCGCGTCATCCTCTTCAATGGGAATAATCCAGGTGTGAAACGCCTCGATATCGCGGAGGCCGTCATGCAACGTCTTGTCGTCCAATATCCCGGTGCGCGATTGGAGGTGCTCAAGGGCAAGGTGCCTTACGATCGTGTTCCTGTGCTCCTGAACGCCGCTGACGCACTCCTGTTATGCAGCGATTCCGAAGGCAGCCCGAGCATGGTGAAGGAGGCCATGATGTGCGGGCTTCCGGTGGTTTGCAACGATGTGGGCGACACACCGGATCGATTGAGAGGGGTTGTTCCCGGGAAGATCGTGGCCCAGGACGCTCATGCATTATCCACCGCGCTCGCAGAGGTGCTGGCGGATGGCCGCCGCAGCAATGGTCGGCAGCTGGCCGTCAGCAATGGTTGTGATGCCCGTTCAAGCGACGCCGGGCTCATTCAGTACCTGCGAGAGATCACCATTCACGCATGATGGCGTTGGCCACATATCTGCTCCTGGCCGCCATTACCGTGGCCTATGTCCTGCTGGTCCGGTCCATCTGGTCGCGCTCGCGCGACGTTTCCATCATCATCGGTTCAACCATCGTGTACGCGTGGACCTTTCTCGGGGCCTGGTTCTTCATTCCGGATGCCGCGATCGGATTCAAGGGGTACAGGATCGGGTTGAACTATTACTATTTGATGGAAAAGATGTTCCCCTTCATGCTTGATCGAGGATACGTCGTTCAATTGGTGGCCTATGCTTGCTTTGTGCTGGCCCTGTTCGGGGTCCTGCGGGTTCCACTTCCTTCATCGAAAGGGGCGGACCTTGCTCCTGTGCAGCTTTCACGAGAGTGGTTGGTGGCCGCCGGCATTGCCGCCCTGGCGGTCTCGGTCTGGTCGATCCGGCCTTTGATGGGCCAGGCCATGCTGGAGCACCGGCCGCTATACCTGTTGGTCCATGAGTGGACCGGGATGCGCCATTCCCTGCATGCGTTCAGTGCTTCCGCAGCTTGTTTTGCATTCGTCCTCGGAACGACCGTTCGGCTTGCGGAAGGTGGCAAGGGCGCCCCCTTCACGGAGCGGGGATCATGGTTGCCTGGATGGTCCTACCTTGCTGGTGTGCTGCTGATGTGCGTATTCCTGAGCCTTACAGGTGATCGTCACACCATTTTCGGTTCGTTGATGTTGGGGGGCATGTATCTGATCAATGTGAAAGGCCGTGCTGCACGGAGGTCGGCGTTGTGGATGTTGGCCGTTGGCGGTGGTGCGATGGTGGCCGGTGGATCACTGCGTGAAATGGCTTGGACAACATCGGGCCTGGTGGTGGAAGCTCCCCGGCATGAGGAATTCCATCTACCGGAGATCCAGCATATCCCTCGTCATCCGTCAAGCCTGATCGGGAAGGTGGGCGAGCGGATGCTGAGCAACGAGATGTTCTGTGCGCATTTCAGCTTGTACGGGATCATGCTGCGACACGTCAAGCCGGTGCCAGGGATCAGTTTCAGTTACCTGCTCCACGGGTTTCTGCCGGCCGATCGTCGTCCACCGACAGCCTATGACCACTATGCACGGGCCGCAGGACTTGTTCCTGACCAGGGATACACCATTCATCATGCATCGGCCTGGTACCTGAATGCGGGTTGGGCGGGTATTCCCATCGGCGGAGCCGCGCTGGGCCTCATCTGGTTGTTGTTGATGAGGACCGCCTCCGCATTCGGCGCCTGGGGTTGGCCACGCCTGTTGCCCTGGTTGTTCGTGGCTTTTCTTCCGGCGGTCATCCGCAGTGGCCCTGAATCCTACAAGGCCTTGTTGATCGAAGGACTGTTGTTGCCATTGCTCACCCTGGCCCCGTCCATGCTGTTCGGTGGTCAAGTTCATCACCCGGGACCTACCGGCCGCTCTCCCTTGCATGCTTGAGACCGCACTGCCCCCTTTGCCGGCCGTACCCAGGGTAAGTGTGGCCGTTCCCTGCCGGAATGAACGCGATCATATCCTGGCCTGCTTGGAGAGCCTTGCTGCGGCGGACAGGGATCACATTGAACTCCATGTGTTGGTATGTGATGGCATGAGCGAGGATGGTACGCGCGGTATCGTGGAGGCCTTCGTAAGGGACCATCCCTACGTGCATTTGCTTGACAATACCCAGCGCACCACGCCTTTTGCGCTGAACCTCGGTCTGCGGGCCTTCCCGTTCGATGTTGGGATCATTCTTGGCGCCCATGCCGAGGTGGCGACCGATCATCTCCAATGCGCTATTGCGGCATTGCGTCGTGACCCTTCCTCGGGTTGTGCGGGTGGGGTGATCGAGAACACATACGCCAACGACGCTTCAAGGCATATCGGCCTTGCCATGTCCCACCCGTTCGGGGTGGGCAACGCGCACTTCAGGACCGGCACTAAGAGCGGACATGTGGATACCGTGGCCTTTGGCGCTTATCGGCGTGAAGTGTTCGACCGCATCGGTTGGTTCGACGAGGATCTCGACCGCAACCAGGATGATGAGTTCAATTTCCGACTGACGAAGGCGGGGTACAATATCCTGCTCGACCCTGCCATCCGTTCGGGTTACGTCGTGCGTGCGAGCTTTGGCAAGCTTTTCAGGCAGTATGAGCAATATGGCCTTTGGAAGGTGTTCGTGAACCGGAAACACCGTGCAGTGACCACCTGGCGCCAGCTTGTACCGGCGGCATGGGTGGCATTCCTGGTGACCTGCCCTTTCATCATGATCTTCTGGCGACCAGCTGGCTTGTTCATGGCCATCGGTATCGTGAGCTATCTCCTCTTGGCGGTGTTCAGTGCGCGGCAGGCGGGCCCTTGGAGCGACCTGCCCGGGATCCTGCGCGCCTTCCTTACCCTGCATGCCGGATACGGTATCGGTTACTGGCACGGGATATTCCGATCCCTCGTCATGAATGAACTGCCCGGATCGCGGGCAAGGGCCCTCACACGATGAAACAGGCAACTGCGATCCTTGCGGAACTGGCGCATGACCATGGAAGCTGGAGCGCTCCATTGTTGCTTCTGGCCACCGTCATCCCCTTGTTCCTGCCTGGGCTTGCCGGTGTGTTCCTTGTTGCTGCATGCGTTGTGCTGGTCGTGGCCCATCGCGCCGACCATGGCCACCGGAGCGGCCGGCACCTGTTGCGCTCCCCGTTGGGCTGGATGACCGCGCTCTACCTGTGCTACGTGCTGGGGCTGGCGTGGAGCACGAACATGGACTATGCGGTGTTCGATCTGCAAGTGAAGGCGTTGATGCTGCTGATCCCTTTGGTGGTACTGCTGGTGCCGGAACGTTCGCGATCAGGAGGAACGGCGCTGCTCAACGCCTTCGCCGTGGCCTGTGCACTGGCATCGGCGAGTTGCATGGCCGTGGCAGTGGGTCATTATGTGCATCATGTCATCGGATACCACGGCGGAACGATGAACGCACCCACCACCGCGTACTTCATCAGCAGTAATTTTTCGCTGTTCCTGCATCCCAGCTATTTCGCCCTGTACCTTATGCTGGCCTTGGTCTTCGTCGAGCTGCATCCGTTCGCATCGCGGGTGTGGGGGGCGATCATCAGGGGCCTGTTGATCGCCGGAGCGGTGCTGTGTGCGAGCAAAGCCGGATGGATGGCCATGGGTGCGTGGTGGACCATTTCACTTGTCCTTCACTGGCGGGACAAGGCCTCTCGCCGGCGTGTGTTCAGCGGGGCCTCCGCCGCGGTGGCGCTGCTGGCCATGCTTGTTCTCCTGTCCCCTTTCTTTCAGGAAAAGGTCGGCCAGTTCAGTCATGCTGCCAAGGGCGCACCCGTTGATGTCAGCGCCAAAGGGAGCACTGAATCACGTGAGCTGATCTGGGCGGCGGCCGGTCCGTTGATCCGTGAGCACATGCCTTGGGGCACGGGCACGGGTGATGTGAAGGATGTCCTCATCCAGCGTTACAGGGAGCTAGGCTACACGCACGCCGTGGAACAGCGGTTGAACGCTCATAGCCAGTTGCTGCAAACGCCGCTGACACTGGGCCTGCCGGGGGCGCTGCTGATGGTGTGCCTTCTGCTTGTGCCCGCAGTGCATGCCATCAAGCACCGCGACGAGCTGATGGTGGCGTTCATCGTCCTGCTGGCACTGAACTGGGCGGTGGAGAGCATGCTGGAAACACAGGCCGGCGTGCTCTTCCTTTCCTGGGGTGCACTGATGCTCGCCATGCGATCTTCACCGCCCGAACCCATCCTGGCCCGAACAACAGGTAACCCATGATCCCCTTCTCCCCGCCGCGCATCGACGAGCGCACCATTGCCGAGGTCACCGCCGCCCTGCGCAGTGGCTGGATCACCACCGGCCCACGCACCAAGGAGTTCGAGAAGCGGCTGGCGACCTATTGCGGCGTGGATAAGGTCATCGCGCTCAACGCATGGACGAACGCCTGCGAGCTCGTGCTCCGTTGGTTCAACATCGGCCCCGGTGACGAGGTGATCGTGCCCGCCTACACGTACTGCGCCACGGCCAACATCGTGTTGCATGTCGGCGCAACCCCGGTGATGGTGGACATCCTGGACGACTTCACGATAGACCCACAAGCCGTTCGCAAGGCGATCACGTCCCGCACCAAGTGCATCATGCCCGTGGACATCGGCGGTCTTCCCGCGGACCAGGAGGCGATGATGCGGATCGCGGAAGAGGCGCGCGCCGTTTTCGTACCCCAGGGTGAAGTGCAACAGCAGCTCGGGCGGATCCTGGTCATGAGCGACGCGGCCCATTCCTTCGGAGCCACGATCGGCGCCAAGCGCGTGGGGGCCATCGCGGACATCACGGGCTTCAGCTTCCACGCGGTGAAGAACCTGACCACTGCGGAAGGCGGTGCCCTGGCCCTTCATATGCCCGGTCCCTTCGACAATGAGGCGCTCTACACGCTCTTCAACATCATGAGCCTGCACGGCCAGAGCAAGGACGCCTTGAGCAAGATGCAGGCCGGTGCCTGGCGGTACGACGTGACCATGGCGGGTTGGAAGTGCAACATGACCGACCTGCAGGCCGCGATCGGACTGGTGGAACTGGAGCGCTACGACAGCGAGACCATTCCCCGGCGCAAAGCGATCTGTGAGCGCTACAATTACGCCTTCGGGGCCGATGCCCGCTTCATTGCGCCCTTGTTCGCGGACACGGGGCGTGAAGGTTCCTACCACCTCTACATGCTTCGGCTCTCGAACGCCACCGAGGCGCAGCGGGATGCTGTCATTGCGGCCATCGCCAGGCATGAGGTCAGCGTGAACGTCCATTTCATCCCCATGCCCATGCTTACTGTTTACAAGGAGCGTGGCTATCGCATCGCTGACTTCCCCAATACCTTCCGCCACTACAGCCGCGAGATCAGCCTGCCGGTGTACTACGACCTTACCGACGAACAGGTGGATACGGTGGTGGCGGCCGTGAGATCGGCGGTGGACGAAGTGATGGGATGAGGCCGGTGTTCGAATGTGCAAATGAGCGAATGTGAAAATGTGCCTGACCTGATCCCTCGCCTCCATTACCCCCATCACCCCATTTCTTCATTACCCCATTTCTTCATTTCCACATTTGCACATTACTCGGTTTCCACATTTGCACATTCCCCTCCGTGAAACGGCTGTTCGATATCCTGTTCGCTTCGGTGGCGTTGCTCGTGCTCATGCCGGTGCTACTGGCCTTTGCGCTGGCGGTCTCACTGACCTCACCGGGAGGTGCCTTCTTCCGGCAGGTGCGCGTGGGCAGGGGCGGGAAGGAGTTCATGCTGCTGAAGTTCCGCAGCATGCGGCCCGGCAGTGAGGCGCAGGGCCAGCTCACCATTGGTGGTCGTGATCCACGCATCACGGGCGTGGGCTACTTCCTCCGCAAGACCAAGTTGGACGAACTGCCACAGCTATGGAACGTGCTTGTCGGTGACATGAGCATCGTGGGGCCCCGACCTGAGGTACCGCGTTACGTGGCCCTTTACACGGCGGAGCAGCGCACAGTGCTCAGCGTAAGGCCCGGCATCACCGGCATGGCAAGCATGGACTACGTGGACGAGAACGAGATGCTGGCGAAGGCCAGTGACCCCGAACGCGCCTACATCGAGGAGGTGATGCCCGCCAAGCTGGCGCTCGACCTGCGCTATGTGCACGAACGGACCATGGCGCTGGACCTGAAGATCATCCTGGCCACGGGCAAGTTGGTCTTCAGGTAGATCTACTGATCCGCACCCAGCTTCTTGCGCACCTTGGCTGGTACGATGGGTTCCATGAGCGACTTCCATTCAGGCTTGTAACCCACGAACTTCCGACCATCCAAGGCAGGGTCAAGTATGGCGAACATGCTGTTCTTGGCGCGCATCAGATAGTCCCGTGTCTCGGGCGCGAAATGGACTTCGTCCTTGCCGTATGCCAGTTGAAGCATGGTCATGAGAAGGTCATCCTTGCTGGCCTGCTCAGCGGCATCCACGAAGGACCCGTTCTCATCTTTATCCGGTGCCGAATACATGCGCATGTGGATCTCATATCTGATATAGTGATAGGTGATGGCATTCTGGACCACAGGACCTTTGACACGTTCGATCAGCACCGTATCCAAGCTCATGGGCGCTTCTGGATCGTTGAACGCTTTCTGCATCGACTCGATCAAGGCGGCCTTGGGCGTGCTCGCGAGCAGGGTGGGATGTACGTGGTCCACGATGTAGGAAAAGTCTTGCCGCTGGGTTGCGAACAAGTATGCATCCAGAGAACGTGCGAGCGCGGTGTCCTTGACAACTTGATGCTGTGCATTCATTGTTCCGCAGAGGACGAGGGTGACCATGAAGGCCGAACGCCTTGAGGGAATTGGGGGTCGCATGCGTGCAATGTAAATAAGGTGAAGGGCATGGTCAGATGCCCTCCCAGAACGCACGAAGGCCCCCCGGATCACCGGAGGGCCTTCGCCCGGGTCGTTCAGCGGATGGTTCAGCGGGCCACCACCACACGGAAGCTGCGCACCTTGCCAGCGGCGTCGCGCAGTTCGAAGAGGTAGGCGCCATTGGCCAGCTCCTGCAGATCCATGCCTACCGTGCGCTCGGCACCGAGGTTCATGCGGTGCGCGGAGACGTATTGGCCCAGCGCCGTGCGGATCACCAGGTCACCGGTGCCGGTCAGCCCGGTCACATCCAGCCACACACGGTCGGTGGCGGGGTTCGGGTAGGCGTTCACCACCTGGTTCGCGGCGTTCTCATCCACGCCCACGTCGAAGTTGCCCATCAGGACACCGATGGCGGAGGTCACGTCCGTGCCGAAGCCCAGGGCGAACCAGGTCCCATCGTTGCTGATCGGGCAGATCGGCTGGTCGTCCAAGGTGATGTTCTCGTCGTAGTCCAGCACATCATCGTAGCCAAGGAACACGTCGGCGCTGAACGTGCTTACGCAGAACAGGTAGCGGACATCATCCTGCAGCATGACCGGTTGGAAGAAGGGGATGTAGATGTTCACACCGTCCAGGTCGGCATCGTAGACATACTCTCCGCTTCCGATCACGTTGAGGTTGTCGAACAAAATGGCGGCATCGCTCAAGCCGGTGAACGCATCATCCCACTGGTACACGTTCGTTTCAAGGAACTCGCCCTCCATGGTGGCGTTCGCACCACCGGAACCGGAGGTGTACAGGCCCATGGCCGCTATGCGGCTGGCGTTGGGGTCCTTGAAGTGCACGCAGGTCGTGAAGTTGGTGCCCGTGGAAGGGCGGTAGTGCGCGCTGGCCAGCGAGAGCTCCGCGCTATCGTTGATGGTGCCATAGGCCAGCAACGAGTCGATGAGGAAGCTGAAGTCATAGGAGTTGTCCCCAGGGTATTCATCGGCCACGGAGGAGCTCACCGTGTAGTTCATGGAATAGAAGCCACCCCAGGCGGTCTGGGTGAGATCAGGGAGGGTGAAGAACGCACTGTCCCCGGATAGGATATTGGTTGCGGGAGAGGTCTGGGTGTACAGGTTGGTACCACCCTGCTCCGCGGTCACGGTGACGGTCACGCCGGTCTGGTCGTTGTTGCCATAGTTGTGCACCCAGCAACCCGGCTGCACAGCGAACTCAGTACCATCGGTGGCCACCAGCTTGGGTTGCGCGGTAGCGCGGGCCGTGCGCATGTCCTCCTTGAAAAAACCGAGGTCATTGTCGTACAGACCGGCCTTGTTGCCGATGAACACGACCACGTTGCCGGCCTCGACCTCTGGCCTCAGCAGCGCACCATCGGCATCGGTGATCATCACCGTGGGGATCGTCACGGAAGCCCCATAGGTGCCTGCTCCCATGGCCACGGGTGGACCGGGGATGTTGTTGATGACGATAACCCCAACGGCGCCGGCATCCTGGCATTGCAGGGCCTTCAGGCTGAAATTGCAGCTGCCGCGGTAAACCACGGCGATCTTGCCCACCACCTCCGAGATGTTCACGATGGTATCGCAGGCAAGGGAATCGGCCGCCGTGTCATCGAACGCGAACACAGCCGTATCCAGGATGGAGTTCAACGGGTCCACGAGGTCGGCGGTGCCCCAACCTTGATCAGGCGCCGCCCAGGTGAAACTGTAGTTACCTTCCAAAGCAGCCGGGGCTTCAACGGAGACAACGATCTGCGCGTTGGCACTGGTGAACGCCAAACTCGCCAGAAGTCCGAAGTAGAGTTGTTTCATAGGGGGTTTGAGGATTGGTTACGGTGGAAAGTTAACACCTCGTTCACATATCCGGCATGCGGCCAGGCGCTGCCCTTTTCCAGCTTGACTTGGAAGGGTAACGGGGCGGGGCCGCGCAAGGGCCGGCCGGAGCGGGGAGGGGTGGCCTAATCCGGCTCGCCCAGCAGGCCGCGCAGGCGCTTGAGCTCCTCGGCCCGCTCCGGGTCGCCGCTCTTTTCGTAGCTGTGCACCAGGTTGTTCAGCTGGCGCCTTACGATATCGATGTTGGAACAAGGCTGGTAGAAGGACTCCCGGGCATCGATGTCCAATTTGCGCAGGAACTCATCGATCTCGTTGCGCCCCAGGATATCGCCCTGGCTGAAGGCGTTCACATAGAACAGGATGCTCTGCCGGCCTTCCGCAGCGATGCTTTCCTCATCGAGGTAGGCCAGCACGAAGTGGTTGGGGAGGTTCACACCCCGCAACGGCAGACCGAGCTCTTCGGCGAGCACCTGATAAATGACCGAGAGCGACAACGGATTGCCGGTCTTGCTGTCCAGCACCTCGTTGATGTAGGAGTTCTGTGGGGCGTGGTAGTTGCGCTTGTTCCCCTTGAACCCGTGCACCCGGAAGAAGATGTGGTTGAAGACCCGCACCTTCTCGAAGGCCGTCAGGTTGTCGTTCAGCTCCAGCCAGATGTCCTGCCGGATGGCGGCCAGCTTCGCGCGGAAGCGCTGCTCATCGAGGTCCGTGTAGCGGTACCGGCACACAAGCAACGCACCTTCCAGCAGGTCCTCCCCACCCCCGGCATGCCAGGCCTTCAGCTTCTCATGCACATGATCCACGTGGATGGTGTGCAGGATGTCCTCGATGCGATCACGGTACAGGTCGCCGAGCTGGTCCAGTTCCCAGGCACGCTCAAGCACCGGCACCACCGGTACACCGATGGCGATGATGCGGTCACGCACCTGCCGGTAGATGACCTCGTCGGGATCGTCGATCAGGTTGACCAACGCCAGGATCTCGTTCTCGCTCATGTGAGCTGCGGTGCAGGGAAGGACTGCGAGCCGAAGGTCGGTGGCACGTCGGCCCTCAAGCCGCACCGGGCGATGGTCTTTCCACCATCGCCGTGTTGATCCTACGCTGGGTTCAGCCCAGCACCCGTTCAAGCACCTGGCCGATCATGCGCTCCACGGTGGCATGGTGATCGCGACTGTATTCCTTCCGCAAGCGGTTCGCCACCACAGCGCACACCGTGCAGGCGCGGTGCCCCAGCAGGCCGGATAGCCCGTACAAGGCGCTCGTCTCCATCTCGTAGTTCACAATGCGCAGGCCTTCGTGCGCGAAGCTGCTGAAGCTGTCGTTGAGGCCGATCACGCTCGGCACGGCACGCAGCTGCCGCCCCTGTGGCCCGTAGAATCCACCTGCTGTGGCCGTGATGCCCACGTGGTTGCCTTCGCCCAGGAGGGCCACCAGTTCCTGGTCGCCGGTGCCGATGTATGGCATGGGCAGGTTGTCCGGCCATTCGGTGTGCGCCAGCAGGCCCTGCAGCAATCGGGTCTCTGCATCATCCTGCTCATGGGCGTAATAGTGAAGCACATTGTCGAGTCCCAATCCGTAAGCCGATACGACCAGCTCATCCACCGGGATGTCGGGCTGCAGCGCGCCGCAGGTGCCCAGTCTGACAATGCGCAGGGAGGTGTACCGTGCCTTCGGTGTGCGCATCGCCAGATCGATGTTCACCAACGCATCCAGCTCGTTCAGTACAATGTCGATGTTGTCGGTACCGATCCCGGTGGCCAGGGCAGTAACCCTGCGGCCGTGGTACATGCCCGTGTGCGTGATGAACTCCCGGTTCTGTGACCGGTGCTCGATGCTGTCGAAATGGGCGCTGATGCGGGCGACTCGGCCCGGGTCCCCCACCACAAGCACCGTATCCGCAAGCTGCTCGGGATGGAGCGCCAGGTGGTAGACCGACCCGTCCGGATCGAGCACCAGTTCACTCTCAGGCAGCGCAGTGCCCGGTTCGGTCAGCAGGATGGGGCGCATGGTCCTAGGCGTCGTTCTCCATCAAGCGGGCCAATGCCAGGCGCCACGGTTCCGGCACCGCGATGCTGCCGCCTCCCGTGTAGTCGAAGCACACCATCACGCTGCGTCCCTGGGTGCAGAGCTTCCGGCCTTCCTTGGTCTTCACGAAGAGCGCATAGCTCAGGTCGAAGCTCTTGGTGCCCACGTTGCTGCACCAAGCCTCCACTTCCACCAGGTCGCTCAGGTGCACCGGCTGACGATAGTCCACCTCATTGCGGGCGAGGATCAGGCCCAACCGTTTCCAGTCGTGGTCCTTCTCGATGAACTGGCGCAGGAAGTCCATGCGGGCCTGTTCGAAGTAGGAGAGGTACACCCCGTTATGCACGTGGCGCGCCATGTCGATGTCGTGGAACCGGACCTGTACGGACGTCTTCGTTCTCATGGATCGGTGAACTAATGGCCACTCGGTGGCCTGCGCTCAGGTGATCGGGTTCAGGATCACGCTGAACACGGTGATGCTGTTCGGGTCGCGGTCGAAGAACAGTTTGTCCAGGGCCTCCAGCACGTTCTTGGCCCTGAAATAGGACGTTTGAAGCGTGTTCCCGCCCTTGGCGCTCCACTGCACGGTGTAACTGCTCGTGCGCTCCTTGTAGGTGCGGACATACTCCAGCATGTGGCGCAGGGCATCGAGCTTGTCCGTGCCTTCCTCGGCATGGAACAGAAAGCTCTGGTTGTGCCGGGGGTTGAGCGTGATCAGGAAGAGCTTGCCCTTGTTGGCACCCTGCTCCTCGAAATTGAACACAAGGCTGTCCGGACCAACGCCGATGTGGTCACTGATCTCCTTCTGCAGCCTGGCGATCTCCAGGTTCTTGTCGCGCGTCATCGTTCGGATCGTTGTTGATCAGGCTTCACTTCCAGAGGCTGCGCTGGACGAGGCGGCCGGGGCGTCGAAGGTAGTATAGACCGAGTTCAGGCTCCGGTACTCGGGGATGAGCTGCTTCAGGCCGATCACGCAGTTGCCGTCGTCGCTCAAGGCCGAACACCTGACCAGTTCGTCCAGCAGCTCCTGTGCCCCAGCGACCAGCGCCCGTTCCTTGCCGATAAGGATGCGCGGGTGGTGGGTGGCCTGGGTATCCTCCTGGCCGGAAAGCAGTTCCTCAAAGAGCTTTTCCCCTGGTCGAAGCCCGGTGAACTTCACTTCGATGTCCCGTCCCGGTTCCTTGCCACTGAGGCGGATCATCCGGTCGGCCAGATCGGCGATCCGGACGGGCTGTCCCATGTCGAACACATAGATCTCGCCGCCCTTGCCCATGGTCGCGGCCTCCAGCACCAAGCGACAGGCCTCGGGGATGGTCATGAAGAAGCGCGTGACCTCCGGGTGCGTCACGGTCACCGGACCACCTTCCGCGATCTGGCGGCGGAACAGGGGGATCACCGAGCCATTGCTACCCAGCACATTGCCGAAGCGGGTGATGACGAAGCGCGTGCCTGATGCCTCCGGTCGTGAGGCCAGCTCCTGCACCAGGATCTCTGCAGCGCGCTTGCTCGCGCCCATCACGCTGGTCGGGTTCACCGCCTTGTCGGTGCTGATGAAGATGAACTGTTCCACCCCATGCTTCACGGCCATTGTGGCCACAGAGCGCGTACCGCCCAGGTTGTTGCGGATGGCCTGGTGGGGTTGGGCCTCCATCAACGGCACATGCTTGTAAGCAGCGGCGTGGAACACCACTTCGGGCTTCTCCCGGCTGAACAGCGCCTCCATCGCCGTTTCATCGCGGACATCGCCGATCACCGGTCCGAAGCCTGTCAGCCCGCGGTTCTGCAGCTCCATCTCCAGATCGTAAAGCGCGCTCTCGGCCATGTCCAACATCACCACCCGGCTCGCGCCCGACCCGATGAGCTGCCGCACGATCTCACTGCCGATACTGCCTGCCGCACCGGTCACCAGCACCCGGCGACCCGCGAACTGCTCCTTCACCAGCGCGTCGTCCAAGCGGATCACCGGGCGGCCCAAGAGGTCCTCGATGCGCACCTCGCGGATCTGGCCGGAGCTCAGCTGCCCATTGATCCAGTCGTTCACCGGAGGAATGCTCAGCACGCGGACATGCGCGGCCATGCAGGCGTCCACCACCTGGCGCCGATGCTCGGGATCCGGGTTCAGGATGGCGATGATCACCTGGTCCACGTTGCCGTCGGCCAACATCCGCGGAAGGTCGGCACTGGGGGAGATGAGCACCCCTTCCATCCGATTCCCGGTCTTTCGCGGATCATCGTCCACGAAGGCCTCCACCTTGTAGCGGGCCGAGCCCTCGCGTTCCAGGGTGCGCTTGGTGATGATCCCGGCTTCGCCCGCCCCGTGGATCACCACCCGGATGGTGTCCTTGCCGGAGCCTTTGGCGCGCAGGTACAGCAGCTTCACCACGATGCGCGTGGCGATCAACAGGATGGCCGTGGCCATGAAGTCGATGACGATGACCGAGAAGGGCAGGAAATAGATGCCGGTGAGCAGCTTGAAACGCACGAGGTTGAGGGCCGCGAACGCCAGGGTGCCGCCGAGCACGGTCAGGAACAGCCGCTTGGCATCGTCGGTGCTGGTGTACCGCACCATGCCCCGGTGGGTGCCCGCCAGCACGAAGCTCACCAACCGCACGCCGAAGAACCACGGCAGCACCGGCAGCAACAGGTCCACTTCGGTGCGGGGCACCTGGAAGTTGAAGCGCAGCTGATAGGCCGCCACCAAAGCGACGCCGCAAAGGCCCAGGTCGATCAGCAGGATCGTCCAGCGGGGTACGGAGCGTGTGGAGGCCATGTTGGACCGGCCGAAGATAACGGGAGGGCAGGGCTGGTGCCAGAAACAACGAAAGGGCCCCGAAGGACCCTTTCGATATCGTCCGTGAGCGGCCTTGCGACCACCCGCGCAACAAGGGGGCTTATTTCAAGCCGGTCACGATGGCCTTGAAGGCTTCCGCATCGTGGTAGGCGATCTCGGCGAGGGCCTTGCGGTCCAGGTCGATGTTGGCGGTCTTCAGCTTGTTCATGAACACGCTGTAGCTCATGCCATGCGTGCGGGCAGCGGCGTTGATACGCTGGATCCAGAGGCTGCGGAAATCACGCTTCTTCAGGCGGCGTCCATCGTACGCGTGGGAGAGGCCTTTCTCCACGGTGTTCACGGCGACCGTCCACACGTTCTTCCTGCGGCCGAAGTTCCCTTTGGCCAGTTTCAGCACCTTCTTACGGCGCGCACGACTTGCTACTTTGTTCTTACTACGAGGCATCTTTCATTCGGTTTTTGGGCGTGAGCGTCATCCGCCGTTAGGTGGATGGTCTTTGGGGCTCTACGTCCTGGTTAACGCTACCTGTTACCCGGTGCGATGGGTCTTACTGAAGAAGATCGAGAATGGCTTTCTCGTCACGCTTGTTCACCAGCGCCATCTTCTGCAGATTACGCTTGCGCTTCTTGTGCTTCTTGGTAAGGATGTGGTTGTGGAACGCATGCTTGCGCTTCACCTTGCCGGTGCCGGTCAGCTTGAACCGCTTCTTGGCTCCGGACTTGCTCTTCATCTTGGGCATGGCCTCTCTGCTATTGGTCGTTTACTTCTGGTTGGTTGTTCAGTTGTTCGGCAGTGTTCGGGTTCCGGTCGTATTCGGGTTTCGGTAGTATCTGGGTTCGGGCGACGTGAACGTCGCGCTTACTTCTTTTTCTTCGGGATGAAATACATGATCATCCGTTTGCCTTCGAGCTTGGGCATGCTCTCCACCACGCCCACGTCCTCCAGGTCCTGCGCGAACTTCAGCAGCAGGATCTCACCGCGCTCCTTGAACACGATGGTCCGGCCCTTGAAGAACACGAAGGCCTTCACCTTGTGGCCTTCCCCCAGGAACTTCCGGGCATGCGCCAGCTTGAAGTTGATATCGTGCTCGTCGGTGTTGGGTCCGAAACGGATCTCCTTCACCTCCACCACGCTCTGCTTGGCCTTGATCTCCTTCTGCTTCTTCTTCAGGTCGTACAGGAACTTCTTGTAGTCCACGATCCGGCAGACCGGGGGGTCGGCCGAAGCGCTGATCTCCACCAGGTCCAGGCTCATGTCCTGGGCCATCTTCAAGGCCTGCTCGAAGGGGTACACGCCCTGCTCCACGCCTTCGCCCACCACGCGCACCTGGTACACGCCGCGGATCTTCTCGTTGATGCGGTGCGGATCCTCCTTGATCACACGACCGCGGAACGGACGCCGGGGACCGGAGCCGCCACCGCCGGGAGGACGGGAACCTGGGGGACGAAAAAAGGGAGGACCTGCCACGTAGGGGGTTTTGGTTGCTGTCAGACTGTTCAGTTCCGGTGCAGTTGCTGGTGGATACGTGCCTTCACCAGTTCACCGAACTGGCTGGGGGACATGGTGCCCAGATCGCCCTGGCCACGCTCACGCACCGCGACAGTACCTGCCTCGGCCTCTTTCTCCCCGATCACGAGCATGAACGGCGTTTTGGCCAGCTCCGCGTCGCGGATCTTTCGGCCGATCGTTTCGTTCCGTTCGTCAACGGAGGCGCGAATATCGGATTCTTTGAGCAATTCCAGCACCTTCCGGCTCTGATCCAGGTACTTGTCGCTCAGCGGAAGCACCACGGCCTGCTCCGGGGTCAGCCACAGCGGGAAGTTCCCGGCGGTATGCTCGATCACCACGGCCACGAAGCGTTCCAGGCTGCCAAAGGGCGCCCGGTGGATCATCACAGGACGGTGCTTGGCGTTGTCGCTGCCCACGTATTCCAGCTCGAAGCGCTCGGGCAGGTTGTAGTCCACCTGGATGGTGCCCAGCTGCCACCTGCGGCCAAGGGCGTCCTTCACCATGAAGTCCAGCTTGGGGCCGTAGAACGCGGCCTCGTCATACTCCACCACCGTCTTCAGCCCCTTTTCAGCGGCCGCGTCGATGATGGCCTGTTCGGCCTTGTTCCAGTTCTCGTCGCTGCCGATGTATTTGCTTCGGTCGGTCTTGTGGCGCAGGCTGATCTGGGCCTCGTAGTCGTTGAGGTCCAGCGCCTTGAAGACCAGCAGCACCAGGTCGATCACCTTCATGAACTCCTCCTTCACCTGATCCGGACGGCAGAACAGGTGGGCATCGTCCTGGGTGAAGCCCCGCACGCGGGTGAGGCCGTGCAGCTCGCCGCTCTGTTCGTAGCGGTACACGGTACCGAACTCCGCCAGGCGGATGGGCAGGTCCTTGTAGCTACGGGGACGCGCCTTGTAGATCTCGCAGTGGTGCGGGCAGTTCATGGGCTTCAGGAAGAACTCCTCGCCCTCGTTCGGCGTGCGGATCGGCTGGAAGCTGTCCTTGCCATACTTCTCGTAGTGCCCGCTGGTGATGTACAGGTCCTTCAGCGCGATGTGCGGAGTGCTGACCTGCTCGTAGCCGCTCTTCTCCTGGGCGATCTTCATGAAGTTCACGAGGCGCTCGCGCAGGGCGGTGCCTTTCGGCAGCCACAGGGGGAGACCGGCGCCCACCTTCTCGCTGAAGGTGAAGAGGTCCAGTTCCTTGCCCAGCTTGCGGTGGTCGCGCTTCTTGGCCTCCTCCAGCAGCACCAGGTACTCGTCGAGCTCCTTCTGCTTGGGGAAGGTGATGGCGTAGAGGCGGGTGAGCTGCTTGCGCTTCTCGTCGCCGCGCCAGTAGGCCCCGGCCACGCTCATCACCTTGCTGGCCTTGATGAAGCTGGTGTCGGGGATGTGCGGCCCGCGGCACAGGTCGGTGAAGTTACCCTGGCTGTAGAAAGTGATCTCGCCGTCGTTCAGGCCTTCGAGCAGCTCGAGCTTGTATTCGTCGCCCTTCTCGGTGAAGTAGGCGATGGCCTCTGTCTTGGGCACTTCCTTGCGGACGAAGGCGCTCTTCTTGCCGGCCAGTTCCTTCATCTTGGCCTCGATGGCCGCGAAGTCCGCGTCGCCGATGGTGCGCTCGCCCAGGTCCAGGTCGTAGTAGAAGCCGTGCTCAATGGGCGGACCGATGCCGAACTTGGTGCCGGGGTAAAGCGCTTCGATGGCCTCGGCCAGCAAGTGGGCGCTGCTGTGCCACAGGGTGGACTTGCCCTCGGCGTCGTTCCACGTGAGCAGTTGCAGGGTGCAGTCGCCGGGCAGGGGGCGGTTGGCGTCGCGCACCTCGCCGTTCACCTTGGCGGAGAGGACGTTGCGGGCGAGGCCTTCACTGATGCTCTTGGCCACGTCCATGGCGGAAACGCCGGGGTCGAAGCTCCGGACCGAGCCGTCCGGAAGGGTGACGTTGATCTGCATGTTCGTAGCCCTACCACCCTACGAACGGTGGAAAATGGGGCCGCGAAAGTAAGGCTTTTCGGGCACGGATGGGCATGGCCCTCAGCAGCTTTCCATGTTGGGGTGTGGATGGGGCGGGAAGGGGATGAACCGCAGATGGCGCAGATGTGCGCAGATGGCCGGACATGTTGAACCGATCGGGTGGCTGGGTTGATGGGACGGAGATGGCCGCAGATGATCAGCTCCGCTGATCCGAAGCTCATCGGGTCAAGATCATGCGTTTCACCTCCAGCCGGTTCGCGCCGAAATTGAGCAGCAAGCCCCGTTTCAGTCCGGTGGCCTTCAAGTAGTTCAGGAGTTGGGCTTCATCCACATTGGTCAGGGTCTTGATCGATCTGAGCTCTACGACCACCTCGAGATGGCACACCAGATCCGACCGGAAGGTGGTCCTTAACCGCTCACCCTTGTACATGATCGGCAGCTCAACCTGGCTGGCGAAGGGGATGCCTCTTGACCTGAGTTCGCGCTCCAGCGCTTCCTGGTACACGCTCTCAAGGAAACCGGCCCCGAGTTCGGAATGAACCTCCATCGCTGCACCAATGATCGCATGTGTCTGTGGGTCCCTCTCGTCCATGTGCAACACTCATGGGATTTCAGATACACCCTAGAACGCTAGCGAGCCTGCGAGCGCATTATCTGTGGCCATCTGCGTCATCTGTGGTTCCTCATCAGTTCAGCGAGCCTGCGAGCGTCCAATCCGCATGGTCCCTTTGCTAGCTCAAGCGAGCCTGCGAG
>JBIIYP010000083.1:0-7783 GCA_044346705.1 Flavobacteriales bacterium
AGCCACCCCCCCCCCGCACCTACCCGGGCCGAACTTGTCCGGGTCGTTGGGGCAGCCGTCGTTGCAGTTGGCGGTGCCGTCGCCATCGCTGTCGGTATCAGCCACGCCGCAACCGCAGATGCCCGGCGAGATCTTGTTGGGATCGTTTGGGCAGCCGTCCTTGCAGTTGGCGGTGCCGTCGCCATCGCTGTCGGTATCAGCCACGCCGCAACCGCAGATACCCGGGGCGACCTTGTTCGGGTCGTTGGGGCAGCCGTCGTTGCAGTTGGCCGTGCCATCACTGTCGCTGTCGGTATCAGCCACGCCGCAGCCGCACTGGCCCGGTGAGATCTTGTTGGGATCGTTCGGGCAGTCGTCGTTGGCGTCGCAGGTCAGGTCTCCGTCCGCGTCCTGGAAGGTGTTGGTCACCACACCGTTGAGGCAGGCATCTAAGGTGCAAGGGTTGCTGTCGTCGACCGGACCGGCGACCGCTACGCTCGTGGTGCCTTGTGCGGAACATCCGGCACCATTGGTCACGGTCACCGTGTAGGACTCGCCGGTGGTGAGGGTGGCCACCGGGTTGGCGATCGCCGCGTTGTTAAGGTTGCCAGCAGGCGACCAGGCGTAGGTATAAGCGATCACGCCGCCGGTGATGGTCACATCATAGTCCTGCGTCTCACCCCATGGGCTGGAGGAAACGCCGCAAGCTTGCGCTGCCGTTACGGCGAGGTCATTACCCCCTACGATGCGCAGGCGCATTACGCCGTTGACCGCACCGGCAGGAACCGTGAAGTTCACGCTGGACGTTCCGTTCGCTCCGGCGTTCGCGGCCAGGCCGAGCACTTCGGAAGCGGCGAGAACGCCGTCGTTGTTGTAGTCGATCCACGCACCGAAGTACTGATTGGGATCCGTGCCGAAGGAAACGGACACCGTGTAGCTGCCACCGGCAACCAACGTGGTGGTCTGTGCACCACCGCCCGTGAAGTAGGTGTAGTGGCTGGCACCGCCGCAACCCGTGGTGGGGTTCACCAGGGTGTTCAGCGTTACGTTGGTGATGTCATCACCGCTGCAACCGTTCGCGTGGGTGCTGGCGCAATAAGCCGCCGGACCCGGAATGTTCACCTGCAACTGCGAGGTGCTGCCTGGGCAGATCGGGCTCACCGCCGTCGTGCTCGTGATCACCGGGGTGGTGCTGGACACGATGGCCGAGGTGGCCGTGTTCACGCAGCCATTGCCGTCCGTACCCGTCACCGTGTAGGTGGTGGTGGCGGAAGGAGTGGCATTCACCGAAGCGCCCGTGGTGGCGCTCAGGCCGGCCGCAGGTGCCCAGCTGTAGGTGCTGGCGCCGCTGGCGTTCAAGGTGGCCGGCGTGGGAGCGCAATAGGTACCGGACGTGGGGGCCACAGCTACCGGAGGCAGGCTGTTCTCCACAACGTTCACGCTTCCCGTGTTCACACTACCGCCGCAGTTGTCCGTCACTTGGCAGCTATAGCTGCCCGCAACGTTCACGCTGATGGCCGCAGTGGTCTGGCCACCGGGGCTCCACAGGTAGGTGTAAGGACCAGCGCCGTCCGTGGGCACAGCGGTCAGGGTCGTGCTTCCGCCAGAGCAGAAAGCGAGCGTACCCGTGATGGTGGCTGCGCTGATCGGTGATGAGGTCGTCAGTGTCAAGTTGCCCTGGGCCGTGCAACCAGCGGTACTGGTCACGGTCACGTTGTACGCTTGGCTGGCAACGTTAACACCACTGGCCAAGGGGTTGGCGATGTTGTCGGCGTTCAGGAAGGTGTTCGGCGTCCAGAGGTAGACCGCAGGCACGCTTTGGTTCGTGTTCGTGTAGCCCGGGTTGAAGGTTCCGATGGACTGTGCCGTCACCGACGAACCGACCCAGTCCGCACCTGTATTGCTGTCCAACGCCGCAGTGCGACGTGAACCGGCATTGCCGCTCGGGGCAGATGCGCCTGCACCGCTCCAGTCAGCCGGGGTAACACCCAAGCCGACATTGAAGGTGGCGGTGTTGGTAGCCACGGCATCTACGATCGTACTTCCATTTCTAAGAATGAAACAGGCGTTCGCACCGGAACTATAAGCTCCAGAGGTTCCCCCGGTAACGTAGTAGTTGTTCGGCGGATCGTTCGTGCCAACACCCAGTCCGATGACGATGAACCCGTTCGGAGCGATAACCGTTCCCGGGGGGAAGGTGAGCGAAGGATGGTTGTTCGTAGCTGAGCCCGACAGGTGATCCGAAAAGGTCCAACCACTGATGTCAGCCGGCAGGCCGGAAGTGTTGTTCAATTCAACGTAATCGTCCGGTCCGGTCGGGATCGTGGCTGGCCATGGACTGGTCTGTCCCGTACCTGTGCGGAAGAAGGTGATCTCAGTGATCCGGACGAAAGGCACATCCACCAAGGCCGACACATTCAGTTGGCTGGTGCCACCGAAGCACGTCGGGTTCGGCGTTGCCGTTGTGCTGATGATGGTGGGCGCGGGGTTCACCACCACCACCGTGTTCGAGGGTGCGCTCGAGCAGCCAGCTGCGGTCGCGGTGAAGGTGTAGGACCCAGCCATGGCCAAGGTGGTTGAGGCGGAAACGTTCGGGTTTTGGCTGCTGCTGGCGAAGCTGTTCGGACCGGTCCAGTTGAAGGTGGTGCCGATGTCGGTAGTGCCGGTGAGGTTCAGCGGTGCACCGACGCAAACAGGTGAATTGCTACTTGCGGAAGCGCTCGGAGTCTGGTTCTTTACGAACGCGAAGGCCGCCGTTATGGATGTACCGAAACCGGAACAGGTCACGGCCACTTGCACCTCCCACGTTCCCACCGGGATCGTCGCAGTGCTCTGGGTGACGGCCGTGCCCAGCAGGTTCGCTGTCGGGTTGCCGGGAGGGCCATAGCTCCACTGGTAGCTGATGCCGATACCACTGGTCGCCCCGGTGAGGGTGAGCGTGGTGGGGGCGGCACTGGAGCACACCGGTGTGGTGCCGGTAATGGTGCCGGCCGCAGGCGCCGAGTTGCATACCACACAGGGTGCCAGGCCCGTCTTGCCCTGCACCCAGTTCGACGTGGTGCCGTTAAGCGCGAAGTTGATCAACGTGCCGGTGTTGGCGTTGGCGGTCTGGTCGATCAAGGTGGTCACGCCCGCATTGTTGGCGTTCTCCACCCCTTGGTTGAACCGGTAGTATGCCTGCAGTCCCGATTCGACGCCACAGTACTCGATGAACCGGTAAGCCGCCAATGTGGCTGGGTCGATGACCGTGTTCCAGATGCGCACCTCATCGATCTTGCCGGGGAAGTTCCGGGTGCCGACACCTGCGCTGTAATCGCCGATCATCAGTTGGTTCGGCGTGTTGGCGAGGGACTGGGTGTTTGCCAGGCTGCCTACCTGCACACCGTCCTTGAAGATCCGCATCGTAACCCCGTCGTACGTGGCGGCAACGTGCTGCCAGGTGTTCAAGGTCAGAGTAGCAGCAGGGCTCAATACCTCCACGGGTGTAACGAGCCCGTTCCCCAGGGCGAAGCTCAGGATGCCATTGCCACCGCAACGAAGCATGTACCCCAGGTTCGGTCCTTCCTTGTTGATGATGCTGCCCTCGAATGAACTGGTACGGAAGGAGGTCGGGTAGATCCAGGCCTCCAAAGTGATCGCCGTGCCGGTGATGCTGATCGACGCGCCCGTTCCGCATTCCACGCGGTCGTTGGTTCCATCGAAGCTCAGCGCGTTCTGTCCGAAATCAGCGCAATTGTAGTTGTACGAACCCAGGCTCACATCGCAGGTATGGTTGCCGTTGTGCAGCACCGAGACCGTAACAGGGGTGTTGCTCGGGAAGGGGCCGATCTGGTAAATGCCCGGTGTGGTAACACCGAGGTCAGCGCCGGGATTGCCCACATAGTTGCTCCCAATGTCAACGCTGGGCGAACCGCTCAGGCTCGTGAGGTTCACATTGATGAAGTACTGCGTGTTCGCGCAATCCTGTTGGGTCGAAGCGGTCGCCACCGGTGCGCCGCAGGCGGCAGGTGTGAATTCATCGGCTCCCATATCCGGAGGTACCGTGCGGAAGTCACCATCAAAGTCCGTGGCTACACCGACACTGGCGCCGGTATTATCCAACTGGGCCGGGGTTCCCGAAATGTGCAGGTTCGTGGAGGAAACGAACGGTGGAGCGAATGCGATAGAGGCCGCGTCCTGGGCGGGGGTGTAGGCTGTCTGCCAGTTCGCCAAGGTGGTGAACTGCGTGGTGTTGGTCACACCACTTGAGGTGCCCAAGCCACCGGTCAAGCACTGCGGGTTGCCTGCGTTATAGTAGTAGTCGTTGTTGTTCTCACCCCCGGTGCCCCATGTGTATGAGAAAGCTGTTCCGCTGATGCAGTAATAACGAACGGTGGGAGCACTGGACGACGAAAGGTCCATGTGGATCACGTTGTTCTTCAACGTGAGATTGGCATGCGTACCGGCGGTGTTCGTGGTACGGATACCAGCACCAAAGTTGGTCGTAGCAGAGGCTCCAGCATCCGGGTCCACATCTCCCGACATGAAAATGGAGTTATGAACAACCTGGTCCGTGTGACCACCGCTGATCCCAATGCCGACAACCATATCGCCTGCGGTACCATTGGCCTTCACGTTATAGATCATGTTGTTGGCCACAACGTTGTTCGTGGGCGAACCGCCGTTGGTAGTGCCCAGGATCATTCCCGCAGCGGAGAAGGTACGCTCCTCGATGATGTCGTGGATAAGGTTGCGCGTTACCGTGTAGTTCGTCGACGTGAGCGTCGCAACAGAGGTCGCCGACCAAGTGTTCGCTCCGATGGCGATACCCACGCGATCAGCGCCACCAGAAGTGTTGGCGAAAGGACCTCCCACGAACTGGACGGTGTTCCCGCGCACCACGCTGTTGTTGTCGGCCTGCATGTAGATGCCCACGATTCCGATCTGATCCACACCATGCGATGTGGGCCCCACGATGTTGTCGATCACTTGGATGTTCTCGTTCAGGTTGGTGGTGGTGCCCCGTGTCACGATGCCATGGCGGCACTTGATGATGCGGTTTTCCTGGAAGGTGTTGTTGTCGTTGTCAACACCGTTCGCCGTGTTGCTGATCGTGGTGCCGTTCATGAGGATACCCCATGTGGTGAGCGCGGTGGTATTCTGGGCCGCCCCGCAGGCGATCTCGCAGTTGCGCACGGTGTTGCCTGTGCAGCCGTTGCCAGCGATAACGCTCGCCAACCAAACGGCGGCCGATAAGCTGACAGAGCTATTGTTCCGGATAGTGAGGTTCCGCCCACTACCGGCAATGCGTCCATCAATGGTCACGTTGTCAGCACCGTTCAGCTTCACGATCGCACCGGTGATCGAACCCTCAATGATGCGCGCAGCACCGGTCGGGGTGATGGACATCGATGTCCAAACAGCCGGAGCGATGGCACCGCTGTTGAGCGCGGCAGTCGCCGTCTCGGTGGTGTTGCCACTGAGTCCGATCGTGATCACACCCTGGTGTGTACCCGCATTGATCGCGTCGAACGCGCCTTTTAGCGTGGTGTACGACTGGGACAGTGTGCCAGCGGTGGCCGTTACGTCCACCTGCGCCTGCGCCACTCCAAGGGACATGCAAGCACACATGGTCAACAACGCCTTGCCGAAAGGCGTCCGCTTCGACCTGCTCACCGGCGCCATGGCCAGCAACACGCGCGGTGAACGCGCACCGATCGCGGAGGCCCGCATGATCCACCGGCAGAGACGGATGGGAAGGGTGACCAGGTTGGAAGGGGAGAACTGTGCCATGGGATCGGCGGTCGGTTGGTTCGGTTGAATGGGAAAGCCGAAGCCCTCAAGGCTCCGGGTCTTCGCGCCCTTGGGAAGGTCGGCGAGCACCCGCCCCGTTCCGGCTGCGCTCCATTGGGCGTGTGGGCGGTGTTCCATGGGTCGGTGCGTTGGGGTGTTGGTTCCGGTGCCCGCCCTGCGAACGCGCATATTGGCACGTTCGCAGGGAGGCTTCGGTCATCTGTCAGGGCAATTGTTCAGGCCGCGTGCTGAGCACTGAGCCACCGGGCATGCTAAGGATGTTCACCAGGATGAATTCGCGGTCGTTGCTTCCGCCGGTGTATTTCACCTGGCCATTGAGGTTGACATCCTCCAGGTAGTAGCCGTTCACGATGGCTGTAGGTACGGAGCCACCGATCCTCACGAGGATGGCATCGCGGTCGTTGACCGAGCCGGTGTACTTCAGCTGGGCGTCCACACGAGCGTTGCCGCCCCACAGTACCATGCGACCGCCGATGGACTTACGAGCATCGGTGCCGTAGGTGGGCGTTGTGGACACTGCCAGGTCGATCGCAATGGGCGTGCTGCTCAGGGTATAGCTGGTGCCGGTCATCGCACCCAGGTGGTTGCGATGGCGCACGGCGATCCGGTAATTGCCCGGCGGCATCCCGGCGAAGGACACCGCGCTGGTGCCGTCCATGCCGACCACGTCACCGTCGCGCTGCACAAGGGCCGCGCTTCGCGCTTGTATCAAGCTGGGGGTCACGTCGCTGCGCAGTTCCACCAGCACCCAGTCCACGATGGCATCGTCACCGATCACGCTTAGCACGCCAGCGTTGATGGTCTCGGTGCCCGCATAGCTGAATGGCGCCGTGGTGTACGGTTGTGCGTTCGGGATGAGGCCGGCCACGCGCAGGTCATCCTTCATGCGGTCGGTGCCGGGGTCATAAGGACCTTCCAGCATCGTCTTCACACGGACTGCCACGAAGCCCTGGCCTTCGCAAACGCAACCGGCGTTCAACACGTCGTTGAAGGTGGCCGGGTTGCCATCGTCGCAGGGCGTTCCGATCTGGCCCGTCACGAACGGACAGCTGTCGTTGTTGTCGCATACACCATCCCCATCGGTATCCTGGATGGTCACGCTGACGCTGAAGCTGCACGTGGTGATGAGCCCGGCACCATCGGTGGCGGTGTAGGTCACCGTTGTGGTGCCCAAGGGGAAGGTGCCACCGTTCGCCGGTCCGCCGGTCTGCGCAAGCACAACACCCGAGCAGTTGTCGGTGGCGGTGGGCGCGGTCCAGCTCACCACGGCGCCGTTGCACAAACCGCTGTTGGTGGTGGCCGTGAGGTTGCCTGGGCAACCAGCGATCGTCGGCGCAGTGACGTCCAACACCGTGACCAAGAAGGAGCAGGTGGTGACGAGCCCAGCGCCATCAGTGGCTGTATAGGTGATGGTGGTGCTGCCGAGGCTGAAGGTGCTACCGCTCAGAGGACCAGCGGTCTGCGTGATGGAGCCACCGGAGCAGTTGTCGGTCACGGTCGGCGCGGTCCAGGTGGCGACAGCGTTGCAGGAACCACCGGCGTTCACGCTGATGTTGCTCGGGCAGGCGACGATGGTCGGTGCAGTGGCATCCACCACGGTGACGGTGAAGGAGCAGGTGCTCGTAAGACCAGCGCCGTCGGTGGCCGTGTAGGTGATGGTGGTGCTGCCAAGGCTGAAGGTGCTGCCGCTGGCCGGTCCGCCGGTCTGCGTGATGGAGGCACCCGAGCAGTTGTCGGTCACGGTCGGTGCGGTCCAGGTTGCGACAGCGTTGCAGGAGGCTCCCGCGTTCACGCTGATGTTGCTTGGGCATGCGACGATGGTCGGTGCGGTGACATCCACCACGGTGACGGTGAAGGAGCAGGTGCTGGTGAGCCCTGCGCCGTCGGTGGCCGTGTAGGTGATGGTGGTACTGCCAAGGCTGAAGGTGCTGCCGCTGGCCGGTCCGCCGGTCTGCGTGATGGAGGCACCCGAGCAGTTGTCGGTCACGGTCGGTGCGGTCCAGGTAGCCAC
>JBIIYP010000051.1:0-23805 GCA_044346705.1 Flavobacteriales bacterium
CGCGGCGGCAGAACATGTCCGCTTGGTGGATGTGACCAACGTGAACATTAAGAACAACGCGTTCACCACCAATGTGCCAGGCCATGTGTTCCCTCCGCACCTGAGGGGCACCGGCATCATGAGCTTCAATGCCAGCGTGCTCATTCAGGGGAACACCTTCAATGGCCTATCGCAAGCTGCATGGGCTGCGAACTTCCCGGGGTTCCGCAACGTGCGCGTGCGCAACAACGTCTTTGCCAATTCGGTCCACAGTGTCATTCTTCAAGGAACTTACGCGGCGGAGGTGACCCGTAACAGCATTTCCGTGCCGCGCAGTGCCGGGTGGAACTATGCACAAGACGATGTGGAGCGTGGGTGCAACCTGCCCGTGGGCGTTTACCTGATGGGAAGCACGGAGTACAACGTGGAGGACAATGACATTGTGGGTAGCGAGGCGGATGCGTCCAACCCGGCGGAGAATTTCAGCTACGGGATCGTGGCCAGCGAAAGCATGTACTCCGAGCGGGACCCACCCGAGCCGAACATACCCGACCCCGTGGAACTGGATTCCGTGATCGACAACCGGAAAAGCACGGCGAGCATTTTCCTGAACCGTATCAGCGGGTTCAGTGTGGGCCTGCAAATGGAAGGTGATAACAGAGGTGCGTTCTCAACCACGCATGCCGATAGCTCGGGTTATGGTCTTGTTGTGGGATGCAACGATCTGATGAATGGCTCGGAGAACTGGTGGTTGGACATGGCGGTCGTGGGAAACTACATCGACGATGTGACCACCTATACCGGGAGGTTGAGGGACCAAGGAGAGTGTTCAGACATTGAGTTGCAAGCTGGCAACGTCTTCTCCAACTGCTGGGGCAGCACCTTTGCGCCCGAGCATCTCTACTTCGATTCGCGCTCTGATTCGGTGAATTTTCACTACGCCGATGACCCCAATTCCTTGCCTTCATGCGAGAATGTTCCGATCATCGGTGTGCAGGCTTGCTCCTGGGGCCTAACTCGATTGTGCGAAACAACTTTGGACTGTGATGCCCCCTGCCTCTATGAGCGACGGGAGCAGGTCCGGGCGACCATTGATGAGATCGATGATCTGCTGGACATTGCCACATCGGAGGACGAGATCACGGAGCTACAGCACCAACGGGCTTTCCACCGCGCGCAGCAACGCATCATCCACAGCGCTGAGGTGCGGTACTATCTGGAGAATGAGAACATGGACAGCCTATTACGGGTGATCGAAAGTGGGGAGGGAGCCAGCGAACTGCGCGAGGCCTTGTACTATTTCATCTCCAAAGGTGAGTATGCCGAGGCTGATAGCATGATCGATGTGATCATTGCAACGGAAGGGGGAACACCCAGCGCGCACACTGAATTGGTGATGTTGCAGCTCAGCCTTTTGAACGTTCAGCAAAGCATGGCACACTTGAGCCCCACGCATAAGCTGTTGTTGGATGCCATGGTGGCCCAGGACCCGCTGGGTGCAAGCAGCGCGAAGGCCTTGCTGGCTCTAGCATTCGGCCAGCAGTTCAAGCGGGTGCCTTGGGCTTTGAATGATACGCTTGTTGGCAGGGCTTTATGGCAGCACCTGACCCCGGTACGTGCCATACGGTTGTGGCCCGTGCCCACTCACGGTGTGCTGAACCTTGAAAGCCCGTTCCCATTGAGCACGATCGAGGTAGTGGATGCCATGGGCCGGGTGGTCATGCAATGGAAGGCACAGCCGTCAGGGACGTCACAGCTCGATGTGGGCTTGCTATCCACAGGGCTATATGCACTGCGCTGTACCACCATTTCAGGTATGGAGACCAAATGGTTCATCAAACTGGACCGATAGTCATGCCCCGATTGGTAACAGTGGTGTTATGGATGCTTGCCTTCGCAAATACACAAGCTCAAGTGGAGCGCTGGTCGCGCACCTTCGACGATGCACTTGGTGTGAACGTTCTGACGAGTATTGTGGTCACCGATAGTGGGTACTGCTTTGTGAACAAGAGTCCCGATTTCCAGAACGGCGGACACATGACCTTTACCCAAATAAACCTTGCCGGGGATACGACCCTTACCCGGGTAACACAAATCACTGGTGCAAACCAGTATGGTGGTGCATCGCAAGCATTGAAGGCGTTACCTGATGCGCGAATCATAATGGTGGATTCGAAAGTTCCCCTTGGTTCCAATCAATCCGATGCTGCCTTGGTGCTATTCGGACCGGACGGAGATACCTTATGGACACATAGTTATGGTGTGGTACTTAGCGACGCATTAACTGCGGTGGACACAGTGCCTGGTGGCTACGCGTTGTTCGGAACAGTTAGCACGGGCCAGTACTACGACATGCGTCTGATCCGGACGGACACTGCAGGCAATGTGCTGTGGGAGCAGACCTATGGAGGCTTTGAGGACCAGCAGTGCTACAGCGGCCAACGCACCTTGGATGGAGGCTATGTGTTATCGGGTTTCAAGTACTTCAACAACGACCACGTGAACATGTATGTGGTGAAGGTGGACAGCGCTGGCGTCGAGCAATGGGATTACACTTACGGCAGTCCTTGGATCGACAACGCGGGCTTCATCAGGCAGCTGCCTGATAGTGGATACGTTCTGGTAGGGGCTCAGCGTATTTCGGAGAACGCCTTTAAACGGGCGGCCATTTACCGGTTGGACCCGTCGGGCAGCGTAGTATGGTCCACCGTGTTCGACGATGTTTCAGCGCGGAGTGTGCTTTACGCGGCCCCGGTCATTGCCTCGGACGGGTACGTGGCCGCAGGCGATCAGAACTTTGGCAGCATCACGCACGGCCTGTTGCTGAAAAGTGATCTGGTCGGCAACCTCGTATGGCGCCGCACCTACAATACCACCACGCAGGTGGACCACTACTTCTACGACCTTGAGCGCACCCTGGACGGCGGCTTCATCATGGCGGGCACGGCCTTCGACAGCCTGTTGGTGAGCCAGGATGCCTGGTTGGTGAAGGTGGACAGCTTCGGGTGCCTGGTGCCCGGCTGCCAGATCTTCGATGGGCTAGCAGAACAGTTCACGGATATGGGTGCGGCACTTACGCTGTATCCCAACCCGGTGGTAGCAGGCGAGCCGCTCAACGTTCAACTAGCTCTTCCCGCAGGCTTCACGCTCAATGGCCCGCTGCGGCTAGCCATGGTCAGTACGGATGGGCGGGTTGTTGCGGAGCGCGTGTTCTCCGGATCCACTTCGTCCCTTGAACTTTCCACTTCGCAGTTGTCCTCCGGCCTTTACTTCCTACACGTGCTGGATGGGTCGCGTTGGTTGTGCGGTGGCAAGGTGGTGGTCAGTGAGTAGCGAGTGATCATTGACGAGTGGCGAGTGAATGCCCTTGCGGCAATTCACTCGCCACTCAATACTCGCTACTCACCACTCAAGCCGTGACCCAGATCTATCAGGCGCAAGCTTCGCTTCCAGCCCCGATGGTATCTTCGCCGACCTCATTTTCCGACCCATCACATGCGCATCTCCTGGAACTGGCTGAACACGCTCATCGACCTGGATGGACTTTCGCCCCGCGACGTGGCGGAGGTGCTGACCAGCACCGGGCTGGAGGTGGAGAGCGTGGAGCCCCTGGAGCCGGTGAAGGGCATGCTGGCCGGCGTGGTGGTGGGCCATGTGGTGGAGTGCGCCAAGCATCCCGATGCCGACCGGCTGAGCGTGACCCTGGTGGACATAGGACAAGGTGAGCCGCTGCAGATCGTGTGCGGCGCGCCCAACGTGGCGGAAGGGCAGAAGGTGCTGGTGGCGTTGGTGGGCAGCACGCTGCACATGACCGATGGAAACTCCATCGTGATCAAGAAGAGCAAGATCCGTGGGATCGAGAGCCACGGCATGATCTGCGCGGAGGATGAGCTCGGCCTCGGCCAGAGCCACGCGGGCATCCTGGTGCTGGACCCCAGCGCCCGCATCGGTGCACCAGCGGCGGAGACTTTGGGACTGCGTGCCGACCACCTGTTCGAGATCGGCCTTACGCCCAATCGCGCCGATGCCATGAGCCACCTGGGCGTGGCCCGCGACCTCGCCGCCGCCCTGCGCTACCGCACGGGACGCGAGATCGCCGCGCGCATGCCCGATGTTTCGGCCTTCGCACAGGACGACAGCGCGCGCAGCGTCGCCGTGGAGGTGCAGGCACCGCATGCCGCACCGCGCTATGCCGGCCTCACGCTGACGAACGTCACGGTGGGCCCTTCGCCCGAGTGGCTGCGCGAGCGGCTGAACAGCATCGGCCTGAAGCCGATCAACAACGTGGTGGACGTCACCAACTACGTGCAGCACGAGCTCGGCCAGCCGCTGCACGCCTTCGCCGCGGACCGCATCGCTGAAGGCAGGATCATTGTGCGCTACATGCCCGCGGGTACGGCCTTCGTGAGCCTCGATGGCAAGGAGCGGAAGCTCGACGCCGAGGACCTGATGATCACCGACCCCAGCGGGCCCTTGTGCATCGCCGGTGTGTTCGGTGGGCTGGAGAGCGGGGTGAGCGATGCCACCACCACCGTCTTCCTGGAGAGCGCCTGCTTCGACGCCATCAGCGTGCGTCGGACCGCGCGTCGCCATGCGTTGAACACCGATGCCTCGTTCCGCTTCGAGCGCGGCGTGGACCCCGAGATCACCGTGCTGGCGCTGAAGCGTGCCGCCCTGTTGCTGCGCGAAGTGGCCGGTGCGAAGGTGAGCTCCGCCATCACGGACATCGTGGCGCACGAGATGCCCTGGCGCGAGGTGAAGGTGCATTTCGCCAACGTGGACAAGCTCTGTGGCGTGGCCATCGGGCACGATGACGTGGTGAAGATCCTCGAACTGCTCGACTGCCGCATCGCCTCGCGCACGGAGCGCATGGTGGTGGTGCATGTGCCGCCCTACCGCGTGGACGTGCACCGCGAGGCCGACCTGGTGGAGGAGGTGCTGCGCATCCACGGCTTCGACCGGATCCCCGTGCCCGAACGCCTGATGGTGCCCGCCGTGATGAAGGACACCGCCACGCTCGAAGGCCTGCAGCAGACCCTTGCCGCACACCTGGCCGCACGCGGCTTCAACGAGGTGATGACGCCTTCGCTCGTGAGCGGCGAGCGCACCGTGAAGCTCGGTGCCGCCGGTGCCGATGAGCTGGTGCGCCTGCTGAACCCGCTCAGCAACGAGCTGGACGTGCTCCGCCCCACGATGCTCTTCGGCCTGCTCGGCGCTGCGGCGCACAACATCGCCCGCCAACGCCGCGACCTGCGCCTGTTCGAGAAGGGCCGCACCTACACCTCGGCGAACGGCGCTTCCCGCGAGGAGGACCGCACCGCGCTGCTGATCACCGGACGTCGTTGGCGCGAGCGCTGGCTGGCGGAGGACGAGAAGAGCGCATCCGCGGATGCCAAGGCCGAAGTGGAACTGCTGGTGGAGCGCCTGGGCATCGATGGCGTCTCCGTGCAGTCCGTGGAGCATCCGCTGCTGGACGGGGCGATCGCGGTGCAACGCAAGCACTTGACGCTGGCCGTGGTCGGTGCCGTGAAGCCTGCCGTGGCCAAGGCCTTCGATGTCGCGCAACCCGTCTTCTTCGCGGAGCTGAACGATGCCGTGTGGCTGCAGCAGATCGCATCGAAGCGCATCACCTACGCCGAAGTATCGCGTTTCCCCGCCGTGCGCCGCGACCTGAGCCTGCTGCTCGACAAGGCCGTGACCTACGCGCAGCTAGAGAAGCTCGCGCAGCACGCCGAACGCAAATTGCTCCAGCGCGTGGACCTGTTCGACGTGTACGAAGGCGACAAGCTGCCCGAAGGGAAGAAGAGCTATGCGCTCAGTTTCACGCTGCAGGACACCGAAAAGACCTTGACCGACGAGCAGGTGGACAAGGCGATGGGCCGCATCCGCAGCGCGTTCGAGAAGGAGGTGGGGGCGGAGCTACGGGGTTGAGGCTCTTCAGGATCACGCTGCGGCTGGCCGTGGAGTGATCACTTCACTTCCCACTTCCGCACCGCCTCCAGCGCGGCCTCCTTTCCCTTCACGCCGATCACCCGCGCGCTGTCCATGGGGTCGTAGTGCGTGAGCCAGGTGGTGAGGATCTCCTGAACGCCCTTCGGCAGTTCGCTGATGTCGTCCACGTCCATGGTGAGCAGGTTGCGGTCCACGGGAAGCGCCACAAGCTTGTCGTCGCGTTCGTTGTCGTCGATGAGCTCGATGATGCCGATCGGTTCCACCTCCAGCACGGTTCCCACGGGTAGCGCAGGGCAGAGCACGAAAATGTCCAGTGCATCACCGTCGCCGCCCCGTGCCTCGTCCATCAAGGTGCCGGGGATGAAGCCGTAGTTGGCGGGGTAGCGCAGGAAGCTGATGCGGCGCGGCTTGCCATCGCGCAGGTTCACCGGAAAGCTCTTCGTGGTGGGGTCGTATTCTCGCTTGTCGCTGGTGCCGGCGGGGATCTCGATCACGGCGTTCAGGTGTCCGTTCGCGGAGAAGGCGGGCAGGGTCTTCGGGTCCATGGTGCGGTCGATGGCGGTCGGTTCGGGCGGCGCAACGGCAGGGTTCATCGCCGGGTCGGTCATGGCATCGCAGGACACGAACAGGATGGAGAAGGCCAGCAGCACACGCATCGCGAGCGTGAAGATGCGAAGGAAGCGCGCAGCGCGTGGCGGTCAGGGCAGGCGGTAGCTCAGGCTGAGCATGGCGCCAAGGCCTGCGGAACGACGGGACAGCGTGTAGTCCTCGTACGCATCGGTGAAGTGTCCACGGAGCATGGGTTCGATCCCCACCGACCAGGCCGTGCAGAAGCTGAAGCGCACATAGGCCCGGGCCACATAGCCGAAGCCATACGAGCGGAATGGCTGGTCCGCATAGTCCGTGAGACCGTCCATCTGGCTGTCCGGCACCGCGCCGCGTCGACCGGTCAGCAGGCCGATCGTGGGTCCGCCGCGCACCCCGAACTGCCACTTGCCCTTCGCCGAGTGCACATCGCCCAGCAGCGGCACTTCGAGGTAGCTCAGGCTGTTCACCTGGTCGCGGGCCTGCTGGGTCTGTACGGTCGTCGTCACCGTATCAATGGTCTGGTCCAACACGTTGATCGTGATGGTGAAAGGTGCAGTGACGTAAAGGACCTGGCCCCCTTGGAAGACCGTGTCCGTGACGATGAGCACCGTGGTGTCCACCGGTGTGAGGAAGAAGACGTCGTTGTAGTTGGTGGCGGTGGCGAACTGTGCCTCCTGCATATAGCGCTCAGCGTAGGTGGTGTAGTGCAGGCCGGTCCCGAAGCCGAAGTGCCGGCCCATGCGCATCGCCTCCAGTCCGAACGCCGGTGCATGCTGGCCGGTCAACGCCTCGCTCCAGGCGGCGCTCGTGCCGCCGCTGTAGGTGCTGGTGCTGAGCAGGGTGCCGCCGAGCAGGGTGATGTCCCAGGATCCCGGCTTCACGGGCGCCACTAACGGTTCCGGGGGTGTGGTGCTGCTCGTATCCTTCAGGTTGGCCGCGATCGGCAATGGAGGTGCGGTCTTCGTGCTGTCCGCTGTTCCCGCTGTGGGAGCACCTTGTGCGGTGGGTTCTGCCAAAACGATGGGAGGTGAAGGTTCCATGCTTGGCGCTACGACAACGACCGGCGGTACGGTCGGTCCTTCCGAAGGCACGACGGGCGGTGCGATCGCTTCAGCAGGTGCGGGTCGTCCGGGTTCGCCGGAAGCCGCAACTGCCAACGTGGGAGCCACCACGGGTTCGTTGGGGCGCTTGGGTGTGTTGCGCTGTCCATCGCGTGTGGCGTTCCGCGGTGAAGGTTCCTTGGTCGGGGCAACAGTTCGCGTGTCCGGTGCAGCAGGCGTTGTTGCGGCAGGTGCGCTGTGCGTGCTGACGGATGGCTCAGCCTTGATCACTGGCAAGGGAGCCGGTGTGGTGGTGGCCGCCGGTGCGGTGACCAATTCCGCGGGATCCGCGGCCTTCACATCGTTCACCTCCGAGATCACATCGGGAGCGGGTTCCTGCGCGAGCTGCCACCACAGTCCGGTGCCCACGAGGAGCAGCAGGCCTGCGGCCAACGGCCAGTAGAAGCCGCGGCGCTTCCGTTGTTCCAGCGCCAGCAGGCGTTGCATGTCCTCCCAGTGCGCAGCCTCCATGGGGAAGGCGCGTTCCTCCAGCTTGCGCCGGGCGAGGTCGTCGAATTCGTTGGTCTGCTTCATCGGATGGAAGCGTTGATGGTGTGCGCTGCGGCCTGCGCTGTGATGGCCTGTTGAAGGATGCTGCGGGCGTGGCTCACGTGCCACTTCGAGGTGCCCTCGCTGATGCCCATCAGCTCGGCGATCTCTTTGTGCGCGAAGCCGTCGATGGCGAAGAGGTTGAAGACGTTGCGCGACATGGGTGGCAGGCGCAGCAGCAGCTCGGCGAAGGCCTCGGCCTCCATGTGCGCCAGGTACCCGTTCACGTCGCGGTGGTCGGCGTCATCGATGGTGACGTCCATGGTCTCCTGCGCCTTGCGCTCCTTGTTGCGGCGGTAGCCGTCGATCACAGTGTTGATCACGATGCGGCGCGCCCAAGGTTCGAAGGGCACTTCCGGCCGGCGTGCGTCGATGTTCTGCAGGATCTTGAGGAAGCCCTGGTTGAGCGTGGCCGCAGCGTCCTGCCGGTTGCGTTCGTAGCGGCAGCAGATCGCCATCAGCTTCGGGTACAACACCGTGTAGAGCTCATGCTGCGCCTTCGGATCCCTCCGGATGCAGCGGGTGACGAGCGCTTCGGTGATCATGGCGGCGATGCGCGGAAGGGCGCCCTGTGCAGGACGCCCTTCCACGAAGTGTCGTTGCTCAGTTCGCTTTCACGAAGCGCTGGCTTATGCTGGCGTTGCCGTTGCTGATACGGACCGTGTAAAGGCCCGGGCTCAACGTGGTGGTCTGGAGCAACAGTTGGTTCCGGCCGTCGCTGAGCGTGCGGCGCTCGGCCAGCACCATACGTCCGCTCATGTCCAGCACGGTCACGTCCGCTGTTCCGCGCACCGCGCTCGTCAACGCGATGTTCAGTTCGTCCACCACCGGGTTCGGCCAGGCGGCGATGCCGTCGAGGTCCAGCGCTTCGTTCACCCCGCTGGTCAGCGGGTCCTGCACGTTGATGGTGAAGCCGTTCTGGCGGTCGTTGCCACCGCCCATGATGCCGGTGTACAGGCCGTTGTTGTCGATGGACACGCTGTCGCAGCTGGTGCTCACACAACCCGCGCCATCATCGATGGTGAGGCAGAGCAGGTAGGGTCCGTTGCCGCTGTACGTATGCGTGGGGAAGGCCGCCGTGGAGGAGCTGCCATCGCCGAAGTTCCACAGGAAGGAATAGGTGCCGCTGCCGCCGCTGCTCAGGTTCCAGATCCACAGCTCGTAGGGCGTGGGCACAGGCACGTTGTTCAACGAGTCGATGGTGTAGGCCTGCAAGACCCAGAATCCGGCCTGGCAGGGTACCGTGGCAGCACCGGTGCACACGCAGTTCGCGCTCCAGGTGTCGTTGATGGTCGCCGGGTTCCCGTCGTCGCAAGGCGTGCCGATCACATCAGGACCGTTGAGCACACCCATGCAGTCGAAGTAGTTCACCGGCACACCGATGCATGCGCAGCCGATGGTCCAGGTATCCTGCACGGTGAGCGTATCGCCGTCGTTGCAGGCGGTTCCAGGCATGTTCGGTCCGTTGAGGAAGCCCAGGCAATCGAACAACAGCACGTTGCTGGTGTCACACACGCAGTTCATGCCCCATACACCTTGCAGGATGGTCCCAGGGATCTGGCAGGGTGTGCCTTGCACCGCATTGCCGTTGGGAATGCCGAGGCAATCGTAGTAGAGCGGTGTGGTGGTGATCGTTCCGCTGGAATCCACGAACACCGTGTCGCAGGTCACGCTGGTGCATGTATCCGCAGTGGCGATGGTGAGGCAGATGCCATAGGTGCCGGGTGCTGTGAAGGTGTAGATCGGGTTCGTTGCCACGCTGGTGCTTCCGTCAGGCATCCACCAACTGTAGGCAATGGGGCCCATGCCGGTGCTCTGGTTGGTGGCCTGCATGGCCCATGGGCCGATCTGTGCGATTGTGAAGGCGGCCTGGCACGTCGGTGGCACGGGCGTTCCCAAGCAGGTGCAAGCGGGGCTCCACGTGTCGTTGATGGTGTTCGGGTTATTGTCGCTGCAAGGCGTGCCGGGCAGGTTCGCCCCGCCGGGAACACCAGTGCAATCGGTGATAAGGCCACCACAGGTGAAGTTGATCAGGAGCGTATCGCCCGGGGTGGAGGTGAAACCGAGCGAATCCCACATCCACGTGAGGCCGCTGTCGCAGGAGACCTCCACGTTCACCCAGCCGGAGGTGTTCAGCGGGTTGAAGAGGAATTCATAGGTGCAGTTCGGGCCGGTGGTGATCAGTGTGTCGATGGGTGGCGTGGTGCCCGTGGTGAAGATGTGAACGGGGTATGTGCCGCCGTTGCAGGGGGAAACGGTGCCGGTGACGAAGACGGAACTGGGCGGGAGGGCGACCCCGATGCACGCACAGTTGGGGCTCCACAGGTCATTGATGGTGTTCGGATCGCCATCGTTGCAGGGTGTGCCGGGCACGTTCGGGCCGTTCGGGATGCCGAGGCAATCCGGAAGACCACCGGTGCAGTTCAGGTCGATCACGATCACCGCGGAATCGTTGATGAAGTTGAAGGTGGTGGAGTCAGAGGCGGTGACCACCTGGCCGTTGCAGAGCGTGCTGACCAGGACGCCGGCATAGGTGCTGTTGAGCTGGATGATCGTGTCGTAGGTGCAGTTCGGCGGGAAGATCTCCAGCGTATAGCTCACGGAGGGGCTGGTGCTACCCGTGGTGGTGATGGTGACCTGTTGGAACGGCGTGCATCCGGCCACGGTGCCCTGTACGATCAACGTGTAAGGGAACTGGGCATTGGCGACTCCTCCGAGCAGCGCAAGGCAGCAGAAGGACAAGGAGCGGAGCAGGGTTCTCATGGTCTATCGGGTTTGTTCGTGGGGCGTTCACCTCCATACACGCAGGGGATCGGGGCGGGGTTGGGTGTGTGGTGTGAATACCGAAAGGACGTGATCAGGTCAAATTACGGCGCCTCAGCGGGTTTCGGTGGAAACGCGAAAGGGCGCCCCCTTGCGAGGGACGCCCTTCCACGAACCCAACTCTAGTTCAATTCACTTTCACGAAACGCTGGCTGATGGAAGCGGCGCCATTGCTGATGCGCACGGTGTAGAGCCCGGGGCTTAGCGTGGAGGTCTGCAGGAGCAATTGGTTGCGGCCGTTCGCCAGCATGCGGCGCTCGGCGTGGACCACGCGACCTTCCATATCCAACACGGTCACGTCGGCCGATCCGCTCACGGCGTTGTTCAGCGCGATGTTCAACTCGTTAGCCACCGGGTTCGGCCAGGCAGCGATGCCATCAAGCATGGACTGTTCATTCAGGCCGGTGGTCTGGTAGCCCTGCACGTTGATGGTGAAGCCGTTCTGGCGGTCGTTGCCACCGCCCATGATGCCGGTGTAGAGGCCATTGCTGTCGATGGACACGCTATCGCAGTAAGTGCTGGTGCAGCCCATGCCATCATCGATGGTGAGGCACAGCAGGTAGGGACCGTTGCCCGCATAGGTGTGCGTGGGGAACTGGGCCGTGCTACTGCTTCCGTCGCCGAAGCTCCAGAAGGTCGTGTAGGTGCCGCTGCCGCCGCTGCTCAGGTTCCAGATCCACAGCTCGTAGGGGATCGGGGTGGTGGTCTGGTTCAAGGAGTCGTACGTGACGGCCTGTAGTACCCAGAAGTCGGCGTTGCAGGGCAGGATGTTGGCTCCCATACAAGCACAGTTCGCGCTCCATGTGTCATTGATGGTCCCAGGGTCACCATCGTCGCAAGGCGTTCCGGGCAGGTCCGGACCGTTCAGCATGCCGAGGCAGTCGTAGTAGTTCACCGGAACACCGACGCATACACAGCTCGGGCTCCAGGTGTCCTGCACGGTGAGCGTGTCGCCGTCGTTGCAGGGCGAACCGGGCACGTTGGGACCGTTGATGATGCCTAGGCAGTCCATCGCGGAGTTCGTCTGGCACACGCAGTTCGCGGTCCAGATACCGGTGACGAGCAAGCCACCGATGCTGTCCACACAGGCCGTGCCGGGCAGGTTGGTGCCGTTCAGAACGCCAAGGCAATCCAGCGCACCGCCGCCGATGCCTGTGCATCCGCAGTTCGCGGTCCAGGTGTCGTTGGTGGACAATGGGTTCCCATCATCGCACGGTGTTCCGGGCAAGCTGGATCCGTTGGGGATCCCCATGCAGTCGTAGTATCCGGGCTGCAGGCTGATGGTGCCGGTGCTGTCCACATAGATCGTGTCGCAGGAAACGCTGGTGCAGGCGTTGATGGACGTGATGGTGAGACAGATGCCGTAGGTGCCAGGAGCGGTGAAAGTGTGGATCGGGTTGGTCGCCGTGCTTGTGGTGCCATCCGGCATCCACCATTGGTAGGCGAGCGGGGTCACACCACTGCTCTGGTTGGTCGCTTGTATCGCCCACGGTCCGATCAGCGCAATGCTGAAGGCCGCCTGGCAGTTCTGAACATTGACGCCCTGGCAGGCACAGGTCGGACTCCATGCGTCGTTCACCGTCAACGGGTCGTTGTCGTTGCAGGGGGTGCCCGGCATGTTCGGACCGTTCAGGATGTTCAGGCAGTCGTATGTGCCGCCACCACCGCAGTTCAGGTCGATCACGCTGTAGGCCGTGTCACCGATGAAGTTGAACTGCGAGGAGTCCGATCCGACCTGGAACGCGCCACCACAGGCGGTGGTCACCTCCAGCCAGGCGGGTTGGTTCGATACCGGCACGGTGATCGAGTACGTGCAATTGCTGTTCACGGTCACGGTATAGCTCTGCTGGGGGAGGGTTCCCTGCACGGTCTGTACCGTCAATACCTGCCCGGAATAGCAGCTGCCCACCGTGCCCGAGAGCGCGATGTAATAGGGGTACTGCGCCATGGCACCAGCGCTAAGCAGGGTCGCAAGGCCGAAGAAGAGGGAGCGGAAGGATGATCTCATGGTCGATCGATTGAGTTTCGGTTCGTTGTTCAGACCCATACACGCAGGGACGGGACCGGGGGTTGGGTGGAACGGTGTTTCCTTAAAGGAGCTCTTCCCCTAACACGCGGTAGGGTCTTCAATGGTACGGATGCCGCTGCAGATCGCTTCCAACGAAAAGGGCGCCCCCTTGCGGAGCGCCCCTTCGTGTCCGGGAGATCGGGCTCAATCCGTTTTCACGAAGCGTTCCGTGAACTGATCGCTTCCACTCGTTGCCCGCAGCAGGTATATGCCATTGGCCAGTCCGTCCAGTGGCAAGGTGCGCATGCCCGAGGCGCCGCTCAGGCGCTCGTTCCGCACCACGCGCCCTTCCAGGTCCATGATGCTCAGTTCCACCACGCCCTGCATCGGCCGGGTGAACGCGATGTTCAATTCGTCCCGCGCCGGGTTCGGCCAGAGGTTCAGCTCCTGCTCCTCAGCGACGATCTCCTCGTTGCCCGTCGCCCCCTGCATCACGCTCAAGGTGAACCCAGTGAAGCTGTTTCGGAAGAAGCCGTTGCTGTCCAGGCCGATGCTGTCGCAATAGGTGTCGGTGCAGCCGTTGCCATCGTCCATGGTCAGGCACAGGTTGTAAGGCCCGAAGCCGGCATAGTCATGCGTGGGGAAAAAGTCCGTGGACGTGAAGCCGTCGCCGAAATCCCACAGGTAGGTGAAAGCGCCGGAGCCACCGAAGCTGGTGTTGATGATCCACAGGGTGATGGGCTGACCTCCGGTGGTGTCGGGCGCTGAGGGCAGCACCTCGAAGCCGGCCTGGCAGGGCGTTGCCGGATAGCCTACACAGGTGCAGGTGTTGTCCCAGTAGTCGAACGGTGTGGAGGGATCCCCGTCGTCGCAGGCGGTGTTCGGCAGGTTGGGGCCGTTCTGGATGCCCAAGCAATCGAAGTAGACGGCCATGGAGTCCGGCAGGCACTGGCAGTTCTGGTCGTAGATGCTGTTGAAGAAGGGGTTGAGCGGATCGAAGCACGGTGTTCCCGGGCCATTGGTGCCGTTCGGGATCCCCGCACAGTCCAGGTTCATGGCGGCGGGATCGGTGTAGCACAGGCAATCCGGTCCCCAGATGCCCACGAAGCTCGTCGAGTCCGGGTTCAGCCCGTTGCACGGAAGGCCAGGTAGCGCGGTGCCACCGACCACGCCTTCGCAATCGAATACGATCGAATAACAGACACAATCCGGTCCCCACGTCCCCATCAGCAGGTTCAGGCTGTCCGGAAGGATGGTGCAGGGCATGCCGGGCAGGTTCGGTCCATTGGGGATGCCCAGGCAATCCACCACGTTCAAGGTGGTGTCGGTGCCGGCGCAAACGCAGAACACGGTCCAAACATCGTTGATGGTCGCGCCGATCCCGTCGTCGCACGTTGTTCCGGGCAGCGCCGATCCATTCGGAACACCGACACAGTCGAAGGCGAAGCCGGTGGTGTCGAATCCGACACAGATGCAGGTCGGATCCCAGCTGTCCGCGATGGTATTCACGTCGCCATCGTCGCAGTTGGTCCCGGGCCATGCACTTCCGTTCGTAATGCCGAGGCAATCGGTCGGGAAGAAGATGCTGCTGTCCGCAACACAGGTGCAGGTGGCGTCCCATTGGCCGAACAGGAAGGGCGAGTTGTTGTCGATGCAGAACGTGCCGGGCAGGTTGCCTCCGTTGGGCATCCCGAGGCAATCGAAGACGACCTGCGCGCTATCGAGGCCTACACATTGGCAGTTGATGTCCCAGAGGTCGATAGCGGTGGAGGCATCCCCATCGTCGCAATTGCCACCAGGATGGTTCGATCCTCCGATCACGCCGAGGCAATCCACACCCAATTGGCTGCTGTCGGGCACGCACTGACAGTTCGTGCTCCAGGTGCCGAAGGGCAGCATCAGGTTCAATTGGTCGATGCACGGGCTGCCCGGCACGTTGGGTCCGAACGGCTGGCCCAGACAGTCGAGCACCAGCGTGGTGCTGTCGTAACCTGCACAGGCACAGGCGGCGTCCCAGGTGTCGAACACGGTCGCGGGGTCGCCATCGTCGCAAGGGGTTCCGGTCAACGCCGGACCGCCGGCGAGCCCCAAGCAGTCCACCACGTCAGGCCCGCAGACCAGGGGCACCTGCAGGGTGAGGGTGTCGCTCTGGCCAAGGTCGTAATCCACCGTGGTGGCCACCGATCCCCCATTGGTGCAGAAGGCTTGGATGTAGAGCACGCCCTGTGGCATGCCGACCGTGTAGGTGGTTGAAAAGCTGCAGCCGGATCCTACGGAGAGGCTATCGGCGAAAAGGGAGATGAAGTCCTGGACCAGGACCGTGGAACCGCTGTCGCAGGAGGACAAGGTCCCGCTCAGCTGGATCGTGTAGGTCTGTGCCTGTGCTTGGAGCGCAGCGGCGGCGAGGCTTGCAGCGAGGAGGTTCCGGATGTGCATGGGAGCTGGGGCAGTGGTTGGACAACGAGCCCGGGCGACGCTTGGTTCGAGCGAGGTGCACACTTCGTCCCACCTCGCCGAACGACCCGGAAATAGGATCCAAGGAATGGCCCATTGCGTAGCGCAGGCTTAGCCAACCAGGCCGTCGAGCAACGCGTCATCGGCTTCATTCGGCAGGGTCACTTTCAGCAGCGGCTCGCGCTTCATCTCCTGCTCGATGCTCCACACCGCGTTCGGGTTGCGGGCCCACGCGCGACGCGCGACGCCATTGTTCACGTCCCAGTGCAGCATGCTCTTCAGGCGGCGGTCGCTGTCGGTGCTGCCGTCGATCACCATGCCGAAGCCGCCGTTGATCACTTCGCCCCAGCCCACGCCGCCGCCGTTGTGCAGGCTGATCCACGTGGCGCCCCGGAAGGCATCGCCCACGAAGTTCTGCACGGCCATGTCCGCGGTGAAGCGGCTGCCATCGCGGATGTTGCTGGTCTCGCGGTACGGACTGTCGGTGCCGCTCACGTCGTGGTGGTCACGGCCCAACACGATGGGCGCGCTGATGGCCCCGGCCTTGATCGCCGCATTGAAGGCCTCGGCGATGCGGATGCGGCCCTCGCTGTCGGCGTAGAGGATGCGCGCCTGGCTGCCCACGACCAGCTTGTTCTGCTGTGCGTTGCGGATCCAATGCAGGTTGTCCGCGATCTGCTGGCGGATGGCCTCGGGCGCTTCGTGCAGCATGGCCTCGAGCACATCACCGGCGATGCGGTCGCTGGTGGCCAGGTCCTTCGGGTCGCCGCTCGCACACACCCAGCGGAAGGGACCGAAACCATGGTCGAAGCATAGGGGACCCATGATGTCTTCCACGTAGCTCGGATACCGGAACTCCTTCTCGACTCCGCTCGAAGGGACAGGAAGTGGACCGATCTCTGCACCCGCGCGTTTGCTCTCCAGCAGGAAGGCATTGCCGTAGTCGAAGAAATACATGCCCTGCGCGGTGAGGCTGTTGATGGCGGTCACCTGGCGCTTCAGGCTCTCCTGCACGCGCAGCTTGAACGCGGCCGGATCCTGCACCATCAATGCGTTGCTCTCCTCGTAGCTCAGGCCGACGGGGTAGTAGCCGCCGGCCCACGGGTTGTGCAAGCTCGTCTGGTCGCTGCCCAGGTCGACTTTGATGTGGCGTGCGGCCAGGCGCTCCCACAGGTCCACGATGTTGCCCAGGAAGGCGATGCTGTGCGCTTCCCCCTTCTTCTGCCAGGCCAGTGCCGTATCGATGCACGCGTCCACATCGGCGATCACTTCATCCACCCAGCCTTGCACATGGCGCTTGTGCGCCGCAGCGCTGTTCACCTCGGCGCAGATGGTGACCACGCCCGCGATGTTGCCGGCCTTGGGCTGCGCGCCGCTCATGCCACCTAGACCTGAGGTGACGAACAACCCCACCCCGGCCCCCCCTGCGGGGGAGGGAGTGGCCTGACGGATCATCCGCATGCCGTTGAGCACCGTGATGGTGGTGCCGTGCACGATGCCCTGCGGACCGATGTACATGTAACTGCCGGCCGTCATCTGGCCGTACTGCGTCACACCAAGTGCGTTGAACTTCTCCCAGTCGTCGGGCTTGCTGTAGTTGGGGATCATCATCCCGTTCGTTACCACCACGCGGGGCGCTTCGGCGTGGCTGGGGAAGAGGCCGAGCGGGTGGCCGCTGTACATCACCAGTGTCTGCGCGTCGGTCATCTCGCTCAGGTACTTCATCACCAGGCGGTACTGCGCCCAGTTCTGGAACACCGCACCGTTGCCGCCGTAGGTGATCAGCTCGTGCGGGTGCTGCGCCACGGCCGGGTCCAGGTTGTTCTGGATCATCAGCATGATGGCCGCGGCCTGTTGGCACTTCGCGGGGTATTGGTCGATGGGCCGCGCGTGCATCGGGTGTTCCGGACGCAGGCGGTGCATATAGATGCGGCCGTAGGTGTTCAGCTCGGCGGCGAACTCCGGGGCCAGCGTGGCGTGGTACTTCGGGTGGAAGTAGCGCAGTGCGTTCCGAAGGGCCAGCTTCTTCTCCTCGGCGCTCAGGATGTCCTGGCGCTTGGGGGCGTGGCTCACCTTGGGGTCGAGCGGCTGTGCCGGGGGAAGGACATCGGGGATGCCTTCGCGGATGGACTGTTGGAAAAGGACTAGGTCGCTGGCGGTCGCGGTGATCATGCGGGAAAATGAGGGTTCGGCAAAGCTAAACGCACCATCCTTCCTGCTGTTCGTGGAACTGGTCCTGCAGGAAAACAGGAAGCGGAGGCCTTTCGACCCCCGCCCCCACGGAAGATGATCACCTTGCAGGCAGTCATCCTTCCGCCACCAGTGCCTTACCTCACCGGTGGACGGTATCGCTTCGTGTCGACCGCGCGAGCGTTCGCCAGGAAGGGAACCAGGGAGAGAACGACGGGGAACGAGGAATCGTATGCGGCGCTTAGCCGCGCTTGTCCTTCGGCTTCGGCGCGTTGCCATAGGGACAGTGGCGGCAACGGCTCTGGCAGCAGTATCCACGCTTCTTGTGGTATTGCTCGGTGAACACCAGATAGCCCTCCTCACTGAAATAGTAGTCCCCGGGCTCCAAACCCAGCCGGGCGAACCGCTCCGAGCGGTCCTGGTCGGAGCGCTGGCTGGTGGGTTTGTCGAAGGAATTCATCGGAACTGAGAGCTAAACGAATGGCCACCCGCTTTTGTTTGATCGTGTTTCCATAAAGTTCGAAAATGGTTACACCAACGTGAACCCAAGGCCCGCTCTATTCACATTGCTTCGTGGGGATCACGGTGGATGGGTCGTGGATAACACGTTGGAACGCCGGTAGTTTGGTCCCTTGCCGAGGTACGGCCCCATTCCACCATGAGGATCGTTCAATTGTTGAAAACCGGGGTGCTGGTGTTGCTGGCCCACGGGACCATTCAAGCCGCTGATGGCCAGCCACCTGCAAGCCCCATTACGCCCGAGGAGTATATCGCGCAGTGGAAGGGCGTGGCCGTCAGTAAGATGAAGGAGCACGGCATCCCCGCCAGCATCACCCTGGCCCAGGGCCTGTTGGAAAGCCGCAACGGGAACAGCGACCTCGTCCGGGAGGGCAACAACCACTTCGGCATCAAGTGCACGCCCGACTGGACCGGCGGCAAGATGTACCACGACGACGACAAGAAGGACGATTGCTTCCGGAAGTACAAGCGGGCCGAGGACAGCTTCGAGGACCACAGCAAGTTCCTGGAACGCCCCCGCTATGCCGGCCTGTTCGAGCTGAAACCCACCGACTACAAGGGCTGGGCCCACGGGCTGAAGAAGGCCGGCTACGCCACCGACCCCAAGTATCCGGACAAGCTGATCAGCCTGATCGAACGCTACGAATTGGACAAGCTGGACCGCGGCGTCGACGTGAAGTACACCAAGAAGCCCAGTGCCACCCCTTCCACCAAGCCTGCCCGCAAGCCGAAGGACAACGGTGATGTGGTGACCATCGGTGGCGCCCGCGAAGTGGAACGCCTGGACGGCAAGGTGAAGTTCACCCATGCCAAGGCCGGGGACACCTACCGCAGCATCGCATTGGAGATGGAGCTGCCGCGCGATATCGTGGCCAAGTGGAACGAAAGTGCAGCCGACCAGAAGCTGGAGGAAGGGCAGGTGGTCTACCTCCAGGGCAAACGCAACAAGCTGAAGGACCCGGGCGTGCACACCGTGCAGAAGGGCGAAACGCTCTGGGGCATCAGCCAGCGCTATGCCGTGAAGGTGAGCAAGCTCGCGGAGTACAACGGCATCGGCATCGCGGAGCCGCTGAAGGCGGGGCAGAAGATCCTGCTGGTGAAGCCGAAGCGGTGAGCGCGCCCCTACTTTTCCATCAGCGGTCTCCCAAAGGGGACCCTGATGCTCTGTCACTCAGCTGTTCTACACCTTCCACGCCATCACCGGCACGATGGTAGCGGACTCGATCCGGGTCAGGTGGTGCGGCAGGTCGAGGTCCGCGAAGAAGTGCCGCATCTCGGGATCCGCCAGCAGTTTGTCGTAGAAGGCCTTCACCAAGCGCTCCACATCGGCCGCGTTCGCAATGTCGGTCATGGTTGCGCACGTTGCACCACCACGCGGCCGTCGCCATAGGCAATGATGGACTCCGGCGTGCCGTCGAGGTTGATGTCGCGCTCGCGTTTCACCGGTGCATCGGGCCGAATGGTGTCGATGATGGGGTAGAGCAGAAGGCCTTTATCGTCGGCCTTGTCCGTGGCGCCTGTCCCGAGCTTGTCAATGACCCCATCAAAGGTCCCGGAGAACGCAGTGCCTGCGCTGTCCACCCACAGCACGCGGCAGGCACCGATCTCCAGTGCGGTGCGCAGGCCGATGATGCGCGTGGCACCGGTTACCTTCAGCTTCGGGCTGTAGCGCGGTGCGCCTTTGCGGTCCAGCACGGTCACATGGCCTTCGTGGTCCACGAGCACCAGGTGGTCCTTCGCGCGGAGGCGCAGGTGTTGCACCGGCACATGGCAGGCGGACGTTGTGGGGGGAGGCACCCAGCCTTGCACGGGCTTGCCGTTCAGGTCATAGTTCAGGAGCGTGGCGTTCACGGTGGGCACCAGCACGCGGTACTCGCGGTTGCCATCGTAGTCGAACACACTGATCGGCGCGCTGGCCTTTCCCGGCAGGATCACCGGGAAACCACCGACATCCTTGCCGTTCCGGTCGATCAGGTGGATCCGCCCTTCGGTGTTGAAGAGCAATTGCAACTTCCCGTTGCGGAACTTGTCGACCTGCTGCACCTCACCCATGATCGGGCCTTCGAGCTCGCGCTTCCAAAGGACGTTGCCCGTGCTGCTCAGCAGGTGGATCACGTTCGCATTGTCCTGCACCAGCACCTCCTGCGTGCGGTTCACGTGGTTGCGCACGATGAAGGGACCACGGATCAGCGGGCGCCCGATGGCGCTGCTCCACAGCACGCCGACCTCCTGCTTCACCGGTGCGCCTTGCTGAAGGCACAGCGTGATGGGGTAGGCGCCGTTCTGCGCCGGGCCGAGCTGCACCAGGAAACGACCAAGGCCGGCCAGGAGGCTTTCGTTCAACTCCGCTTTCGCTTCGCTCCGTATGTGGGGCCCAAGCCACGCGGAGCTGCGCCCAGCATCGGCCCACACGGTGAATGCCGCATCAGTGGCATAGCGCTGCATGAAGTCGGCGTTGCCCTCGTCGGTGGCCAGGCTGCGGCCGTCCGTGAACGCATCGATGGACTCCTTGAGCAGGTCAGGACTGTCGCTGCATACGGCCTTGTCACCGAGCATCGCATACCACGGCTGCTCGAAGCGTTCGAACGCAGGCCCCAGCAGTGTTCCCAAAGCGCCCGGGACCGGTGAACGCACCATGCGAACGCCGCGGTGGTTCGCCGTATCGCAACCGCCCGGAGGACACAACGCGGCCAGGGCAAGGAGCGGTGCCTCCGGCTCATCGGTGCGGAACACCGCTATCGAGCGCATGCCGCCAGTGGCCGTGTCGGGCGATGTGGCCACGGCGACCATGCCCCGGCACCACAGGAAGGCCGCGGCCGCGAGGCTGTCGTTGGCGGCGCCGCGTTGTTCCAGGAAGCGTTGCGGGTCGCTCACCTGTTGCGTGACCAGTGTGGTGACGCTCGTTGGCAGGACGCGCAGTGCACTGCTTCGCCCGATGCCTTGTGCGGAAAGCAGTGCGAACGTGCTGTCGGTGCCTTCAGGGAACACCAGTCCGCTGAGCAGCACGGCTTCGGGACGCACGCGCAGGTCCAAGGCCACCCAGCCGTTCGGCCAGCGGAGCCCCTCCACGGCGGCGTTGGTGAGCCAGCGACCCAATAGGCGTTCGGCGCGATCGAGGTGCACCAGGAGGTGTCCGTCCGTACCGGCGCCCAAGGTGTGTTTTGCGCGGAGGAAGGTGCTGTCCTGCAGTTGGCCATGCTTGTCCAGCGCGATCAGGGCCTCATCCAGCACTGGCCCGGAGCTGCCGATCAGGGCCAGGCCGTCCTTCCACGCGAAGCGCAGTCCGGCCAGCGCGGTATCGGTGGACATCCCGACGGCCGTGCCGCTCCAACTGGTGGCGTTCTTGGAGAGGTCGATGCCGAGAGCTGTGCCGAGTTGTTCGATACCCGCAGCGTTCGGTTGCAGGGGCCAGATCACCAAGGTGCCCGGTCCACCACCGGTTCCCACTACGGCCACCAGCGCGGATGAAGCGTTCAGTTCCTTCAGCAGTGCGGGCTGTGTTTCGGACAGCGCCGACACTTTTCGCAACAAGGCGTCCAAGGCCTTGGCACTTTGGGAAACACCGATGGCATCCCACAGTTGGGTCGTGTGCGTCCAGCGGTCCCAGGTGGTGAGCGGGGCGGGTACTTCGAGGATCACAGCGGCCTGTGCGGGCAGTGCTTCCCAGGGGTCGGCTTGCCGGTCCTCACGGACGTTCCAACGGACCAATGTCCATGCGGTGGCGCCCAGGATACCGAGGAGCAGCAGGATGACGGGAAGACGACGGCCCATGACGCGGCCAAGCTAGGATCACCGCTCAAGCCTAGAGCGCTCCGATCGCTTCGCATGTGCACACGTGCGTGTGAACAGGCGGGTGCCGATCGGAAAATTTGAAGATCAGATAATGAGCAGAGTAAGAAGGCACTGTGTGTGGATCGGCGGAGCGCTTCCAAACATCCCCCGCGTCCGACCGCAGGGAGGAACAACGAGGGGGTGTAGGGGGAGCTGACATGCGCTCCGCGAAACCGACGCGAGGGTGAGCTGTGTTCGAACCGAAGAACTTGAGATCGAGCAACGCTCAGAACAACACCGGTTCCTCGGCGAGCAGGCGGAAGGTGAGGCGGTGGTGCGCGCAGGGGCCGTGTGCAGCGATGGCCTTGCGGTGATCGAGCGTGGGGTAGCCCTTGTTCACGTTCCAGCGGTAGTGCGGATGTGCCTTGTGAAGCTCTTCCATCAGGGCATCGCGGTGCGTCTTTGCGAGGATGCTGGCGGCGGCGATGCTGCGGTATCGACCATCACCCTTGATCATGCAGGTGTGCGGAACGCCGGCGTAGGGCGAGAAGCGGTTGCCGTCGATCAACAGGGCTTCCGGGCGTTGCACCAAGGCATCGATCGCGCGGTGCATCGCCAGGAAGGAGGCCTTCAGGATGTTGATGCGGTCGATCTCCTGCGGCGAGACCTCGGCCACGGCCCACGCAATGGCTTTCTCGATGATCAGGGGGCGCAGTTCATCGCGCTGTGATGCTGTCAGCTTCTTGCTGTCGTCGAGCCCCGGAATGCGCACACGCGGCGGAAGGATCACGGCCGCAGCCACCACCGGACCCGCGAGGCAGCCTCGGCCCGCCTCGTCACAGCCTGCTTCGAGCACGCCCTTGATGTGGTAGGCCGCCAGCGCCATGTTCAGTTCGTGCGTCGATCCTTCATCATCCGTTCAACACTGGCCCAAAGCCCTTCGGCCGTGCGGTCCCAGGTGTAGCGTTCGGCGCGTTGCAGCCCGCTCGCGGCCAGGCGTTCGCGCAACACGGGGTCGCTGACAATGGTGCGCATGGCCCGTGCGATGTCGTCCACGTTGAAGGGGTCGCAGTACAGCGCTGCATCACCGGCTACCTCGGGCAAGCTGGTGGCGCTCGCGCAGACCACGGGTACCCCGCACTTCATCGCCTCCGCCACCGGAATGCCGAAGCCCTCGAAGTAGCTCACGTACACCAAGGCCAGCGCCGCGCCCAGCGTTCGCCGCAGTTCCTGTTGCCCCAAGCGACCCGTGAACACCACGCGGTCTTTGTGCTTTACTTGGGCCCAGGCCTCTTCCATGCGCGGGTCGTGGAACATCTGTTCACCGACGAAGACGAGGCGTATGGTCTCATGTTCCGCAGCGATGCGGTCGAAGGCGAGCAGCAGCCGCGCTACGTTCTTGCGCGCATGCATCGAGCCCACGCAGATCAGGTACGGCGCCCCGCCCGTGAGCTTCTGCCGCACCGCCGCATGTTCCGCCAGGGGCAGGGGCACGTACACCGCGCTCACGCCGTTGTGCACCACATCGATCCGGTCCGCCTCCACGCCGTAGTGCTTCACGATGTCCTGCTTCGAGAACACGGACACCGTGACGATGCGCGCGGCCTTTTTCGCGAAGCGCGGGAAGAAGCTGCGGTAATAGCGACTGTAGGCTGCCGGCAGATCGTCCGGGTAATGCTCGAAGTTGAGGTCGTGCATCACCGAGAGCTGCGGTGTGCCGTCCGGCACACTCAGGCTCAGGAAGCCGTCGGGTGAAAGGAAGAGGTCGGCCTTGTGGGTGCGCAGGATGCGCGGGACCTGGATCCCGAACCACAGCCGGTAGAGCAGGGGATGGCGCGTGGGCGGCGGAACCACGATGGGCACCACGTTCGG